>NZ_JBSXOA010000011.1:0-825084 GCF_056857935.1 Gracilimonas sp. B-17
ATTGAGGCTTGGAGAAACGAATACAATTCCTTCAGACCTCATAGCTCACTCGGAGATTTAACCCCGAATGAGTACCTTAATCAACACCAAATAACGTCCGATTCTCTACTTTTAACTGGTACATAAACGGGGAGGGGCTCAAAAAAGGTGACTTTACTTTTTTCGATGGCAATGCCCAGGGGTTAAGAGTACTTACGAAACTTCAAATCCTTCAGGATACCTATGGACTTAATTTAACTTCTACTACATTAGGTTCATTTTTGAAATATCCAAACTTTGGTAAAAAAAATTCTGAGAGATTTTACACAAATAAAATTGGGATATTTCAATCTGAAAAAGAGGTATTTAAAGAAGTAGCTTCTGAATGTGGTCTAGAATCCTCAAATGGATATATACGTCATCCCTTGGCTTATCTTATGGAGGCTGCAGATTCTATTTGTTATTATGTAATGGACATTGAAGATGGGTACAATAAAGGACTTTATGACTATGATTTTATCAAAGAATTTTTCCAGAAAGGCATTAATAATGAGCCTCTTTTTAAAAAACTTTTTAAAAATTCTGACGAGGTAAAAGGGATAAATACAAGAAATACTAAGATTATTAAACTGAGAATCAGCTTGATTGACTATTTGGTTGATCTCACCGTTGAAAACTTTATTAAGAATATTGAATCAATCGAAGAAGGAACTTATAACTTAGAACTTATAGACGATGATTCTAATAATGTTGCCAGTACATTGGATTTATTTTGTTTTGAAAATATCTTTAAAAGAAGAGAAATAGAGTTTTTAGAATTAACTGGTCATGCTGTTATTTCCGGATTGCTTGATTATTATATTCAATTTCTATTCGGGGGATCAAAACACTATAAACGAAGAGCCCTAAATCTGATTTCAAAGAGTATTAAGTTATCAGCATTTTTAGAAAATGGAATTAAAGAAAATGATGAGTTGAAGAGCTTTGAAAAACTTAACGACTATTATAAATTGAGAATAATCGTTGATTTTATAACTGGAATGACGGATCAATTTGCGTTAAAACATTATCAAAAATTAAGTGGCCAAAAAATTATCTGAAATAAAACAAGTTGTTAAGGATCAGGAGTTATCATTCTATCATTATTTAACTTCAATAACTCCTTTTGAATTAACTACATTCATAAATAAGACTATAGAGAGAGTAGACATATATGTTTTTAGTGGGGTTATAAGGAATTATTTTTTAAATAGCCATGAACTACGAGATATAGATTTTGTAGTTGAAGATATTTCTAGGATTAGGGAGGTTATCGAGAATTATGAATATAGAGAGAATAGTTTTGGTGGATTCAAAATAAAGATTGGAGAAATGGACGTGGATCTTTGGGAAACCAAAAATACATGGGCTTTTAAATACCAAAACGAAATCGACTATAAGCTTTTTAAGGTCATTCCAAATACATCGTTTTTCAATTTTTCCTCAGTTATATATCATTTAAATAGGAAAGAATTTATCTATAATGAGGACTTCTTAAATTTTCTAAGAAAAAAAGAGTTGGAAATTTCATTTTATCCAAATCCAAATCATCAGCTATGCCTCATTAACACATTATATTATTCAGAAAAGTACAAGTTAACTGTTGGCAAAAAATTGAAGAGTTTTTTAAGAAAACAATCAACCCAAATAGATTCCAATTATCCTGAAGTTCAAATAAAGCATTTTGGGAAGATTATTTATTCACAAAAAGAATTAGAAGATAAAATTAACCTAGTAATAAAAACCGATAGAGCATTTAAAACATTATCACGATAATCTGTAAGTGGATATTAGAGAAGCTGACAACCTACCGGAAAAGCTATTGGTGAAGCTGGCACAACAATCTATTTGTTCACTTTTTTACCATGTTCACGAATCGTGAACAGATGGATTCTGTGAACAAGCATTTTCAGCATCACTTAAAAATGAATCCAATTTTTGCTTAACTGGATTCAATCGATCAGCATGTTCCAGAGCCCATTTTTTCCATTCGTTGAATTTTTGGGTTTGTTCATTGGTGAAGTTACTACTGTTTACTTGACTCTCGACTTCTTGTATATACTGGTAAATGTATGCTGAGTTAGTAAAAAGGGTAGCTTGTTCCTCTAATTGTGCTCTTTTTTCCATTTCAGCCTGATACTCCCGCTCTTGCTGTTCTCGGATTTTACGAGCAATTTCAGCTTTTCTATTTTCTTCTTCTCGTTCAAGTCTTCTTCTTTTTTCATTTTCTGCAATCTGAATAAGTATTGGAAAAACCTCGTCTATTCGTTCTTCAAGAGTTTTATTTTTGGTATCAGAAAGAGACTTCGAAGAATAACTATAGACATTTGTAGCCAAGTGTAACTTTAATTTTCCGGTAGTACATCTGTCATATTCATATTCTGGCCACCTTGAACTTTTGTCATTGATTCTGGTTCTATTTTGTTTTCCCTCCTCCATTATGGATATGTACACCTTGTCTTGATCAACTTGGATAAATGTGGCATTGCGATCGTACTTAGTAAGTGTACCGACTTTAAATCCCTGCCTTTCTGCTTCTTTAAAAATAGCATCCAGAATGCGCATAGCTCTGTTTAAAGATTTCAGTGAGGTCTTTACATTAGCATACCCTGATCTATGGGTTCCAAGTCTGCCGTATTCATCCGTAGCAAACCGTTCTTTCGCTTTATGTTTTAGAAAATTATACGTGTCATTGATTAATGAATGAGCATTTCTAAGCTGATCTTTAACCTGGAGTGGCTGGTAGTTCTTTGGAAGAAGGTTCCCCAAATCAGTTTCATTAATGGATCTTATTTCAAGTGTGTAGCTATCTTTTTCAAAATCAGTAAGGGGTTTCTGCTTTACTTTAATTCCATTCCGCAACTTTGACCAATATCCAGATCTTGGTCTTGGAATTTTTAGCTCTTCACAAGCTTTTGCAAGCTGATAACTATTGATGTTATGCTCTTTTGCAATTTGGGTCATCGGTTTTGACCACAACTCTTTATAGAGTTCTTCCCTGTTAAATGTGATGGATTTCATGAGTTTCTTTTAAAAGTCCTAATGAGTGGATGAAATTTACCAAGGTTCCAAGGTTAACGTGGGAGAGGGTTATTTACAATACCGAAAGCGTAGAAAAGCTCGATGAAATTCCATCTGTTAAAAGATTTGTTCAATCAGAAGGTTTAGAAAAGTTTCAATAAATAGACTATAAGCCAATTAATATGCACTTTTTTAAACCTTCGCTCTCTTAAAACCCGATAATTAAATAAACTCAATCACTAAACCCCGAAAATTAAATAATGGAATATCTTTTCCATGATTAAGTCCCATTTTATTAGCGAAGAGAATTCTACGGAGTTATATGAGTAAACTGGAATAAAACAGCATTCCTGACAACTAGTTTATTCAAAAAAAGCCTATCACTGTTCGAAATAACCCAATTCTTTTAAACTATTCTCTAAAAGAGCTTAGTAACTGCATTAAACAGCGATTTGTAATTCGTGACTCCTGAATTATACCTACTAATTCGTCTATTATTTCAAAGAAATCGCCAATAATCGTTAATAAACGAAACCAGTTTTGCTCTGCATCTGCTTTTAAGGCGGTTATAAATGGAAACGTTATAAAAAATCAGTAATTAACTAAAGATTTTAGCCTAAATGTAGCCTAATTAGGGTGATTTGTTTCAAGGAATCAGTAAATAATGATTGGGTGGTCATCATCTAGGCGATAGTTCCTTAAAAAAAGAAAGAAAAACCTCTGCTAAGCTGCTAAACACTGCTAAGTTTTTTAAATGATAGGCTCGTTTATATAAAAGAAGGGATATTGGCTTTAGCAAAGATTTAAAGAAAATGCTAAGAACTGCTAAAGTGTGCTAGAAATTTTAGCGGCTCTTAGCACCTGTTAGCAGACCTTAGCAGTTAGTTATTTGTAAAGAAATGATGGTTTAATGAGTGTATGAATAGATTTTGGGTAATTCTTAGCAGTTTAGCAGAAAAAGACATGAATTTTTTTAAACTTTTAAGCGCTTAATCTTCCGGCCCGTTGTTGTTCGTATTCTTTGGCCTTGGCGATGAGCTCCTGAAGCATTCCTTTCTCGTTGAGCTGGTCCACACGAAGCACATAACAGCGCAGATTACTTTCCTTCGGCTCATCAATGGATTTGGTTAGAAAAACCTGCACGCTGTTATTCAAAAAGTAACTGCTGTTTTGGAGTTTGGCTTCCAGGGTATTGAGATTGGTTTGACGGGTAACATCTGACTTCGCATCCTGAAGGGCATACCAAATTCGTTTTGGATGCAGATACAGCACTTCTCCCTGATATACTTTCCCATTGGTATCGGTAAAAGCTTCAAAGGGTTTGTAGCGAAAGTGCCGGTGATCAAGGACAAAGAATCGCCGATTAAACTCCGAGTTGGGATCAACTTTTTGGGTGGCGTAATGCTCCAGCGTATCAAAAAACTCATGCAGGGGATTGGATTCTTTTTGCAGTGCCTCCTCTTTTTGAATGGCCTCATAAATTTCAGTTTTAAGCGCTCCAAATTCATTCGACCAATGCTGTAGGTTGGGGAGAATGTAAGGCACACATTGTATGCCTGCCATCACATAGCTCCAGTTGTTTACGGTTCGCCCCTGGAATCCCTGATCGGCTAGAGCTTTTTTGTTTCCATCGAGGAAGTCCATGAAGAAACCGCGCACATTTTCGTAATCTTTGAGCACCAAAGCGGTGAATTCAGAGAATCTGGGGGTTGAGCGCACGACATTCGGTATCATATCCAACTCATTTCGTTTCAAAAATTTGGAATAATTGAGCACAATGAGTCGGGATAATACCGCCGGATCGGTGGGTTTATCATTTCCGGTCATGACCACGCAGGCTTTCATGCGGGTATCAATGGTTTGGTTATCTGTGCTCTTCTTAGCCATGGAGGTTCCAATGCGGTGATACCAGTTCAAGATCGGACTGGTTAAATCCGGAACCTGACTGTTGGTCTCGTGATTGCGATAATCATCCAGGAAGAAAGGAAAGGAGGTAGGCAGGGTCATGTTTCGGATCAGTCCTTTGATGGTATTTTGCTTGGACACGGATTGGCGGTTTCCATTGCGATAGCCAAATAGCGACATGAACCAGTCCATACTGGAGCTTTTTCCGGTACCACGTTCCCCAAACTTGAACATCAGGGGAAAGGCTCCATCCTGTTCCTTGATACTACGGCTAAACAAACAAGCTACGGCATAACCCAATGTAGCTCTCACGTTAAGTTTTCCGTTAAAGGATTCCCACATCATGAACTTTTCAGCCAGAAAATGAGCTGAAGCTTCATCATCGGTTGGCATAGAAATGATGGGTGGTTGTACAAGCTCACTTCCGGTTGGACAAACCAATAACTGCCTGCCTTTCTGAATTCTGTTTTCCTCATTGGCTGGATAGAAACGTTGCTTATTCACATCAAAGAGTCCGTTTTCGAAGAGAAATTCTCCCGGTTTGTACTCACCCCAGCTGGTGATCATCTTCACCGTTGGATACTCCTGATCATTGATCAGAAATTCATGGAAACGATCAAACACGTCATTATTTCCAATAAACTTCACAAATCCCTTGGAAACCAGAAAACTGGAGAACCGTGTTTTGGTTGTAAGCTCTTCAAAGGTGGCAATGGTTATGACATCTTTATCTAAACGATTGGTAAGCCGGAGCCGGTAGCGCACTTCCTTGTCGTCCTCAGTTTGTCCGGGTTGATCAATGATGTGTTCGATGGCTTCCTGCACAATCACCTCACAATCTACAATCTTGATCAGGAGCTTCAGGTATTCCTCCCGGTCATCGGGAATGTCATTTTTGTACATGAATGGATGCACATAGCAGGCTCCATCCATGTTCTTGATGCAGGGAGAGATGTAGGACTTTTCCTTCTCTTCTAACTGGTCCTCTTTGATCTGAGTAAGTTGTTCATGCAGTTTTTCCGAAGCCTGTAAATTCTCACCAACGGCTTGTAGCTTGCGTTTTGAAGGTGGTTTCTTGCTTTGCTTGCCTTTTCGAAGTGCTTTGGGAATCCACCCGGTTTCTTTAGCGGTATTGTAGATCGAATCATTTAAATATTTATCGGGAAACTGGAGTTGGTAGGGCGTTAGATTTGACTCCTCCCAAAATTCATCGAAGTTTTTTGGAAGATTATTCTTGGTCTTGAAGAGCCATTCCCTGGCAAGATCTTTTCCTTCTTCGTCATACACAGCCTTTAAAGCTTTGCAAAGAATAGTCTGATCAAATTGAGCCGGGAGATAATAAATGGCCTCTTTCAAGTCGTTGGAGTGATGGGATTCAGTGGATACTGGATATTCTTTTTCCATAGTTTTTTAGAAAATGTTTAAAAAATGGGAGCCATAGTCGAAGGCTCCCTTGAGATTAGAGTTCAGATGAGCCTTTTATTTTCCGGCTGATTTCTTTTAGGTCTCTCCAGCTATATTGAAAGCCACGCTTTGTTTTGATATAGGCAATGCCATGTAGTTTTCTAAGTAAAGCCAGATTTGAATCGCTTATATCAAAGATCCTTTTTGCTTCTTCTTCGCCAATTAAAACGGTAATGTCTGTGTTAATTTGGCTTGCTACCCGAAGGCGAGTCATAGGAGCTAAATCAGGTGGACTATCTGTTATAAACCTTTCTATGTGCCGAACGAGCAGTTCTGCATCTGATTCATTCTTCAAATCCTTAACATCTTCGATTCTTTTTACTAGTAGCGTTGCATCAAGAGAAACATACCTTTGATCAACTAAAGAGGCATGAAAAGGCCATACAAAAACATATGAGCTTAGTATTTTTTTGCAAAGCTCGTCATCACTCATGGTATTATTTTTCATCTTAATACTCCCCCAAGTTGATGAGTGAACGTTCCTGAGTCAATTGAGGTCTTTTAGCCCGACGAATACGTAATGCTTTAGCCGCGTTTTGTAGATCTTGATGAGACCACAGTCTTCGTCCTCCGATCTTTTCTGGAACGGGTATGGATTTTGCCCGAAGCAGGTTATCCAGGTCGTAATAGTTTACTTCCTGCTTGAGTTGTTGGGATAAGTATTCGGCTGCTTCGCCTGATGTTAGGTAATCGTTTAATCTCATTTGATTTCATATTTAATTAAAGTTTGGAGCGACCAAGTGAATAGAATCACGTTGATCGCTGTACCAAACTTCTGGAGAAATCGAAATGAATTTTCCGCTGGAGAGATTATTTCATTAGCGGAGTCGGAACTTTACTTAGAATTAAGGTTGATGAGGTTTTCTGTACGAACTCTAGGGACAGGTGTATTATATACAGGGTTCTCTTTGATGTATAGGTCGTAGGTGATTTTCCTGTAGTAGATTTCCCACATATATTTTAGAAGAGCAGTACTTAGTATATGTTCGCTTTCCCCTAACTTGGCAACATCATATACTGGGTGAATGTTTAATGGTCTGCGAAGTAAATTAAACTCATTTGAGATAAAATCTTGTTCGATATCGAAGAATTGATATTCGGCTAATAACTTACAAAGTTGATTAAGTGTAAATTCAGTATGTACATGTTTAGGTCTTGTGTCATCGCTAGCTGATGTTATCTGAAATCGAGTATTTTCAATACATTGAAATATCATTATTTCGATGTATAAAGACATAAGACCCTGTTCAATGGCTATAATTGGAAGAAGTCCTTTAGCTATTTCTGGCCATAATTTGAAGTCAATTTTTTGCAAGTATAACATCCACAAGTATTCATATCTATTATCAAGGACATCAATATATTTTGAAGGATTTATAAATAAATCAGTGGCTTGATGGTTTTCTGAAGAAACTTTTAAAAAGAAGAATTTCTTGGCAATTTCCGGATTGGTCGGTATTGATAACCATTTATAATCACTAAAAAAACCATTCTTTATTTCAGAGGATATGCAAGCATTGTACTTTATAATAAATTTCTTAATGATAGTCTTGTAACTTTTCAAGGTTTCATCAGAGACATTATCCTTTAGCTCATCAATCAAAAGTTGAATATATGGATAGAAAGGTGTTTCACTCTCCTGTATAGAACTAAGAAACTTAATTGGGTTGTTTTCAAACATTGATATGCTCGTCAGAACAGAATTATAAAAAGGGTCATAGAATTCGTTTAGGTAGTGAAGTGTATCATTATCCTTCTCAGGATTGTACATGTCGTATCTTGATTGTAATAGACAATTTTTTTGGGAGTCAACTGAACCGTCGAGAGTCATATAAGGTCGAATAGTATGTATAACTTTGCCCACCGTATCATACACTTTTCGCATCTCTGAAAATTTATTCCCCAACTCCATGTTCTCGAAGTAGGCATAGTAAGCCTTCTCACTCATACAGGTGACTTGTTGTATCACGTCCTTTATGTGGTTATAGCCGTCGCCCCGTTTGGAAGTGTAGGTGATGCCCTCAGATTTAATAGTGGTCTCGTTATTGCTCAGAAATTTGAGAAGATCAGCGAGTCTTTTCTCATGCAGTCCGGCCTGCTCAGGTTTTTTAGACTGTTTTTTGCTCATTCATTAAAATTATTGGGTAAAAAAGGGCGAATAGTTACCAAACAGTTACCAAAAACCCTGAATTTACTGGGGTTGAAAAAAAGTCGGGGATGATAGGCAAAACCCAAGAAAATTGGAAAAGAACTTTGACGAAGTAGTAAGTAAAACCTTATATTTAAGTCTGTTTTTAAAAACAGCAGAACGAAACCGTTCTTTAACATAATGAGCAGTGCAATTCGTTACCTCGGAGTTACCAGGTAGTTACCAAACAGTTACCAAAACTTGGTCAAAAAGGGGTGAATTAGTACGATTTACGTTCTAATTGCGAAAATTGAAATCTGCTGTAAGTCACTGAAATAAAGTGATTTAAACTTATGCCGTGGTAGCTCAGATGGTTAGAGCGCACGACTCATAATCGTGAGGTCGACGGTTCAATTCCGTCCCACGGTACATAAATAAAGCTTGATTCTTAAATGGATCAGGCTTTTTTATTTTATAGCCTGTTTTTGAAACAATTTACCCTGATATTCGAACAGGACAAGGGATCAATCAATAGGGCAGTATGCGAAAATCAGAAGAATATGAGATCGCTTTAGTTGCAGAGCAGACACTTGGTAAAGCGTTACAGAAATATGAAGAGCTATCGGGTGATAGTGAGAGGAATACTGATTCTGATCTTATGATCACTATCCACGATTCCATTCGGAATCTTAGAAGAAAGATCGAGGCCTATCTTGAGGATAAGTTGTCAATGGAAAGGGTGATCGATGAATTTGTATTTGAATATCAGGTGTTGGAGGGAGAACTGGATATCAGGGAAACTGAGTCTGCACGGTCCAGGAAACTTGCCAAAAAACTGTTGGCGAGTTACGAAGATTTTATAGCCAAGGTTGGCGGCAATAAAAAGTTGTCGATCATCAATGGAACTAATATTACCGTTCTTGAAAAAAAGTCGAAGGGTAAAGCCTATTTATTTTGGTTCCTATCCTTCTTCGGGATCTTTGGTTTTCATCGTTTTTACCTGGGTAAGATTGGAACCGGCATCGGTTGGATATTGAGTGGAGGCGTGTTAGGTTTGGGGGCTCTGTATGACCTGTTTGCCCTTTCTTCTATGGTTGATGAGCATAATAACTTCCAGGAGCTGAAAGCTGTGAGGATGAAACAGTTAAATTCGAAAAAGTAACGGGCATAAAAAAAGCCGCCCTCAACTCAATGAGTGGCGGCAGATATCATCTACAGACGGCTATTACCCCATTTGCATAAACAACTTACGTTAAAGAGCGGATGCCGTCAATGGTGAGAATTACGTAATTTACCTACGTGTTTTTACGTATTTCATTCTTCAACACCCTTTACATAGGTATCAAACCAGCCAAGGAATCGCTCAAAGCGATCTTTTTGAAAGGTTGGTTTGCGAATACCATGATGTTCACCGGGGTAGACCACAAGCTGCGTTTCAAGGCCAAGACGCTTCATGGCCTGATACATTTGTTCAGATCCTAAAATTGGCACATTCCAGTCTTCGGCCCCACCTATCCATAAAGTCGGTGTCGTTACCTTGTCTACATCGTTAAAGGGCGAAATGCGTTCCCATTTTTCAGGTGTCTCCCATGGAAGTCCCAGCTCTTTTTCCCATGTCAACTGGTAGTGGTCGTGTCCGTAATTAGACCGGTACAGGGTTTCACTTGCTCCTGATATGGCTCCCTCAAATCGCCCTGTTTTAGTGATCACATAATTCGTAAGAATTCCTCCATAAGACCAACCGCCGACTCCAAGTTTATTTGGATCTGCTACGCCTCTTTCGATGGCATGATCCACACCGGCCATCACATCTTCAAAGTCTTTATTGCCCCAATCGGCAAACAGAACCTCAGAAAATGCCTGACCGTAACCAGATGAGCCTCGTGGATTTATTAGTAACACGGCATATCCGTTGGCCGCATATAACTGTGGTATGAATTCAAAACTGTGATCATACTGTGCTACCGGTCCGCCATGGATCCATAATATAGTTGGGATCCTTTCATTTCCCTGATAGTCAGCAGGGGTTACCATAAAGCCTTCGATAGGAGTTCCATCTTTACTGTCAAATCGTATTTCTTCAACTCTCGCGATCTTTTTGGCATCGATCAGGGCATCATTTACATGTGTGATCCTTTTCTGAGAATCACCCTGCTTAATAAATATTTCGTGTGGGCGGTCAACGGTAGACTGAAGAGTAGCGATCATATCGTTTTCGAGGTCAAAACTTCTGATACTCAGGTCACCGGAGATCACTCTTCTGAGGTTTTTCCCATCAGCATTTACAGAAGCAAGCTGGCTTTCACCACGGTCTTCCAACAGAAACCAGATGGTTTTTCCATCCTCAGAATAAGTAGGGTCACTGATGTTACGATCCAGGCCATCCATATAAACTTTGGTATCTCCACTTCCATCAGCAGCTGAAACTGAAAGTTTGTTGGTGGCATACCAGATGGCACTCGTGTCTATCACTGAAGTGTGAACGATCGTCCTTCCATCAGGACTCCAGGCCGGGGAAGAATCACCGCCAGGGTTTTGGGTGATCTTCGTTAGTCCTTTATCAGGGGTATTGGCATCAACAACCCAGATATCACTGTTCACATTACCATCAGGATTCGAAGTTCGGTTACTGACAAATGCGATCTTGTTTCCGTCAGGGCTCCAAACAGCTTGCGAATCATCAAAATCACCAGATGTGAGTTGAATAGCAGAGGTATCGCCGGGAGTGAAGGTATAAATATGTGTCCTGCGGCGATCAAGGTATCCTGCATAATCACGCTTAAATTGGAGTCGGTCTATGACATAGGGTTCAGGACGTTCAGACTCCTCTTTTTTATCTTTGATCATAAGTAAAAGCCGGTCACTTTTCGGAGACCATTCAAAATCTGAAACACCTTGCTCAATGTCAGTAAGTTGAACTGCTTCACCGCCTTTCATATTCAGTGTCCATACCTGGGTCTTTTCCTCATCTCCTCTGGACGCCATGAATGAGAGATATTTTCCATCCGGACTCCATTTAGGGCTGCCGGCAGAATATCCGGCTGCCGTCATTGGCAGGGCTTCGCCCCCATCAACAGGGCTCATCCATATCCGTGTTTCACGGCTGTCATCCTCATAATCTGTTTCAGTCACTGTATAGGCGATCCATCTGCCATCCGGGCTGATCACGGGTGAACCGACATCCTTCAGTTCAAAATAATCATCAACAGTAAGTTCAGTTTTTATCGACTGAGCTTCAGAATATGGTGATATTAAAAAAGTAAGTGAGAAGAAAAGCAGAAAGAGAGGGAAGTACTTAATTTTCATGATTGTAGGTTTTTAGTAAGAATATGAAAGGCAGATAGTTATACCGGCCAAAGTCCTTGGAATATATAACAAATCAGAACTTATGCACTTAAAAAATGGTAAAGACAAAAGTGGTCTTAAAGAAGAGCCTGCTCGTTTTCCATGGCAAAACGAACCAGTGCGGCCGTATTTCTGAGGTCTAGTTTTTTTAGCAGGTTGGTACGGTGCTTTTCTACCGTTCGAGGGCTGATATAAAGTTTGTCGGCTATCTCAGTACTTGTGAGTCCTTCAGTAAGCAAACCAAGGATCTCACGTTCTCTTTTTGTGATCGATTTTACAGGATCAGGACGTTTTTTCTTTTGTGCAAGGCGTTTATACTCATCTGTCATCATCTTTGAGAATTGCTTGCCCAGATAGCGTTCGCCCTTAGCCACTTTTTCGGCTGCATCGATCAGTTCCAGCCTATGAGCTGATTTATGTATGAGCCCAAAAGCCCCGGAATCCAGAAACTCGTTCAGGGTTTTTCGATTTGTTTCATCAGCAAGTAAGAGGATATTGGCATTCGGATCTCTGTCGATGATCTTCTTGGCAATGATAATACCTTCCATCTCGGGCATGCTAAATGAGAGAATACAGAGTTCAGGTTTAACGCTTTCATAAGCTGTTAATACCAGGGCTCCATTATCGATCTCGCTTTGAATTTTAAACTTGCCTTCATCACGTAAGATCGCACTTAGCCCGTGCCTGAAAATTTCGTTGCCGTCTGCAACAATAGTATCGATGATATTCATTTTACCTCCCCAGGTAGAATGGTTCCTCCCACGACCCACTCGCAGAAGGGCATATAATGTAGTTAAAAATGCGGTAATTGCGCCAATTTAATTTTCCTGAGCAATTTCACCCATTCAATGATCGCTGAATCAACCTAAAGGCAGGTGGTCTGCATCAAATCAACTGACTCAGCAAGTAGAGGTTCAGTGCAGACTTTAGTGACCAAAGTATAGTTCTGACCCAATTGGTTGAAACTAATTTCCGGATCGCATGGTCATCTTTTGAGGATTCCAGTTTGGAATGAGCCGGAACAGAGAAAAGCCCCGTTGATATCCATATTAGCATGACGATATAAAACCCGATTGCATTTAAGCTAAGGAATCCATCAGTCCATGCCAGGCCAAAGGAGGTTGCAAGCTCGGCTACCATTACGGGGATCACGATCTTATCAATACTATTAACGTGGTGAAGCTGAAAGGCTTTGAAGTTATCTGTGCCCACGTAGTGAAATGAAGGGTAGTGAACGAGTTGAACGATCCAGATAAGGCCGGTCATAAAGAAGGAGGCAAAGGTATTTATCAGAAAAATAAGTTCCTGCGACATTGATTAAGCGATTCGTTAACATTATGCGTATTTTCAGCGCCTTAATAACCAAAAGTTTTCACTCTACGATTCATCGAAAAGAATGACCCTTAAAAGAACACACACCTGCGGAGAACTTACTGCAGAAAATATTGGCGAAGAAGTAATTTTAAACGGATGGGTAGGCCCCCGTCGTGATCTGGGTGGCGTTATATTCATTGATCTGAGAGACAGATATGGTGTTACCCAGGTTGTTTTTACTGAAGAAGACGACCAGCTACACGAAAAAGCAGAGCAGTTACGTGCCGAGTTTGTGATCGGCGTGAAAGGTAAGGTCATCACAAGGGGTGAAGAGAATTTGAACCCAAACCTGCCTACCGGTGAGATCGAGATCGAAGCTACGGATCTGGTGATCTACTCAGCCGCTGAAACACCTCCTTTTGAAATAAAAGATGGTATTTCAACAAATGAAGATGTTAGGTTGAAATACCGGTATCTCGATCTGCGTCGGCCTGAGGTTCAGGAAAAATTAATGCTGCGGTCAAAGTTCTATCAATCGGTTCGAGAGTTTTATCACGAGCTTAATTTTGCAGAGGTTGAGACCCCGGTACTGATGCGCAGCACACCGGAAGGGGCCCGTGATTATTTGGTACCCAGCCGTGTGAATGCAGGAAAGTTCTTTGCTTTACCTCAAAGTCCTCAAACCTATAAGCAGTTGCTTATGGTATCAGGTTATGACCGCTATTTCCAGATCGTGAAGTGTTTCAGGGATGAAGACCTGCGGGCCGACCGCCAGCCGGAATTCACTCAGATCGATGTTGAGATGAGTTTTGTGGAAGAAGAAGATATTTATGAGACCCATGAAGCTCTTTGGAAAAAAGTGTTTAAGGATACGATCGGTTATGAAGTGAAAACTCCATTCCCGCGTATGACTTATGAAGAGGCCATGAATACGTATGGCTCCGACAAACCGGATACCCGTTTTGGACTTGAATTCAAAGATTTCTCTGAGATCGTTAAAGACGCGGAGTTCAAAGTTTTCTCAAGTACCGTTAAAAAAGGTGGCGGAGTGGTTGGGATCACAGTTCCCGGACAGGGTGATATGGGGCGTGGTGCCATAGATAGGCTTACCGATCGTGTAAAACAGGAAACCGGCGCAGGTGGCCTCATCTATATTAAGATGCAGGAGGATGGCCCACTCTGCAGTGTAGCTAAATTCCTTACGGATGAGATCGTGGAACAGATGGTTGAGAGATCAGAAGCCAGGCAGGGAGACCTGGTACTGATCCTGGCCGGACCGAAACCGGATGTGTTGAAACAGTTGGGCCAGCTTCGTTTGATGATGGGGAAAGAATTCGACCTGATCGATCAATCAACCTATAATTTTCTTTGGGTCACCGAGTTTCCACTACTTGAGTGGGATGAGGAAACCCGCCGATATCATGCCATGCACCACCCTTTCACTTCCCCAAGAGTAGAAGATGTGGAGCTGATGGAAAGTGATCCGGGCAAGGTCAAGGCAAGAGCCTACGATCTGGTACTGAACGGAAATGAGCTTGGTGGTGGTTCTATTCGTATCCATGATCAGGATATGCAGCGAAAAGTATTCGAACTTCTTGGAATTGGAGAACGCGAAGCTGAAGAAAAATTCGGATTTCTTCTGGATGCATTCAAATATGGTGCTCCTCCACACGGTGGAATTGCCTTTGGGGTTGATCGTGCCGTTATGTTATTGACTGGAGCTAAAAGCCTTCGGGATGTTATTGCATTTCCAAAGAACCAGAAAGCACAAAGCATGATGGATAATTCCCCTGATGTTGTAGACGAACATCAACTGGATGAACTGCATATTCAGTTAAAGAAAAACATTAAAGAACAGTTAAAGTGAAAACAGCAGGAATAGACGGTTGTAAAGCAGGTTGGATCCTCATCACCTTTGATGAAGGAAATGAAAAGTACGAAGTTCTCAGAGACCGAGATGCCTTAAAAGAAGCTTTTGAAGTTTTTGACCGTGTTTTTATAGACATGCCGATCGGACTGGAAGATGAGAACTATACCCGTAAAGCTGATGAATTGTTACGAAAAAAAGTTGGGGGTGATTATGCTTCCAGTGTTTTCAGTCCACCAATACGGCCGGCCCTGACGGCTCCTTCCTACGTGGAAGCCAATATGATCAGCCATGAGTACACTGATAAAAAACTAACCTTGCAGTCATGGAATATCACCCCTAAGATCCAAATGGTGGATGAATTGCTTCGAGCGGATGAAAGTTTGCGAGATAAGGTTCTTGAGTCTCATCCTGAGTTACTTTTCCAAACCATTAATGGTGGAATGATCTATCAGAAAAAGAATCTGAAAAAGGGGATCAAGCATCGCCTGGAGCTCATTAAAGCAAGAGAACCTATAGCTGATGACTTTTTCAGGGATATAAAGGAAGATTTCCGGCGAAATGAGGTCGAGGAAGATGATATCGTAGATGCAATGGTTCTGGCCTACTCAGCGAAGATCTCGGAGGAAAAAGGGATCAAGACCTTACCGGAGGAGTTTGATTATGATTCCGAAGGTATGCGCAAGGCTATACACTACGTGTAGAATATTGAAGTTTCCTGACAAGGTTAAGAAGTTAGGATGAGGTTATTCGATAATCTGCTCCGACGCAGAGCTTTGGAACAAGTAGGGTCTTTTCTTATAAACCAAGGTCTCAAAATATACTCGCTCCGCACGCTTCGCGTCGGAGCGGTAGATGAACTAGGGGGTATCGATATTCCTACCCCTTATTCTTTAGGATCTTTTTGTACTTCACGCCCGCCTTATAGACCCGGTTTATGCCATTAAAAGCCGCGATTCGATAAGCTTCACTGTAGGTTGGATAATTCATTACGTGATTTATAAAATAACGGATATCTCCATTCAGTGACATTACCGCCTGACCAAGATGAATAAGGTCGCTGGCTCTTTCACCGATGATATGGATGCCAACCAGTTTCAGGGTTTCAGTCTCAAAAACCAGCTTAAGCAGACCGTCCTGCTGATTACTGATATCTCCCTGAGTAATATTCTTGTAGTAGGCACGCCCAATGGTAACATCATATCCTCGCGATTTGGCTTCTTTTTCGGTCAAACCGATACTGGATATTTCTGGAATGGAGTATATCGCAAAAGGGATTTCAGGAGGTACATCCAAAACCTGGATCCCGAACATGTTGCATGATGCAACCCTACCTTCAGAGAAAGAAGCAGAGGCAAGGGCTGGGTATCCGATCACATCTCCACCGGCGAAGATATTCTCAATATTGGTTTGGTAATCGTCATTTACGATGATATTTCCTTCATTGTCAGTTTCAACTCCAATAGTCTCCAGACCAAGACCTTCTGTATTCGGAACTTTTCCGCCCAGGTAAAGGACGTGTTCAGTTTCTATGACCCGGGTCCTATTACCTTCATTATCCTGCCTGAGGTTATATCTTACCTCAGTTGTATTGCGTATGGTGTTGGTTTTGATCTCAATATTTTCAGCATCAGAGAAAATCTCGATCTTTTGTTTTTCCAGTAGCTTTTCCAGCTGATCTCTTATTTCATTATCAAGAAATGAAAGAAATGACTCAGCTTCGTTCAAAATGGAAACCCGGCTTCCAAGATTTGAGAATGTGGTGGCATATTCCAAGGCCTGAACACCGCTTCCGATAACCAGCAGTTTTCGGGGGATATGAGTCAGGTCTAATATTGAAATGTAATCCAGAACTTTATTGTGGTCCAGATCAAAGCCTTTGGGTTGAACGGGTTTACTGCCTGGTGAAAGGAAGATGAATTCGCCCTTATAGGTCTTTTTCTTGCCCTGTTTGTCCGTTACTTCAACTGTGTGATTATCTTTTAACTCACCGAAGCCATGTACGGTATCGATCTCATTTTTCCTGAAATCATTCTCAACCTTGGTGTTCTTACTTTTCTGTATCTCACTTTTATACTTCAGCAGTTCAGACATCTGATGATGCTGATAGGCTTTTTCATCGGAAAGGTGTTCAAACTGACTTTGAAAGCGTTGAATGATACGGGCTGTTTCCCTGAGTGCTTTACTTGGGATCGTTCCAGAATTGATCCATGTTCCACCAAAAGAGTCTTCATTGGCTTCTATGACCAATACCTTCTTGTCGAATTTGGAACTTTGCATGGCACACGAAAAACCGGCCGGTCCGCTACCAATAATTATGACATCGTAATTATACTTCATAAATGATCTGAGTGAGTAAAAAAATATGAGTGTGAATGCCAAAGATACTTTAAATCTCAATGGATTTCAGTGCAAGATTCAGCTTATAGTATTAACAAATCTAAAAGATAGAGGGTATTGATGGATGGCAGGAACGAAATTTAATACCGATTTGCTTATGTTTAGGAACGATAAAATAAAGGCGCACAAGTTATAAGCGTCGTAAACATGAAAATAAAAAAGGAGTAAACAATGGCTTATACATTACCAGATCTGCCATACGATTACGATGCACTTGAACCACACATAGATGCTCGTACGATGAAGATCCATCACACCAAACACCATCAGGGGTATACTAACAAAGTGAATGCCGCCCTTGAAGGCCATGATTTTGCGGATCTTGATATAGAGAAGGTTCTTCGCAGAATTGATGAAGTACCATCTGATATCAAACAAGCAGTTATCAATAGTGGTGGCGGATATGCCAATCATAATCTTTTTTGGACCATTCTATCTCCAAACGGCGGTGGAGAGCCTGAAGGAGAATTGGCTGAAGCCATTAATGACACATTTGGAAGCTTTGATAAATTCAAAGAGGAATTTTCTGCAGCAGCCGGTGGCCGTTTTGGTTCCGGATGGGCTTGGTTGTCAGTGGATGGAAGCGGAAACCTTGTTGTACATTCAACAGCAAATCAGGACAGCCCACTGATGGAAGGCTATACGCCAATAATGGGTATTGACGTTTGGGAACATGCATATTATCTGCATTACCAAAACCGACGTCCGGATTATGTAGCTGCATTCTGGAATTTGATCAATTGGGATCAGGTTGCAGATAATTACAAAGCTGCTAAGTAAGTTTGAGACTTAAAAAGTTGATCCGTTAATTCGGAAACTTTAAGATTTGACAAGGCTTCTCATAATCGGGAAGCCTTGTCTATTTTTGGGTCAAATATTTTGTATTTTTGAACCGATATAGCAATCAATAAAACAAAGAGATTATTATGCAATTTGGATTTGGAATGGGACCTGATACGTCCTGGATGAGAGAAGAACTGACTCAGTTTGGTGTTGAAGAGCTTAAGACCACAGATGATGTGGATCGTGCCATGAAAGAATATGAAGGCACCATGCTTCTGGTTGTGAACTCTGTATGTGGTTGTGCTGCAGGAAATGCCCGGCCGGGTTTAGGGATCGCTTTGGAGAATTCAGAGGCAAAACCTGATCATATGGTAACGGTATTTGCCGGTCAGGATAAAGAGGCAACGGCGCATGCCAGAGCCTATTTCAGTGAATACCCACCATCCTCACCATCCTTCGCTTATTTTGTAGATGGAGAGATCAAAGCTTTGATACCCCGGCACCGCATTGAAGGCCGAACCAAAGAACAGGTTGCGAATGACCTTGTGATGGTGTTTGATGCTTTTTCCGGAAAAAAGGAAGAAGATGAGGAAGCTGCGAAATAACTTTTGTTATTCAGCTTTAGCAAAGTAGTATTTTTAGAAGCCGGCTCAGATGAGTCGGCTTTTTTAATTTTTTATTTATTCGCACCAAAATCTACTTCTTCGCCATCTCTGTAAATTCGGATGCCTTCCGGTTTTCCTTTTTTGCCTCCGGGGCCAAAATCTGTGACCGCTGAGGCTAGTTCTTCTTCGGTGCGTTCTTCGCCAACCTTGCGAGGCGTATCTTTGTAAAAGCTGTCCATATGCAAGGTTTGAGTTGGGAATGCGAATTCAACCCCCACTTCCCTGGCAAGGCGTAAGATCTCAAGTAAGAAATTATGGCGCTGTTGTAACTCGGTACTCCAATCGGGCACATCGAAGAAAACATAAACCAACACGTCCAGGGAATGAGCTCCAAAGGAGTTGAAGTGTACTTCATAGTAATCCTGTCTGAAATGTTCGTTTGCTTTCACAATGGCTTTGATCCCCTCCACAAAAGCTTCCATTTGTTCCGGTGTGGTCGAGTAAGTCAGGTTCAATACCGTTTTGAGCCTTCGGTATCTTCTCAAGCCAAGGTTATCAATGTCTGCATTAGCAAGGTTTGAATTAGGGACACTGACCAGCGAGTTATAAAACGTTCGTATACGAGTAGACCGAAATCCGACCTCTTCCACCGTTCCCTCTACATTTCCGGATTTGATCCAGTCGCCTATTTTGAATGGGCGGTCCAAAAAAATGGTAACGGAACCAAAGAAATTAGCTAAGGTTTCCCGGGCTGCGAGAGCCACAGCCAAACCTCCAATTCCGAGTCCGGCAATCAGTGAAGCAACATTTACGCCGTTGTTTTGAAGGATCGCGATCACACCCATAACCAATACGAAGAACCTGAGCGTTTTCCGGATAAGAGGGATCAGCTGGTCATCCAGTTCCGTTTCAGTTTTTGAAGTGACAACGGTCAGGTATTTGGAAAAGACATCGGCGAGGTTATAAAATAACCAAACTATAGCCGCTGATAACGCCACCTCAAGGATTATTGACAACGCATGACTTACGGTAACTGAGAACTGAAGGTTAGAATAGGTTACCAAAAAGAAAGCAGTAACAAAGATATACCCGGATGGTTTTTCAATTCCATCAATGAGATCATCATCCCAGGTGAATTTAGTCTTCATTGCCAGGCGTCGGACATAGTTGTCCAGAAGAAATTCGAACACCTTCATCAATATCAGGCCTAAGAATATCCAGAAGAACACAGCCAGGTACTGCCAGATCTTGATCCCGAACCACTCATTTTCGGTCCATTCAGGAAGCTGATCGATCACAAATGTAAACCAGCTCGAAAAGGTGCTTGCATACAAATCCGGTATGGCCTGAGTGGTTGACCTGGAGAAGACCCATTCATTCTGAGCTGTTTTGGTCAAATAAACCTCGGGTAGGGTTTCAAATAAAATATACTGTTGAAGTCCTGAGAGGCTATCGGTATAGTTTGGGTTACTTGGGATGGTATCATAATCGATCAATAATCCTCGTGCATCCAGGACTTTCAGAAGTCGCTCAGCGAGCTCAAGTTTTTCTTCATTACTTCCATCGGCCAACTTCATAGTTGTGATCACATAATCCGGGTTCTTATGTCCGGCTTGTTGCCAGTGCAAAAAAGTATGAACCGTACGCTGTGGATTGACCAGTAGATCTTGCTGGCGGGGTTCCGGTGAAGAATCAGAGATCTCCTGAAGCCCAAAGGCGGTTCCTGAAGTAAGTGCGAAGATTGTTATAAATAAAGTCAGTGATCTGATGTGCCCCATTTCTAGATCCTTATTTTAATAATTAATTAAGCCCGAAATTAATAAAACTATGGGTTGGATGGGGAAGAATTGCTTAAATAAAAAAAGGCTCCGACGCAGAGCATCAGAGCCAGTGATTTTTGAGAGCTTGTGTCATGCATATTTATGCAGATACATAAATATGTATTTATATGTCATGTTCCTTAATTATTATTCTCCGGAATCATCTTTCTTCTTGATCTGATCTGAAGGTGCTATTTTCTTGAATGCCTCAAAGAAATCCATGGGCAGTGGCAGGAAGGCAAAAGTTGCATTTTCTTCACTGATCTCATTCATGGTTTGCAGGAAGCGAAGTTGTAAAGCAGCCGGTGCAGTCTCGATCATTTTGGCTGCATCAACTAGTCTTTCGGCGGCCTGGAATTCACCTTCAGCGTTAATGACCTTGGCACGACGATCACGTTCAGTCTCAGCCTGACGTGCCATGGCTCGCTTCATATTTTCAGGAAGAACCACATCACGTACTTCAACGGAAACTACTTTGATTCCCCATGGATCGGTTTGAGTATCAATATTTTGCTGGATCTGTTTGTTGATCTTTTCACGGTTGGCCAGCAATTCATCCAGTTCAACCTGACCGATGATACTTCGCAATGTAGTTTGAGCTAACATGGAAGTAGCATGAATGTATCGCTCAACCTGTATAACAGCTGCTTCTGCATCAACCACTCTGAAAAAGGTAATGGCATCCACATTCACGGTTACGTTATCTTTAGTGATCACTTCCTGCCGATCCACATTGATGGTAAGTACACGCAGATCCACGCGCTCAATTTTATCGATGAAAGGGATGAGGATGATCAGGCCGGGGCCTTTAACGCTCTGGAATTTTCCAAGCCGGAATACCACCGCCCGTTCATATTCTCTTAAGATCTTGAAAACTTGAGGTGCTAATAAAACAAAGAATACAACAAGGGTGATTACCCAGGTAATATATCCTGAAAATACTTCAGTCGGCTCCATGATGAGTCTCCTCTTTAGGGGTGTAAGGTTTTACGGTAACGGTGAGTCCTTCAAAACGGACGATCTCGCACCATTCGTTTGATTTAATTTGTTCTCCTTCAGTAATGGCATTCCAATATTCACCGGAGATCATCACTCGTCCGGAATTTTCATCCACATCGTCAATGACCCTGGCTTTTTTTCCGATGAGTGATTCCAAACCGGTTCTGTGTCCGGTAAATTGGGCTTTTATTCCTGAAGTGGCTATCCACCCAAAAAATATGACCATAAGAATAGTCGCCGGAACCAGCCAATACCAGTCCAGCTGCATTTCTTTGGGAAAATCCTGGAACAGCATCAAAGCACCTAGGAAAAATGAGACGGCTCCTCCGGTCATAAGTATTCCAAATGTTGGGGTGAATGCTTCCGTTATAAATAAAACAATTGCTAAACCAATCAAAATAAAACCGGCAACGTTTATTGGCATGGCTGCTGAACCGTATAATAACAGGATCAATGCGATGACACCGGCTACACCCGGTACAATGGCTCCGGGGTTAGTAACTTCCCCGACAATGCCATAAATGGCAACCATGGTCAGGATCAGCATGATCTCTGGGCGCATAATGAAGCTGAAGAATTTTTCAGCAAAGCTTTCTTCAAGCGGCTCGATGGTCGCATTTGAGGTTTCTAGGATTCTGCCTTCCACCTCGCGTCCGTCTATTTGTTGCAATAGGTCGTCCATATCTGTTGCAATTAGGTCGATGACATTCAACTCCAATGCTTCCGTTTCGGTGATCGCTTCACCATCACTGACAGCTGATTTTGCCCATTCGGCATTACGGTTTCGTTCTTTGGCAATGTTCTCTATGAAGCTTTCCGAGTAGTTAAAGATCTTTTTTTGCATCACCGTATCCTGCTGTCCGCCTCCCATAGATACCGGTGAGGCAGCCCCAATGGTAGTGGTGGGGGCCATAGCTGCAATATGGGCGGCAAGTGTAATAAATGTACCGGCGCTTCCGGCATTACCCCCGGATGGGGTCACATATACAACGATCGGCATCTCAGATGCCAGCATTTCCTGCACAATATCCTGAGTTGAGTTTAAAAGACCGCCAGGGGTATCAAGTTCTATGATCAAAGCTTCAGCCTTTCTTTCAATAGCTGTTTCCAGTCCACGGGTAATATAATTGGTGGTAGTTGGCCCAATGGCCCCCTTGATCGTAATAACGGTAACGGTTTTTTCACCTGTGGTGTCTTGCTGCATAACAAAACCGAAACCCTCACTGAGAGGAGCAAGGATAAAGGTCAGAAGAAGTAAGATGTAAACTAATGGTCTCATATCAATCCAATGAATCCCCTTAATGAAAGGTTCCTTAATGGTACATAAACCATGTGAATTTTTAAAGAAATTCAGATTTATTCGTTGCGTATGGCTTGAACCGGATTGATCATGGCAGCCTTGACCGCATGATAACTTACAGTTGTCAATGCAACAAAAAGAATGATCGATCCTGAGACAATAAAGATCATGGGAAGGTTTGTATAGAGGTCAAATCGGTAGGGGAAATTTTCAAGCCATTTTTGGGCACCAAAATATGAGATCGGCCAGGCTATGAGATTGGCCAGGATCACAAGAAATATGAACTCTTTTGATAACAAGTTGATAATGTTGGTTACAGAAGCCCCAAGGCTTTTCCTGATGCCAATTTCCTTTTGCTTGAGATGAGCCGAATAGGATGAAAGTCCTAGAAGACCAAGACATGCAATGATGATACACAATAAAGAAAAAACGGTGGCAAGCGAGCTCATCTTTTGTTCGGACTCATAGATCTCGTTAAGTCGTTCATCAAGAAAGCGATACTCAAATGGGTCAATTGGGTTGATCTCTGTCCAGATTTTTTCAAGGTGTTCTATGGCAGCAGTGGGGTTACCGGGAGAAAGCTCAACAGCAGTATGGGCAACATATCCCAGAATGGGTTGAGTACCCTGAACTAACTTTATGACCAATGGCTGAATCTCTTTCTTAAGGGAGGAATAATTAAAGTCTTTGACCACACCAACCACCGAATATGATTCACGTTCTCCTACGGGAGGATAAAAATAGAAAGTCGATCCTATCGCTTCTTCAGGAATTTCTACATCCAGCTTTGATAGCATTGACTCATTGATCAGGATGCTTTGGTCAAAATCGCTTGGGAATTCCCTGGAAAAACCCCGTCCTGCCAAAAGAGTCAGATCAAAAGTTTCAATAAAATCGTGTGTGACATGTAGTGCCAGGTTTGTCGCATCCTCACTTTCGCCGGTTCCTGCCGGTACATACCGATAGAATTCCTGTGCTTCACTGCCGGGTATCTTTCCAAGACCTGTTATATTCTGGATTTGTGAATGGGATAAGCCACGTTCCTTGAAAGTATCGAACTCCCAGCTGATCAGATTTTGCATAGTGGGAAGAAGAAGTACATTGTTTTTATCAAAACCGAGATCTTTTTCCTGAATGTAATTCAGCTGAAGGAATATAACGGCGGTACCAATCAGTAAGATCACAGAGAGTGAAAACTGAAACGTAACCAAGGCTTTTCGGAAAAGTACATTGCTTGAACTACTAGATCCTTTTCCTTTTAAAACCTGTACTGGATTAAAAGAGGAAAGAAAAAAAGCAGGGTAGGATCCTGAAAAAAATGAAACAAATATGGTAAGGACTAAAAGAGCAGGGATTGTATATATGTTTTGGAAAAGGTCAAAACCCAGACTTTTACCGGTTAGTTCATTAAAGAATGGAAGCGAAAGGTAGACGATCAAGCAACCTAATATGATGGCGATGAAGCTAAGGAAAAAGGACTCTCCCAGAAACTGGGAAATAAGCTGTTTTTTGTGTCCTCCCATAACTTTTCTGAGGCCAACTTCACGACTACGTTCCAACGACCTGACTGTTGAAAGGTTCATAAAATTGATACAGGCAATGATCAAGATAAAAACTGCAACGGCCAATAAAATATTGGTGTACAATGCCGAACTGTTAACTTCCATTTCATGATCCCTGTTGGAATGAAGATGGATGTCTGTAACGGGTTGCAGTTCCAATTCTACAGTTTCATCTGACGGCCAGCCGGAATAGGCATAGTAATATTTGCCTGCTAGTGTCTGTAGTTGCTGTTCCAGTGTTTTGGTATCAGTGTTTTCACCAATAACTATATAGGTCCATATTGGATTCCAAAGCCAGCTTTCATTGTAATCGGGACTACTCACGTAGATATCATCTAGACTTGTAAAGGAAGCCAACAGATCTATTTTCATGTGTGAGGTTTCCGGCCAGTTTTCCATAACACCTGTTACGGTCATATCCCGAATACCCCTATAGTTGAGGAGTTTGCCAATAGGGTTTTGATCCCCAAAGTATTTTTTAGCAAGGTCTTCTGTAATCACCAGTGAAAGGGGATCTCTTAAGGCACTTTTTGGGTCCCCACGAAGGAGTTCAGCAGAGAAAACATCAAAAAAAGTAGAATCTGTAAAATAGAAATTTTCCTCTCTGAAAGATATGCGTTCATCACGATTCACAAAGGTATGTGATTCCAGTTGCATATCGAAAAAACGAACCGTTTTTAAAATAGATCCCGAATATTCTTCGTCTAAGACTGGGGCAAGAGCAAAGGGAGTAGTGGCCTGATCTTCATCCCGGTCAGCGGATTTAGTCGTTTGAACCACCCTGAAGATCTGATCTGAGTTTTCATGAAATGAGTCGAAGCTTCTTTCATTGATCACATAGGTTATAATGATAATACAGGTGGCGAGACCTATAGATAAACCTGTAATGTTGATAAGAGAGTAAACCTTTTTTTTAAGGAGATTTCTTATCGCAATCTTGATGTAATTTTTAAGCATCAGTGAATCCTCTAACTACCAACGGAAGTATATATTACCCAAATTGTACCTTATACACTGATAGAGGATTCAGAAGTGCATTTGTTACAAAATTGTTAAAGTTTATTTAAATAATTTTTACCGGTGAGCTAATAATTTTCAAGAAAGGGGATGACCTGCTCTTCAAGCAGGTCAAAGATGGGTTCTTTGTAAGTTCTTCTCTGAGTTGCATTTTCAAGGAAAGAGGTTACAACTGTCACACTGTTTAATTCCGGAATGATGAATATATATTGTCCGCCAAAGCCCCAGGCAAAATAAACATCATATCCACCGACAGGCCTGTTCCACCACATATATCCATAATCATAGGGATTGAAATTACTGCGGGTATAAGTTTGAAACGAATCCCTAACCCATTCTTTTGATACAATTTGTTCATTTTTCCAGGTTCCCCCATTAAGCATAAGTTGCCCGATCTTTAAAAGGGCCTTTGGCGTGAGGGCCAGGTTATTACCTCCCATGTAGTATCCCTGAGGGTCGCGATCCCATCCACCAACCTGAATATTCAAAGGGTTGAATAGATATTTTTCAGCAAAGGCTTTGGTATTCATACCGGTGGCTTTCGTAAGTATGGCTGAGAGAAGGTGAGAGGTACCTGTACTATAGACCATTTTACCGCCCGGATCTTCTTCAAGAGGTTGATCAAGTTGAAACTTTACCCAGTTATCACTTATTACCCAGGCCCCATAGTTGTAAAAGCTGGTAGTTTCCAAACCTGATTGCATGGATAACAGGTTTCGAATCGTTATAGCTTCTTTTTCAGGATCTGGGTTCAATTTAAAGTAATCGGGAAAGTAATGATCCAAAGTTTCATCAATCGAGATAAACCCTTTATCAACTGCAATGCCAACCAATAAGGAAATGATACTTTTTGAAGCCGATTTGATATTGTAGGGGTATTCAGGACTGGCATTACGGAAAAATTCTTCGGCCAGTAGCTCACCGTCTTTTTGGATCAGTATGCTCCTGAGTGATTCTATTGACTCAGCTTGTTCCAAGGTACTTTGAAGACTATCCTTATTATCACTTAAGGGTTGGGCAAAAAGGACAAAAGCATAAAATAGATTTAGGCTAATGGTTAATAGAGATATTCGCAAGGTCATGGTGAGCAATCAGATCTAATTTAAAAGTCAGAATGAATTTAATAACAAACTGAACATTAAAGAATTACCGTTCCAAGTCAGGATTTCGATAAAGTTAGAGAAGCATAAGAAAGAAGCCGATCAAATTAATAGTAACTTGAACGGCTTCAAATGAAATTCGGAATGTACATCAGAAATTGAATTATGAATTTACCTGATGATCAAAATTGGTGGTGAACTTCCTTCAGCAAAGGTGTCATCTTTTTTAACGAGAACAGAGTATACATATCTGCCAAGTGGCGCATCGTTTTTGACCTTTAGCTTTAATTTATCGCCGTCTTTTACTTCAATGTAGTATCCGTCTCCAGCTGTACTCCCATCTTCTTTGGTGAAATAAACACTGAGCTCCTGAGGAAACTGAAACACCATATCTGATCCTTCAGCGGTCCATTCAATATCATCGTTTCTGTTTGCCTCAATTGGTATTGCTTTATTTTGTTCATCGACTACATACCACTTGGCATCAATTTTTTTAACGGAGTACTGTATTTTTTTTATCTGAGTGACTGCTGCCATGCTTACTAAAGCAATAACAATTAACCCTACCCATGTGATCATTGTATTTTTCATTTGTTCCCATATTACTGGTTCTTGTTAAACCTATTTAGATTATTACTTATATAACCCTAATCGGTGGTTTTGTATATATTAATAACTTTCTGGAACCGATTATCTGCTACCAGGTCGGATAGTTCAGGCTGAATTAATATGTTTTCAAGCGGATAATCCCTTTCAAGAGCCTGAGTCATCAGTTCAATAGCCCGCTCTCTATTCCCAAGATTTTCATAGGCACTTCCTGCCCTGAATATCAGGTCAGGTAGCTCCGGTGCTAATGACAGTGATCTTTCAAGGTATATCACTGCTTGTAAAGAATCACCTACATCAGAATAATATGAGCCAAGGTCTGAAATCAGGTTTATGTTATTGGGATTGATCTCAAGTTGTTTTTCTGCAACCTCAATGGCCTTTAAATAATTAGCTCTTTCATCTTCATTCGCCCCTAATAACCCTTGTAATGAAGCAAGATTGCCCCAGATTTGATAATCGTTTGGATTTATTGCCAAAGCGAGGGAATAATATTTAGCAGCTTCTGCATAATTCAATTCAATGTAATTGACAGTGCCAAGATTAGAGGCCGCTGAATAGGTTGGTTCCATTTCATATGACTCGGAAAAATATTTTTTAGCCATTTCCCAATTAGCCATGTAGTAATAAATAACACCAATATTTGAGTATCCATCATGATTGTCCGGTGTTAATTGTACTACTTCATACAATGGCTCCAATGCTTTTTCGTATTCACCTTTTCTGAGGTAAAAATTACCAAGCCGTTTATAACTCAGCCAGAACCCCGGTTTCAGGTCAATAGCTTTTTTATAGGTTTTCTCTGCCTCTTCATACATCCCCAAGTTATCATAAGCCTCAGCAAGGCCTCCATAGGCAACTTCATTCCCAGGTTCGTGTTCAAGAATAGAGGTAAAAACATTAATGGCTTTTTCATAGTCACCCGTACCCAGATCCAAAAGACCAATAGTTTGTTTGACCGGTGTCAACTCACTGTTTATCTCCATGGCCTTATTTAGGAATGTTTTTGCAGAGTCAACATATGTGATGACATTAAGTATCTCATATTTTCTCCAGTACGATTCGCCAAGGGCAGCATAGGCTAAAGCATAATCAGGATCTTCCTCTATGGCTTTATTAAAAAGCATGATAGCATTATTTAGATAGTCTTCCTGCAGGTAACGGTGCAGATATCCCTGCCCACTGATATAATAGGAAGAAGCTTCAGGGTCATTTGTGATTCCTTGATTCAGAGTCCCCTTGATCTGATCATCCGCCTGGATATCCAGCATCTCAATTAGTTTCAGTACGGTTTCAGTTTGGAGATTCAGAATATTATCACCTGAAATATCAATGACACTGGACTTCAATTGCCTCAGATTCTTTGCATCGATCAGATTGATCGTCAATCTCTTAACATCATCCATATCCTGAAAACTACCCGTTACTGCAAGGTTGACTCCAAAAAATTTATAGGCTTCCTGGGCCGTAGAAACATTATTACTGATAACTTCGCTTGATGGGATGACCCAAAGAACCTCCTTATAATTATCAATTTGTGAGAGCTTACTGGTCATGGTTTCAAGTACACCATCCAGCAATACACGGTTTACATTATTATCATTAACATTTTTGAATGGAATGATCGCTAGTTTTCTGATCTTGCCATCAAAGGGGTTTGACATTTGATAGCTTAGAAAGCCTAAAGGAATAATGATCAATAAGGCTAGCGCTGAAAATGAGACAAACTTTTTTGAAGTTACAAGATCAAAAAATGACGGTGAGTTGTTAGTTATATTTAAGGCAGCAGAATTATTTTTTTTGATATCTGAAATGATCTCTTCAAAATTTTGATACCTGTTATCAGGCTTCTTCTGAAGACATTTATCTATGATCTGTTCAATGTAGGGTGGGATATCAGCTTTAATTTCGTGAGCAGCCTGTGGTTCTTCATCTAAAATGGCATAAGTAATGGCTTGTTCATAAGCTCCGTCAAAAGGAAGATTGCCGGTAAATAGCTGATAGAGTACGACCCCATAGGCCCACACTTCCGAACGAATATCGGCATCTTTCCCCAGGATCAACTCAGGAGCCATGTAGGTTGCAGTTCCAATTTGTACTCCTGAACTGACCGATTTAGAAACACTGGCAAGCTGGGCAAGACCAAAATCCAAAACCTTAACCTGACCGTCATGGGTCACCATGATATTCCCGGCTTTTATATCCCTGTGGATAATGTCTTTTTTGTGAGCTGCCCCGATGCCTTCAGCAACCTTTAATGCGATCTCTTCTTTTTGTTTTAATGTTACCTCATCTTTAGTTAAAAAAGAACCAAGGTCTACCCCGTCAATATATTGCATGGCAATAAAACTTCCTTCTTCACAATCTTCGATCGCATAGACCTGGGCTATATTTGGGTGACTAAGGGAGGCTGCAATGCGGGCTTCATTTCTAAATCGTTTAACTTCCAGATCATCGGAAGTTACTCCGGTTGAAAGAAATTTCAAGGCTACTTTTCTGTTTAACCTGGTGTCTTCAGCCAGATATACCTTTCCCATACCTCCTTCGCCAAGTTTTTGTAATACCTGATAATGTAGGATTTGCTTGCCTATCATAGTTTATAAAAACAACCCATAACTTAAAAATGTATATGATTATACTACTTAATGCATTATAATGTACATTAAAATGCGATGATTGCCTGATTTATTTTACTTGATTTGGCTTTCCTTACTTTTCAAGATCAGATATGGAAGATTTTCAAAAACTTATAGAGGAAAATAAACAGCTAAAGCTGGCAGTTAAGGAGTTGTCCATATTGAATGATATTGCTTCCTCCATCAGTTCTACTCAGTCTGTTGAAACGATCATTGACACTATAGTTTTAAAGTGCGTAAAGCATTTGAATGCGGAAGAGGGTACTGTAAGCTTGCTGGAAAAGGAAAGTGAGGATATGAAATTCCATACTATGATCCGCAGACAAGACTTGACCCAGCAAAGGGTTCCCATTCATCTTGATCATCAAATAACAGGGTGGATGCTGCGTAAACAAGTGCCTCTTCTAAGCAACGATTTGGGGGGTGATGACCGATTCACACTTCCGCCAGAAACAGGTACGTCGATCCGGAATATGTTAGGTGTACCACTTATAGCCAAGGGTGATCTGATAGGTTACCTGGCAGTTTTTAATAAAAAAAATGGAGCAACTTTTGAGGAAAAAGATCGGCGCCTGTTAGTTATCATCGCATCTCAATCTGCTCAGATCATTGAAAACTCACGCCTTTATGAAGAGGAAAAAGAATACCTGATATTGAAGGAGGAAATGAAAGTTGCTACCCAGATCCAGACTAATTTACTTCCTGACAAGAATCCCGATATTCCCGGATATGAAATAGCTGCATTCAATGTTCCCGCTAAGGAAGTAGGCGGGGATTACTATGATTTTATTGAAATTGACGAAAACAATGTGGGTTTCTGTATTGGAGATATTACAGGGAAAGGGATGCCGGCTGCATTGTTAATGGCGGGGCTTCAGGCCTCTTTAAGAAGTCAGGTACTCATACATAAGGAAACAAACAAATGTGTGGAAAACATTAATAAACTTCTTTACCGAAATACCGAGGCAACTAAGTTTGCTACTTTGTTTTATGGTGTGCTTGACAGGAAAGATCATAAAATTCATTACTGTAACGCAGGGCATGACCAGCCCCTTGTTTTCAGGGAAAATAAGTTGCACTCAAAACTGGATGTCACGGGCATGCTTTTAGGAGTCGTAGACGAAGCTATATACGAATGTCATTCTATATCCCTTGAACCTGAGGATACAGTTGTCATTTTTACAGATGGTATTACTGAGGCAATGAATAAAGATCTAGTGGAGTTTGGTCTTGACCGCACTGTAGCCGTAATTGAAAAATGTGCTAATGCATCTGCTTCATTTATTCTTCAGCAGATCTATCAGCAGGTAAATTCCCATTCAGATGGGTTCCATCAAAGCGATGATATTACGATCATGGTGATAAAGAGAGTGCAGTAGAGGACAGCGATCCTGACTTACTATTGGTTTTTGGCATTATTAGAGGCGAACATGAAACACGTTAAAAATTTGCTAATACGAAAAAATAAGTGATCAGAATTATGGATTTATCAATAAATTGAAACTGTTTTAGGTAAATATCTTGCTTATAAAAATGAGAGTTTTATTCATAGTTTTCGTTACTGTGGTCACATCAGTTGTCGCATTGGGTCAACAGATCAATATTATAAATAATACGGAATACACCCGGTGTAACACTTTTGAGCTATCTGAAATTGACATAAAGAAAGTACATAAAGCTTTTTCTGAAAACAGGTTAACATCAGAACAACTGATCAAATGTTACATCCAGCGAATTGTAAGACTCGATCAGCCCAAAGGAATAAATGCTATTACATATATTAATCCAACTGCCATCGCTGAGGCAAAAATATTGGACCAAGAGTTTAAGGATACAGGTAAATTAAGACCTCTCCATGGGATTCCAGTTATTGTAAAGGATAACATCATGACCAAAGGTTTGCCAACAACCGCTGGTTCAAAAACTTTACAAAACTATGTGCCCAGCAAAGACGCAACGATTATAAAAAAATTAATTGAAGCCGGCGCGATAATACTAGCAAAATCCAATATGGGTGAGTGGGCTCTCAATGCCAATGCTTCAATAAGTTCAACATTTGGGGAGACGGTCAACCCTTATAATGTTGGATATTCAACAGCCGGGTCAAGTGGTGGAACAGCAGCAGCTATCGCTGCGAATTTTGGAATAATTGGTATTGGAACAGATACGGGGAGTTCAGTTCGAGGACCTGCATCACACAACGCATTGATCGGCATTAGACCATCAATGGGTCTTACAAGCAGATACGGCATCATTCCTTTATATCTTAGAAATGATATGCCGGGCCCAATGACACGAACAATAGAAGATGCTGCACGGGTAATGGATGTAATTAATGGATATGATGAAAAAGACCCACTTACTGAACATGGCTTGAATATGGTTCCTGAGAGTTATTTAGACCGTTTGAATAAAACAGATCTGAAGGGGGTTCGTATAGGAGTTTTTAGAAAAGTGAGTATGTATGCTAGCCCAGAGGTTAATACATTATTTGAAAAGGCTATCTCAGATCTCAAAAAACAAGGTGCAGAAATTGTTGACCCGTTTGTGGTGGCTGGATTTGATTCATTGAGGCACAACCAATGGTGCCCAACCTTTCAAGACGATCTTAATAATTTTTTATTGAGTTGGGGGGCTGAAATTCCACTTCAAAATTTTAATGATATTTTAGAGTCAGGTAACTATTCTTCATATATAGAAGGAGATCTGCTGAATTATCAGAAATATAAAAACCTAAAAAGTGAAACTGTTTGCGCAGATGCCTTTAAGGATACCAAAAGAATCGAATACCGAGAAGCCATTGAAAGAGCAATGAGTCATTTTAGGGTGACTGCCATAATATATCCTTCGTGGAATAGAGCGCCAATCAAGAAAGGAATTGTACAAGCCATAACAGGTGATAATAATCATATCATTGCCCCACATACTGGTCAGCCGGCAATTACAGTGCCAATGGGATATTTAAAAGGAAATTTACCTTCCGGTTTACAGTTTCTTGGGAGGATATTTGAAGACCACAAATTAATGTCAATTGTGCAGGTATATGAAAAAGGGACAAAACACCGAATGAATCCGCATTTGTTACTTTGAATCAATACAATTCGATAAAGAAGTGATTCAAAATTAAAATACTTATCTGATCAATAAAAATCCCATTATCCATTATAGGGTATCCTTATTCGGCTTTATTATATTGCTTTTCAATATAGGGAATTCCTTCTTTGATCCATTCAGCTGCAGGCACCCTTTTAACATAGTGGTCAAACCATTCTTTCATTCTGACCTGAAAGTCAATTTGGTTAGCTTCTCTGCCTAAATGATGTCCCTCACCCGGATATGATAATAGGACAACCTCTTTATCGAGCCGGCGTGCCGCATTATAGAATTCCAGACCTTGCATCCAGTCTACTGCACCATCATCTGTTCCATGTAGAATCATAAAAGGGGTTTCAATTTTTGGGGCATGGAACATTGGGTTTTCACGCTGATAGTCTTCCAGGTTTGACCACGGGGTTACATTACGGCCCATACGAACTTGCCCGATTTCCATGATCCCATGATGATTGGTGCCTGTATTGCCATAAATATTATTATAGAAGCTTGTAAGGTTTGTTGGTGGTGCACCTGTCACAACGGTTGCAAACATATCTGTTTGGGTTAAAATAAAAGAGGATTGATAACCTCCCCAGCTATGGCCTTGTAAACCTAATTTATCGGGATCCGCATAGCCCAGATCGATGACTTTTTGAGTTGCAGACGTGATGCAATCAAGAGAGCTAGTTCCTGGGTACCCAAATTCAAAATCAATATCCGGCATAAAAACCAGGTATCCGTTGCTGGCATATGTTGACATGTGGGGGCGGTCATCATAAACAGGCATGGAATATTGATGATGCCGATCAGACATTTTCTCATAGAAATACACGATCATTGGATACTTGTTACCCGGTTTATAATTGGCCGGCAAGGTTAGTGTGCCCTGGAGTTTAATTCCCCGACTATTTTCATAGTCAACTAATACTCTTTCTCCCCATGCGTATTCCTTTTGCTGAGGATTGGCGTCTGTAATTTTTTTAAGGTTCTTAAAACCTGAATTGGTTTGGTAGTAGTCGGGAAAATCCACAAAAGTCTGGCGTGTAAGTATGATGCGGTTGGTGTCGCGTGCTTTATCCACGTTCCCAAAACTCGCATCTTCATATATGAGTGGCTTTGGTGTATTTCCAATAGTTAGTTCATAAAACCCATTTTTCTTGGTCCACTCACCAAAGGCCGAAAGCAATAATTTACCGGAGGTATCAATGTATTCTTCGCTTTCGTCAAGGTTCTCATACCTGAATATGATTTTTTCCTGATTCCCCATACCCTGAGTAATATTCTCAGCTGAAGAGCCATCAAGGGCAAGCAACCAGAGGTCATATTTGTGATTCATTATGACATGCTCTCTATCTTTGGTCCATCCTGCTAATCCAAAAGTTGGGCTTTCGTGAGGGTATATGTGGTCTGTATTTGTAAATTGAATAGGGGAGTTTGCAGATAAATTAGTATTGGTATTCTGCTCTACATCATAAACATATAACATAGTGTCCTGCTCAGTTATTTTTTGATATAGATAGTACCTGCCATCAGGGGAAAATCCATTCGATCGCTTAACATTCTTAGCAAATAGCGTACGATCTCCGTTTTGCAGATTAACACGGTACAGATCAGTTGGTGAAACTCCCCAGTTTATATCATCAATGTAAGGTGTTTCATCACGGCCGATCATAAACTTGTTGTGTTTTGAAAAATCCAGTTCTCTCATCTCCTCATCTGTAAGACGGGTTAAGGTGGAATTACCGGGGTCAAAAGAAGCCACGTAAGTAAATTTAAGGTCTCTGGAGGCCTGTTGCTCCTGCACCGTTTGAATTCGGTCATCCTTCCAATGAAAAACATCTACATTAGCAACGCTGTCTTTGTCCATGTTTAACTTTGGCTCTTGTTCCCGAAATCCAAGGAATACCATATCACCATTAGTATTCCAGGAAAGATCTCTGTTACCACTAATAACCATATTGTCAGGAAAACTGGAATGATTGTAGGGATCTAAAATAGTTTTAGTGAACCTGGAATCCAGGTTCTGTGCAACAACCAATTTGTTCTTGGGATGGATCAGAGTGTCAATTTTATTGCCTTTAAGTACAGCCAGGGCAGATCCTTTTTTCTTCCATTCTGATCTGTGGGATTGTTCATCATCCCAAACTAAATTTGTGTATGTAACCGTATCGGAATCGAGAGTGGTGAGGGTATTAGTGTTCAGGTTTTTAAGATATAGGCCATTTCCTTCTTTTTCACTTGCGTCAACAAGGTATGCAAGCATTGTGCTCTTCTTATTGAATTTAAATTCTGACACGTTTCCAATATTCATTACTGTACCATCCTGCAGCTTACGTAATATCAGATCACTTCCCTGATGTTTACTGTTATCTGTCTCCGGTTTTTCGCGGTGTACGGCCCAATATCTTCCGTTTTCAGAAAACTCCATGCTGGAAGATCGATCAACTGAATATTTTTCTCCGGTTTCAAGATTCAGCAATTCAGCTTGACTATAAACTTTCTCACCCTTCTGGATCATCTTTTTACGAGTTTGCTCATCAATGCTCACGGTGTAAGCAAGCCATTTACTATCATCAGAGAATATTCCATTTTGAGCGAGTGGTATAATGTGTTCAGTACTATTTCTCAATGAAATGACATGAAGGGTATCATCACCGCCATTTGGACGAAGACCATAAGCCACCCAGTTACCGTTATTAGAAATTTCTGTTCCTACAATTCTAGACCAACGGTCGTAATCATCTATTGTTAGTACTTTATCCTGAGCAAATACTGAACCGTTAACGATAAATAATACAATAAGGATCAGCGAAGCATAGATGACTTTTTTCATAGTAAGGTGAGATTTAATAAAATTATTATACATCAAGCATTTAACCCCAAAGTGAACACATAATCAAGTACCTGCATGTTAAAACTTGTCAGTGAGAATTTAGCTCAACGTTAAAATTGCAAAACTCCGTATCCGGTTTTTTTTGTCTCAGTGTGATGAAGATGCTGTGATGCCTGAGCCTTAAATATGGAAGCCTTCTTTCATGTCTTCAGTTACGACCTTTCCATCGAATAAGTTAATGATACGTTCAGCATATTTTGCATCATATGGTGAGTGGGTGACCATGACAATGGTTGTTCCTGAATCGTTTAGTTCCGTAAGCAATTTCATGACCTCATCACCGTGATCAGAATCCAGATTCCCGGTCGGTTCGTCAGCGAGAATTAGTTTGGCATCTGCAACAACCGCCCTGGCTATGGCAACTCTTTGCTGCTGTCCTCCTGATAATTGTTGAGGAAAGTGATTTTTGCGGTGCATCATGCCCATACGTTCCAATGCGTTCTCAACCTTTGAATTTCTTTTGGATGAATCCATTCCAAGGTAAAGGAGAGGAAGTTCTACGTTTTCGAATACAGTCAGCTCGTCAATCAAGTTAAAGCTTTGGAAAATGAAGCCTATGTTTCCTTTGCGAAGTTGAGCCCGCTGTTTTTCTGAATAACCTGATATCTCTTGTCCATTGAAGTGGTATTGTCCGGACGTTGGATTATCTAAAAGTCCCATGATGTTGAGCAGGGTCGATTTTCCACAACCTGATGGCCCCATTATTGCAACGAATTCACCCTCTTTGATCTCAATATTTACGTTATTCAACGCAGTAGTCTCTACCTCTTCAGTAGTGTAAACTTTCTTTAGATTGCTTGTCTTGATCATAGTTTGTGGTATGATATCTTTTTTAAATTAATGAGGTTGATACCTAATTCAATATTAACACCTCGTTGTCACCAAAAGCATCGTAACTTGATGTAATGATTTTTTCTCCGGGACTCAGTCCAGATTGTACTTCAAAATGGTCAGGATTTTGTCTGCCCAGGCGAATGGACCGCTTATATGCCTTATTTTCTGTTTCATCGACCACAAAAACCCAGTTTCCTCCGGTTTTCTGATAAAAACCTCCACGTGGAATCTGTATAGCCTGGATCGAATCTCCCAATTCGAGTTTGATCCTCACCGTTTGTCCACGCCGCAGATTTCCGGGTGCTTGATTGATGAATTCCATATCAACTTCGAATTGTCCGTTATTAATTGCAGGATAGATCTTGGTGATCTCAAGATCATGGGTTTGTTCATTGAAGGTGAATGTTCCTTTTAACCCGGTTACTATGGATGATAAATAATACTCATCGATCGCGAGCCTGATTTTAAAACCATCAATGATGTCTATCTGACCTAATCGTTCACCGGAAGTAATTGATTGACCCTGATTCAATTCGATGGTACTTAACTGTCCGGAAATTGGAGCAGTGACAGTCAGGTTATCAAGGATCTGCTGAACGGCTTCAAGGTTTTGATACATGCGTTCCTCAGATTCATCAAGTTGCCTGAGCTGATTGATCGATTGTATTGAATCTTTCCGGAATGACTCATAAGTCAGTTCATACCTTCGTTTTTGGAACTGAAAGTTCTCTTTGGTGTTATGAAAATCCTCTTCAGAGATCAGTTCTTTTTCAAATAATTGCAATTGCCGCTCATATCTGCCTTTAAGAATCTGCATTTGTGCTTTTGCATTGGCAAGTTGTTCCTGAAGATTAAGGGTGTTCTGTTCCAGGTTGAGTCTCGAATTTCTAACGTTATTGATCTGATCATATAGGCCTGAGGTTTGCTGTAAAACCTGTAACTGAAGCCCTGAGTTGGTCAAGGTGAGGATCGTATCGCCGGGTTCAACCATAGCTCCGGATTCTAGTATGACCTCTTGAACCACTCCGCCTTCGATGGCATCAAGGTAGGATGTTTGTATGGGCTGAACCGTTCCATTTACCTGAAGGTATTCCTGGAATACATCCTCATTGACTTCAGAGATCGTGATCCTGCTTTGGTCAATATTCATAGAAGAACGCGGATCCATAAACCAGATCACATAAATACCTATTATTGCGATAGCCAAAATGGCAACTATCGTGAATACGCGTTTTGGTGTCCATGTTTTTTTCTCTAACTGTCGATCCATTCCCATATGCTAGTAAGCCTGCTGAAGTTTTGAAAGCTGATACGCATTAACCCTATTATGCCAACCAAAGGGAAAGAGTATCAGGCAGTAGGTTTGTTACAATTTTCCAAGCATAATGTAATAAAACTGAGAATTTAACATAGGCGCATAAATAAAAAAGCCCCGACAGAAAATGCCGGAGCTTTAGGAATCAGTTATGTTGAATTATATTATTAGTGAGTGCCGAAACAAGTGCACTGTAACCCGGCTGGGGCAAGAGTGATTGCATGCCAGTCAAATCTCTCATCATAACCATCACGTTCCCACCAGAATGGGAGTCGTTCACGTTCCTGATTTCCCACTTCATTCATGGTAGTGGCATCAAAAAGGCGACCATTTACCATAGTATGAGTCACAGAATCTGTGTTTCGGATATTTTCCAAGGGGTTCTTATCAAGAACAACCAGGTCGGCAAGCTTACCTACCTCTAAAGAACCGATCTCGTGATCCATGCCCAGGTAATGTGCCCCATTGATAGTGGCAACACGTAATGCTTCCAGGTTAGACATTCCGCCCTGCTCAAACATCCATAGCTCCCAATGGGCTCCGAGTCCCTGGAGCTGACCATGTGCACCAAGATTCACCTTTACACCTGCGTCTGCCAGTTTTTTATCTGATTCGGCGGTAAGAATATGACCATTCTCATATTCCTCATCAGGGATCATGGTTCTGTGACGGGAACGTGGATCGATCACACTGCGTGGAGTGAAGGTTAGTAAACGTTCATTCTCCCAAACATTTGACTTCTGGTACCAGTAATATTCACCACTCATGCTTCCATAGTTAACTACGTGAGTTGGAGTATACCCTGTTTCACTGGCAGCCCAAAGGTTTGTTACATCCTTGTAAAGAGGGGCCACAGGCACATTGTGTTCAATTCCTGTATGGCCATCCAGTATCATGCTCATATTATGAGTAAATGTAGAACCGCCTTCAGGCATAACCATCATTTCAAGTTCTCTGGCTGCTTTAATGATCTGTTGTCGTTGATCACGGCGTGGCTGATTGTAGCTTTTGACTGAAAATGCACCCCAGGCCTTTGTCCGTTCCAGTGCAAACAAAGCATCCTCATAACTATTGATCTCTGTTTTGATTGATCCGTCAGCTCCGTAGAGGATCACACCCGTTGAAAAAACGCGAGGTCCAACCATGTTACCGGCTTTGATCGCCTCAGCATGGGAAAAGATCATCTCGGAATTCGAGGATGGGTCATGAACGGTAGTCACTCCATATGCAAGATTTGCATAATATTCCCATTGCTGTTGTGGGCTTATTCCAAGTCGGAAATTTCCAACGTGAGCATGCACATCAACAATACCCGGTATGATCGTTTTTCCCGATGCATCTATCACTTTTGCACCGGTAGGTACATTGATGTTAGTACCTATTGCAGATATTCTGTTTCCATCAACTACAACGGTTCCATTTTCAATAACCTCATCACCATTCATAGTAATGATAAGGGCGTTTGTGAACGCGATCTGCCCCTCAGGTACATAGGTATCAAGTTCCAGATCGAGTGTGATGCCTTCAGTTGGTGGTTCAGGTATCTCATCAGGAGCTCCATCAACAAATTCAAAAGTATTTTTCAGATCAACAGTAAAATATTCATTTCCCAGAGTCCAGTGTATCTTTTCACTCTCAGCCGACCAATGCATATGGTATCCAGCTTCCGAAGAGATCTGTTTCACAGGAATAGAGTTTGTATTTGGATTGATCTCTATCGTTTTACCTGTTTTTGGGATAGGAGCGAGATATACTTTATGTAGATTAGAGAACGCCATCCATTTTCCATCCGGACTTGGAGAAAATTCGTGTCCATAGCTTGAAGTGAACATGGTTTTCTCATCATTCCCTGACAAGTCAATACTTTTGTAAGCCTTGTCTATTGAACCAAAAATATACCCTCCTGTCTGATACCAGATCCGTTTTCCATCAGGGCTAAATCTGGGTTTGGCCCCTTCATCAGTGATCATGGTCTCGGAGCCTCCACTTGCCGGGATAGTGTAAATACCCGGATTCAAAGTATGAGTAAAACCAAGTTGTCCATTTCCACTTTCTTTGCGGAATACAATGGTATTGCCATCAGGACTGAATTCGGGTTCTCTGTATATCCCTTTTTCTCTCGTCAATTTGGTTGGTGTTGCCGGTTCAGGACTCGGGTTAAGTCTGACGGTTTTAATAGCTCCCATTTCTTCATCACTCCAGGATACATATACAACTGACCTGCCATCATTTGTAAAAACAGGGTCAAACTCAAAATCTGAGGAGTTAGTAATTCGTTTTGGGGTACCGTCAGGTAGCATTTTACTCCATAATTTTCCTGCAGCACTCCAAACAAGTGTTCTCCCATCCGGTGAAGTTCTGAGTTGTCGAATAGCTTTAGCATTGAATTTGTCAGGGGCTACATCTTGCTGAAACCGTACGGCTTCAACAATGCTGTGAGCCGATTCAGCCTGGAATGGAATGATCTCAGATTCACCGGTCTCTGTGTCAATCTTGTTGATCTTACCATTTGCCCAAATGATAATATGTCTGTTATCCGGCATCCAGTTAAAGTTGGCATTAGGACCAAAGATCGCCCATGCCTCCTGCATATCTTTACTTAGGTTCTCATAGACGGGATATTCTCGACCGGTATCAAGGTCTCTCAAAAACAAAACCGATTTCGTTCTTACACGTCTTACAAAAGCCAGCGTTTCACCATCCGGTGAGATCTGTGGCCTGATCGCTCCACCATTTCCACCAGTCACCGTTTCTATTTCCCCATCTTCCCGATCGTAACGGCGTATGACATAGATCTGACTGTTTGGGTCTTTGTTATACTGAAAATAGCCACCGGGATATACAGCCTGGCTGTAGTAAACATATCGTCCATCCGGAGACACCCATGGTTCACCGATATCCTGCTGTTCATTGGCTTTCTCAACTAACTGAACACCGGCCCCACCGGATCTATGATACATCCAGATCTCTCCGGCACCAAGGGATCGGGTAGATGAGAAATGCTTTTTAGCAATGATATACTCACCATCCGGTGTCCAGACCGCGTTATTAAGCAACCGAAAGTTTTCATCCGTGATCTGCTTTGCGTTGTTACCGTCAGTATCCATCACCCAAATGTTATCGCCACCACCGGCATCACTGGTGAACAAAATTTGAGTTCCATCAGGACTGAAGCGTGGCTGAATTTCATAAGCATGACCACCTCTGAGTAGTGAGGCCTGCCCTCCATCAATAGGGAGTAAATAAATATCACCTAACAAGTCAAAGACGATCTGAGATCCATCAGGACTAACATCCAGATTCATCCAGGTTCCTTCATCGGTTGTAAAAGTAACGTTTGTTGTGTCTCCCAGGTCAGGATCAGTGACATCCCATTCTTCCTGGGCAAGGAGGGGGGAAAAGGATATTAAAAATGTGATGAGGATTGCGTAAAATTTCATGGCGGTGTATTGATTTAAATTTGTATGAGTATAGTAAAAACTGGAAACAGGTAATCCTAAGATTTAGATTTAAACTTCTTGATGAAGTTTTTTGTAAAATCAGATAGAACTAACCGGCCGCTTATCTCAGCTCTTTGTTCCAGTAATTGGTCCCAGTCTTCAGTGCCTTTCCAAAGGACATTCTTTAGTTCTCTCATGGCATCGGGACTGCTATTTGCAAGTTGATTCGCCAGTTCTTTGACAGATTGATCCAGATCGGCAATCGAATCAAATACCTTATTGAACATTCCTTTATCTTCTGCAAAAGCTGAATGGTACCAATTGGTAGCATCCACGGCCATCGCAGAAAAAGCACTCGTGCCCACTTTTCGCTCTACAGCGGGTCCAACTACAAATGGACCGATCCCTAAAGCTAATTCACTAAGTTTAACAGAGGCATTTTCGTGAGCGAGAGTGTAGTCACCGGCTGAGGCTATACCGACTCCACCGCCAACCGTTTTGCCATGAACTCTTACAATGATGAGTTTTGGGCAAGTTCTCATAGCATTCAAAACGAGGGCAAATCCCATGAAGAATTCTTTGCCGGTATCGTAATCTTCGATCGCGATCAATTCATCAAATGAAGCACCGGCGCAAAAAGCACCATCTCCACGGCTTTTTATGATCACAACACGAATTTCATCATTTTTCCCGGCATCACTGATAGTTTGTGCCAGTTCCCTAAGAAGGGCACCCGGTAAGGAATTTCCTTTTGGATGATAGAACTCAATGGTTCCAATGTTGTTTTCAATGGTTAGGTTTACAGCTCCGTTTTGTTCTGACATTTGTGTTGAGTAATTAGTAATTAAGTTAAAAAAAAGAATTCTGAACTCAGGACTCTGAATTCAGAATGGCTTTGTAATAGCCATCTAGAAGGCGACTAACTTCTTCTAATAAATTGTTCAGATGATCTGAATTTCCATAGTTCAAATCTTTTGCAAGAATTATGTAATATCTACACTCTTCTAAAGAACCATGCGAGATGTTCAAAAAACGCATAGTATCTTTTACTCCTCGTTTTTTAAATCCTTCAGCAATATTTGCTGGGATAGAAACTGCTGCACGTCTAAATTGAGAACTTAGTCCATAAAGTTCATGTTTAGGAAAACTTTTAGTGTATCTATAAGTTTCTAAGACAAATCTATGTGCTTTTTGCCATACAATTAAATCTTTAAATGTTTTAGCAGGTTTTCTCATTGCTCCTCTCTTTTTAATTCAGATTTCTGAATTCTGACTACTGAATTCATTATCAGTAAGAGGAATTAAACCAGCAAACCTTACAATATTTCCTAAATCTCATCGATATCTAATTTGTTTTCCCTTTTCATTAGCGTGAGGATCGTGTATTCAGCCACCAGAGCATCTTCCTGATTGGTTACTTCCACATCCCAGTAAACCACACCAAATGGAAACGGATCATTCTTTTTTTGCTGGCGGACATTTTTTCGTTTTAAGATCAGTTTCGCCTGAATTGTATCACCGGGGGCAACCGGAGCTACAAACCGGAGGTTTTCCAAACCATAGTTCAGCATGACAGGTCCTTCATCAGGGTCCACAAATAAACCGGCTGTAGCTGAAAGTACGAAATAGCCATGAGCTACGATCTTGCCAAAAAGCGATCGGGAAGCTGCTTCGGGATCAGTATGGGCATAAAAATGGTCTCCGCTTAATTCCGCGAATTCTTCAACATCTTTCTCAGTGACCGTACGTTCATCCGTGGTCATTGCTTCACCGATCTCCAGTTCCTCAAAGTATTTCTGGAAAGGATGTTTTTCAGATTCTTTTGTTTCTGCTCCTTTGATATGTTGCTTCACAATATTTCTCAGGGTAGTAGGGGAGCCCTGAAGAGCTATCCGCTGCATATTATGAAGGACTGCACGGTATCCTCCTAATTCCTCGCCACCACCGGCATGTCCTGGGCCGCCATGAACCAATGAAGCTATGGGTGAGCCGTGGCCGGTTGATTCTCCGGCTGAATGTCGATTTATAACCATGAACCGGCCATGGAAAGGAGCACAGCCCAATGCGATCTTATGGGCCAGTTCATCGTCAGCCGTAAATAAAGACCCGACCAGTGAACCGTTGGCTTTATTGGCGAGGTCGATAGCTTCCTGAGTGTTATTATAAGACATGACAGTGGTCATGGGTCCAAAAGCCTCTAATTGGTGAATTTCATCTACCTGCATGGGGTGGTGACATACCAATACCCTAGGATTTGTGAAGGCATTTTCCCTGTCTCCGTCACCTATGTACACAGTCTCAGTGATCTCTGATAATTCCTGTAATTGTTCCTCAAACCTGCGGGCTTGTAAAGAACTTGCTAAGGGGCCCATTCGGGTTTCTTTTTGGGCTGGGTCACCAATAGTAGTTTTTTCCAGTCGGGATTTCAGAGCTTCAATGACTTCGTCTTCCAGGTGTTCAGGAACGATCGTCCGGCGAATAGCCGTACATTTTTGACCGGTTTTGACCGTCATCTCACGAGCTACTTCTTTTATAAAGAGGTCGAATTCTTCCATTTCAGGAGTAACATCTTCACCCAGAATTGAACAATTCAATGAATCTGCCTCCAGGTTGAACTGCACGTTGTTGGCGACGATATTTGGATGGGCTTTCAGTTTCTTACCTGTCAGTGCGGAACCCGTAAAAGCTACAGAATCCTGACTGTTCAGATGGTCAAGCAGATCTCCTGGTTTATCAGCTGCTATGTACTGCACAGAGCCTTCAGGTAATATTTCGGAATCGATAATATCTTTGAAAACTTCCCATGACAAGTATGAGCCGGTAGGAGCGGGTTTTACAATTACCGGTAAGCCTGCGATGATAGCCGGGGCCATTTTCTCCAGCATTCCCCAGATCGGGAAATTGAATGCGTTGATGTGCACTGCGACACCATGTTTGGGAACACAAATGTGTTGCCCCATGAAAGAACCTTTGCGGGAAAGCCGTTCCGTATCTCCTTCAACATGCCAGGGGAGGTCAGAAAGATACCTGCGTGACTTACTGGAGATCCCAAAAGCTGTGATGATGCCACCTTCAATATCGATCCACGAATCAGCTCTTGTAGCTCCGGTATGCGTAGAGATCTCATAATACTTTTCCTTCCGCTCCATCAGGTACTGCCCAAGAAATTTGATCTTGAATGCCCGCTCGTGGATGGTTAGCTCTCGGAGTTTGGGTCCCCCGATCTCACGAGCATACTCCAAAGCCGATTTGTAATCGATGTCAGACTCAACCATTTGAGCCACAGGTTCATTGGTTACCGCACTGATGAGGTCGATTTGATTGCCTTCGTTTAACCATTTGCCTTGTATGTAGCTTTTTATTTTCATCATAGATTTATGCAATTATAAATAGGAACTAAGGAAACAGAATTCAGAACATAAGTTGTTCTACTCTGCTTCCTTGGTTCTGTATTCTGATTTCTTTCTTCCCCATGTTTCGTATCCCATCTTTTGATCTTCACGGCCTTCAGGAATTTCGCGCAATGGTTCACATTCCTTCAATGTTTCATGCAATTCTTTTGGAAGCTGTTGATAAAGTCCTGTGCCTTTGGTTTTCCACTCAGCCATTTCCTTGGTAACATCCTTCACGATCTTAGCCGGATTGCCAACCACTACTTTCCGATCCGGGATCTCCATGCCTTCCGGTACAAAAGACTGTGCCCCAATGATACTTTCTTTGCCAACTTTCACATTATCCATGACCACCGCATTCATACCTATTAAGGAATTTCTACCAAGGTGAGCTCCATGAATAATGGCCCCATGTCCCACATGAGCCGATTCTTCCAAAATCACTGTTACTCCCGGAAACATGTGGATCGTGCAGTTTTCCTGAACGTTGCACCCGTCTTTGATCACGATCTTTCCCCAGTCTCCACGAATGGCTGCACCCGGGCCTATATAAACATCCTTCCCAATGATCACATTGCCGGTGACCGCTGCCAGAGGATGCACGAATGCCGTTTTGTGAACGACAGGTTTATATCCGTTAAATTCGTAGATCATGGTTATTAAGAGATTGAGTTACTGAGAGATTGCTTTTCGTTAATATATTTTTCGTCTAATGCACAAATTAAGTGTTCTTGAGTTTCATAGAGTGAACCACGAGCCATTCTGCAATATTGAATATTTTCTTGGTAATGATATCTACCAAATCCTTCCGCTATATTAGCTGGAACTGATCTTGAGGAGCGAATAATATGATCCTTCAATCTGAATTTTTCGTCTTTTGGTAATTGCTTTACTAAGGTTGAAATCATTTGTCTTAACTCACGAGCAGATTTCCATGATTCCAATTCAGATAGTTTATACATAGCACCATAGGTTACTCAATAACTCCGTCTCTTAATCTCAAAATAAAACATCATACTTTCTCCAAAATCACAGCCATGCCTTGTCCGACGCCCACACAGAGCATACATAGGGCATATTTGTGAGATCCTTTTTCGTGAAGTTCAACTGTGGCTGTTTGCAATAATCGTTGTCCGGTCATGCCGAGTGGGTGTCCAAGTGCTATGGCACCTCCGTTCGGGTTGAGCCGTGGATCGTTGTCTTCCATATTTAGCAATCGTGTCACACCAAGTGATTGTCCTGCAAATGCCTCATTCAATTCGATGACATCCATATCATCAAGCTTCATATCTGCTCGTTTCAATACTTTTTGAGCGGCTTCTACCGGGCCAAGTCCCATAATTCTTGGTTCAATACCTGATACGGCATGTGCCACTATACGCGCCTTGGGTTTCAGCCCAAAATCATTAACAGCCTTATCTGATGCAATTAATAAAGCTCCGGCTCCGTCATTAAGCCCCGAGGCATTACCTGCGGTTACAGTCCCATTCTTTTTAAAGGCCGGCCGAAGTTTGGATAATACTTCTGCAGTAGTTTCTGGACGCATAAACTCATCATGTTCGAATAGATAGGGATCTTGTTTTCTTCTTGGAATTTCAACTGGGACAATTTCTTTGGCAAGTCTGCCGGAATCACGAGCGGCTCCGGCTTTCTGCTGACTCCAAGCCGCAAATTTATCCTGATCTTCGCGACTGATTTTGTGCATCTCTACGACGTTCTCTGCAGTCATTCCCATACCATCAGTTCCATACATATTTTCCATCTTTGGATTGATGAAGCGCCAGCCAAATGTGGAGTCGTGCATTTCAGTAGTTCCGGAGTAAGGTGAAGATCCTTTGCCTAAAACCATAGGTCCGCGTGTCATATGTTCCACCCCACCGGTAATGAATAGATCTCCTTCACCGGCTTTGATGGCATGGTAGGCTTTTACCGTAGCGCTCATTCCGGAGGCACACAGTCGGTTCACTGTTTCTCCGGGTACTGAAACCGGAATCCCGGCCAAAAGAGAAGCCATACGGGCCACGTTTCGGTTATCTTCACCGGCTTGATTGGCACAGCCAAGTATCACGTCTTCAATGGCTTCCAGGTCAATTTCTGGGTTTCGATTGATGAGTTCTTTGATGGGGATCGCAGCAAGGTCATCTGCCCGGATAGGAGAGAGCGCACCTTTTAACTTACCAATTGGAGTTCTTATACCGTCAATGATGTATGCTTGTTTATTAGACATGAGATGTTAGATAAAAGATTTAAGAGAATTTCTTGATTAGAGTAAAAATCATCTTTTGAATTTCTGATAAGTCAGACTAAATGGTTTTAAGTTGATCAGAGGATATATAACCAAGCTGTTGGCTAATCAATAATTGTGTTTCAAGTTCAGGGCAAGAGCCGAAAGAAATGTGTAAGAAATGACGAAATTCATTATCAGAGTTTCTTCCTGCACCTTCAGCTATATTAGAGCTGACTGAGACTGAGCAACGTCTCATTTGGGACACCATTCCAAACTTTTCCTCAGTAGAAAATTTTCTACTCAGATCATAGATTGATACTGCCAATTCAATTCCTTTTTCCCAAACGTCTAATTGCTTGTAATTATGCATTCTTAAGATCTTTCGTCTTTAATCTATAGTTTTACATCTCTATTGATGTGACTTACCAGTTCTGTAAACCGTGCCTCTAAACTCTGCCACTAATTCGTTATTCTGATTTGAAATACGGACCTTATAAACACCGATCGTTCTTCCATTTTGGATCTCTTCCGTCTCGGCAGTCAATGTATCTCCAGTATTCACTTTTTTTGTGAAATTTATATTATTCTCAAGTGCTAAAGAAACTGAACCGCGGGAATTGGATGCAAAAGCCAGGGCACTGTCTGCTAAAGAAAATGTTATTCCACCATGGCAAACTCCAAAACCATTGGTCATTTCCTGCCTTATTTTCATAGAGAGTTTGCAGTAGCCCGGCTCAGATTCCAAGACCTCAATTCCCATCCATTGGGAGAAGGGATCGTTTTGGAGCATGTTGTTGATGATGGGGTGTGTTTTTTTACTCATAGGTCTATATGTGAACTCAGAATTCTGATTTCTGACTTCTTTTATTCATAGAAACTCTTACCCTCAGCCACCATTTTCTTCAATAATGGATTAGGTCGGTATCGGTCTTCACGATACTCAACTTGAAGGGCTGTCATTCGGTCGAGCACATTTTTAAGTCCGATCTCATCGCCCCATTGTAATAAGCCTTTAGGGTAGTTTACACCATTCTGCATGGCCAGATCCACATCCTCAACCGAGGCGATGTTCATAAATACGGCATCACATGCTTCGTTGATGAGCATGGTCAGGATGCGATCAAATATCTCCTGCCCGATCTTTTCATCTTTATTGGGGGCAGGGTTTTTTGTTTCATCTTTATAGTTATAAAAACCACGGCCTGATTTTCTTCCGAGCCACCCGGCTTCGACCATACGTTTTTGAGCAAAAGAAGGGCGGAAACGCGGGTCGTAATAAAAGGCTTCAAAGACAGTGCTTGTGACTTCATAGTTCACATCATGCCCTATCAGGTCCATCAATTCAAACGGCCCCATTCGGAAACCTCCGATCACTTTCATAGCCCAATCAATGGTAGCGGCATCAGCAATACCTTCCTCGAAAATCCGAAGTGCTTCTCCATAAAATGGCCTTGCCACTCGATTTACAATAAATCCGGGGGTGTCTTTTCCTGAAACGGTGATCTTATTCCAGCTTTTTATGAATTCCTTGGTGGATTTAAAAATATCGTCATCCGTAGCAATTCCCGGAATGATCTCAACGAGTTTCATCAGAGGAGCAGGGTTGAAAAAGTGAACTCCTAAAAACCGTTCAGGTCTTTTCAAAGCTGAAGAAATAGCTGCTATTGAAAGTGACGAGGTATTAGAAGCTAAAACACAATCCCTTGAAACAATCCCTTCAAGTCGGGAGAATGTATCCTTTTTAATGTCAAGGTCTTCAACTATGGCTTCGATCACAAAGCCACATTCACCGAAATTGGTGATGTTGTCCACAAATTCTATGCGGTCAAGGATTCCGTTTACTTCATCTTGCGTCATCCGTTCTTTTTCTACCTGTCTTGCAAGGATGCTTTCCAGCCCGGATCTTGATTTTTCGAGTTGTTGAGGGTAAGCATCATACAGGTAAACATGATGGCCCTGAGTTGCTGCAACCTGTGCTATTCCAGTTCCCATTGTACCGGCTCCAATCACACCGACCTTCGTATCATTTGGTATCATAGAAAAATGTTTGATTAACGTCTGAAAAATCGCTTCCAAGATAATAAATCCAAAGCGGAATACTGTTTAAAATATGTACCAAAAATTGAGTTTAGCAGCTTTTAAAGTAAAAAAATAAGCTACTCAGTTCCCGATCCGACCGAGGTGTGTATGTTTAAAGTCGTCAGAAAACTTTAACCCATAACCGAATATGCGATCAAAAGCGGCATGACCAAGAAAAATGATACCAATAGCGAGTAACCAACCAACTTCAGTTATATAACCGATAAAGCCAATTGCGATCATGATTCCTTTATGGTGAAGAATATTATAAACCTTGGAACCAATGTTAGTATTGATCAAATAAGCAACAAATGAGACATCAGGGAGAAAAAAAAGAAGAGCAAACAGCCACAAACTATATGTGGTGGTCAATTCAAATAGGATTATGGATCCAATGAAGAGAGTCAGTTCTTCAAAAATCAGAAGTGTTTTTAAGGTTCTGTTAAGCTCAATTTTCATAACGGTCAATTTGTATTCGTTAAACCGCAGAGTACGCAACTGATATCCAAAAGTTTGCCTGGAAGTGTTCTTAATTTCAATGAAATATTGAGTTAGTATATCCCTGTCGCTAATTACCCTTAAATTCCGGTTTTCGTTTCTCTAAAAAAGCCTGGACGCCTTCATTATAATCATAAGTGTTTCCTGCTTCAGCTTGTAGTTTTGCTTCAAGCTTCATTTGTTCTTCCAGATCATTTGAAAAACCGGCATTGAATCCCCGTTTTGTGAGTCCAAATCCACGGGTTGGCATTTGAGATAGTTTTGAAGCAATAGCTTTGGCTTCATTCATGAATTCATCGGCAGGGTACGATCTCCAGATCATGCCCATTTCAACAGCTTCCTGTGCTGATACTTTTTCACCGAGAAAGGTTAACGCTGTTGCGCGGGCTAAGCCAATAAGTCTTGGTAAGATATAGGTTCCACCACTGTCGGGAATGAGACCTATTTGAGAAAAGGACTGAATGAATTTGGCTTCTTCACTGGCGATCACGATATCGCAGGCTAGTGCAATATTGGCTCCGGCCCCGGCTGCTGTTCCATTAACCGCACATACAACAGGTTTTTCCAATTCACGTATGCCCTTTATGATAGGAATGTAGGTATGATAAACGATCTCACTCAGGTCACGATCTGGATCATTAGAAACCTCAGTAGCCTCAGCAAGATCCTGTCCTGCACAAAATGCTCTGCCTATTCCGGTCAACAAAACACATCTTACCTTTTCATTCGATTCTGCCTCCAGGAGTGCTTCTTTCATTTGATCGGCCATCTCAAAGTTAAAGCTGTTGAGTTTATCCGGCCGATCTAATGTAATTGTAAAAACACCATTGGTAAGATTTGTTTTGATCACAGTTACTTGGATTATTTTATAGTTTAAACTACTGTATATAGAATTATTGTGTAAACAATATGGTCAGTATTGTTTTTTATATCAAATAAGTAGTTTTAAGATGAGGTCTGTGCAAGTAATTCAAATACACTTAAAATGCTCAAAAGGCTGCTCACAGTTGTTGCAATAATATTGTGATTTACAGGCAGTTGACCCAAACTGGCTAACTAATTCGGTTTCAAAAGAATCACAGAAGGGGCAGGGTACCACTTTGGTGCTTGATAAACTTTTCAGGAAATCATCTTCCTCTTCAGACTTATCAGGAGGAGCTATCCCATAATCCTTGAGTTTTGATCTGGCTTCATCTGTCATCCAGTCCGTAGTCCAGGTTTCAGCGAAATCGAGCTTTACAGTATAATTCACTACGCCCCGTTCTTCCAGTTTTTCATTCACCAATTTCTCAATGGCATTCATAGCCGGACACCCGGAATAGGTAGGAGTGATCTTTACTAAAACCTGACCTTTCTCATCCACCTCAACCTTCCGCGCGATCCCCATTTCCACGATATTCAACACAGGGATTTCAGGATCGGTAACTTCCTTAAGAAAGTCCCAGATCTGCTCTTCAGTATATAGTTGGGTAGTTGTCATTAATAGTAGTTAGATGTTAGATGAAAGATAAAAGACGATTCCGGATGAAGGCTTACATCTCTCGTCTAAAATCTTAAATCTATTTTATTTCCACTCAGCATCAGGATAGGAACGTCGTAAAAACTGCATTTGTGCCAACATATGTCCTAAATGTTCGGTGTGAATTCCTTTCCGGCTTCCACTCATCATGAACTGATCCCAATCAGGAACAGACAGGGTGGCTTCAGTTAAAGTGTCTTCTACCAAATTCTTCCATTCGTCCTTGAACTCAGATGAATCAACACCCATTCCTTCTTTAATCATGAGATCATCTACTTCATCCATGTAGAAAAGTTCATCGGTATACATCCAGAGCTCATCGAATGATTCCTGAATTCTGTTATGACTTTCCTCAGTTCCATCACCCAAACGAAGGACCCACTCGCGGGAATGTCTAAGGTGATACTTGATCTCTTTCAGGTGCTTATTGATCATTCCTGCAAATTGCTCGTCCTTTGCCTCTTTCAGCCTTTCGTATTGGAAATAACTGAATGCACTGAATAAAAATTGCCGGGCAATGGTAAATCCGAAATCGCCTTTGGGTAGCTCACAAAGCTGGAGGTTCGTGAAATCGCGGTCATCACGGAAGTAAGCAAAATAGTCTTCATCATGTCCTTCACCTTCGATCTCTGCGGCATACTCATACAATGCTGTGGCATGCCCAATAAGATCTAAAGCCATATTGGCCATAGCCAGATCTTCTTCAAGCTGAGGTCCGTGCCCACACCATTCGGACATTCTTTGTCCTAAAATAAGACGATCATCAGCTAACCTGAGTAAATAGACTAGGAAAGCTTCTTTTTTTGTCAATTCTTTTGTTTCAGTAGTCATGAGTGTTTTATCAATTTCTTAAGTAAAACCTTCAAGCGTCTGGAAGACCTTGAAGCGTTTGGTTTAAGGCTTTCATACTTTTACCCGCAACGCTCACAGGATCTATCGAACGCTGCAAGGTTGCTCCAATCTAAGACCTTTTCTTAACGGCTCTTGGAACACTGTAAAATTGCGGGTGCCGATATGGTTTATCATTAGCAGGGTCAAAAAACGGTCCCATATCATCAGGTGTTGAAGCAGTTATGTGCTTTGATTCAACAACCCAGATACTTACCCCTTCATTTCTACGGGCATAGGTATCACGGGCATTTTGGAGAGCCATCTCTTTATCTGATGCATGGAGACTTCCTGCATGCTCATGGGGTTTTCCTGATTTTGGTTGAGTAAAGACCTCCCAAAGTGGCCAATTGTCTTTATTGGAATTATTGTCTGACATTTAAATTCTTGATTTCAAATTAAAATAGAAGGGTCAGAACTCAGAATTTTCTGAGTCCTTTTTATGATGCTTTTTCCTGACTTAATTTCTTCTTACGAGCATAAGCATTGGCAGCTTGACGTACCCACTCACCATTTTCGTGAGCCGATCGTCTCGCTTTTATTCGGTCACGGTTCATGACCCCATTTCCTTTTACAACATCCCAGAATTCATCCCAGGGAATATCTCCAAAATCCCAATGCCCGGTTTCTTCATTATACTTTAGGTCAGGATCAGGAATTTCAAGCCCGATAGCGTCTGCTTCCATGACCATTCGGTCAACATAATGCTGGCGTAGTTCGTCATTGGTCTTAAGTTTGACCTGCCATTTGATGAGTTCTGCACTGTTTGGGGAATCAGTATCATGTGGTCCGAACATCATAAGGCTGGGCCACCACCATCGGTCAACGGAGTCCTGAGCCATTTTTTGCTGCTCCGGTGTTCCTGAAGCCATCTTTGCGATCATTTCGTAACCTTGCTTCTTATGGAAGCTTTCTTCCTTGCAGATACGAACATTGGCTCGGGAATACGGGCCATATGATGAGCGGGCAAGCATGGTTTGATTTACGATTGCAGCCCCATCCACTAACCACCCGATAGCACAGATGTCAGCATAGGTCATAGTAGGATAATTGAAGATACTTGAATACTTGGCACTGCCATAGAGATACTGATCTACGAGCTCATCTCTTTCAATACCCAATGTTTCTGTCGCACTGTATAAATATAGTCCATGCCCTGCCTCATCCTGCACTTTAGCCAGCAGTACGAGTTTCCTTTTAAGTGATGGAGCTCTTTCAATCCAATTGCCTTCGGGAAGCATACCTACGATCTCAGAGTGAGCATGCTGACTCATCATTCTAATTAGTTGCTGCCTATACCGTTTCGGCATCCAATCTTTGGGTTCAATTTTCTCTCCCGCATCGATGCGAGCTTGAAATTCGTCTAACTTTTCTTGATTCTCCATGTGGAAGCGCTTTTTTATTTTGTAAATTAAACAATACGAGCCTTACAATCATTCGAAAGATAGTTTAAAATCGTTAAAAAACGGAAAGGCGCATTAAGCTAATTAAAACAAAAGAGAATAAAGTAAAATGGCTGGAAAGCAAGATACTCTGAAACGACCCGTAGAAGAAAAATTCGATGATCATCTTGGTTTGCAGGATGTTGATTATGTTGAACACTATGTAAATAATGCCAAGCAGGCTGCTCACTTTTACATCACTGCTTACGGCTTTGAGCTAAAGGCGTACTCCGGTTTAGAGACCGGGATCCGTGACCGGGCATCATATTACCTGGAACAAGGTAATATACGGTTCGTACTTTCAAGCCCCTTGAATAGCGATTCACCTATAGCCAAATTCATTTACAAACATGGTGATGGGATCAAGGATATTGCCATGCATGTAGAAGATGTTGATCGTGCTTTCAACGAATCCGTTAAGCGTGGTGCAGAGCCCGTGCTGGAGCCTCATGATATGAAAGATGACCATGGTAAAATCCGCAAAGCTGCTATAAAAACCTACGGTGATGTGATCCACTCATTTATTGATCGTTCAAATTATGAGGGTCTGTTCATGCCTGGATTTCAACCTAAGGAAAGCCTTGTGAAAACAGAATCAGTCGGGATTCAATTTGTAGATCATTGCGTAGGTAACGTTGAATTGGGGCAAATGGAACGCTGGGTCGATTTTTATCGGGATGTTCTTGGATTTACCCAATACATTAGTTTTGACGACAAGGATATTTCCACTGAATATTCGGCTTTAATGAGTCGAGTTATGGCAGGGGGGCGCGGGATGATAAAATTCCCTATCAACGAACCGGCTGACGGTAAGAAAAAATCACAGATCGAAGAGTATCTTGATTTCTTTGAAGGACCCGGGGTTCAGCACGTGGCTATGCTTACCGGGGACATCATTGACACAGTAAGTAAACTTCGTGATCGTGGAGTTGAGTTTCTTACGGTACCAACCACTTACTATGAAGAACTCGAAGACCGCGTTGGTAAGATCGATGAACCGATCGATAAGCTAGCAGAACTGGGTATTTTGGTAGACAGAGATGATGAAGGGTATCTGCTGCAGATCTTTACAAAACCCGTAGTGGATCGTCCTACTTTGTTTTATGAGATCATACAGCGTAAAGGAGCCCGCGGTTTTGGGAAAGGTAATTTTAAAGCCCTTTTTGAAGCTATAGAACGTGAACAAGACCTGAGAGGCAATCTGTAAGAAATTCAAAATTCAAGATGAAAAATGAATTATGGATCAGTCCCATTTTTCATTTTTAACTTTTCATTTTTAACTCAACAACTATGTACTATCACGCATTAGGTAAGATCCCGCACAAACGACATACGGTATTTCGCAGAGAGGATGGCGAGCTTTATACTGAGGAATTGTTCGGTGCAGAGGGGTTTCATGGAAACAGTTCGCTGCTTTATCACGATAATATGCCAACCCGGGTAAGTAAGATAGAGGAAGGAGCAAAGGTTGAGGTTAAGAAGGCAGATGAAAAGACTCTGAGGCATCGTTTGCTGAAGACCAAGGATGTTCCTGCCGGGGGTGATCCTATTACTGGACGTAAGGTGCTGATGTTCAATAATGATATTCAGATAGGTGTGGCACGACCGACAGATAGCATGGATTACTTCTATCGTAACGGGGAGCATGACGAATTGCTTTTTATTCATGAAGGAGAAGGACATGTTCAATCCGTATTCGGGCGTCTTGATTTTGGCTGGGGCGACTACATTTACTTACCTAGAGGTACAACCTACCAGATCAATTTTGAGTCAGAGGATGCGAGGTATTTATTTGCGGACTCCACAGGTCCTATTGACTTTCCAAAGCGATATCTGTCTGAAATGGGACAGTTCATGGAAAATTCTCCTTTCTGTGAAAGAGATTTCAGGTTACCCTCTGAGCAGTTATTCTTTCCGGAGGAAGGAGAGTTTGAGATCCGGATAAAAAAAGGAGGTCGGTTTCATCATTACACAGTGGATCATCATCCTTGTGATGTAGTCGGATGGGATGGTTACTTGTATCCCTGGATCTTTAATATTCGCGATTTTGAACCTATTACAGGCCGCATTCACCAACCACCTCCGGTACATCAAACTTTCAGGGGGCATAACTATGTAGTTTGCAGTTTTTGCCCGCGTAAATTTGATTATCATCCTGATTCAATTCCCGCGCCTTATAATCATTCCAATGTAGACTCAGATGAGATGATATACTATGTGGAGGGTGATTTTATGAGCCGTAAAGGCATTGGTTATGCAGATATCACGCTTCACCCGGGGGGCATTCCTCATGGTCCTCAGCCCGGTAAAGCTGAAGCCAGCATTGGTGCCGAGGAAACAGATGAGTATGCGGTAATGATCGATACCTTTCACCCAATGTACGTTACTGAAGAAGCTATGAGGCTGGATGATCCAAGTTATCCATACTCCTGGCTTGATGATGAGTAACAGGCACTACTTACTTTGGGAAATTTAGAAAATCCGAGTGATCAACTCCAGGTTTCGTTTCTAAGAGAATCGACAGCCACCATGACATCATATTGACTGATCTGTCCTACAAGTTTCCCATTGTCAACAACAGGGAAACGGCGTAGCCTCAGTTTCAGGAATTTTTGTGCAACGTCAATGATATTTTCGTTCGAGCTTACAGTAATTGGGTCCGGAGTCATGTATTCGCTTACAATACCGTTGAGCTCAGGGGTATTGGTATATTTGCCCCTGACCACCTGTTTAACACAATCCCCCTCAGACACGATGCCTACAAGTTCACCTTCATCATTCACAACGGGTCCACCTGAGAAACCGTGCTTAACAAGAGTATGAAGCACCTGTCCCATGGAGTCATCCGGTGAAAATGTGATCAGCTTTTTGGTCATGAAATCCTTGACCTGTGTAGCCTGATTCTTGAATTTAGGCCTTTTCTTTTTTGGAGCTTGATAACTTTTAACCATAATTGAATCCCCTTCTGTTTAATTGTTACATAACGTAAAAAGCAATTTTTATCTGTTTATTGCAATAACCACTAGGTGTGATTTTTTATTGGATATTTTGCGGTCACAGCCAATTTGCTTTTTCAAATGTTTTACGTGTTAGCTCTTTGCGTCTGAATAAAACTCTCTTCATATTGCCTTTTTTCCTTCAACTCAATAAACCATGTCATGAGAAAAGTATCAACAGCCCTGTTTTTTTCTATTATTCTAATCTTGTCTGCAAGGGCTCAAACAGTGACCCAGTATAATATTTCGTTTGAAAATGCTGTACACCATGAAGCAGAGATCCGCATAGAGTTCTCAAATCTTGAGGATAAAGTTCTTGAGCTGAGAATGAGCCGAACTTCACCCGGACGGTATGCACTGCATGAGTTTGCCAAGAACGTTTATGGAGTAAAGGCAACAGACAGTGAAGGTAATGAGTTGGAGGTGACAAGACCAAATCCACACCAATGGAATGTTAGCGGCCATGATGGTATCGTATATTTTGAATATACATTATTTGCCAATCGTGGGGATGGTACTTACTCACAGATCGATGAAACCCATGCACACCTCAATATGCCGGCAACTTTTGCCTGGGCAAGAGGCTATGAGCATCGGCCTATTGAAGTCCACTTTAATATCCGTAAAGATCTGAACTGGAAGATAGCAACTCAATTAAAGCCATTGACAGAAACTAAATTTTATGCACCGGATCTGTATTATTTTTTGGACAGCCCTGTAGAAATTGCGGATCTGTATAAACGATCTGCCAGGATAGGTGATCAAACAATAAAGATGGCTCTACATACTCGATCTACTGAAGCAGAAGTCGATGAATATTTCAGCAAGGTTATGGCCATTGTAAAGGAACAGGTAGAGGTTTTCGGGGAACTTCCAGATCTCGATTTTGGAGAATATGTCTTTCTGAATTGTTTTTTGCCCAATGCCAGTGGTGATGGAATGGAGCATAGAAATTCGACGGTTGTTACGAACTCAAAGCCATTAGAAAGACAACTTGGTGAAACCAGTATTGGGACGATATCTCATGAATTTGTACACACCTGGAATGTAGAACGCATACGTCCGGCAAGTCTGGAACCTTTCAATTTTGAAGAAGCCAATATGAGCGGAGAGCTATGGTTTGCCGAGGGATTTACCAGCTACTACACTAATCTGATCCTGACAAGGGCAGGTATTAGAACACATGAAGAGTATGTGGAAGGCTTGGCCGGTGGCATCAATTATGTATTCAACCATCCGGGGAGGCAATATTTTGATCCGGTAGAGATGAGTTATCAGGCCCCGTTTGTAGATGCAGCCCGTTCGGTGGATCCTGTGAACCGTGAGAACACCTTCATTTCATACTATACTTATGGCAGTGTTCTGGGGCTTGCTCTTGATCTTTCACTTCGGACACTTGATGGTAATAAGAATCTTGATGATTTCATGAAGCTTATGTGGGAGAAATATGGTAAAACCGAGGTCCCCTATACTAACAGAGACATTGAAGCTACCCTGAGAGAATATGCCGGACAGGATTTTGCAACCGAATTCTTTGAAAAATATATCTTTGATAGTCAGATGCCTGATTATAGGTCTTTACTGTCTCAAATGGGGGTTCATTTTGGAAAAGCTAATCCGGGAAAAGCAAGTTTAGGTACTGATATTCGCATTCAAAATGGTATTGGTATCTTAAGAAGTAATGCGATCAAAGGTTCTCCGATATATAATGCCGGAATTGAAGCTACAGATGAGATCATTTCTATTTCAGGTAAGCAATTAAAGAGCGTTGCTGATGTGGAAGAAATTCTAAATGATCATAAACCCGGTGATACGATCAAAGTTACATTCAGAAGATGGGGAGAGATTAAGTCTGCCATGGTTACCCTTATTGAGGATTCAGCATATCTAACGAGAGTAACAAATGAAATAAGTGCGACTGAAAAGAAAAAAAGATCTGAATGGTTGGATTGATCTTATTATAACAAAAGCAGGTCCCGTACGTAGATGGTACTGATCAGGTTAAAGAAAACCGAATGTATAACATGCTTTAGAAATGGTTTTTCATCAAGAATGACCTTATAATATCTGCCTGAGAAAAAATGATGCAACAAATTTAAGTTATGGATAAGGTGAAAATGAGTAGCAAAAAGATTTCAGTGATCTCCAAGATCACGGTTTTGTCATTTTTAATGATTGGTAGTATAGCTTGTAAAAGCACAGAGAGTACAACCTCACAAATGTCTTCTGCTGAAGCTCAGACTACGTCGGGAATGAACGAAGCGGAGATGGAAGAATTATTTTGGGCACGACAGGATAGTGCCCGCATGAATTTTACCGAGGATGATGTCAAATTCATGACCGGTATGATCGCACATCATTCGCAGGCCTTGATCATGTCTCGTCTGGCACCGGAAAACGGAGCAAGTTCACAGGTTCAGACCCTCGCCGCAAGGATAATAAATGCGCAGAAAGATGAGATCAGTCTTATGCAGACCTGGCTCAGAGATCGGGAACAACCGGTTCCTGAAGTGCATATTGAAGGTCTTAAAATGATGGTTCACGGATTAGGGGAAGATCATATGAAAATGGATCACACCAATATGATGGGCATGCTTTCACCACAGCAACTACAGGAATTAAGTGAGGCCCGGGGAAAAGATTTTGACCGCTTATTTTTAAAATACATGATAGAGCATCACAAAGGGGCCGTTCATATGGTTACAGAGCTTTTCAACACGGATGGTGCAACCCGGGATGAGGCCGCCTTCAGACTGGCCAGTGATATTCAAGTTGATCAAAGAACTGAGATCGCCAGGATGCAACTAATGCTGGATAATATCACAGCCTCTAATTAATAAATTAATGGGTTTATCAATCAAATTTAACAATAACAACAACACACACAATCAACGTATGAAGAAAACCATTACAAACTTGAACTCATCCAAAGTGATGAGGAAATCTAATGTAATACTGGCGTTTTTAGTTAGTATGATTTTTGGCTTTTATGCTTGTTCGTCATCATCTATGGTAGACGATAATAAAACAGTGGAACCAGCTATTCAGCCCAAAGCCATGACAGAAGTAACACCTCCAACACCTGACCCTCGGGTAGGTCTGGGAGCAGGACTATTTGATGCTGAAGAGGCGATCTGGAACATGGAACTTGTTTCACAAAAAAGGCCACCGGCAGATTTTGTTGGGGTAACCAACTCTGACCTTGCATTCAAAGACAATTATGTTTTTCAGGGTAATTACAATGGGGTGATAGTATGGGACGTTTCAAACCCAAGGTCACCTGAATTAGTAACTGACTATCTCTGTCCAGCTTCACAAAGTGATGTTTCTGTTTATGGGAACCTGCTTTTTGTATCTGGAGAGGGGTTTGGCGGTCGAATTGACTGCGGTACCGAAGGTGTTGAAGATCGCGTAAGTGAAGAACGACTCAGAGGACTTCGTATCTTTGATATAACAAATGTAGAAGAGCCTGAGTATGTTGCAAATGTGCAAACATGCCGCGGTTCGCATACACATTCCGTACTTAAAGATCCAAATGATGATGAGAACGTATATGTTTATATCTCAGGTTCAGCTCCGGTACGTCCGGAAGAAGAATTACCGGGTTGCGTGAATGCACTTCCGGATGATGATCCAAATTCAGCTTTGTTCAGAATTGAAGTCATCAAAGTGCCACTGAATAACCCGGAGGAATCTGCCATTGTAAACTCACCAAGGATCTTCGAAGACCTTGAAGCTGCTCCAACTCATGGACTTGCTCCTGCTGATCTTGCAGCAATTGAAGAAGCTCGTGAATCTGGTGCTTTTGTAGTAGAATTGGGTGGTCAGCCTCGTGTACTTCCGGATCGTTTTGTAAATCAGTTGATCGGAAATGTAATGCAGCAGCGAGGAAATGATACCGGTACCCCAACGGCAGCAGACAGTGCGGCACTAAGGGAGCAACTGCCTGATATGATCGCACAGATGTTTGGTGGCGGTGACGATGACATGGACAACAGAGGTCCAAACCAATGCCATGATATCACCCTGTATCCGGAGATCGGATTAGCCGGTGGTGCCTGTGAGGGTTATGGATTGTTACTTGATATTACTGATCCGGTCAATCCTAAACGTATTGATGCAGTAGCTGATTCAAACTTCTCATACTGGCATTCAGCCACATTCAGTAACGATGGCAACAAAGTAATGTTTACTGATGAGTGGGGTGGCGGTGGTCAGCCTAAGTGTCGTGAAACAGATCCTACTGAATGGGGTGCAAATGCTATCTTTACCATTAATAATGGCAAGATGGAATTTGAGAGTTACTATAAATTGCCGGCGCCACAATCTGTAAATGAAAATTGTGTAGCTCACAATGGATCACTGATACCGGTACCCGGGCGTGAGGTTATGGTTCAATCATGGTATCAGGGTGGTATCTCAATATTTGACTGGACAGACCCAAGCAATCCTGTAGAGATCGCTTACCATGACAGAGGTCCTGTTGATGGAACTCAAATGGCCATGGGTGGAAGCTGGTCGGTTTACTGGTATAATGGCATGATCGTAAACTCTGAGATCGCACGTGGTCTCGATATATTTATGCTTGAGCCAAGTCCTTATCTCACTCAAAATGAGATCGATGCAGCCAATACAGTTACATTTGAATACCTTAACGCACAGGGTCAGCCAAAACTTGAATGGCCGACCACCTATGCGCTGGCTAAAGCATATGTTGATCAGCTCGACAGAGATAATGGATTGAGTAATGCAGATATTGCATCACTGAGATCCGGGATCTACTCTGCTGAAAATTCACGTAATACCAGAGTGTTAAGAGAACTGGCAGGCAATATTGAAGGGAAAGCAGGTTCATCATCACAGCCTGAGAAGGTAAGAACCCTTGCAAAAACGTTAAGAGAACTGGCTTCTATGTAAGCTGAAACTCTTATGAATAATATTATGATCCCGCACAGATCTTGATCTGTGCGGGATTTTTTTTACCATATGTTAAAGCCTGATAAGGAATTGCACCTCTGAATTTTACTCTTCATATTCAGCAAAACTCAACACAAACAGAACAGCATGAAGAAAGCCATTCTACTTTTACTTGTTTCTCTTTTGACACTACCAATATTTGCACAAGACCACCCCAAGATCCTCAGTATGAGAGACAGAGCAGTAGTGATCGATGATTTGCTGAAAGACAGGGTAGAAAATATCCTGCCCGGCCTTATGGAGAGAACCGGAATTGATATGTGGGTGATCGTATCACGGGAGTACAACGAAGACCCTGTGATCAAAACGTTTTTACCGGCTACCTGGCATGCAGCACGGCGACGTACCATTTTGGTAATGCACAACCTGGGAAATGGAAAAGTTGAGACCCTTGCCGTTGCCCGATATGATGTAGGGGATATGTTCAAGAAAGCCTGGGATCCGGAAGAAGAACCTGACCAATGGAAAAGGCTGGCTGAGATCATAAAAGAACGTGATCCGGACAAGATCGGCATTAATATTTCAGAGATCTGGGGGCATGCAGATGGATTGGTGGTGACCGATCATGAAGAGATGAAAGCAGCCATAGGTGAAAAATATTCGAATCGACTGGTCTCAGCTGAGAAACTGGCAGTTGGATGGCTGGAGACTAGAACCCCCAGGGAAATGCAGATATATCCTCAGATCGTAAGAATTGCTCATGAGATCATTGCTGAAGGTTTTTCAGACCGAGTCATTCAACCGGGAGTGACAACGACTGATGATGTTGTATGGTGGTTCAGGGAAAGGATCAGAGAGCTAAAATTGATCACATGGTTTCATCCAAGTGTTTCCATTCAAAGAGCTGACCCTGAATCATTTGATCATCTCAGAACATTTGATAGCCGTCCGGGAGATAATGTGATATTGCCGGGAGATCTCTTACATGTAGACTTTGGTATTAAGTACCTGAGATTAAATACTGATACACAGCAGCATGCATATATTTTGAAACCGGGGGAAACAGAGGTGCCGGTTTATTTGAAAAAAGCCTTTGATAATGCTAACAGGTTGCAGGATATCTTCACCAATAATTTTGAGGAAGGCAGAACGGGTAATGAAGTATTGGCGATGTCGAGACAGGAAGCAATTGATGAAGGTCTTAAACCAAGTATATACACTCATCCCCTTGGGTATCATGGGCACGCTGCTGGAACCACTTTAGGTATGTGGGATGCTCAGGGCGGAGTACCGGGAGATGGCGACTATCCTTTGAACTTAAATACAGCTTACTCCATCGAATTAAACAATGCTACCTATATAGAAGAATGGGGAAAGGAAATACGGATCATGCTAGAGGAAGATGCTTACTTTGACAGCACCGGGGTTTGGTATATTGATGGGCGTCAGAAACAGATCATGACCATACCAAGAACGCCGGCTAAACAATGATGTATAAACATTGAAAATTGATTTTTAAGCAAGGTGTCACTTATTTACCTGAAAAGTTAGCTTGCCTTTCAGGTGAACATCCGCTACACTTTTAACTAAAAATTGTTGGAATAATATGAGGTTCAACAACTTAGAAGAAAAGATAAACCATGCGAGGGATCTGGAAGAAAGGCCTGAAAACCTAAATACTGACTTTCCTAAATTGCTTGAAAGGGGAAAGTTTAATGAAAAAACATTTTTAAGCTATTGGGATTCTGATCAAAACAGGGTTGAGATATCTTATGCAGACTTTTATAAGCATGTAACAAGAACGGTAAGGTTTTTTAGATCGAAAGGTCTTAATGAAGGTGACAAAATTGCTACTATCTCACATAATCACTGGCATACGGTGGTTCAATATTTTGCAGCCTGGTATTATGGCCTGGTTGCCGTTCCGGTGAATCTGGGAGAGGATGATGGAAGGATCGCTTACATATTGGAAAATGCAGAGGTAAAGCTGGCATTGGTAAGAAATACCTATCTCGAACGCATCCAGCACATTAAAAATGAGAATGGATCTTTAAAGGACCTGTTTTTGGTTGCCTGCGATGATGACCCTCAATGTTTTCAGATAAATGAAGGTGACACACCTGAAAAGACCCGGAATATAGAGAGTGATGCACTAATAGTATTCACTTCAGGTACAACCGGCAACCCAAAAGGGGTGGTTCTTACACAGCGAAATCTGCTAGAGGATGCCAGGGCAATATCTCAATGGCATAACATTGATGGTCAAACAAAAATGATGTGTGTGTTGCCAATACATCATGTCAATGGAACCGTGGTTACAATGATAACACCCTTCTTTGTTGGAGGGTCAACCGTATTGAATGAAAAGTTCAGTGCCGGGAAATTTTTTCAAATTGTTGAAAAGGAAAGTGTACATATTGTCAGTGTGGTTCCAACTTTGCTACAGTATCTAACAAGTTATTATGAAGACAGAAAAACGCCGGAAGTAAGATCCCTCCATCATATCATATGTGGTGCCGGTCCCTTGACAGTTCAAGTGGCACAGAATTTTGAAGAAAGGTTCAATGTGCCAATTATACATGGGTATGGATTGTCAGAAACAACCTGTTACTCCTGCTTTCTTCCCGTGGAACAACCTAAAAATGAACATGAAAAATGGATGCGTGACTTTGGATATCCTAGTATTGGTATACCGATACCGGCAAATGAAATGGATATTCAGGATGAAGCAGGTCAATCTGTACCTGAAGGTGAAAGAGGAGAGATCGTTATTCGTGGAGTGAATGTCATGAAGGGATATTTCAATAATATTGAAGCGAATGAATCAGCGTTTAAGAATGGATGGTTCAGAAGTGGTGATGAAGGGTTTGTAAAAAAGGATGATAAAGGTAATAGGTATTTTTTTATTATAGGACGGTTGAAGGAATTGATCATCCGTGGGGGAGTCAATTTATCACCTCTTGAGATTGATGAAGTGATCAATAAAGCTCCGGGTGTTAAAGCCGGAATTGCAGTTGGATTTGAGAACGATTGGTACGGAGAAGAAGTTGGGGCCTATGTACAATTAAAAGATGGAGCAAAACCTGACAAAGAATCAATTCTTGATCATTGTCACGATCAATTACCATATTCTAAAGCCCCAAAAGTGGTAGTTTTTGGTTCCGAAATGCCTGTTACTTCCACAGGTAAATATCAGCGACTAAAAGTGGCGCATTTATTTAAAGACTGGAAAAATACCCAGTTTAGAAAATAGCGTTTATAAATTTAATAGTAATTGTGGGTTACAGTCATGTTTCGGGAATAAATAATGGCTATTACTTCTATAGTTAAAGTAGAAGCGGTCTTAAATATATTTAATGACAAAAGGGGGTATCTTTCCGCCTAATAAATTTCAGCTTGTTAAATGATAACAGAAGGTAAAAATATTGACGCGGTCATTACTTGGGTAGATGGGGAAGATCCGGTGCACCGAAATAAAAGGTTGAACGCTCTCAATAACACAGAAAAAAATGGTATTAATACTTTACCGAGTGGAGCTGATACCACACGGTTTTCAAATAATGATGAGATAAAATATTGTATTCATTCAATTATTAGATTCGCTCCCTGGATAAGGAAAATTTTCATAGTAACGGATGATCAGGTTCCGGAATTTCTTTCGGAGGAATTCATGGAAGTTCATGACATCCATATTGTAGACCATAAAGAGATCTTTAAGTCGTATGAGTGGGCGCTTCCAACCTTCAATACAAGAACGATAGAATCGGGTTTGTGGCGTATTCCGGGACTGGCCGAGCGATTTATTTATTTCAATGATGATTTTGTTCTATCGAGAAAGGCAGAACCCGGGGATTTCTTTCAGGGTGATAAATCAGTGATACAGGGAACATGGCATAAAATCAGTGATTATGGCCCATTTAGAATGAAAATCAATGAACTGTTTAGCAAGTTCACTAAAAAACTGTTTGGGATCACAAGGTCGATGCATACTCTTTTACAGATCCGATCTGCGCAGTTAGCGGGATTTGAAGATCGATATTATTTTATACCTCATGTGCCTCATCCGGTGCAAAAAGAGACGATCCGGTCATTTTTTGAAGAAAACCCAAAGCTATTTGAACAGAACATCAAATACCCATTTAGAAGTACGGATCAATTTTCAGCGATCTTTCTGGCAAACTATCTGGATATACAGAATCACAGAGCCATACTGAAGAAAAATAAACAGGCTATGATGATCCATGGTGAAATGGATCCATGGTTCTTGCTTAATTATAAACTCAGGAGGGTTAAAAACAAGAAGGTGAAATATGTGTGTTTACAGGCCATGGAGAGTTTCAGGCCTGCTCAACAAAAGCTAATTGAAGAGACCCTTAGTGCACATATTTAAAATTGCTTAAGATAATTTTCATTATATCTGTGGATCATTGATGATGGCCAATGTGCACCTTGAGGAACACACAAGTTTATCTTTTTCGTTGCGTAACTCACATTCCCAAACCTGAATTTTATTACCCAGATTGACCGGTTTAGCCGTACCGGTTACCCTTCCGCCCATTTTAACAGAGCGGATATGATTGGCATTGATCTCTAATCCCACTACGGCTTTATGTTCATCCTTCAACAGAAACCAGCCACCAACAGAACACAAGGTCTCTGCTAGGGCAACTGAGGCACCTCCGTGTAATATCCCAAAAGGCTGAACTGAATTTTCATTGACCGGCATTGAAGCGATCAACTTATCTGTACCCACATATTCAAACTCAATGCCTAAAGCGTGCCCCATATGTTTGTGTTTAAAATTAAAGTAAATATCCGCTTTATCTTTAAGGCTATCCTCAATGAACATAAAATTTGCTTTTGATTAACGGTGTTAAGTTATTTCAGTAAATGTATGAAAACGCTTTCAAATGTGTATTGAAAGTGTATATTAATCATTATCCGAGAACATGATATGGAAATAAAATGAAATACGATCCAACTACCATTTTATCGATAGTCGAACAGGGCTATGAGAAAAATAAATCCGGGATTTATTCTGCTGTCAAAAGAAACGGGGAATGGATTGAAACATCCATAAATGATTTTAAGGTTATGGTTCGTGATCTGGCGCTGGGCCTTTATGAACTTGGCGTGCGCAAAGGAGATAAAGTTTCTTTGCATGCTGAAAATTCAACTGAATGGCTGATAATAGATCAAGCCGTACTCTCGATCGGGGCAGCAGTGGTACCTATCTATACGACTCAGCCCGGCGACCAAATAAAGTACATCCTGGAAAACTCGGAGTCTAAAGTTCATTTTGTTTCAAATGATGAGGTATTTGCTGAGACCAAACCACTTATCAAAGAGGTCTCAAATATTAAGGCGATAATTTCAGTGTCAGAGTCTAAGCACAAGAAACTGAAGACCTTTGATAAGATCCTGGAAATAGGCCACAAAAAAGGAGAGGAGGATCCAAGTTTATTTGAGAAACTCAGAAGTAACGTAGAGCCGGAAGACCTGGCCACGTTGATCTACACCTCAGGTACAACCGGTGTACCGAAAGGGGTTATGCTGACACACGATAATATTGCACGTAATGCACTGGCTGCTTACGAGATATTTCCATTCGAACCAGGACAGTATGATGCCCCTAAGGTGTTATCATATCTTCCGTTAGCTCATATGTTTGAACGTACAGCTTCCTATATCTATGCGTATTGTGGTGTTCCTCCCTATTATATTGAAGACGTGGATGAGATCAAGGAGGATTTTGCAACCGTGAAGCCAATCTACCTTGTCACGGTTCCAAGACTACTGGAGAAGGTGGTGACCGGCATCAAGGTAAAGGGGCAGGAATTTAGTGGGATAAAGAAGAGATTATACTATTGGGCCGTCAATCTTGCAGAGAATTACGATCCGGATAACCCACCTTCTAAATGGAAAATGAAAATTGCGGATAAACTGGTCTATTCCAACATACGGGAGCTATTTGGTGGCAATATGGTTGGATTTAATGTGGGTGGGGCTGCTCTTTCCCCAAATATAGCCCGGTTTATCAATGGCATTGGGATCTATTGTGGTTTGGGTTATGGGTTGACAGAAACTTCTCCGGTACTCACAGGACCTCCTAAGGGGGAGCTTAGAATAGGATCATCAGGGAAGCCAATTGCAGATGTCGAGTTAAAGATTGCAGAAGATGGCGAGATACTTGCGAAGGGACCTTATATCATGAAAGGCTATTTCAAGATGCCTGAAAAAACTGATGAAGTGATCGATGAAGACGGTTGGTTTTATACCGGGGATATCGGGCATTTGGATGAGGACGGATGGTTATTTGTCACCGATCGTAAAAAATCACTGTTCAAATTGTCAACTGGTAAATATGTAGCCCCTCAGCCCATTGAGAATGCACTTGTTAACAGTGGATTTATTGAACAGGCTGTAGTTGTTGGCAGTGAGCATAAATTTTGTGCAGCACTGATCGTACCTAACTGGGAAAATATGAAAAAACGATTTGAGACTACCCATCATAAATTTCCTGAAGATAATATTACTGAAAATGAGTATGTCATTAAGCGAATACAGAAAGAAGTGGATAAAGTAAACACCGACCTGTCAAAATGGGAGAAAGTGAAGAAATTCAAGATCCTGAAAGATCAGTTTACTATAGAGGAAGGTGAGATCACACCAACACTGAAAGTGAAAAGAAACGTGATCAACAAAAAATACAAGGATATCATTGATTCGATATATGCAGATGAGGAATCAGAAGGGTAATTGCAGTTCTAAAAGAGATTGATAATTATGAGTAGTAAAAAATACAGAATCAAAAAGGTAGCAGTTTTGGGGTCAGGTGTGATGGGGAGTCAGATCGCAGCTCATTGTGTAAATGCGGGCCTGGATGTAGTCTTGTTGGACCTGAAAAGTGACGAGCCGGAAAGACCCAATAAAATTGCAGAGGAAAGCCTTCAAAAAGCAACTAAGATGAAGCCGGCCCCTTTTGGTAAACCTGAATTCGCACAAAGGGTTAAGGTTGGTAATTTTGAGGATGATTTTGATAAAGTTGGAGAAGCAGACTGGATCTGTGAGGTGATCATAGAAAAAATGGACATCAAGAAAGATATGATGTCCAGAATCGATAAGATCCGTAAGAAAGATGCTATTGTAAGTTCCAATACCTCCGGATTGCCCATTTCAGAGATCGGCGAAGATTGCTCAGATGATATGAAAGCTCACTTCCTGGGGACTCATTTCTTCAATCCGCCCAGATACATGAAATTATTTGAAGTGATCCCAACAGACTCAACTTCTGATGAGGTCAGGGAGTATATGCATCGCTTTTGCGAGAAAACCCTTGGAAAAGGCGTGGTGATCTGTAAAGACACGCCAAACTTTATTGCAAACCGGGTCGGGATATTCTCAATTGCCAATATTATGCCCTATTTCTTTAATGGTGAGTTCAGGGCAGAAGAAATAGATTTACTGACGGGGACATTAACCGGGTACTCGAAAGCAGCCACTTTCAGAACTGCTGATATGGCCGGAAATGATGTGACCAATCATGTAGCCAAAAACCTGTATCCTTCCATCCCTGATGATGAAATGCAGGAGACCTTCGATCTTCCGGATGAGTTCCAAAAAATGATTGATGAGGGTATGATCGGAAACAAGGCAGGAAAGGGTTTTTACAAAAAAAAAGATGGAGAGTATCTGGTTCTTAATCCAGAGACTTTTGAGTATGAAACTCAGGAGAAAATGGATGCCGAGATCCTCGATGAAGCCAATAAGATCAAGGATACATCTGAAAGACTTAAATTTTTAGTGAATTCTGAAGGTAAGATCGGTGAGTTCCTCTGGAATGTTCATCGAGACCTCCTTATGTATGCAGCTAATCGTATCCCGGAGATCACGGACTCACCACTTTCGATCGATAGGGCGATGCAGTGGGGATTCAACTGGGAAATGGGGCCATTCCAACGCTGGGATGCATTGGGCTTAGAAGAAACAGCGAATAGGATCGAAAAAGAAGGAAAAGAAGTGCCTTCATTGATATCTGAAATGCTGGGATCCGGCTTCAATACATTCTATGCAGATGGAAAAGTCTATGCACCTGCAAAGAAAAAAATGGTAGAAATGCCACCTGAGGCAAAAGGGGAGATCAAGGCTGCACATCTGAGAAAAGGGCAAGAACCGGTTATGGAAAATAATAGCTGCACTCTGCACGACATGGGTGATGGTGTTGTCCTTTTTGAATTCAAAACCCCACACTCAACCCTTGGAGCAGAGTTGGTTGATTCACTCCACAAGGTTTTAAACATAGTAGAGCAAGATTTTGATGGGTTGGTCATCAGTCATGATGGAGATAACTTTGCCTTCGGAGCAAACCTGAAAGAAGCACTGACTGCCAAACAGAATGATGATTGGAAAAGTGTGGAATCTGCTGTAAACAATTTTCAGAAAACAGCGGTTGCCCTGAGAGATGCGCCTTTTCCTGTAGTTGCTGCACCATTTGGCAAAACGCTGGGCGGAGGAGTAGAATTCTGCCTCTATTCAGATAAAGTAGTGGCACACCACGAAACCTACATGGGCCTGGTTGAGGTAGGCGTTGGTTTGATACCGGCCGGTGGCGGCACAACGGAACTGCTCAGACGAGCCATGGATAAACTGGAAGGTGATGCAGATCCGCTTCCTTTCATCCGGGAAGTGTTCAAGACGATTGGCATGGCAAAAGTATCCGAAAGTGCGCATCTGGCAAAAGAATTAGGTTATTTGCGGCCTGATGATTCTATAGTGATGAACCGGGATCTACTGATCAAAAGAGCTAAAGAAGAAGCATTGAATTTGGTAGAGGCAGGTTATCAGTCACCGGCAAAAACACCGGTCAAGGTATTGGGTAAAACAGCCCTTGCTGCGATGAAGCTAATGCTACATGTAATGCATGAGGGTAAATATATAACCGATTATGACAAGGTTGTGGCTGAACGAGTAGCGTATGTATTAGCCGGTGGAGATCTCAGTGAAGAGCAGGAAGTACCTGAATCTTACCTCTTAAAATTGGAACGTAAAGCCATACTCGAATGCCTTCAGGACGATCGAACCCTGTCAAGAATGGAGCATATGCTGAAAAAGGGGAAACCATTAAGAAATTAAAAATTCAAAATTGAAGAATTTAAAATTATGTCTAAAAATGAAGCATACATCGTTGCGGCAGTTCGAACTCCATGTGGGAAAGCAAATAAGGGGTCATTGCGGTTTACCCGGCCGGATTCAATGGGAGGGGCTGTTGTTAAAGACCTACTGAGTCGTACAGAAGGGCTGGAGCCTGATCAGGTCGAGGATGTGATCATGGGTTGCGCATTCCCGGAAGCTTCTCAGGGACTTAATGTGGCCAGGCAAATAGCGATCCTGGGTGGTTTACCTGATTCGGTACCCGGTGTTACGGTAAACCGGTTTTGTTCATCAGGATTGCAAACCATTGCCATGGCGGCAGAATGCATTATGGCCGGCGGGGCAGATGTGATCGTTGCCGGTGGGGTTGAATCTATGAGTTTGGTACCAATGGGTGGTATGTCGGTTCAGCCTAATCCGGAGTTGGTAAATGATAAACCCGGTGTTTACGTAAGTATGGGAATTACGGCAGAAAATGTAGCTGATAAGTACAAAGTAAGCCGGGAAGATCAGGATGAATTTGCGTACAGAAGTCATCAGAGAGCGATCAAAGCCTGGGAAGATGGAAAGTTTGATGAGCAGATCACTCCTGTAGAAGTTCATGAAAAGAAAGTTACATCCACCGGTGATGTGGTAAAAGATAGATTCACATTCAAACAGGACGAAGGTCCAAGATCAGAAACCTCTGTGGAGGCTTTATCCGGGTTGCGGCCGGCCTTCAAACAAGGTGGCAGCGTGACGGCCGGTAATTCATCACAAATGAATGATGCAGCCGCTGGTGTCGTGGTCATGAGTGGAGAGATGGTAAAGGAATTAGGCATAGAGCCAATAGCTCGATATGTTGGGTTTCAGGTAGCCGGTGTTTCTCCAGAGATCATGGGGATCGGACCTATTGAAGCTGTACCCAAAGTGTTGGATAAAACGGGATTGAAATTATCCGACATGGATCTTATCGAATTGAATGAGGCTTTTGCTTCACAGTCGCTGGCAGTTATCAGAAAGTTAGGTTTGAATGAGGACATCACGAACGTTAACGGTGGTGCGATAGCTATGGGTCACCCGCTTGGTTGTACCGGAGCCAAGTTGACCACGCAAATATTGTATGAGATGAAAGCCCGCGAGTCAAAGTATGGGTTGGTTACAATGTGTATTGGTGGGGGAATGGGGGCAGCAGGAATTTTTGAGAATCTAAGGATATAGAATCATTCAACAGTGGTTTTAATTCAAAATATTGTACCCGTAGGGGCAATACATGAATTGCCCCTACGGGTACAATGAAACAACCATTAATTCAATTTTATGTATACAGACGATACTCTTTCAGGAAAGACCATTTTAATAACCGGGGGAGGCAGCGGCCTTGGGTTAGCAATGGCTAAAGCATTTACAAGAACAGGAGCCAATGTTGCTATATGTGGGAGGACAGAGGAAAAACTTCAAAAGGCAGTAAAAGAAATTGAAAAGGAGAGAGAAGGAGCTGTAGCAAGGTACTATAAATGTGATGTCAGGGATTATGACGGTGTAACATCAATGTTTGAACAAATCATTGATGATTTTGGCTCACTGGAAGGTTTGGTGAATAATGCAGCCGGCAACTTCTTGTCCGCTTCAGAGGATCTGACACCTGGGGGGTTTAAGGCTATAATTGATATCGTATTGCATGGCAGCTTTAACTGTACGCATGTTTTTGGGAATTACCTGATCGACAATAAAAGGGAAGGGAATATTCTGAATATGGTAACAACCTATGCAGAGGGAACCGGGTGTGCTTTTGTATTACCTTCGGCATGTGGTAAGGCTGGAGTGTTAGCCATGACAAGATCTCTTGCTTTTGAATGGGCAGAATATGGCATCAGGCTGAATGCAATAGCTCCCGGTCCATTTCCAACGGAAGGGGCCTGGTCACGTTTGGTACCTGAAAAGACCATGGAAAAGAAATTCATCGAAAAAGTTCCCTTAAAAAGATATGGCGAGCCGGAAGAGCTCGCCAATCTGGCAGTGTTTTTAATGTCTGACCTCTCATCTTATATGACCGGTGAATGTGTGGTCATAGATGGAGGAGAAAGACTTCAGGCCGGTCAGTTTAACTTTATAGACGGCTTAATGCCACGAAGTAAACTGAAAAAGATATTCAAGGCCATGAAGCCAAAGAAATGACCATGTTATATTATCATGAAATGGCCATACCTATCATCAGCATCGCAGCGATGATCAGGTAGTAGAATCGTTTTACATTTTTATCCGGCTTGTGTAGCCCAAAAATGTTCTTATAGATATAATGGTCAAATCCCAGTTTGTAATATTTTTCGTATAACTTAGCTCTCATAGTGGCACCTCCTCTTATGTAATTGGTGCAGTAATTTAATAGATGATTGTTGTTGAATAGTGGAAACGTAGTTGCTACTAATTTTTGGTAGCTATCAGCTCTTTATTAGCCTTGACTACTTTTCCATCAATAATAGTTTCAATACTTAGTTTTTCACCTTTGTCGTAAACGGCTTTGGTAATTACTTTGTCAGAATTAAAACCATAAAGAACCCACGTTCCGTGTGGTTTTACTTCGTTTCCAACCTTCCAGTATTGACCTTTTTGAAGGATATTACCTTCATTATCAAAAAACTTAACGTCATAAATATTGTTTTCAACATGTGTGATCACATATTCATGTTCAACATTCTTGATCGTTTGCTGTGCATAAAGGCCGGCAGAAAAGATCAATGCAAATAGTAATGCTGATAATAGTTTCTTCATAGTATTTCTCCACTTGTTCTCCCTCAATGTTAAGGAATTGTTAACTCAATGTAAATGGTTTGTTAACGAAAAGTTAACATTAAGTTAACATAGGGCTCAGCGGTACTGTGAGAGGCGTTTTTCTACTTGTTCAACCTGGAGTGATAATTGATAAGCATCGTATGGGGTGTAGGGCGTCTCCCTTTTCATTTGTACTGACTTCAAGAACATAAGTGCTGCTTTTTCAGCCGCTTTGGCAGGATCAAATGTTTGTTTCTCAAAAAACAGATGGTCACCTGAGTTTAACCGACCAATGCGAACTTCCTGTTCAGGTGCATCACATTCAAAGATCTCCATTTTGTTTGCAGATATGCGTTTATGCCTGTTAGAGGAAGCCCCGGTATAAATATTGATGTTTGCGGTGGAACCATTATCAAAGCGGATGAATAAATGCAGTGCTGATGGGTGAACATTATTTAATAACACCTGTTTTGCTTCGATATGATGAATACCACTATCGACCCATTTCATACATAATCCCAGTTCATCTATCCAATAGTGCCTGAATTCATTTTTGGTATTCATGAATTGGGTATAGTGTATTTCCCGGGTAATACTGAGAAAGGAGGGGCGGGCCATACGATCGATCATCCATTGTGTGGCAGGTGCAAGGGTGGGCCAGTGTGAAAACTGTACATGCACACCGGCTTCCATTGAAGCTCTGTAGATGGTCTCCAATTTTTTGGTATTGGTTGGTTGCAAAGCCACCAGGAAACAGTTTAGCCCCTGATGTATGGCATCTAACAGCAGGTCCAGATTATATTCAGATTCATCGACTAAGAAACAAGCATCAACATCCCCTAATTCAGCAATGCCAGGACATAATTCAACCTCCTGTACGATCTGATGAGGTCGCAGATGACGCTCCCAGGCTACAGCCCTCGTGGCATCTCCAATTATTCCAACTTTCATAAACCCTCCAGATTAAGTTGGAGGTCAAGATGCTAAGCCGGCACGACTTTTACAAGAAGGGCTTAGTCGGGCATTACAATTGCAAGAATGAAATAAAGTAGAATAGGAGAGCCCCACCCTAGAAAGATCAATAAGATAAATAGTATACGGATCAAGGTAGCATCCCATCCTAGGTATTCCGCAAAGCCACCGCAAACGCCTGCAAGCATTTTATCGGTGCGTGATTTTTTGAGTTTAGCTGGCATGATGAAATTGTTTATTTGATTATAATCTAACCTTTGTTACGCCCACTCAAAAAAGATGTTGCAAAAAAAGTTCATAAAAAAAGCGGAGTGATCAAACTCCGCTTTAATACTATCATATAATGATGTGTTCTTTTACCTCAAAAGGGTGGTGTTGGGATGTCTAATTTGAAGGCTCTTCTGCACTAAAGTTTGCATCCTCAAGTTTGAAATTGATACTCATGGCATAACGGACCCTTACCTTACGGCCTCGCTGTACGCCCGGTTCAAATTTGGCTTCTCTAACGACCCGAAGTGCTTCTTCATCTGCACCACCGCCTATACCGCGTACCACCTCGGCATTTTCAACGTCACCGTTCTCAGTCACAATGAATTGAACGGTTACCTTTCCTTCTATTCCGGCCCGCCTTGCCAATGCAGGATATTCGATCTTACTCTGGATGGCTTTCATGCCGCCTATGAGCTTGGGCATTTCTTCAACAACAACGAAGAAGTCTTCTTCTGAATTAGTTTTGGAAGGTGTTGTATCTCTAAAAGGCCACTCTGAAAAATCAACTTCTTTTAATTTTGAATAAGGAATAACTGAAGAATTCCAGGTAGCAGGAACCTTTTTGGGCAGGTGTCTAACCCATAACTTTGCATCCCCATCAATAAATGAGTTTGTAGATTTTTTTATTTCAAATCGAAGACCATTGGTCTCGAAGCTAATTTTATTCCCTGAAATAGTGCCATTTTGAGTAGCCCCATCGAATTCTACTCCTGAAAACACGATAGTACCATAGTCCTTAGCTGATAAAGCAAATCCACTACTCAAGGGTGGTAGATCGTAATTATCGTTTCGTTTACGATAATTAAAGATTTCTTTTCCATTTACGAGCAATGTAGACTCTCCAATATCAATCTTTGTGTTTATAAGTTCTTGTTCACTTAATCCTTCAGGCCCTCTAAGATCAGAGCAGGCAATCGGAAGCGTGATGCCGACGATCATCAGCAATAAAAATGCGATGCTTTGCCTGAATGAGGCTTTATGTAGTTTATGATATTTCATGGTTTTTATCCGTTTCTTTAAGGTTGAGTTCTTCACTGCCATGCTTACTGACAACCGTCCCGCACCGCTGCTCAAAGGAACTAACTCATAAAGCAGGCTGGCATAGGATTTTATGGAGAAATCGGATCTGGAAAGCACTTCCTGATCACAGGAAATTTCCCGGTAGGTGTCGATCTCCTGATTGCCATACCGAATGAGGGGATGAAACCAAAAGAGCGATTCGATCATGGATAAGGCCAGCTGCAGCAGATAATCACCGCGTTTGATATGGGTGAGTTCGTGCTGAAGGGCCATCTCCAGTTTTTCCGGTTCGTGCTGCAATAATTTTGGTAGCACGATCACCGGCTGCTTCCATCCAAAGGTGAATGGAACCAGCGGATGATCATGAAAAGCTAATTTAACGGCCCGGTCCTTATTCGGTTCAACCGTAAGTACATCCTGCAGCTCAGTGATGTTCAGGTTCTTATATAATGACTTCAATGCCACGTAGCTGCTGATCAATCTCCCGACCATATACATAGAAATGAGACCCAGGAGTATAGTTGCTGCTCCTATCAATAGAGAAGGTTCTAACCAATTTATTGATAGCTCTGTGGATGAGTCACCGCCTGAAGGTACTAACTCAATAGGATTCTGAACCACAAAAAAAGCCGTTTCAATGTTGGATTCAGCAAACCAGGACGGAATTCTGTTCATCAGCGCTGCAGCTCCAATACCGAAGGGTAGGGATAGCAGGGCAGCTGTTCGCAGGTGATAATGAAAAAGGGGATTCAACCCTTCACGGTTACGCAGTACTAAGAACGCCAGCCCGCAGCACAGCGTCCATATTGCCAGAGGAAACCAGATGGCATCCAGGCTAAAATTCCCGATCTCTCTCAAATAATAAACGAGTTCATACATTATTGATCCTCCATGTTATCTATCATATCCCGAAGTTCTTTTAATTCCTTTTCACTGATGTTCTCGCCTTTCACCAGTGTTTGTACCAAAGCAGAGGTCGATCCCTTAAAAACTTTATCGATCAGACCGGATACGAGATTGGATTGGACTTCTTCCGGCTCAATGCGTGCGCTATATACATAGGTATTACCATCTTTGTAGTACTTTAGAAATCCTTTGTCGTTCAAATTCTTCATGATGGTCATGACCGTGGTATAGGCCACTTTACGATCCTTGAGGATGCGCTCTCTTACCTGGGCTACAGTTGCTTCGCCCAATGCCCACACGTGGTGCAGGATTTCCATTTCCGATTCTCCAAGCGGTGTCAGTGATTTTCTCATGGCAGTGATCTAATTAGTTAGTACTAATATAATAGTAATAGATTAAAATTCAAGAATATTTGTTTAATAAAGCAATTTGGAACGTATATATCCTAAAATATTATTTTGTAAGCATGAATAAGCGAGATTTTTTATCCCATATTGACGGTAAAATATCAAAGCCTGAGATAATAGGGCATGAAAAAGCCGTCTTTATCTTACATGATCAGCTGAATCTGGATACATGGCCAAGCTGGATACGTGAGGAAAAGCCACTGTTGGTCTTCATTGAATCAGGGGAGAAAGGCAGAAGCTTGCCATACCATAAAAAGAAGCTGATCTATCTGTTGAGCAGCATGCGTCACTTTGCTTTGGAATGTGCAGAGGATGGCTTCCCCGTTCTCTACCATTCAACTAAAGAGCATTATGACGATGGATTGAAAGGGGTGCTAAAGAAATATCAGGATCTCAACATAACTTATATGACTCCGTCTGAATGGGACACAAGAGAGAGACTTCGAAGTATTCGATCAGAGTTCAAGAGTCGCGTGAATGAGATATCAAACAATTTCTTCCTGGCTGACATTGAAGAATACAAAGAGCGGGTAAAGGAAGGATGGACGATGGAATATTTCTATCGGGAAATGCGCCGCAAGACCGGATACCTAATGGATGGAGATCAGCCGGAGGGAGGCGAGTGGAATTATGATGAGCAAAACCGGGAGAAGCTGCCAAAGGATCACCCCGTACCGTCTATTGCAGAAACTGAAGTTGATGAGATCACAGGGGAAGTCATTGAGATGGTGGAGGCGTGGTTTCCGGATCATTTTGGCAAGAGTGATGATTTCACTTATGCAGTGACGCGCAGACAGGCCCTCTACAGGCTGAATGAATTTATTAAAGATCGGCTGGATGAATTTGGCCCATATGAAGATGCGATGGCTCATGGAAAGTATGATCTGTTTCATTCACAGCTATCAGTGTACCTGAATAATGGGTTGTTACTACCCACCGAAGTATGTGACAAAGCTGAGGAAGCCTATCAAAATGGAGAGGCACGCTTGAATTCGGTGGAAGGCTTTATCAGGCAGATCATCGGGTGGCGGGAGTACATACGGATCTATTATGAGTCTATGATGCCGGAAGTGCGGGAAGCCAATCATTTTGGTTTCACAAATAAGTTACCGGAGATGTATTGGTCGGGTGAGACTAAAATGAGTTGCATGAGTGAATGCCTCAAACCTGTTATTGATGAGGGATATTCTCATCATATTCCACGCCTGATGGTACTTAGCAATTTCAGCAATCTGACCGAAACCGATCCTCGTGAATTGAATAGGTGGTTTCATTTGGCGTATGTGGATGCCTATGAGTGGGTGGTTCTTCCAAATGTATTGGGAATGTCAACCTTCGCAGATGGTGGGGTGCTGGCCTCCAAGCCTTATGTGAGCAGCGGTAATTACATCAATAAGATGAGTGATTATTGTAAGCACTGTGAGTACAAGATCAGCAAGAAAACAGGTGAGGATGCCTGCCCTTTTAATTATCTCTACTGGAATTTTATCGACAAGCAAAGAGATACGTTCTCAAAAAACGGCCGTTCAAATTTTATGGTGAACATGTTTGACAAGAAGAGTGAAGAGGATAAAAAGGCTATAATAGAATCATCCATGAAATTCATTGAGTCACTAAATCGTTAGGGTACATGAATTAATTAATAAAATTCACATAATGGAGTTTACACAAGTAAGCGATCTGGATCTTAAGATATCAAGAGTAACATTAGGAACCTGGGCTATCGGTGGCTGGATGTGGGGTGGCTCCAATGACCAAAAAGCGATCGATACCGTTTTAACCGCATTGGATAAGGGAGTTACGACTATTGATACGGCCCCTGTTTACGGTTTTGGGAAAAGCGAAGAACTGGTTGGCAAGGCGGTAAAAGAATATGGCCACCGCAAAGACATCAAAATTGCCACCAAAGTGGGATTGCAATGGAATGATGAGGGTGAGGTCACCCGTAATTCAACAAGGGACCGGATACTTAAAGAGATCGACGATTCTCTGGATCGTTTACAGGTTGACTATGTTGACATCTACCAAATTCATTGGCCCGATACCAAGACTGACTTTGAAGAGACGGCCTCAACCATGAACGAATTGCTGGAAGGGGGAAAGATCAGGGCTATCGGAGTGTCAAACTTCAGTCCGGAACAAATGGAAGCATTTCGTGAGACAGCTCCTATCCATGTTTGCCAGCCACCATATAACCTGTTTGAGAGAGGCATTGAAAAGGATGTACTCCCTTATTGCAAAGACAACAATATCACCTTGCTGACCTATGGTGCTCTGTGCAGGGGACTTCTATCCGGAAAAATGGATGAGCAAACCACGTTCAATGAGGGTGACATGAGAAAAAATGCAGACCCGAAATTTCAAGGGGAGACATTCAGGCAACACCTTAAAGCTGTGGACAGCCTCAAAACGTATGCATCTGAAACCTTCAACAAAGATGTGCTGCCGCTTGCAGTCCGGTGGATACTGGACAAAGGGGTTGATTCCGCTATATGGGGTGCGCGAAAGCCGGAGCAGGTGACCTTTGAGGATGTCTTTGGGTGGGAAATGACAGATGAACAGGTAAAAGAGATCGAGAAGATCGTTGAAAATATTGTTGATGACCCTGTAAGTCCCGCTTTTATGGCTCCGCCGGAGTAGAAGCTTCCGAATATCATTGAGAATTTTGGCTTCTTGCATTATTTCTAAAATATACGCTTATTCCGTAAAACATTAATAACTGTTGTTTTATGGAAAGAGAAACAAAGCTCTTATTCGGGGGCATCGCATTTGCCGCTTTAGGCTTTTTTATCCCGCTTTATTTTGGAAAGATCTGGTTAGGTTTGTTTATCGCATTGGTCATTGCCGTAATATTTCTGGGAAGGATGTTGAGCTTAAGCGAAAACGAGTTTGAATCGAAAGGGGCATACAGAATCGTATATGGACTGGTTGTGTTAGGCGTTCTGTTTCATGCGATCGCTTTTGCCCATGATTATGGAAGAAAGGATTACCAAAAAGATCTTCTGCTGGAGATACGTAAGACCATCGATTCCGGGGGCACGCAGGCCGATGTCCGTGAAAAATTGATCTACGTACTGGGACAGTATCACCAAAATGACAGGGAATCTATTGTGGCCACCTTTAAAGACATGATGAATGAGCAAATAGGTGAAGATGGAATCTATTTATCTGATTTCGATCTCCGAAAGGCCGCCGGGGATAGCTCGATGGCCGATATAGATGAGGATAACCTGAATCATTTCTATGAAATCGATGAGGAAGCCGATGAAGTACGTGTGATCGTAGTCGCAGATGTCTCAATAGGGTCAGATACTGATTACGAAAATTATGACGGGCAAGTTGGTCGGTTCGAAATGAGATTCACCTTAAACCAGGAAGGAGTCAGCTATGAAGTTCTCAACTAGAAGGTTTAATGAATGGCTCATTCTGGTGATGATCGTAGTGTTGGTGCCATTTGGGTTTGAATACGTTCAAAACAATTGGAATCCTTTGCCAAAAGCTGTCGATTATTTATTTAATTATCATCCCACTAATATCGTTATCGCTCTTGGTACCATTGATGCGATCAACCTATTTGGTGGTGATGCCGTAGAAGGGTTTTCGATCACCTGGCTGACTGCTTCCATCTATTTCAATATTGTAATGTTCCTGATGGTGGGCCCTTACCTCTTTTTTAAGGGATTCAAGCTGGCTAAAAAGAATCAGGAAAATGCCAAGCCCTGGTATTGGTACGTTGGCGGAGCGATCTGTATTGGGTCGCTGATGATCATTCCGGTGGAGATAAAGCACCTATACTCTTATAGTAGTGGTGTTTATAAGAGTAATATGGAAAGTGCAGAAAAAAGCAGAGAATCGGACTTAATGCGAAGGGAACTGACTGAAGTTGGGTTTGCAGTGGCGGAATTTGAGATCGTTAAGGATGGGGTAAACGAATCGTTTAATATTGAGGATCTGGAGCTGGAAGACCTGAAGTATAACAACTCAGTTGAGAGCATGCAGTCTGATACTCTGCTTGTGATCTCTGTTTCCAACCCTGAGCAGCCTGAACTTGGTTATGAAATGGAAGTGAGGCCGTATAGCGAAAGTGTACTACGTTTTCGGAATTAGTTATGACTCAAATTGGTTTGCAAAATCAGAATGCAGACCACTATGAAGAATATAAATAGCTACCGAAAATTCAGTAGAAACGATAAAGAGCCAAATCCGGAAGGGGAGTATGTCCTCTATTGGATGCAGATCAACCGGCGCTTTCAATATAATTATGCCCTGGAATATGCAGTGGCTCTGGCCAATAAGTTCGATAAGCCCCTGCTCATCTATGAGGGACTGAACGCCAACTATCCCTGGGCCAGTGACCGTATTCACACCTTCATGATGCAGGGGATGAAGGAGAACCTGGATCACGCCAAAGAACGGGGACTGAACTTCTACTCTTATCTGGAGACTGAACCAAAAGCGGGAAAAGGCCTGATCTATGAATTGGCTGAAAATGCCGTTTCCATTGTGTCCGATGAGTACCCGGTTTTCATTATCAAAACGCACAACGAAAATGTGGGATCTAAGTTGGAAGTCCCATACATCACCATCGATTCCAATGGGATCATACCGCTGAGGGTAACAGATAAAGATCCGTATTCTGCTTACCTTTTTCGCAAGGTCATGCAAAAGCATTTTCTGGAGGCCTTTACCCATCCGCCTAAAAAAGACCCGCTTGACGATTTAAGCAATAAAGAAGAAGTCAAGCTCTCCAATTCATTTACAGATACCTATCCCCGGGGGGATGAGTATCTGAATGATATTGAAGAAACAGTTTCAAGCCTACCGATCGATCATGAGGTGAAAGCCGCCGAACTGACCGGAACACGGCAGGCAGCCTTAGGCAAGCTGGGGCATTTTGTGGCTCATAACCTTCATCAGTATGATGATAAGAGGAACGATCCGGATGCTAAAGCCTCAAGCGGTCTGAGCCCGTGGCTACACTTTGGAAAGATCAGTGAGTACGAGATCGTGAAGACGATTTTTGAGCATCAGCCGGAGGGGTGGGACCTGGATGACATCACACCAAACAATGGTAAGAACTCCGGATTCTTTAACGGAGATCCAAATATAGAGAGTTTTCTGGATGAGGTGATCACATGGCGAGAAGTAGGGTTTCATTATGCTCATCATCGGCCTGATTATGATCAGTTCGAAAGCCTGCCGGACTGGGCATTGAAAACGATGGGCAAGCACAAGGATGATGAAAGAGAGTATATCTATAGCCTGAAAGAATTCGAGCAGTCTAAAACCCATGACGAGATCTGGAATGCGGCTCAAACTGAATTACGAGAGACGGGCGTGATGCATAATTACCTCAGGATGCTTTGGGGAAAAAAGATCATCGAATGGACGTCCGATCACCGCACGGCCCTGGATTATATGATCGAGCTCAATAATAAATATGCACTGGATGGCCGTGACCCCAACAGCTACTCCGGTATCTTCTGGTGTTTTGGTCGCTTTGACCGCGCCTGGCAGGAACGACCGATCTTTGGCAAATTGAGGTACATGACCAGTGACTCAACCCGAAGAAAAGTGAAGCTGGATCGGTATTTGAATGAATTTGGCAATCAGAAGTCGCTGTTGTTAGAGAGGATTCAGGAGTCAGAATTCAGGAATCAGAATGCTGAGTTCTGACTCCTGAATTCTGACCACTTCTTTCCCTTAAACCACATATCTTACATATACACTTTTCAATTACCACGATATTCATTCATGGATCTCTTCGAAGAAAAAAAATCCGGCGCTTTTCGATCTTCTTCCCAAAAAGATAATCCGCAGTATAGCGAGCCATTAGCAACCCGAATGCGGCCACAGTCGCTGGATGAATTTGCCGGTCAGGAGCACCTGGTGGGAGAAGGTAAGATGCTGCGTAGAATGATCGAAAGTGGGGTCATTGGGTCACTGATATTTTATGGACCCCCAAGCTCAGGAAAGACTACCCTGGCGCATGTCATTTCCAGGGAAATAAAAGCTCAGTTTGAGGTGATCAATGCCGTTTTTGATGGCATCAAGGAGCTGCGCAAGGTGGTGGAAAAAGCTGAAAAGCTTCGAAAACTGAATGGTCGCAAGACTATCCTCTTTGTGGATGAGATCCATCGCTGGAATAAGGCACAGCAGGATGCTCTGTTGCCCCATCTGGAATCAGGGATCATTACGTTGGTGGGTGCTACGACCGAAAATCCATTTTACTCATTGGTCAACCCCCTGTTATCCCGGTGTCAGTTGTTTGAGCTTCATCCCCTGACCATGGATGAAGTCAGGTTGATGTTGAACCGTGCATTGGAGGATGAAGAACGTGGACTTGGTAGGAAAGAGATCGAGATAACCGAGGATGCTTTTGATCATCTGGCAGAAATGGCAGGTGGTGATATTCGTAATGCCCTCAACGCTCTTGAAGTGGCGGTACTGTCAAGTAAACCTGATGAAGAAGGAAAGGTCACTATAGACCTGGATATTGCCAGGGAAAGTATCCAGCGGCGGAACGTCCGCTACGATCGAACCGGAGATGAACATTACCACTATGCCTCAGCTTTCATTAAATCCATTCGCGGTTCCGATCCTGATGCAGCTTTATACTGGATGAATGCCATGCTGGAAGGAGGGGATGACCCGATCTTCATTTTCCGTCGCATGCTTATTTTTGCCAGTGAGGATGTGGGGCTGGCCGAACCAAATGCCATCACAATGGTCAATGCCTGTCAGGATGCGTTCACCAAGTGCGGCATGCCGGAAGGGATGTATTTTTTGTCGCATGCTTGCTTGTACTTGAGTCAGTGCCCGAAAAGCAACAGTACCAAAGCTATCTTTGAAGTGAACCGGGAGATCAGCGAACGGGGTGTGAAGGATATCCCTCCGTATTTGAAAGACAAAACAGCCAATAAACTTGGGGCGACTCATCTCGGGATTGAGAATGCATCCGATGAGTATAGGTACCCGCATGACCATCCAAATAACTGGGTCGACCAACAATATTTACCCGATGCGTTAAAGAACAAGCAGTGGTACAAAGCGGGGAGTCAGGGAAGAGAAGCATTACTGTGGAAAAAATGGCAGGAGATCAAGGGGAAAGGCAAGCCGGAGAACGAGTGATCATTTTTCCCAACGACGCTTAATCTTTTTCAAAAACTTCGTTCATAACCTGACGGTGCAATTCCAAGTCACTTTCACTGAAAAGAACAAACCGTATCTCTTTAACGGCATTCAGATTTGGAATGACTATTTTGACTGTACTAAAGGCAATTTCTGCAGCATCCCTCATAGGATAACCAAAAACTCCGGTTGAAATAGCCGGAAAGGCTACCGTAGGAATTGAATTTTCTTCGGCCAGTTCGAGTGCATTTTTGTAACAGTCAGCAAGTAACTGATCGGATGGTTCATCCTGCCCATAAACAGGACCCAGGCAATGTATGACATACTCATTTGGCAGATCATGAGCTCCTGAAATGACAGCCTCACCCGGTTCTATGGGTGCCATAGATTTGCATTCTTCCGCAAGTCCTGGACCGGCTGCATTGTGGATAGCTCCTGCCACTCCGCCCCCGGTCTGTAGCCGTGCATTTGCAGCATTCACAATAGCGGTCACACCTTTTTGTTTTGAAATATCTCCCTGATTGCATTCGATCTTTACGTCATTAAAAGTGATCATATGACCAAAGGTTTAGATCTTAAATTTTATTGATCGCCGGTTTCACGTTTCTTTCTTTTTCTCCAATACAAGAACCCGATAATTATTAGTAAAGGCATACCGATAACCAGGAAATAATCAAATGGTGTTTCCAATACCAATGGTTCGTTTTTAGTGGGGTTAGGTATGTTTCGGGGAATTTGTAAGAGCAAAAAAGTAATGATGGATAATATTTGAGAATAAACGAATGTGATCATGTTTTTCTATTCAAATTAAGCGTCTCTATTCATTATGGTAAAATATTTAACAAAAATGAAGGCGTTAAAATTTATAAAGTGATCTCATATAAATATTTGTTATAGGAAGCGCCCCTGGATGACCAAGTAAATGATCATAAATGAATCTTACCCAATAATACTACCTATATAAATATAAAACAGGCGAAGAGGATCAGCCCTTCGCCTGTTGTTTTGGAGTTACCGGTATCAACAGATATAAGCAGCCTAACCAACTTTCTGTTTGATACCGATTGGAATAATTACGCAATAATAGGATCTATTAATCTCAATTCATTTGAATCTTGTACTTCAAGATAGCTAACACACATAAATAATTAAACTATTTTATTGAATAAGCGTTGAAAATTTCATCAATTTTATGAAAGCGCTTTTATAACTAAAACAATTTGAAATTTCTTATTTGGAATGATTCTTTGCAAGAATTGGTATTTTAAGCAAGCAATAAAACTGAATACAACAATTAAATGGATCTAAAAATAATAAGCAGTACCGACCGTCCTAATTCAAATGCCCTGAAAGTATCGAACTATGTGAAAAACCTGTATGAGCAGGAGGGGGCAGATGTAGATGTGATCAGTTTAAAGGATTTCCCGTTGGAGAAGGTGGTTGGCGGAAAATATGGAAAAGATATTCCTGAGATCGAGGCTTTCAATGAGCCCATCATAAATGCGGATGGTCTCGTTTTTGTGATCCCGGAATACAATGGTAGTTTCCCGGGGGTTCTTAAAGTATTTATTGATTATCTGCCGTTTCCAAAAGCATTTGAAAAAATGCCTATGGCATTTATTGGTGAAGCGGACGGAGCCTTTGGAGCCTTACGTTCAGTAGAACAGTTTCAGATGATAGCCAATTACAGAAATGCTCTGCAGTTCCCGGAGCGGGTTTTCATAGCGAGAGTCAATAAGGAATTTGATGAGGTAACCGGTATCAAGGATGAATTTACTCAAAGCCTGCTTGAATCTCAGGTGAGTAATTTTGTGAAATTCATCGAGGCTTCCACTGAAAAAGAAATGGATCAGTTGGTCTGAACCGATCCAGATATTGATCAGTTAATTATTTCGGAGCATATATCCAACACCGTGTAAGGTGATGAGATAGCGAGGATCATCGGGATGGACCTCGATCTTGGCTCTCAGCTTGGATATGTGTACATCAACGGTACGGGTATTGGTACTGAATTCGTATCTCCAGACTTTTTCGAGGAGTTCATCCCGTGAAACCGGCTCGTTAGCACTTTTCAGCAAATAACGGATCAGTTCAACTTCTCTGGATGTGAGTTCGACCTCTTCACCATCCGGCCGGTATACCATCCCTTCCATCAGGTCGATCTTGACCTCACCCAGTTGGAGAATATCAACTTCTCCTGATGTGGAATAGGTTCCTGCCCGCCTCAGCCGGGCTTCGATCCGGGCCAGAAGTTCCTTTACGCCAAATGGCTTGGTCAGATAATCGTCGGCACCAAGACTCAGTCCCTTGACCTTATCAGGTTCCTGATCTTTTGCCGTCAGCATGATAACCGGGAAGGTGTATTTTTCTTTTCTCAGCTCTTCCATGATGTCGTAACCACTTTTCCCGGGCAGCATGATGTCAAGAAGCATCAGGTCAGGTTTGTGTTCTTTGACCATTTCAATAGCCTGAGTTCCTTCTTCACTGACTACAACATCGTAGCCTTCACTCTCCAATGTATCGCGAAGGGTGAAAATGAGGCTGGGTTCATCCTCTACTACAAGAATTTTCATACGTTTATCCGACATATTCAGTGTGCTGTTTTAGATTATCATTATCTGAAGTTTGATCATTGCCATCTAATGAAGTAGGAGACTGACCACTTTCTTGGTTCAATTTAGGAAATCTGACAATAAATGTTGTTCCCTGACCGGGATTACTTTTTACATTTATAGTTCCATCATTCAGCTCTACCATATTCTTAACGATACTGAGGCCCAGCCCATGTCCTTTGATCTTAGAACTGGTGGTGTCTGAATCTTCAACACGATAGAATTTTTTGAAAATATTCTTCTGTTCTCGTTTTGGAATACCTACGCCATGATCCGTAATACTGAGAAATACGGATCTATCATTAGAAGAGATCTGATATTCAATATATTTGTCGTCCTTACTATACTTCATCGCATTCTCAGTCAGATTACTAAGAATGGTCTCAATGCTGTCTTTGTCAACGGTGGCAAATGCTTCCTCATCACCGGAGGTGAACTTCACTTCAAATCCTTTTTTCTCAATGTATGGCCTGTTTTCCTCGAGGTACGACTTCACCAATTCATGAATGCGATAAGGAGCCGCCTTGATAAGGTTTTGACCGGAATCAACCCGGGCTACATCCAGAAGCTTCTCGATCATACCTTTTAAGCGAATGGATTCATTATAGATGTGATCGCCATATTGTTTGAGACGTTTCGGTTCCGTCACTCTTCCATCCGAAATATTTTCACCGGCAGCCTGCATGACGGCAAGGGGGGTCTTTAACTCATGAGTCACGTTGGCCAGAAAGTTGGCCTGGGTCTGGGCAAGTTGCCGTTCACGCTGCGCGGTAACAAACATAAAGATAAGTGAACCGGTCAGAAACAGCATAGCAAATCCGAGCACAAATAGGTTTTTGACCAAAGTAGCATTATAGGCATTGGACACAGGTGATTCCAAAAAAGCCAGATTCATGTTCCAGTTATCAAAAAAACCGGAACCTGAGAATCGCATTCTGTGATCTACCATATCAAAATTATATGCAATAGTAGTATCATTGGTTGCCAGTACCTTATCATCGGCCCAATCGCGTACCCAAACTACCACGCCGGTCTCATCACTGTCACCGAAATAGTTATCCAAAAACGGGGGGAATACCTCCTCAATGATATATTGTTCGTCCAGGATCAGTGTTAAGATGCCGATCAGGCTATTCTCATTCAGGTTGATCAGTCCCAGGTTCAAACTGCGGTGGGTGTCGAATTCAAAGTTATTATTCCACCGATAGTTGAAATCGTTGAGCTGGATCTTGGTTTTGGTACGGGCGATACCGGCACCATCGCAAACCAGTTTAGGATATTGAACGGTTGGTACGATCTGATTATTAACCGGATCGTAGCGGTAGATCTGGGTGCCATCAACACAAGGGTCTGTCCCATCCGGTGAAAAATAGATGTCCGTAAAGAAAGGACTGGCTGCTGACCGGGCCAGCACCTCATTGATATTATCAGGAAGCTGCCCTGAGTGCTCAATTGAGGCTTCAATGGTTTCAAGCTCAATGGAAGAAATGCCTCTGAGTGGATCTATGATCTGATTACGGATAGAATCATTGATCTCATCAAGCTGATCGATCCGTCTCTCTTCCTCTCCCTCCACCATGCTGTTTCTGAGGTCATAAAGGGAAAGTACATTCATGGTCGTGAGTGCGATGATCGCAAACAAGCCGGTCATCAGTAATGTCCACCGAAATGCCCTGTTACCTAATATTTTCATGTCTCTGAGTATTTATATGGCAAAATTCTGATAATGAATATACCAAGTTGGTTCATTGAATGAACTCAAAATTGGTAAAATCCCATACATAAAAAAACCCTTCAGCTGAAGGGTTTAAATTCATTGTTGATCATGCCGTGATCTACTTTTCGATCTTATCGATGTTTCTTTCAATAGATTCTTTCAGGTCATTGAATTCAATAGGCTTCACAAGGTAGTCGAGGTAATTGGTTTCTTTGGCCCGCTGCACATGATGAGGATCCGAATTTCCGGTAATATAGATGACGGGAACATCCGAAAATTTACGGATCTCCTCCATAGCGGTAATACCATCAATTTCCCCTTCAAGTGAGATATCCATCAAAATGAGATCCGGTTTGATCTTTTGAGCAACTTCAATGGCTGTTTTCCCATACACGAGTTCCCCTTCAGCATCATAACCCAGTTTTTCCAAATAGCTCTCATACAGAAGATTCAGAATTAGATCGTCTTCCACGATCATCACTGTTTTATTCTGTTTATTATCCATCTTATTCGATTAATTCAAAAGCTGTAAGCATTTAAGTGCCTAATAATACCATGAAAAGATATTAAAGGAAATTTTATAGGAATAAAAATCCGTGAAAATTTAATGCATAAAATATAAATAGTTAGCCAAAGTAGGTATTATGCATAAAATAAAAGCCTGCTAATTAAATTAGCAGGCTTTTAAGTACCGCTGATCGGACTCGAACCGATACGGGCATTTTAATACCCATTGGATTTTAAGTCCAAAAACTACAATAATCGACTGTTTTCAACTCCAATCGATAACACACCTAAATCATTGCTAAACAGTGGTTTTTGGGTTACATTACAATCGACTACTTTCAAAGGTACTCAAAATTCCCTTGTAACCACATTGTAACCGAGATTAGATTTTAGTCCAATGGCAGATAAGAAAACACTAACCCACGCTTTCATTCGAGACTTCCCGGCGCCGGAAAAGAGAATCGAGATTTACGATAAAGTAGAATCTGGAATGATATTGAGAGTAACCCCGACCGGACATAAAAGTTTTGCGTTCCGGTATTGGTACGATGGACAGTCTAAACAGCGCACGATAGGTACTTTCGGAAGCTACTCTTTAGCAGAGGCCAGAGATATTGCCAAAAAGTACCGCAAAACCTTAGATGAAGGGAAAGACCCGATAGCACAACGCCAAAAGAACCGGAATGAAAAACCGATCACGTTAGGAGAATACATTGAGCGTTTTAAAAACGACTATGTAGAACGTAAACTAAAAGCATCTACACAAAAGACCTACAAGTCCAGACTGAACAAGGTATGCAATGATAAGTTATCACAAATTCCTTTGAAGGACATTGATCGCCCCGATATACGTTCATTTCTAAAAATTGAAGCAAAGAGTCATCCCACCAATGCTAACCGCTTACAGGCTATTTTGTCAAAGGTATTCAATGAAGCTATTGAAGATGGCCATATCAATAAAAACCCATTGAAGGGGATGGATAAACTTACGGATGAGAAACCACGGGATGTAAATTACACAGATGACAATATCAAAGCTATCTGGAAAGCTATTGAACAAGAATGGGAACCGATGCAAAGCCTTTTAAAGATGCTTCTTTATACCGGGCAAAGACTTGGGGAAACATCAAAAATGAAATGGAGTGATATTCATAACGGTATTTGGAGAATCCCCCAGGCAGATACCAAAAATAGTTCCGCACATGAAGTACCGCTATCAAATTTAGCTTTAGAGCTACTCAAAAAGATGAAAGTGATTAATGATAGCAGTGAATACGTGTTTGCATCACAGCGAGACAATACCGGGCATTTATCGGAATTTGGGAACGTAATAGGCAGGATCAGAGACAGGACCATGTTGAATGATTTTAGGATCCATGACCTGAGGCACATAGTAGCAACTAAAATGATTGAATTGGGAATTGAATTTATCATAGTTGGAAAGGTGCTTAACCACAAAGGCCTATCTGCAAGTAATGCGATTACATCTCGGTACATCAATACAACAATGACTAAACAGAAAACCAATGCTTTAAAGGTTTGGGCTGGATACCTAAGTGAACTTACTTCATCGCTAAACCTTGTTAAGAAAAGCTCTTAAAATGTGGACATCTTAGATGGAAGATTTTGTATTAGTGAAAGACTTGGAAAAATTGAGAGACAATTATAAATCTTTTGTTTTTCAAAGAGGTAGAAGGGCTGATTTTATAAGAACACCCTTTTTTGAAAACTCATTTACAATTGGATTAGGTGAGGATTGGTATTTTCATTCTAAAACAGAGAGACTAAAATTAGTAGCAAAGGAAAAAGGCTATGATTCGATAGATGATTATCAAGGAAGTTATTGGACATTATTTAGATTACTAACTTTAAAGTCTTTAGCTAATACAGATTCTTACTTGATGAATGTAATAGATGAACTACAGTACAGGCAATTTCCACTTTACTTTAGTAGAGCTGAAAAACTGTATGGAATAGTAGATGAAAAAGGTTTTATTGAAGGAGAGAGTTCAAAAAATTCGGATAAGCTCTTAGCCAGTGTGTTTATTGGAGAAATTAAACCGCTTATAAAAGAAAGGTTTAAAAATGATTTAGAATATTTTTTGGATGATATCTTGAATTATCCAGAGGAATATGCAATCATAGCGTTACTAAGAGAGCAATTAAAGAGAATTACGGATCTATGTTTTAAGGGGTTAATAATTTCTGATGTCATCAGATGTTATTCAATAGATTCAATGGATAAAGGGGAGAATTTAACAATTCCAGAATGGCATGAGGTAACAGGGAGTTACAACCATAACAAAAAACAAGGCATTGTTAGGCCACTGCTTCCTAAAAGTTCAAAAGCGCATATCGATAGATTGATAAGATTAGTTGCAAGAAATAAGACTCGGTCTGATTTAGTGCCAAAATTTTTAAATGAATACTACAGGTTAAAGCTAATTAACCCGACATGGATGCGTGCTGATTTTATAAATGAGATTGCAATAACTGAGGTCTCAACCCCTACTCTTTATAGTTGGATGAATGAGTTTGATGAGTTACTAAGTCAGTTTCCAAATGCTCAGTGAATATCCAAGTTCTATATTTTTAAACCAATTTTAAGTCAAATTTAAATCTGTCCTTTTTTTGTCAAGTTTGGGTTTTATATAAACTGATTGCAGTTAAATGCTAATTAAAATAACTGCAAGAACTATGGAAAAACTAATAAGACCCAAAGATTTACAAGACATTTTAGGCGTATCTGAAGCGACTTTATATCGTAGAATGAAAAAGCCTGATTTCCCCCCTAAAGTAAGAATTAGTAAACAAGCTATCGGGTTTAGAGAAACTGATGTTGAAGACTGGATAGAGTCGTTAAAAGAGCCCCAACATAATGCTGATGATTAAATCTTTTCATTAAAACACAACTTGTTGATAACTGGTGTTTTAGTGCAAGAGCTATAATTCAATTTAGAGTATCTAATACTTACTAATCTATTAATCAACTGCAAAAGTATTAAAAGCAAGGCCTTACTATGCGATCAAGCTATTTAAAAGTTCCAGTCGAGTTGTCAGAATATGCATTACGAGAACGTAGGGTAGGAGCATCCCAAATATATCTATTTGGGATTTATTTTTGGCCAGGTAAAATTAGAATCAATGATAAACCCTATGAGACAATTTCAATTAAATGTGGTGTCTCAAGCAGAACTGTTTATAGTAAGGTCAAATGGCTATTGGAAAAAAATTGGATGGGTAAAGACTCAAAAAATGGCTGGCTGTTTTTCAGATCCCTAAACTATATACATCATATGGAAGGGTGGCGTTATTCAAAAAGTAGCTTATTGTTTGAAGAGGATTTAAAGAACATTAAAGCATTCTTTATTGGTTCATTTCTTTCAAGTGTTTGTAATTCAGGAAACAGTGGTACGGGAACAGAGCGAATAAACCGGCGCTCCGTGCGCACCCCGCACCCTGTTTCCCTTTCATTCATAGAAGAAGCTTTGAATGTCTCACAGAAAACAGCCTTTACATATAGAAAGTTAGCTGAAAAATATCGATACATCAACATGGATGAAAATATCCAACAGGTCGTAAATCTAACTCCCTTGGATGTTAAACATGTAAGACAAAATCATAGTGGTTATTTGAAGCTATCATTACTTGGTAACCCCAACCCTACCAATATAAGAGTAGAACAATTATTGGTTAGAAGTGGCAAGGTATATGCTCAACTTCCTAATCTTATTTATCCAAAGATGGTCCTAAAAAATAGGAAGCTGCGAAAGCATAAATACCAATCCAATACTACCGGTGGTAGTTGTTGGTAAAAACTTTCAATTGGAGTGACTGTTTGGTTTATAAGGTTTAAAAAAATGATGATTAATCCCACGGTAAACCTAAGGTATACCTATGGCAACAGAGACGAAAAAAATTCCCATCATTTATTAAACTGAGTTAAAACTAATACCCATATGAAGAAAGAAAAATACCCCTGGCTACGTCTTAAAGGTGAAACATCACTCTCTTACAAGTTTTTTACGGAGTACCTTAATTTGGGTGAAAAAAGGTCACTTGAGAAGGTTCGAAAGAAAATGGATAAGAGGAAGAGCTATATTCGTCAGTTGGAAAACTGGAGTACTCAGTATAGCTGGGTTGAAAGGGCTCGATTCTATGATGATCATATTGCCAACCGGCGATGTATGCTCACCTATGCAGAAGGGCGTTTATTATCTGAGGTGGATAATGCTTTAGATATTTTATTTGGGATAATGATGATGGATACCAATGAAGTGAAGCAGAATTTATCGCACAAGTTGAAAGCAGTAGAGATTGTATTAAATAAGGCCGGAGTTGTTGAACCTGATGGTGGATCAAGAAACTTAAATAATCTCGATGAACAAACCTTCATTCAACAAGCGTATATAGATATTAAAGATCAAAACTGAACAAAATGAATAGGCAGTAACTAATTACAGAATAAATCCAATGTATCTATTTACGCTCATTTAATTATCAAATTATGGCACGTTTAAAAACCCAGCATAAAGAATTTATTATAAGAGAATTAGCGACTTTTAAAGGCCCTTCTGAGGTTATTGAGTCTTTTAACGATGAATTTCAAAAGGAGGTTACACCGTCTCAGGTTTCATACTATAACCCGGAAAATATTCAAGCAACGAGACTTTCTGAGAAATGGATACATATGTTCTATTCAACCCGTAGAAAGTATTTAAAGGATGCCTCTAAAGTACCCTTATTTCATAGGGCTTATAGATTGCATGAAATGCAGAGTAATTATGACAAGGCAAAATCAACGGGTAACATAGTATTAGCTCAGCAAATATTGGAACAGGCAGCAAAAGAAACAGGTGGCTACTACGAAAAAGGAGACCAGGTAAAAGAAACAAATAATGATGGGTCATTTTACCAGCAAATCAACGCTATCATAATGGCTAAGGATAAGGAAGAGAAATAGGCTTAATTAGGATTCTAAGACCTATTTAGTTGAAATAAGTTGTAAGAATTGCCCTAATAATAGTTATAGATCTTAGTTATTTTAATTATTGAATGGGTCTAATTAATACCAGTAAGGGGATAGCATGAACAACAATTCAGAGAAGGGTGACAAACTCTCAAGCCAACAATCAAAAGTATTAAAAACGAGTATTAAAATAACGCCTCAGGGATTGGTACATAACCAAAATCATATCGTCACGGAATATGATACAAATAAAAAGAGAGCAATAGATTTCAAGGAAGCCAAAGAACACAGGTTACGAGCAGAACGAATCGCACAGATGTTGGTGGATAATCTAAATAGAGTAATGATGGAGAGGGATAGACAGAAAAATCAGACCAAATCCTCACGCAAACCACCGAAAGCGGATAGGGTACACTTGAAGAGAACAGCGGAGATGCTCTCAGACAATTTGAATAAAGTGGTAAGTGAGAAACATGATATTCAACTGGAATTGGGTTTGAGTTAAAGAAAGAGGATTAGCTGAGATCTTTTAGACAAAGAAAAGGAGCAGCTATTGAACTAATGTGATAAGAGCTATTACTATATAAAGTAATCCCATTCTGAATAGTAATGGATTTAATCTCTCAGGTATTTCAATTGATTCATGATCATCGATAGTCTATATAGTATGCTATAGTTATTTTGTGTTGATTTTTCTGCTCTATTTTCAATTTCTGACTTATACTCACTAAACATTTCTTCCAGAGTATCTGATTTTACAAAGGCTCTACTCTCAAAAAAACCGAGAAGTAACTCTGTAGTGCTTTCAGTTAAGTCTTCAATCCTTTTCACAATTTCTACATACTTGTCACTGCCTTCTAATAATTTATTCGACATTCTCATTAACTCCGCTCCATCAATTAATTCAATGTCATAATTTTCAAATTCAAGACATCCTTTGCTAAAACTTCCTGTCGTAACAAACTTGCCTTTTTTAACTTTGTGAAATGATAAGGTGCCTAAAAATCCTCTTAATTGATTGACACTTATTGTACCTTTGTATCTTTTACATTGAACAAGATAAGTCGTCTTATTCTTAATTAATTTAAGATCAACACCTTGGTCTCCTGAAAATTTCGTTTGAAAAATTTCATATCCAAGTTTTTTATAGATTTCACCAACGTAATTTTCAAATTTATAAGGGTTCATTTGCTTCAACTGCTGTAAGCTTGTTCGTATTGAAGCTTTTTCTCTTTCTTTCAATTTTTTGATTTCCTGAATATTATCAGAGGCTTTCTTTTCTAAACTGACTAATTCTTCCAATTCCGATTCTAAAAATCTATTATGCCTCTCTCGTTCCCTCCTCCTCTTTTCGGCTTTAATTTTATTAAGCTTTCTTTTTTCCTCTTCAACCTCCTCAGCAATAGAGAACATCTCTTCAGTTGGTTTAACCTTTGGCTTTAGGTAAAAATACAATACTCTTTCACCGACAAAAACTATAACTACATACCAAATAAAAACATCCAAAAAACTTATATCTCTGCTATCAATAGTAAAGACCACTATTAATATGAAAGGGAAAAATAAAAAGTATGCCAATGGTCCTCTGGTTCTTTTGGCAGAATAGATATTTCTTTCATACTCTTTTACCCTTTGATAGGTTCTTTCTCTACCTTCCGGATCATTTTCAGGCTCTTTAAGTTCATTGAAATAGTACATTCTAAATTAGTTAATACTGTAAATTAAATTCTAATATGAACCTCCGTGGGGCATACTTTCATAGTATAATCCTCAATAAACCACCTCATTCAATTCCTCCCTCACGTTTTGCCAGCCGGGGAGGTGCTTATCTAACAGGGCTTTGAAGCGATCATTATGGTGGCGTTCCTTGAGGTGTACCATCTCGTGGAGAACCACATAATCGAGGCAGTGTTTGGGTTTTTTGGCGAGTTCCAGGTTGAGCCAGATGCGCCGGTTGTCAATGCTGCAGGAGCCCCACTTGGTTTTCATGAGCTTTACTCCCCAATCATTAACTTGTACTCCAAGCTTGTTTTCCCATTTAGATATGAGCTCAGGGATCTGTGCTTTCATACGATCTCTGTACCACTCTCGCATGACCTCTTCTTTCTTGGCTTTATTGCTACCAGGAAGGACGTATAGGTCAATGTACTTCTTATTCCGAATTTCTACTTTAGGTGATGCTTCTACTTCTATGATGTTTAGCAAATACCGTTGACCTTCTACCCAGTGACTTTCCCTCTGCACATACTGCCGTTCAGGCTCACGAATCTGGGAGTTCATGTTGCGGATATGCTTCTTAATCCATCCCAACTTGGAGATGACAAACAGCCTGAGTGACTCCCGTTTCATAGTCAGAGGTGAGGACAGGCGTACTCTTCCCGTTGGCGGATAGACGGCCAGATGAATGTTCTTAATGTCCTTCTTGATTACATCCACATCTATGCCAGATACTTCGATATGATACTGCTCAGTATTCACGTTGATTCTTCACTACCTCCATAACCAAACTTAGATCTACTTCTTCAGGCAGGTTCCTTTTAATGGCATTTGCTACCTGACGTTCTTTGATGGTGTTTTCTCTCCACCCATCTTTAGCCGTGTACCGCACGGTCTCATCAATGGTAAGGGTGAGCTCCACGTTATTGTCGAGGTTATCATACAGGGCTTTCTGAGCTTCTGAACGAACCTTCTGCGGGTACTTGTCCTGACCGTCCATTCGCTTCACCTTGCGGGCCAACTCGGCAAGCTTTTCAAGGTACTTAGCGTAATCCTCTGCTGCTTTCTTGCGCTGCTCGATCAATTCCTCAAGCAGCTCCGACATCTTCTCATAGTACTTAGGGTTACCGGGCCTTTCTTCAATTATGACCTTACGGATATTGTTCTCGATGGTCTCTGCCATGGCATCCTTATCTTTTTTGATGTCATCTGAAAGAACATCATCCAGTGCGTCTAACCCTCTATCTACAATCAAGTCAACCAATGTGAAATCATCCAAGGCAGACACCTTTCGGCTGTGTTCGGCGTCAATGTACATGTCGATAAGGTTTCGCATGCCCGGCTCGTACATCTTCAGGTCGATGTAATCCCCACTCGCTTGCTTAACATCTTCTTTCAGGTCTGAATAAAACTTAACCTGATACTTGATGTCAGTAGCTTCTTCTTCGCTGTAACCTGCCTTTTTCATTTCATTAGCGATATCGGCATAGGCCCGAACCAATGAAGACACCATTTTATAAAAGCTAACCCTGCGTTCCTCATCCGCTTTAATTTGTTCTTCGGTTTTGTCTGCTGTTTCAGTACCGAAGAACTTAAAAAATTCTTTCTGGGTTCTGGGATGAACCGGTTCGCAGAGTGCCACTACTTTATCAAGGTTGTCATCAAGGCGGTCTTTAGCTTGCTCGAAGCGGTCTTTAAGAAGGCCTTCTACATCATCCTTATCGTAGCCTTCAAAGGCTCCGCTGGTGTAGGTACTTATGGATTCCTCCAGGCTTTTGAACAGATCCTTGTAGTCAATGATGTACCCATATTCCTTACTCTCATCACCTATTCGGTTAACCCTACAAATGGCCTGAAACAGCCCGTGATCCTGCATGGACTTGTCGATGTACAGGTAGGTTGCCGGAGGTGCATCAAAGCCCGTCAGGAGTTTATCTACTACAATTAGCAGCTTCATCCGCGCTGGTTCTTTAATGAATTTACGCTTGGCTTCGGTTTCGAACTCTTCGGTCTTCTGCCCGCCCAGCATGTCGGTATAGATTCGGTACTTGAGTTGCTCTTCGGTTTCCCCGGCGCCGGTCTCCTCTCCTTTAATATCGTTAGGGTTTGGCTGGTAGGAGGTTACCACCGCACAGTGCCCCCTCAGATCGGTAGACTGAAACAGTTCGTAGTATTTACAAGCCTCCAATACCGAAGAAGCCACAAGCATTGCATTACCTTGCCCGCTTTTAAGGCGCGGTATCGTTTGAAAATCTTTGAACACATCCGTCACGATCTTACTGAGGCGGTCTTTAGAACTAAGCACTTGCTTCATGGTACCCCAGCGCTTCTTCAGCTCTATCTTAGCCAGATCATTTAGCCCACGAGTGTTCGATTCAAACCATTCATCTATACTGTCCTGATCGGTAATATGCTGATCGATATCCCTGGCCTCATACCTCAGGTCCAGAACGACCTTGTCTGCCACAGCTTCATCAAACTTATAGGTATGGATGTAGGGGCCAAAGGTCTCAAGGCTGGTAGCTTTATCTCTTTTGAGCAGGGGAGTGCCGGTATAACCAATAAACATGGCATCAGGAAGGATGGCCTTCATGGCGTTATGCAGCTTGCCAGATTGAGTGCGGTGGCATTCATCCACAAACACGTAGATATCCCCCTTGGCTTTGAAGTTCTTGGGGAGGTGCTTCTCTATATCGTTCACATAGTCCTCAAAACCATCTCCATCACGCATGCCAAATTTATGTACCAGTGAGGAGATGAGAGGAATCTCATGTTTGTTTAGCTTCTCTATCAGATCAGAACCTGAGGTTGCTCTCTGCATCGGTTCTTCAGCCTCATTAAATACGCGGGTGATCTGTGAGTCTAATTCCGTACGGTCTGTGATAACCACTACTCGAGAGTCGTTCACATTCTCCCGTATCCATTGGGCCAGCCATACCATCGTAAGGCTTTTTCCGCTTCCTTGTGTATGCCAGATGATTCCATCTTTATGTTGGCGTACGCTTTCCCTGGCAGCCCTCACACCAAAATACTGATGAGGGCGGCATACGATCTTATTGCCGCCATCAAACAAGATGAAATCATACATCAGCTCAATCAGCCGGCTCTTCTCGCATACTTGCACGATGTGCTTATCCAGTACATACTCAAACTCTTCATCGGTCTTTTCTTTCCAGGTCAGATAGTACTCTTCCGGTGTTAGCGTAGTACCGTAGCGCAAACCGGCGGAGTCGTTACCGGCCATAACCAACTGCATAGTGTTATAAAACGGCTTGATGAAATCATCCCGTTGGTTATCCAGATTTTGCCGAATACCTTCACCAACGGAGACCTTTGATCGCTTTAGTTCAATGACACCAATAGCTATGCCGTTGATATACAGGACAATGTCCGGACGTTTATTGTTCTGTCCCCTGACCGACACCTCCTCGGCTACTGCAAAGTGATTATTGGAAACCTCTTTCCAGTCTATAAAGTGAACGGTTTCACTGTTTTCTCCAGCTGTGGCTTTCACGCTTACCCCATAACGAAGCATGTGATAAACGGCCTTGTTGCTGTCATAGAGATCTTCTGTTTGAATACCCGCTGCCTTAGTCAGCTCATATAAAGCTTTGTCAATGACCTTAGGCTTGTATCCCTGTTTATCCAGAAACGATCGAAGATAAGCTTCTTCTACATTGGTATTTCCTACACGATCTTGCCAGTCCCCGAAGTACTCATATCGCAACCGGTCTGCAAATAGCTTAACGATTCGGTTTTGTGTGTTTCGTTCTATTTGACCTACGTCAGTCATATACCATTTATTTGTTTTCAGTCAGAAAATTTTGCAGTCCCATCATGAGATACAAATGGCCCATGCCATTTTCCATCAATTTGGTATAATTCATAGTACACCAACCATTCTGCAGTCCAGGGAATAATAGTATCAGCTATGCTCTTGTGATGCTTCCAGGGATCATCCTCAGGATAATACAAGCACAATCTCTTATCAGCGTACATATGTGCATCTATATCATAAGGTAAATCAGGTTCAATTACATATACTTTAGGAACTTTAGCACCATCATATGTCAATTTTATGGTGTACTCAATACTATGATCAGTTGGTTGAAACTTTCCGATGCATTCAAGTGAACAATCAAGTCCTCTTCCTTTAATTTTGCATTCAAAACATTCAAAATCTCTTTCAATTAATGTTTTTTGCCGATTTACCCTGACAAAGTAATTTGGCCGTTTTTTGTTGTATTTACCCGCCATAATTTTTTGTATCTGGTATTTTTTTCCCGTTGTTGGAATCGTCCGTAACACGACCTTGGCGATCAACATATGGGGATGTACCACCAAGAATTGCGGCTTTTTCCTTTAAATCTTTTTCTTTCTCTGAAGTATCTTCATCTTTTCCTTCTGGAAATCTTTTTCCTAAATGTTTTGCCCATAATTTACTTGCTTCAAGTTCATTTGGCTCATCAATTGCTGATGATGCATCTTCAATAAATGACTCCAATTGATCAATGATGAAATTCTTTTTCTCATCCTCATAACTATCAAAAAGATTATCCTCTGGGCATGTCGGCATTTTTAACACCCAACTGTCATCAAGTTTTTCTTTAATATTTATTAGTGTATCTCTGAGAGAAATATCATTACGGCTATTAATTTGTATACACTCACACGCAAGTAACGTCATTGCCAACCCTGAAGGCATTTTATTCTGAATATTGTCTCCCCACGCTTTCAAATATTTCACGACTCGAACTAATTGTCTGTCGTCGTCTTTTTTTTCATGAAACCACTCTGCAAATTCTTTTGGGTCGCTTGGTGAAAATCCATCTTCCTTATCAGCTAATTCTGGATGTTCAGAATCATTGTCTTTTTTAAGTTTATAGTAAACAGGCAAATCGATATGATAATCACCTTCATATTTAACCCTTATACATCTTCTGCGATGTTCAGGTGAATTAGAAGTGACATCCATAACTGCATCTTTAACCCAACTTTGGAGAGTTTTTGCGGAAACATCTGGCTCTCTAAAAAAATATACTCCATCATCAAGGTCACAGGTATCATCTTTATATAAAATAATCGTATTTACGAGTTGATGACTTGATCCCTGAATTTTAAAGAATGGCTCATATTCTGGATGGGTTTTTTTAAAGTGTTTTCGAATTTGTTGTCTAACATTCTCCCGGGAAGTACTTATCTGGTCTTTCTTTTTTTGCCCTGGTGTTAAATCTTTATTGAAATCCAAGAACAGCTTATTACAATTTGCCATGATACTTTTTGATTTAGGTTAAAGGATATGAAGAGGTTTAAAAGGGGTTATGGGTTGATCAAAGAACTCCTTGATTAATTCTTGATGAGTATCCTCGAAATCTGATTTTGCTTGTACGATCAATTGAGTTAGCTTTGCATTGTCTGTTTCATCAAGACCGATGCTTTCCCCAGAATCAAATTCATATTGTATTCTTTTATAGTAAAATTTTTGCTGAGCTTGATTTCCTACCCCTTGGTGAAAGAATTTGATTACATTTTCAACATCATTTGCTTGCGAAGAAAAAAACAGATTAATCATCCTTGTCTTTGTAGGATGCATCCAGTAAAACAATCCGAAATTCTGATCTTTTTCTTTTTCAATAAATTTCGAACTACCTGTTCCTATAGATAGTATTTTGATCTTTTCTAATGGTACACCAATAGTCCTTGTTGCTTCTATTAAACCAATAAAAGTTGGATTATTAGCGAATACCCCTGCATCTATGTTGTTGACTCGTTGTTTAATTTTGCCAGTTTCTTTATTTATATAACTAAATGTGTGAGGTCGAAAAAATGGAGGAGCAGCTGCGGTTGATAAAGCTACATCAACTGCTGGATATTGAAAATCCCGATACAACTCAGGATGATGTGATGTTTTGATTATATTGATTTGACCTTCATCTGCATTATAAACTGGTATGCAAACTCTTGTTTTACAATGCCCTATTCTGGGATTGCTAACACCAACGAACTTTGAATACTCTCGATCAACTAATCGTCTTAACTCCCTATTGCTATATTTTGGGTTAAAGATCCATTCAAAAATGTTTTTTGGTGAACCGAATATGTCACCTGCATGATTTTTATAAAGATTAAAAATCTGATTCGCATGCATACCTAATGCAACACCAAGAGCGATAATCCCTCCAGTAGAAGTACCACATATTAAATCAAAATAATCGTTTAGGGAAGTTTTTTCTTTCTGTTGAGTAGCTAATTTTGACTCAAGATCTGCCAATATCTTTGCCGGATAAACCCCTCTTACACCTCCACCATCTATAGAAAGAATTTTAAATGATTTATTAGGATCATAAAGCATAATTCACATTTTTAAATTAACCTCGTCTTCCCTGTTAGCAACTCCTGCATCATGCCCTGCTTGATCTGCACGTACTTTTCCCGCTTTTGGCGGAGGGTTTGGAGTTCCCGGTCCATGTCGGACAAGATGTAAGCGATGGCTTTTTGTTCTTCGATTGTTGGGGGAACGTTAAATGTATACGTAACAAAATCTTTCTGGTACAAATGGTTAATAGTTGACCCTGCTGTTAGTGAATCAAGAAACTTAGTAAAATGTATTGATGATAGAGTGTAGAAGAGAAATTCATTAACAAATTTATTTGAAGTAGGTCGTATAACAAAAACGCCACTATTAAGAGTAGCAGGTTTATTCAACTCTTCAACAATAGCCACTTTACCAATCGTGCCATCCTTCGTTACTAAAACGTCTCCTTCTTTGAGTTGAATATTTGTATCCTGTTTATACCTATCATATTCAACATAGTGACAGCCCTTCCAATCAACTCTTCCATTTTTGAAATCTGTTCCTGTTACTAAATAATATTCTCCATTCTCTAAATACTCGTCCGTCCTTAAGCCCTGCCAACCTATTCTTGCTTTCAATGAGGCATCTTTTCCCATAATTACCTCAGGCCACTTCCCATCAAACCCAGGCAGACGTATTTTGCCGGTGAGGAGCTGCTGCATGGTGCCTTTTTTGATAGCCCGCTTTTTTTGGATCATCCCGTCGAGGGAGCGGATCAGCTCATCCACATCACTGAGGGCGGAGGCAATTGCTTGTTGTTCGGTGAGGGTTGGGGGGATAGGAATTTGAGTGGCTCTGAACTTATCCATTCCTACCAGATTCTTCATAGCACCACCCTGTGTACTATCAATAATCCTATCCTGAAAATTTTCCCAACTGAAATAATTCAAAAAATAGGGTAATACTATTTTTTCAGGATCTAATCTTATGATTAGTAATGCTTGATTTATAATTCCTTTTGGAGCGTCTTCCGGAATTTGATAAACCCTTCCAATAGTTCCTGAACAACTTACGATAAAATCATCTGGTTGAACCTCAAACCGTCTTAATTCCCAAAATTTATCCTCATCAACAAAGTAATTTCCCAATGAATAGTCTGAATAGATGGCATTTTTTTGCTCGTAAACTTTGAATCCTCTGTCCACAAAAAACTCTTTTTTTAAGGCTCCTCCAAAAGGACCACGAATCAAATCTCCTTTTTGAGTTAATTCATCGAGTGAAATCAACTTCCAATCCTCAGGAATCAACCCAACCTCTGTTCTCTTAAACCCTTTCTTTTCTTTAGTAACTAATTCCATACAACCCCCATCGCTTCCAGGTGTGATTGAACACGGGTTTCCAGCTCATCCACGTCTTCATCAATTTCCACAACGGCCTTGTCATACCTACCGGCCAGCTCATTTACTCGTTGCGTGAGGCTTCGGGAGATCGCTTCAACTTCGCCGCCAATCTGTCCTTTTATGGTGGGCAGCCATTTGTCGTCCACCACCAGGGTTTTCACTTCGTCTTTGCTGAGCTGCGGGTATTTATCAATCACTTTCTTGTCCAGCTGCTTCTCGGCTTCCTCCACCGCCTTTTTGGCTTTCTTCTCGTTGTCGTAGGCGGATTTATAGGTCTTCATCAGCTCGTACTCCTCCGCATAGTCCGGGTTGCCTTTGATCTCTTTCATGCGCCGGGTGAGCTCGCCTTTGGTTACGTTACCGGCATCACTCAGAGCTTCTTCCAGCAGACCGCCTTCCACCGCGTGTTCCTGCTCCAACTCCTCCATGGTTTGGGCAGCCGTTTCCTGGGTCTGCTTTAGCTCATCAATCTGTGCTTTTTCACCAGAAAAGTAGCGGTCAATCACCAGCTCTTTGGGGATCAGCTCGCAGGTAAATTCGCCTTTCTTGATGGTCCCTTTGCTGTTGCGCACCGGCTCCAGTGTGGCCGTCCAGCCATCCTCCACAATCATGTACACATCATCGCGCAGGGTATCAAACCAATAGTTCATCAGGTGCTGGTAAATATCATACGGATCGATCAGTGCCTTGCCCCGGTAACGGTCCAGCAGGTCTTCGGCGATCTCCGCAATAAACTCCTTGGGGCGGGTATCTTCGTTAATTGCTTTCATATCCTCATAATGAGCCATTTTCCATCCCTCAAATAACTCAGACAGCTCCGTGCTGTACCGGCTAAACTCAGGGTGCGCAAATACCGTCTCGTTGATGGCATCCTTATCTACCTTCAGCTGCAAGTAGTTCTCACGGAGTGGTTCAAACAGCGTATCCTTTATTCCGGGATACACCTCCCAGAAGCGGTTCATACCTTCCACATCCCGCCCGGGAATACCGCCCTTCAGATGGCCTTCAATATCCTGAATATCCTCCTCAGTGCTGTTGTCGATATAGCGGGGGATGTTGAGGTTGTATTCGTTGGTGCGGATCTCCTCATTCGGAACAAATCGAGCGTAGCCGGGCTCTTCCTTCTGACTGCGAAACAGGTCCACGATCTTGTGGATATCCCGCTCCCGGAGCCGGTTCTTATTTCCATCCTTGAGGTAGCCCTCGCTGCCATCGATCATAAAAATGCCCTCGCGCGATCCGGCCTGCTCCTTATCCAGCACCAGGATACATGCCGGAATACCCGTTCCGTAAAACAAGTTGGCCGGCAAACCAATAATCCCTTTGATGTATCCCCGCTCAATCAGATTCTTACGGATGGTTCCCTCAGCATTGCCCCGGAACAGCACGCCATGAGGCAAAATCACCGCAGCCGTTCCCGTATTCTTCAACGACTTCACGATATGCAGCAGAAAAGCGTAATCCCCATTCTTGGATGGCGGAATCCCAAAACCTTCAAAACGATTGTAAGGATCATTATCCGGATCGAGTCCGTTGGTCCACGCCTTATAGGAAAAAGGCGGATTGGCCACCACAAAATCAAAGCGTTTGAGTGATCCTTGTTCGGTGAACTTGGGATCGGCCAGTGTGTTGCCCCGCATGATGTCGTGTACCGCCTCAGGGCGATTGTGCAGAACCATGTTCATCTTAGCCAGTGCCGTAGTCGCCACATCCATTTCCTGCCCGTAAATCGTAATATCCACCGGCGCTTCATCAGCCACTTTCAAAATCAAAGATCCGGACCCCGCTGTTGGATCGTATGCGGTAAGCGAAGGACTATCGGCACTTTCCACACCAATAACCTTCGCCAAAATCCGTGACACCTCAGATGGTGTATAAAACTGTCCTTTGCTCTTGCCCGACTCGGTGGCAAAGTTACGCATCAGGTACTCGTAGGCATCGCCCAGCAGGTCATCATCTCCGGCGCGGTTCTGACCAAAGTCCAGATTGGCATCCTGGAAGATTCCGATCAGGTTGCTGAGCCGGTTGACCTTCTCCTTACCTGTGCCTAGTTTCTCATCATCGTTGAAATCCGTCTGGTCAATTACACCCCGCAAGTCGTTGGCCTCGGCAATAGGTGCAATAATCTGTTTGTTGATCTTATCCCCGATTTCAGGATCGCCCTTCAGCTTTACCATGTCATCAAAAGAGGCGCCTTCGGGTATCACTAACAGGGCATTGGGATCACCAGCATATTTATCCGACACATATTTAAGAAAGAGCATGGTGAGTACATAATCCTTGTACTGCGAAGCATCCATGCCTCCCCGAAGTTCATCACAAGATTTCCAAATGGAGGCGTAGAGATCCGATTTTTTTATGGGCATTAGCTGCGAGCTGTTTCTGTTATCATTTTAAATGAAGGTTCTTATCCTAACAAAATCAGTGGTTAAGTACAATTGGTTTTCATACAATAACCGGGCAAAAATAAAAGATGAGCGGGTATAGTATAAATACTTTACCGGTTAGAGAGAACCCTAAATGTATAGTTACAAAATTATTGTATAGAATGTATTAACGGTTATTTATCTGTAGTTTGTGGTCAAAGTATTAGTGTAATTTTAAAGATAAGTATAAATAATACATGGATGTTTTAAGGGTGCCGAGGAAAGTTTATGAATACGACCTATTAAAATTTGCTAAAAAACTAAGTTCAATACACTCTGAGAATAAGATTGAAATAGACATAAGTGATTGTGAAAACTTGACACCTGCTGCTATACTATTACTTTTTGGTAATTGTAAGTATTGGCTTAATGATGGTATTGATGTAATCTTTAAGCATGAAGAGAATGACTTCTATAGGTATTGCCAAAGAATGAATTTCTTTAGGCTCCTCGATATTGATTATGTCGAGAAATTTGAGAGACACGATCCTGGGGATAGATTTGTACCCATAGTAGAGTTTGGAATAGACTCACGTAATGATCAAGAATTTGATAAAGATCCTGATGAGTTAGCCAAATCTCTTTCAGATATTGCATTAACAGATGATCTAATTTCGAGAAACCCCGATGTTAGACAGCTTAAAAGGGGAATAATATATTCCAGCGGTGAATTAATTATGAACGTTATTCAACACTCTAAAGGAACTGGTTACGTTTTTGCACAGTACAATGGATACAAAGATTATGTTCGATTAGCAATTCTTGATGATGGCATTGGAATTAAAGAGAGTTTCAAAATTCAAAAATCGGAACACTTTGAGGAGAATATGTTGAATTGTGACGCAATAAAAAAAGCGATTGATTATGAAGTTAGTTCGAAACCAATCGGTCCACGATTTGAAAATGCCGGAGTTGGCTTAACATACTTAAATGGTATTGCGAAGATAGCAGGAGTAGATTTTACCATTCTATCTAATAAGGGATTTTATAGAAATGGTAATAAATACGAACACGCAACTAATTTAGTTGAGGGAACGTTATGTTCTATAACACTTAAAAGAAGTGATCTTTATAACTTTAACAAGGTGTTTATTGAAGCTCAAAACAATAATTTACTTTGAATTGTTAATGTTTTGTGTTTATTTGTAATAAATCTAAGTGGGTCGAATCATGAAAAAGTATATAATATCTAAAGAATTTGGTGAAGTTTGTGTCAACGGATCAAATGCAAAAAAATATGCTGATGAACATATTGTACCTGTTTTAAAGACTGGGGAAAAGGTAACAATAGATTTTAAGGGAGTTGAAATGGCAAGTAGTTCATTTTTAAATTCAATCGTTTTTAATACATATGGTTATGGAATTGTGTCAAACCAAGTCTCTTTTGAAAGTGATGATGATTTGATTAAACATATGTTGCATAAAGCGATTCATAAATTAGAATCAGAGTTAAATTAAACATTGATTGTAAGTCTAATTATTAAAAAGCCTGATACTAAGTCAGGCTTTTTTGTATAATAAATCTTGTGGCCCCACTCTAATTGATGCTCTCCTGTTTATATAACAGATTAGGTTTATCTCAAGAAAAATAACTGCTCATCTACTGCTTGTATAAACACCGACTCCAATGAATTTGGTATGTAGATCAAATATTAGTATTTATCCATTGTTGTTTTAGCCACAAAATTATATCCCTTCTTGACTTTTATATCTTCGATATGCCAGGTTACAACTTAAATAACTTGTAGTGTTCCCTGATCTTCAATCATAAATTGGTACAGCTGAGGGTAGATTCGGAGCGGGTTGAGAAACTAAAGACTCGCAAGAGCGATTCGGAGATCATATAGTACAGTGATGATTATTTGAATCATTAAGTACCGATCACGTAGACAATATCTTTTAACTTGCCAAGTTGCAATATTCCAACTATCATTAGTTCACATTATGTGAACACACCCCGAATTAAAAAAGTGGACCCGGGGAGATTCGAACTCCTAAAGTGACACGTGGCAACATGCACTGCTCGTCCGCGAGCAACCGGGCCCATTAGATTAAAGCTCAGCAGTTCCAACTGCTGGGCTTTTTTTATCTCACGATCTATATTAGGTAATAGATTGGCCGGAATAAAGTGTTTTTACGCACGAGTTATCCACAAATGTGGATGATTATGTTTTATTTGCACTATCAGACCTTATTTACTGAGAGTGATCAGGGGATGGAATTATCACTGTAAACTACGTGGACTAAATATTACAACAGAGCTACTGCCCATGGCAAGGAATGAATCTGTAAGTTTTGGTCTGCACTTTTCGAGTCATCTTTTTATATACGAGAATCTTATCTATAGTGAGGTCTTTTGAGCCGGCGCCGGACCCAACATGCCATCGGAGGGTGTTGGTGTCAAAGATCAGCTCCAGTAATTCCTTTCTGTCTGTTTCTATGATGTAGGTAAACAGTACAGTAAGGTGCTGTCTTTAGTTTTGGCTTGATGGAACAAACGCCTGACTTTTTTATCTTCAGAGTAATTGAATTTACTACTCAAGGCATTTTAAGATAGGGTTACCCTTGAATTTAAGTTATAGTCGTTTTCGCAAATACAATCCAAAATATCTACTGTATATTAGATGATTGTCTGATCTTTCAGGGTCGACATGGCAGGTCTAAAATGCATGCTCATCATTATGTGCAATATGGTCTGAGTAATTCAAACTCTTTTAAAATTAGTTCTAAAGAATGGACTAAATCAAAACAAGTAAGTTCCTTTATTGTGCCTGGTGATGTACCCCATCAGGTTGAGTTAGACGGTTCAGATAAGGTGCTTATGATATGGCTGGATCCTGAATTTTCAATCAAAAGATCGATATCTGAATCACATGTCATAAATACCTTTTTAGGAGATCTTGAAGCTGAGTTGAAACCATTTATAGAGCAAACATTGAATTGTGACACAGCCTATCAAATTCGGGAGTTAATCACTGGATGGCCTGCAGCTGATTCAATGGATAAATTGGACGATCGGATTTCTGAAAGTATACATTCGATTAAAAAGCATTTAAGCGATCAAACTATAACAGTTGAACATTTAGCTGAAACTGTCTACCTAAGTCCAAGTCGATTGATGCACCTGTTCTCTGAACAGATAGGTATTCCGATCCGTAAATACATTTTATGGCAGCGACTGCGGGTCGCACTCCTCAAGCTCGCTAATGGGGAGTCAATCACCGAGGCTTCTTACTACGCCGGTTTCTCGGATTCCCCACATATGAACAGGGCTTTTAAATCAAATTTTGGTATTACGCCTTCAAAAATATTTAAGAACAGCAGGTTCATACAAGTGATTGGCTGCTGACCTGCATATCCTATAACTGAACACTTAAATAGTTATAGGAGTAATTATGGAAATCTATCCACTTCAAACAGGATCTGTAAAAGTAAAAAGAGCTCAAAAATCACGTGAAGCAGGTGGCATGTTCCGTGTCCTTGCCTCTGATGAATGGACAAGCTGGTTACCCATATACGCTTGGCTGATCAAACATCCAGAGGGAACATTTGTAATCGATACCGGGGAAACCTCAATGACCTCTCGTGCCGGTTACTTCCCAAAATGGCATCCTTATTATCGATATGCGGTTAAGATGGATGTATCCAGGAGCGATGAAATTGATCATCAGCTTGCCCATTATGATGTAAATCCCAATGAAGTTGACACCGTGATACTTACTCATTTTCACACAGATCATGCAGGAGGTTTGTATCATTTCCCAAATAGTGAAATTCTTGTCCCAAAAACAGACTATCAGGATGCCAAAGGGACACTGGGTAAATTAAGGGGTTATTTGCCACAGCATTGGAAGGATTGGTTTCAGCCAAGCGAGATCGTGTTTCGAAAACAAGATTATGGTCCATTTACCCAGTCATTTCCTGTAACCAAAGATGGAAGCATTGTGATTGTTCCAACCCCGGGGCATACTCCAGGTCACGTTTCGGTGGTTGTTAATACAGGTAAGGAAAAAATATTTCTGGCCGGAGATACGAGTTATACAGAGGAGCTATTATTAAATCTTCAACCGGACGGGGTAAGTCCAGACCCAAGGCAAGCATTAAATACACAAAAGAAGATTTTGAGATTGGCTGAACAGGATCCACTCATTTATCTACCTTCACACGATCCAGAATCTGCTCAAAGACTTAAAACACGCAAAGTTTTACAGGTTCCGGGAAAATTGAACAACAGCAGGTCAAAATCAGACAATCACATTTACACAATTCCAGTACCGATTTATACCAAATAAGGCAAAATGAAATTTTACTTTTAAAAAATTATTTAGACCGAGCTATTTTAGAATAAATGTCTAATTGTATCGATAGTTACTCGTAATCCCCTTTTTGTCTTTCAACTCGAATGCAATTTCATACATCGTAAAATCTTCAACTTTTTCGGTGTTTAAATCAGCCCCTAATTGAGCTAATAGTACTTGTATTAATTGTTTACCTACATCTTGCCGAGTTTTTAAGTAATCGGTATCCGTACTTATCTTCACGGCAGTAATCATTTTATTATCCTTTTGCAGGATTTGAATAACTATGGACTCATTTAAATCGAGCTGTGCTTTTAATATGCTGCTCATAAATTCATTTAAGAGCAGTGCGTAGGTAAGTGCCTGGTTAACGTTAATGAGGACTTCATCCATGTTGAGCTCTAATTCCACATCAATATCAGCAAAATCTTTTTTACTGAAGTTGACAATCCCCGGAATAAATTCGGTTATTTGAACTTTATTGACATCATCGGTTTTGTACATGATCTCATGAACCGCCGACATGGACTTTACTCTTCGTTGTGTTTGAGTCAATATATCTTTCACAGCCTCGTCCTTACTTTCCATATTTTCAAGCTCCATCAGAGCGGCCATGATAGCTAAGTTATTTTTTACGCGGTGGTGAACCTCTGCAAATAACCGTTCTTTCTGTTTGGTAATAATTCCATTTTGCTCGTTGAGTGAGGCTTTTGCTTTTCTTAGCCTGTTATGGCTTCGAACTAACAAAGCAGCTAATATAATGATCACCAAAAAGCCCCCGAGTATAGCCTGTACAGTACTATTAATCTCCGAGGCAAAATCACTTTCCGGAATCATAACAGCAATCAGCAATTCCTGACTATCGTTGATCTCGTAAGATCCTAAAATTCCCCACCAACTTTCACCACAACTGTCAAATGATACAATTTCTTTTGGAGGAAACTCCAGAAGGGAAACAAGGGCTGGGTTTCCAAATGCCTCTGGTGTGGATAAAAGTTTATCCATCATATTATCAGGATTTAATTCATCATACTTTTGAGGCAGGCCGATAATATTTTTCTCTTCCTGAGTAAGTATAAAAATTTGGTTATTATCCGTAATAGATAGCCCTTGTGAAAATTCAGTAATGTCGTTAAGAGTAATATCAAGGGCCATTACTTCAAGTTGAGCTTCACTTGAGTTTGATGACCACTCAATAGACGCGGTTAGGCCAATTTCATCATTTGTATGATACAAATAGGGTTTCGTCCAATAAATTTGGGTGCCATTTTCTTGTACAGCACCTTTAAACCAAGGACGGTTTCTTGGATCTTCAGCAAGTTCGTTTGTCCAGGACTGAGATTCATTAGGTCTTTTTTCATCATCCCAGACATTCCATTTTTCAATCATCCCCCACTCATCAACGTGTACTTCTCTGTTCAGCCAATTTCCTTCCACGGTATCCGGTAGTATATTGATCTCATATCCCCGGCTATCAGCGATACCAACGGAGGAAATTTGTGGGTAACGGTTAATGATGGGTATGTAAAATTGATTAAGGTTCTCAATTGATAAATCGTCAAATAAGCTAAGTGATTTTTGCTCTCTTAAGGTTAAAATTTGTTCTTCCACAGGTAGGAAGAACTGATCTAACTCTGTTTGGATGCGCTCTGATGCTTGTTCTATCAATTGATCAGCAAAGTACCGCTTGGTTTTATCAAGCTCATACAAGATATAACCCATTACTAACGCTGAAATAAACACAAATCCAACGGCTAAGTGTTTTGTAATACCGCCAATAAAATTTAAGCCCATAATCCCAAATTATGTTATACCCAACAAGACTAAGAGGGATATAGAGTTATTTTGTTACAGATTATTTATTCAAAATTTGTAAAACAATAAATTTAAGGTACTTATCTAATGTAATAAGGCATTAAACAATAGCATTTTTAATCACATCTATGTGTTTCCAGTTTAAATATGAGAAGGGGGCAAGATGCCAATTTAAACTACAACTCAAAGCCCAACAAAGGTGTCAATAAACCCAATTTATTTTGGGTAGGTGTGTGGTCTTAGTACTGGACCAAGACCACAGGGTTAAGGTTATTTTCTAATGTTATATAAATGATGATTCTCCAGAAAGTCATACAAAGCTTGAATCTGGTAGAGGATCTTTCGGCCATATCGTACATATGTTAGCGGACAATTTGAATTAAGTCATCTTAGTAAAAGTAGCAGAGATTTGTAGCGTGATCATTTGCTAATAATGGGCATCATAACTTTTTAATTTCTACGAGGCAGGGTGTATTCTAAATCGATGATTGCATCATACAACATATCAAACGTCTCAATTATATAATACCTGTTTTGAATTTCTGATATTTCAAAGTCATCCTGCATGATTTGATCAATATCGAAAGGGAGTATCTCAACATCATCATTAAAGATATGATGAGTCTCTTTTGTCGAAGAAATAATTCCCGCACCATATACTTTCAGATGATTTTTATAACTAATTAAACCAAATTCTATAGTAAACCAGTAAATTTTTTGCAGGTTTTTAAGTATATCAGGGTCATTCTTATAAAGCACACCAAGTGCCCCAATACGTTGTGCAAAACTTGAAAATTCATAATTTAGCAATAGGGGGATATGACCAAAAATATCATGAAACATATCCGGCTCTTCCAAATAATCTAAACTACTCAAAGGTCTTAACCAGGTTGACGAGGGGAATTTCTTTGTGGCTAAAAATTGAAAAAACTGATCTTCTGAGATTAACCCTGGAACAACATTAATAGTCCACCCGGTTCTTCGTTTTAAAACTGAATTTAACTCCTGTATACTCGGTATTGAATTATGATTCAGTGTTACATTTAATTCATTCAAGCAATCGAGATATTCCGGATGTGCTTTCTCTTCTAATACATGGTGTTGACTGACAAATAGCCTATTCCAAACATTGTAATCTTCCTTAGTATACGCTTGATAGTCTTGCTTTAGTAACATTTTAAATTTGAATTAATAAATAGTCTGACTGATATGACTATTTGATCCTAAAGAAGCGATTAGGTTACAAAATAATTCTAAACTCCCTGGATGTTACTAAGAGCTAATATTCTTGAAATTTAAGATGAGAAATATCGGAATGTTAATGTAAGTAGTAAAAGATTTTTTGTAACCAATTCAGATTTGATTGAATCAAATGAAGGAAATCACCTCTTATGGAATCCTTGGGGGTTATTTATTAGGCTGTTAACATTAAAAAACTGATCATGAATAAATTAATAAATACATCATTATTGATAGTCACCTCATTGTTATTGGCGCAATGCAATATTTTTGACGCGACAGAAAAGAATCGTAAAGCCCTAGATCCAAAATTGGTTAAAGAAGGAAAAGAAATTTTCAGATATGATACTTTTGGTGATGAAGCTTTTTGGAGTGGTTTACTTCATATAGACAAGGCAATTTTAGGAGAAGAATTAGGGGGGTATGGACCTGGTGTATCTCCAAGTACAGCTCTACAGGTCGGATTAAAGGTTGATGCAGAAGCATTACCAGACGAGGTGGTTCAGGCAATCCAAAATGGAGAGGTGGACCTGGATGATCCCGCAACAACAGTAGCGTTACTACAACTTGATGCGGTCGTAGGGGTAAAGGGAACATTTAGTGAAAAAGGGGAGATGACAAAGGTTGGAATAACTTGTGCAGTTTGTCATTCTACTGTAGATAATTCATTTGCACCTGGAATCGGTAAAAGGCTAGATGGTTGGCCAAATAGAGATTTAAATGTTGGAGCAATCATTTCATTAACTGACAACGCAAAACCAGTTGCAGATTTACTACATGTAGATGAACCCACACTTAGAAGTGTTCTTTCTGCCTGGGGACCAGGTAAATTTAATGCTGGTATAATGGTTGATGGTATAGCATTGAAACCTGATGGATCTGTTGCTGCTAATTTATTACCTGCCGCCTATGGTTTAACAAAAGAAATGAAAGCGACATATACTGGTTGGGGAGATGTGACGTATTGGAACTCGTTTGTAGCAAATATTGAGATGCATGGCATTGGTAACTTTTCTGATCCAAGATTAAATGACCCGGTACAATTTCCGATCGCAACAGAAAATCAATTCTATAACATCAAAAATGACGAAGATCTGATTACTTCAAAACTACCAGCATTGCTAGAATATCAGATTTCACTTGACCCTCCAAAGCCACCAAATGATAGTTATAATGAAGATTCAGCCAAAAAAGGAAAGGGGATATTCAATGGTAAAGCGGAATGTCTTACATGTCATTCAGGGCCTAATTTTTCTGATGCTGAAAATGTATTACATGCACCAGATGAAATAGGGATAGATTCATTTGAGGCTGATAGATCTCCAACAGGAATGTACAGAACTACTCCTTTGAGAGGAGCTTGGGCCAGAGCGAATGGAGGCTATTATCATGATGGACGCTTTGAAACTCTTGACGATGTTGTTTCACATTATAACGAACACTTCAATCTAGAATTATCAAATTCTGAGCAAGGCCATTTAGTTGAATATTTAAAATCCTTGTAACAGGTACTTGCGCTCGGTAACCCATGTCACCCAAGGTTAAGAATGTTGTACACTGCATTCCAGTCTTGGGTGACTTTAAATTTAATAGCAGCAATTAAACATTTGAAATGCGGAAAGTCTTGAAGATTATATTCAAAATGATTGTTTCTGTTAAAACAATGTCATTTTTGTTTATAACAATTGCAGTTGGAATGGGGCTGGGTACATTTATTGAGCATTGGTATAATACCTCGACAGCTCAAAAATTGGTTTATAATTCTTCATGGTTTGAACTAACTCTAATTCTTTTTGCAATTAATTTTTTGGGAAATATCAAACGATATAAACTTTACCAAAAAAGAAAATGGCCTGTTCTATTAGTACACGTATCTCTAATAATTATTTTAATAGGGGCTTCATTTACAAGGTACTTTGGTTACGAAGGCACCATGTCCATAAGGGAAGGAGAAACTACCAATATTATTGTTTCAAGTGACAATCATCTAAGTATTCAGGTAGAAGGGGATCATAATCAAATCAGGAATATTCTCACAATAAGAAAACCTCTAAAGTTAGCGGTAATAGGTAATAACGACTTTAGGATTAAAGATGAAATCACTGGGACACCATTTCAGGTAACGAATACTAAGTTCGTCATAAACGCTAAAGAAGAAGTGATTCAAGATAACTCTGGTTTCTACTACGTGAAAATAACAATTGCAAGAGAAGGTGAATCAGAAACAATTTATTTGAGGTCAGGGGAAGTAACAGAGATAAAAAACACCTTGCTTACTTTTAATAAACCTAAAGACAATGCGATAAATATTGTCAAGAATGGGGAAAACTATAACATAAAATCGCCCATTAGAGGATCTAGTTTAAGAATGTCTGATGGAATAACTGAAGTTGTAAACGACAATGAATACCAACGTATGAGATTCAAGTGGTTATACCAACTTGATGACATACAAATCGTATTCGATAAAATTGATTACCCTGGCATACTAAAATATGTACCGGAAGATTATTCAGAGGATAATTTAACACTTGATATTTTAAAACTTCAAATTGCTGCTAATGATGAAGTTAAAAAAGTTATAATAAAGGGAAATCAGGGGATGGTTGGTGAGCCACACCATGTAACTGTAGGGGGGCTTAGATTTACCTTGTCATTTGGAAGTAAAAAAATTAGGGTACCATTCAGTATTCAACTAAAAGAGTTTGAAGCAAAAAAATATCCAGGTACAAAGACAAGCTATTCATCTTTCAAAAGTTATGTAAGCGTACTAGATGAGGGGAAGTCTATTGACAGTCAGATATACATGAACAATGTTCTGGATTATGATGGTTATAGATTTTTTCAAGCATCATTTCATCCTGATGAGAAAGGAACTGTTTTGTCTGTAAATCATGACAGGTTAGGTACTAACACTACCTATGCCGGATACTATTTACTTTACCTGTCTTTGTTATTGATCCTGATTGATAAGAACTCAAGGTTTGGGGTTATAAGGAAAAGACTTTATAAGAGAAACACGGCAAAAATGGCACTCCCTTTAATTTTACTAATGCTATTTCCTCTGCAGGGATTTGCTCAGTCTGGTAATATTAATTCAGTCATAAAGGATATGGCTGTAGATCAAACTCATGCATCAAAATTTGGTCAATTAGTAATACAAGATGGAAACGGGCGAATGAAACCAATTAATACCTATTCTTCCGAATTACTAAGAAAATTATATGAAAAAGATAGTTTTTTAAACTTATCACCAGATCAGGTTTTTATTTCAATTCTAATGTATCCTGAATTATGGTATGAGGTGCCAATAATAAAAATTGAGGAGAATAATAGATTAAGAGAGATTCTAAATCTTGATTTGAATACAAGTTATATCTCTCTCTCAAAATTATTGTATGAAAACGGAGGGTATAAGCTTACCAGTTATTTAGGAAATGCATATAGGGCTGTAATTCCAAATAAATTTCAAGAAGCATTGATTGAATTAGATGATAAAGCAAATCTTTTGAATTTTGCTCTAAGTGGAAAAGCCTTAAGAATATTTCCTGTCCCCAATGATGCCAATAATAAGTGGGTATCAAATCATGAATTGAGTGATGTCAAGTTGAGAAATGACGATTCAATATTTATAAAAAATATATTGTCTGTGTACTACTCCTCGCTAAGTAGTATTGGGACAGATAAAGAATATAAAATACCCAATGATTTACTTGAAAAAATTGAAGCATATCAACTTAAATTTGGTAAAGAAGTTAGATTAAGTGACCAAAAGATCGCAGCTGAAATTTTCTATAATAAAATAAACTTATTTGAGAAAATGCGGTCATGGTACCTAATTATTGGCTTGCTGATAATAATATTTGGAATTTTAAACATAGTTGATGACAAGTCAATATTCTTTATAAAATTACTTAAAGGACTTTACTTCATAGCATTCTTTCTATTTGCATTGCATACTTTTGGGCTAATACTACGGTGGTATATTTCTGGGCACGCTCCTTGGAGTGACGCATACGAATCGATGATATATGTTGCCTGGGCAACCGTATTTTTCGGGATAATTTTTGGCCGGCGATCAATACTAACTCTTGGTTCTTCAATTTTTATTTCATCTATTATTCTTGTGGTTGCACATTGGAATTGGATGGATCCGGCAATTGCAAATCTGCAACCTGTGCTTAATTCATACTGGCTAATGATACATGTTGCAATTATTGTTGCAAGTTATGGGCCATTCACGTTAGGAATGATTTTAGCCCTTATTTGTCAGTTTCTGATTTTAATTACAAATGATAAGAACAGAAATAATTTAAAAAGCACAATAACAGAGTTACTATATATAGTAGAATTATCCATTACTATTGGATTAGTGATGTTAGTGATTGGTAATTTTTTGGGAGGGCAGTGGGCCAACGAAAGCTGGGGTAGATATTGGGGATGGGATCCAAAAGAAACCTGGGCGCTTATAAGTATTATGGTTTACGCATTAGTTATTCATTTGCGATTAATTCCCTCACTGAACAACAAATGGCTATTTAGTCTAGTTTGTGTTCTTGCGTACGCAAGCATTTTGATGACCTATTTTGGGGTGAATTTTTATTTAACGGGCCTACACTCATATGCTTCAGGTGACAAGGTGATCTCACAAAGCTTTATTTACTATACATTGTTGAGTGTAATTCTATTGTCTTCGTTTTCATGGTATAAACACAAAATACATTACTAATAATTTTGGTTGAATAAAGTTAATCATTAACTCTGGTAAAAATGTTTCAAAAGAGACAAATATTAATCATTTGTGACTCTATGCACAGAGAAATGACGTTGGTTAATTTTTTAAATAATAATTTTAATAAGGAAATTATATCCGCAAATACAAAGTGGCAGTCATCTGAGTTACTAAACAAATATGCTGATAATATTGAAATTGTAGTCATTGATGTTCAAAAAAAAGAAACAAATGGAACGTCATTTTGCAGGCTGATAAGAAATCATAGGAACAAGTTAATTAAGGCCATACCAGTATTGTATGTCTCGAATTTAAACTTAGACCATAAGAAGATTGAAGTACTAGAATCTGGTGTTGATTCTTATGTTTCAAACCCTGATTCCTTAAATATTATTAAGGCCCATCTAAATTCATTGTTACGGAGTAATAAGTCTGGCAAACATATTTTTAGGCATGGAAATTTAATTTTTGACGGGAAAGAAAGAGCCCTTATGATAGAAGGTCAAGAGATCTATCTTACTGCAACAGAGTACATGATCCTTGAAATATTACTGTTGAACAGGAATAAAGTGTTTTCAAGAGATGAGATTGTAAGTAAAGTCTATCCAACTTACCACGATGTATCAGATAGAACCATTGACAGACACATAACAAACATTAGAAATAAATTGAGGGAATACGATTACCTACTACACACATACGTCAAGCATGGATATGGGATAAAAAATTAAATATTGTACATTATTTGTAACCAAAGTGAGGTAGAGAGGATCTAAAAGTGTAAAGATCTGAATAATAAATAAGGTTAAGCACAATGGGACCAGCAAAAAGCAATCTTGACTATAAATTCCTGAAGTGGGATGAATACAAGCATTTAACAGATGAAGAGATTATCAATTTAATAAGATCTGGTAATAAACAGCTGTTTGAGATTATAATGAGGAGGTATAATCAAAGACTTTACAGAGTTCAAATTTCTTACATCAAAGACGAGGAATCCGTTAAGGATACTTTACAAACAACATATATTAAAGTTTTTGAAAATTTAGATTCATTCAGAGGAGATTCAAAATTCTCAACATGGCTTACAAGAATAGCAATTAATGAAGCTTTAAAATTCTTGAATAAGAATAAAAGCCTCAATAATCTGAAATTATTAGAAGAAAAGAGGGTTATGAACGAAGAAGATTACCTGGAGTATGATTCCCCGGAAAAAATAGCTATTCAAAAAGATTTCAAAAAAGTATTAGAAAAAGTGGTTAATCAAATACCGCCAAAATATAAATCTGTTTATATACTTCGTGAAGTGGAAAACCTTGATACAAAAGAAACTGCTGAATGTTTAGACATATCAGATTCAAATGTCAAAGTTAGATTGCATCGAGCAAAAAGCATGATACAGGAGGTAGTGAATGAAAAATATTCAAAAACTGAGATATTTGACTTCCTGGGAGAAAGGTGTGATGCTATTGTATTGAATGTAATGAGTGTAATAAACTCTGATTAGAAAAATTAGTCATGAAAACATTTAGTAGATTATAATGAGTGTCTACTCATCTCTAATCAATTGTATGCAATCAAGTAATTCTCTTTGAAATATTTTAACCTGATCTAAATGTGTGCGAATTGAAAGTATAGTTATACGTAACCACAACTTATCATCAAACGAAGTGGTTGAAATAAAAACTCGGCCTCTCTTCAGTAACTTCCCATGAAGATCTTTATTAACCTTATTATAAGTTGAGTCTGAGTACCTCTTTGATCTTTTAAGAGGTTCCCACCTGAATAAGAATGTGGTAAGATCCGGGGAGCTCGATACCTTAATCTCATCTAGGTTTTTAAGCCAGCCCCAAAGATACCTGGTAAGTTCTAGTTTTTCTTCTAAAGCATATCTAAAGGCTTTGACTCCATGAGTTTTCAAAGGAATCCACATTCCAAGCCCCCTAAAGCTGCGACTTAACTCAGGAGATACTTCTGCAGGGGAAAATATTCTATTTGAGTCCACTATAGTATCCTGCATGTAGTTTGCTTGATACTCATTGGCAGAAATTAAATAGTTAACATTTTTGACTATTAATGCACCTGAACCATAGGGCAAAAAAAGTCCTTTATGCGGATCCAGTACAACAGAATCTGCTTTTTTTATTCCCCTTAATTTTTCCTGTCCTTCATTTGTCAATAAAAAGAAACCACCGTAAGCTGCATCAACGTGATACCATAAATTAAATTCCTGTGAAATGTTAGCAATTTCATTTATTGGATCAATTGCACCTTGGTCTGTTGTTCCTGCAGAAGCTACAATCATCCAAGGTATTAACCCGCTTTTTAAATCTTTTCGTATGCAACTTCTTAACTCTGTGCTTATCATCCTTCCATAATCATCCAAAGGAATAATTCGCTTGATACAATCTTGCATGCCACAAATTTTAAGTCCCTTTCTAATGCTATGATGAGTTTGTTGACCCAAATAGACTACGGTTCTACTAATTATCGAAGGTTTTATACCAGCACTTTCACGTGCAGAATAGATTGCCGTTAAATTTGCAATACTTCCGCCTGAGGATATAAAACCTCCAGAACCTTCACCATATCCGATTAAACCAGACATCCATTTAATTAATCTGTACTCTAACGTGACAGCTCCAGGTGATGCATAGAATACTCCGGCATATCGATTGATGAGTGAACTAATGAAATCACCAATTGCGCTGGAAAACAGTCCCCCTCCTGGTATATACCCGAAATGTGAACCCGATACAGGATTTAGACCTGGAGGTATTACTTTTTTATTTATTTGGGAAAGAATATCATCAAAATTACCGGGCTCTTCATTGAGATCAGTTTCTAGTATTGATTTTAATTCTTCATTTGAAGGTTCCTTGTAGGCATTTTGAGTGCCAATTGTTGAGTAAAAGATTTCAGAAAAGGAATTGGTTGATTGATAAAATGATCCTCGCTTTTCACTTGTTGGTTCCAAGTCATTTGATTTATGTTGTAAATCAATAATTTTTTGTTCTTGAGTTTTTTTATCCATGGTTGATTAAAAACTTAATTGATTAAAAAGCCCCAAATCATATCCTGATTTGGGGCTTAGTTAGTAACATAGCGACACAATGGACCGTATTTCATTGTCACTATCTACGCTACGTGTTGGATCAACTCATTTAAGCCTCACTTTGAGGTTTCAACAGTTATTTTGCCTTTCATAACTGGATGTATAGAACAGATATAGTCTATTTCTTTCTGAATATCCCCAATCTTTATACTATATGTTTGGTTGGTTTTCAACTTTTTAGAATTTAGTAAATTATTGTTGGCATCGGAGACATCATGGTCAACAATATCTTTATTAATCCATTTTATTGAATCACCGGGTACAACAGACAGATGATTGGGGATAAATTTCATTTGCTTGATTTCAACTAGATGTGTTTCACCACGATTTATGGTTTCATTTGAACAAGCAAATATTAACAAGCTTATAATCCATATTAGGCTATATCTTATAAACATAATGGATTAATTAGTTTTTAAGATCATTTTGGATTGATTCTGCGTGCTCTAAATGTGTTTCTAGAGCAGGTAAAATGGCAGTCAATAATCCCTTTAGCTCCTCATTCTCTGTATCTGGTATCAGGACATTTCGTACAGCATTTATGACGGCCTTATGATATTCAACTTCATTGTTTATATATGCAAGATCAAAATCTCTTTTTTTACTCTTAAGCATGCTGTAAACATTTTCAGAATCATTATATAGCTGTTTACTTAAGGAGTTCTCTTTCGGTTTTACACCCAGTTTAGTTACTAGGTCAACGGCTTGCCCAATAACAGCCTCATGATCGTTTATCATGGTATTTGCAAAACCAAGTACAGACATATTGTTGCTTTTGTCTTTAGCAAGTTTTGCATACTTGATGTCAATTTTATTTGCTGCAACAGCTATAGCTGCAATTTCTGCATCATTAAATTGATTATTATTTTGTGACTGAGCAAACGCAGAAGTCGAAAATAAAACGAGGGTTATAATAACGAGTGTGTTGCGTACAATTTTCATTTTTTGGATTTTTTAGTTCTAAAGTTCACCCATTTGATCCCATTACCACTCAATCGGTTACAGTTTTTTTGAAATAATTGGGTGAGGGTATACTCATTTTGTAATGGTAAAATCATTCTTGTAACCATTTATTATTTGAAATGATCAAACTGTGTAGACTAGGAACAGAAAAATTAAATAATGTCATACACTGTTAGAATTTTAGAAGTAGAGCAGCTTACCCATGATGTAAAAAGGTTTGTTGTAAATAAACCTGAAAATTATACCTTCAAGCCCGGTCAGGCTACAGAAGTAGCAATAAATGCAAAGGGATGGAAAGCAAAAACAAGACCATTTACCTTTACTTCAATCCCTTCTGACCCAACGATTGAGTTTATCATAAAAATATATTCTGATCATGAAGGAGTGACGTCAAAACTAAATTCATTACTTCCTGGTGATTCACTCATAATCCATGATGCTTGGGGCTCAATAGAATATTTGGGTCCCGGGGTTTTCATCGCAGGTGGTGCCGGTATCACACCATTTATATCAATATTTAGACAGCTTAATATTGAAAACAAGTTGACCCAAAATTTGTTGATTTACGCAAATAAATCTGAAAACGATATTATTTTGAAAACCGAGCTTAACCTATTGTTGGATCACAGGTTTAAAAACGTTATAACCAATGCCTATCAAGAATTGTATGTAAATGATGAACTGACATATTTAAAAGGATTTGTAAGCAAAGAATACCTTCAAAGAAATATTGATCAATTACAGCAGTATTTCTACGTGTGCGGTCCATTATTATTTAATGAGTCTATTAAAACACATCTAAAAGCTTTAGGGGTAAGTAAAAATAAGATAATACTCGAAAATTAAGATTAAACATCAAATTATTATGAAGAATATCAAAGCATGCGCATACAATGCATTATCTGATGAAGATAAGGTCGATAAAATTGAATATTACTTTGAGAAAATTCTCAATACACTAGAATTAGACCTGAGTGATGATAACTTAAAAGACACTCCTAGAAGAATAGCTAAAATGTATGTCAATGAAATTTTCAAAGGCTTAAATAAAGAGTCGTTTCCGGAAGTATCGACATTTAAAAACCATTACGAATATGACCAAATGGTTACGGTGAAAAATGTCACTCTATATTCTTACTGTGCACATCATTTTGTTCCTTTTATTGGGAAAGCAAACATAGCCTATTTTCCAAATGGAAAGGTAATAGGATTGTCAAAAATTAACAGGATCGTTGATTTTTTATCGAAAAAACCACAGATCCAGGAAAAATTAACAACAGAAATAGGATCGACTTTAACAAACATTCTAAATACAAATGATATTGGTGTCGTAATCGAAGCTGACCACTTATGTGTCTCTTCTCGAGGAATTAATGATACCAATAGCTCAACACATACAAGCTATTTTTCTGGGAAATTCAGAGAGGAAGGCATAAAAAAAGAATTTTATAATTCAATAAAATAAATAACAGGCTTTACTATTTAATGATAAATAGTAAAGCCTGTGAACACCTTAGCCTTCAGATGATACTTCTAATGAATTTGATGGAGAAGGACTTAAGTAAGCAAGGATATATGCTGCTTCAGCTATTAGTAAATCTCTAACAGCAACATCAACGTGATGCCAGGTAAATACTAAGCTTAAGGATATTAGCACTAACCATAATGAGACTATATATCCACCAATTTTGGGATTTAAGAAAACAAGTAATCCAGCAATGATCTCAACGATTCCTACAATCATCATAAAAATGGAAGGATCCATTGGTAACAAACCAGCAATTGATGGTGCTATATAAGCAGTCCAGTCAGTTAATAGGTTAAAGAATTTATCTGCTCCTGCTATTATAGGAACTAATATGAATGTAACTCTAAGAAGAGTATAAATTTTTGAAAGATTTTGATTATTGATCTGATTATTCATCGTGCTTTATTAATTAAAGGTTGTATGAATTTGATCAATTGAAAATCCGGAAGGTTACAAATTTGAGTTGGTTACAATTATTGTGACACTAATGAGTAATTAAATAATGGAATAAATGAAACAATCCCTTAAGGTCGTATTTACGGTGTTTAGTGTATTTGCTGCCTATTTTATTATAGATGACCAATTATTTTCAATAACCAGGCGGTGGCTTTTCGAAAAAACAAATCAACTTGGTGTTAGTCACCTGCTGACTTATTTACTCAGCGGTATTCCATTATTTATTGGAACAGCATATTTATGTAAATCTGTTAATTTTATTAAATGTTTAGACCTGAATAAATCTTTTATTGAGGCATTGTACTTTTCATTTATATGTACAATTCCCATGCTTTTAGGTTTTGCCTATTTTTTTGAATTGAAGTTGGACTTGGGTTTAAATTCTATAATTATTTCGGGTATTTCAGCAGCCTTATTTGAAGAAGTTTATTACCGAGGATTTTTATTTGGTCAGTTATATAAGAACTCTAAACTTGGGTTTTTACCATCAGTTATAGTTGGGGCACTCATATTTGCTTTAATTCATTTATATCAAAGCGAAGATTTCTTAACCCTATTAGGAATATTTACTACAACATTTTTAGGAGCATTACTTTTCTCATGGGTGTATGCAGAGTGGGAATTTAATATTTGGTACCCTGTCTTAATCCATTTTTTCATGAATACTTACTGGTTACTCTTTTCAGTGAGTGACAATGCTTTAGGCAATGAAATTGCTAATGTATTTAGATTTATATCTATTGGAGTTATAATAGGCTATACCGTTTTTCTTAAAAGAAAAAGTAGGGCAAAACTTAAGATCAACAAAGGCACTTTATGGCTAAAAAAATCGTAACCCTTGATTTCTTGGAGTAAACAAAATTAATTATTAGACCTTGATACAAGTTCAATGAGATACCAAACGTTAATAGATTATGTTCAAGAATATATTACGCTTAGTGAAGCCGATATAGAAGATTTAAAGTCATTGACCCGCTATAAAGAAGTTAGAAAAGGTCAATATATAGTTGAACAGGGAAATGTTTGTTATTACGAAAATTTTGTACTTGAGGGTTGTCTTCGTTGTTATAAACTTGATGAAAGCGGGCAAGAGCATATAATACAGTTTGCAGTAGAAGATTGGTGGATTTCGGATTTACAAAGCTTCCTTACACAATCACCTGCAAATTTAAGTGTTGATGCAATAGAGGCCTCAAAATTAATCCAATTTGGGTATTCAGAATTGCAAGAATTATATAGCAGAGTTCCAAAATTTGAACGTTTTTTTCGAGTGATTATTCAAAACGCGTTTATAGCATCACAGCATAGATTACTTGAGACTTTCAGTAAAGATGCTGGGTTAAGGTATATTGATTTTCGTAATCGTTATCCAAACATTGAAAAAAGGGTTCCCAAATATATGGTTGCCTCCTATCTCGGAATTACACCAGAGTTCTTAAGCAAGATACGTAAGAGAACTACTATTGATTAATTTATTGAACTAGTTCAATAAAATAAATTAACCTAGTTCATTGGAGGGTCTGCTTTTCATAAATAACTTTTTGTTGAATTAGAACAATAATTAAAGTTAGAGTTGATATGGAAAGCACATCATTAACAGATAAGATTCATCACCTGAATACTATGTTTATAGAGGGAAAAGTAATGGAAGCCTTCGAAAAGTATTATGCTGAAGACGTAATTATGCAGGAAAATGAGGATGAACCTACGATTGGAAAAGAAGAAAATCGTAAGAGGGAATTAGACTTCATTAATAAGCTAGTAGAAGTTCGAGAAGCCAAACCACTTAAAGTTACAGTTGGTATTGGTGTTACAATGGTAGAATGGAAATTAGACTACACTCATGAAGAATGGGGTGAAAGAGATTACAAACAAGTTTCTGTTCAAAATTGGAAGGATGGTAAAATTGTAAAGGAGGTATTTTATTATGGATCTTAAACAAAAGTACGAGAGTTCATATCAGTTACCGATAATAACGGAAAAACAATTGCAATGGATTTCAGTAATTCTTCGATTGTCAATTTTTTCTCTTTTTACCGCTGCTGCAATTTCCAAGATAAATAGTGGTGTGGCAGGAACCGTTGAATATTTTGTCTCAATATTTAATGAGACTTGGTTACCTATAGCATTAATCAAACCATATGCCACTGCAATATTGTTTATTGAAATCATCTTGTCTACTTGGATTCTGATCGGAATACGTTTACGTGCCGCTTGGATTGCAACTAGTTTGGTTACAATAACACTTGCATTTGGGATGCTTGTGGCAGGAGAATTTGGAACGGCAAGTGATAACTACATTTATGTTGTAATCAGTTGTTTAGGATTGCTGGTAAGCAGTTATGATCGTTTTACAATTGAAGAAATGTTAAAGCGAGAGTAGCAATCAAAGGACCTATTCATATTCATATATGTAACTACATATCATGTTGCCGTAATGAATAAATATTGAAAAGCCCGAGGCGTAAAAATGGTCTTAGGGCTTTTCTTTTCATTTTAAATTTTACAAATAAAATGACAGGTCAAATATGAAAAATCAGAATAACGTTATTCACGAAGGATTACAAAATGAGTTAAGTAATGTAATGGATCAAGTCCAATCTGTAGCTTGTAAATTTATTGAAGAACGTGATGTCCCTCCAATTATAAAGCAGAACCATTTCAGGTCAAACAAACCCTCAATTGAAAGTGGTGTCGGTACTTTAACTGCTATAAAAGAGTTTTATAATGATTTTGGTCAGTATATGACTAAAAGCATTGGTCCACGGTACCTTGGATATGTTACTGGAGGAATAACACCTGCCTCATTAGCCGGAGATTGGTTAGCTAGTTCGATTGATCAAAATGTTACTTCTAAAGAAGACACTCCCGCGATTATTCTTGAAAAACAGACAGTTTCAATGTTAAGAGATCTACTGTATTTACCTGATGTTTTTTCAGGGACATTTGTGACCGGCGCTACCATGTCAAACTTTACTTCTCTTTCAGTAGCAATTCAATGGTTAGGCAAAGAGTTAAATAAAAATTATAGTTCTGAAGGAATTACAAATGTTGAGGAAATTCAAGTTCTTTCCGGAACTTCTCATTCAAGCATTTCCAAATCTTTGTCAATGATGGGAGTAGGCAGAAAAAGATTAAATTCTGTTGAGCTGGTAAAAGGGAGAGAAGCTGTTGATGTGGATGCTTTGGAAAAGAAGTTGAAAAAATTAAATGGAAAACCTTGCATTGTTGTGGCAAATGCAGGAACTGTCAATTTGGGTGATTTTGATGATATCAAAAGAATAGTGAAGTTAAAAAGTAAATATAATTTTTGGTTACATGTGGATGCAGCATTTGGGGGGTTTTTGGCAGTAACAAATCGCTATAGAAGATTAATAAAGGGTTGGGAATTTGCTGACTCTATAACTGTTGATTGTCATAAATGGCTAAATGTGCCTTATGATTCAGCAGTGCAGTTCACGAAATATCCTGAATTACAATCAAAAGTTTTTTCCAATGATGCTGATTATTTAGAGGGCAAAAGTCCCGATAATTTTATTCACTTCACTCCTGAAAACAGTCGCCGCTTTAGAGCTTTACCCGTTTGGATGACATTGAAAGCATACGGTAGAAATCAGATTTCAGGTTTTATAAATCAAAACATTGTTTGGATACAAAGACTTGCAAACGAATTAAAGGCATTGAGTAATTTAAATTTAGTACACCCTCCAATTTCGAATGTTATTTCTTTTAAGATTGGTGATGGTTCTATAGAATTACGGGATGAATTTTTAGAGAATGTGAATAGGAGAGGGAAAGTATTTTTTACTCCATCATATTTTGAGGACCAAGCTATTATTCGTGGAGCTGCGGTTAATTGGACTACAAGTCATGATGATTTGGCAATAGTGGTTAAATCAATTAAAGAAGTAGTGAAAAGTTTGAAAATAAAGTGAACACGGCTAGTTATAATCTCACCCTGTTGATTATTTGTAATACGATATCTCATCTTTTAATTATTACTAATGATCACGGAATGCTAACATAAGTATTCATGTCAATTGCTCTTCTCATCGGCAACCAACATATATTTATATGAACCTATAGACTCATAATGAATTGAATGTATTCAGCTTAGTATGAGGTGGCCAGCCTACTCTGGGATTATATTCTGTCTTTCCTGACGCGGGGTTAACTGAATAACAAATGCTCAACTCAACTTTTATAGAGCATGTGTTGTAACGAGATAACGATTTATAAGTTTGTAAGCGAAATTGAATGAAATCTCCTGATTCTAAAAAGTTATCGTCTTTTAAAATTCTTATTCGTCTTAAGGTTGAAAGAAACAGATAACAAAACCTTATGACTATGAAAGAGAATAATATTGTGGCTATAATAGGAGCAGGACCAGTTGGACTTGCAGCAGCAGCACATATCTTAGAGCGAGGACAAAACCCTATTGTATTTGAAGCAGGCCCGGAACCGGCTTTTGCAATTAAACAGTGGGAGCATGTCAAACTTTTTTCATCCTGGGAGTTTAATATTGACAGGGCCGCTAAAAATCTGTTGGATAAATACGGTTGGGAACAACCTAAGCGGTTTGATTTGCCTACCGGTAAGGAGTTTCGGGAACAATATCTTTTGCCGTTGTCTTCCCTCCCTGACTTGCAGTCAAGAATCAAACTTAACTCTAAAGTTAAGGCTGTAAGTCGTAAAAATTGGGATAAGGTAAAGGATGAAAACCGAGGAGATCAACCGTACATGTTAACGGTTCAGCAGTCGGATGGAAAAGAATATCAGGTAGAGGCCAAAGCAGTAATAGATTCTTCTGGCACTTGGCATAATCCAAATCCAGTGGGTTCCAGCGGAGTTCCTGCACCAGGTGAGGAAAAGTACCAAAAGTTTATATTCTACGGTATTCCTGATGTTCGGGAGACCTATCATTCGGATTATGCGGGAAAGTCAGTCGCAGTTGTAGGAAGTGGACATTCAGCAATGCAGGTAGTTTTAGATTTACTAAAATTGCAGGATAAGGCTCCTGATACTCGTATTCATTGGATTATGCGCAGTACAAATCTTGCTAAGGTTTTTGGTGGTGGTGAAAATGATCAACTAGAGGCACGCGGAGAATTGGGAGCACGGGCAAAACAAGCTGTGGAAACAGGATTAGTGACACTTCACACACCATTTCTAATTCACCGAATTGAGCGCTCAAATGGTCCACGTAATCTAGAAATTATTGGTAATGCGAAAGGAGCCACTGGGTCGGTGACAGCCGATCGTATAATTGGTACTACTGGATTTCGACCCGACTTAAATATCATTCGTGAAGTTCGAACCGCCATTGACCCAGCTATAGAATCAGTTGCAGATTTAGCACCACTAATTGATCCAAATATCCATAGTTGTGGGTCTGTACCGCCTCATGGTGTTAATGAACTCAAGCATCCAGATGAAAACTTTTTTATTGTAGGTATCAAAAGTTATGGAAGGGCCCCCAATTTTCTTTTGGCAACAGGGTATGAACAGGTACGCTCTATTGCAGCTTATCTAACTGGAGATTATGAGTCTGCAAATAAGATCGAGCTTCACCTGCCCGAGACAGGAGTTTGTTCAACAGACTTTATTCTTGATGCGAAGACTGAAGATAATTGTTGTGAAGAACCTGTGTCCAATTTCAAAGATGTAAAAGCAGAGAATGATTCAGGTTGTGGGTGTAGTGTGGAGGAGATAGTAGATTTGGTATAGTCTGTCTGTTTTAATTAACCTTATTATCTCAGCCTAGTGGAAAAATTGGTTTGGATATAAATGTGACTCAAGTTATTCAGTTGGCTGTTTTTTTGGTCAATCATAATTTAAACAGATCCCCATTTGGTGGTAGTAATTATTTAGAGATAGTCAGGCTATACTATATTTAAAATGTGAGGGGCGCAGGAATTATCAAATTCGCTTTGGGTAATATAGCATTAACAAAATGATTTGGACTAATCAGCAATTGCCAAATCTTTAACCGGTGTGCAACCTATGATTTCCCCTTTTCTGTTGCGTAGAAGAGTACAGCATCGAGCACGAAAATCTTTTAATATTTGGTCTCTAGTTTTTTGAATGCGTGATTTAAGAGTACTGTAAGGAATTTCTAAATATTGGGACATTTCTTTTTGGGTCATAGACTTTGTAAACACACTTAGTAAAAGATCTCTTTCTTCCTTATTGTATTCATTGATAAGATCATAAAGGCATTTCGCGATTCCTTCTATCGTACGACTATTATCAGCTATAAATTCTTCCGAAATGATCATTCTTAGGTCATCGATATGTACTTCTTTCTTTTTGCGTGTATGATCGATAAGTGTATTTCGTGCCACACTCATTAGCCACGCCTCTGGATTTTTTACTTCCTCAGAAAGATATTCCTTATTTAAGAGTGCTTTATGAAATGTGTCTTGAAGTAGGTCGCGTGAAATTTCTGCATCTCCAACCCTTTTGTGTATAAAATTGAACAATTTATCTGAGTAAGCATCCCAATACTCTTTTATCATGATTACTTGTGTTACTAAAAGTTATACACTTAATTAATCGTAATTTTACGATCAATTCATATCGATTTTACTTATACCGTTATTAAGCAATTATATGTTAAAAATACTCATGTATAAATTTCGTCTTTCAGGTTTTTTATTCGTCTTAAGATTGAACAAAGAATCTAAAAAGGTGAAAACTATGAAAACAATAATGAATACAATAGCACGAGTTACAATATCATTATTATTCATTGTAACCGGCGCTTTCAAAATTTTCGGATTTGATTATATGGTTACGATGTTTACGGAAATCGGCTTTCCATTCCCAAATCTCTTTTTAATTGGAGCAATCTTAATAGAACTGGTGGGAGGGCTATTGCTCTTTTTAGGTAAACAAACAAAGTTAATGTCAATCTGTCTAATTTTGTATGTATTAGTGGCAACAATTATTGTTTATATACCTCAGCTTTTAACTCCTGAAAACTTTCAAATGCAAGTTACCGAGATCCTAAAGAATTTGTCCATTATCGGAGGACTCCTCTTGCTAATATTTAATAATGCGGGAAAGACTTTTTCTTTAAATCTTACTACAGACATTGAAGATATCCCCGTTTATAATGTAAAACTCTAAAAGAATTGTGTAGTAATTGCCTATTTAAAAACTTTATACTTTGACAACTAATTGGGCTGAGTTTAGTTTTTTGGTGGAGTGTACAAATACCAACTTTAACTACAACTCAAGACCCAACAAAGGTGTCAACAAACCCAATTTATTTTGGGTGGGAGTGTGGTCTTAGTACTGGACCAAGACCACAGGGTTAAGGTTATTTTCTAATGTTATACAGTCGATGGTTCTCCAGGAAGTCATACAACGCCTGAGTCGGGTAGAGAATCTTTCGACCATGCTGTACATAATCAATCTGATCTGTATCACGTAGGTTTTGAATAGTTCGACCGCTCCACCCGGTAAGCTCCATAACCTTTTCTTTTGTCAGATAGTGAGGTGTGACTGCCATTGATATCGATCTTTCAATATCGTGCATCGCTGCAGCTATACCTTTCTGTACGGCTTGAATTATTACCTGGCTGATGTGCTCTTCTAAGTTACTCATGGGTTCTCCATTTGGTTAAAGTGTAACGGAGGGTATAACGAAAGTTAGTTGTCTTCAAAAGAGAGACACTTTTATACCATTTTAAGCACAGATCACGGAATGTTTTATGAAATTAAATTGAGGGGGTAAATTTACTTGCCTTGTAACCACATTGTAACCAGCGAGAATGAAGAGGCATTACTGTCAAAAAACAGAAAACCCCTGTAACTCTGTAATGTAAAGAGATACAAGGGTTTAGGGTACCGCTGATCGGACTCGAACCGATACGGGCATTTTAATACCCATTGGATTTTAAGTCCAACGTGTCTACCAATTCCACCACAGCGGCTATTTTAGTAAATACCTGTTTTTTGGTTACTTAAGCTATGTATTTTTGGTTGGAAATACGTCCTCGCTCGTACTACTTTTAGCTCCATTTTTGACCCTTTTTGGTTACAAAATGGTAACAAAAGTTCAGATATCACGGCCAGTCAATAAATAATTGAACATCTCTTTTCAGAGAGCCACAAATATAAGGGATTACGAACTACTTCTACAAAGTAAATTGGATATAAATTCAGCTAATTCTTACCCTTTGCCAAATTTAAAACCCAAAGCCCTTTATGAGTAGTGAGAGCAGGACAGAAGTGACAAAGAAGAATGAAAAAAATAGAACCGTTAATCTTCATAAATATAGGTTTGCTACATTTCTACGCTATTTAAAAGAGACCAACGCCGAAATAAAATCTACGAGTCCAAAAAATGGGGAGAGGATGGTTTACTATGCTGATTCATCAAAAGAGGGAGCACCGTTACAAGATTTAGTAGTCGAGGCGCTTGGCGTTAAAGATGGGTATGCTCGTGATTTGATATCAAGACAATTATATGTAGGGGACAAGCATTATAATAAAGAGCAAGATCCTGGTTTAGGTGATGTGCTCACAAGTATTGTGGTTCAAAAACTCACTAAAGATGGAGAGAACGAGTTCCCTATTCCATTGAAGGGAGTATCATACCAATACTACAGTCGCGAAGGGTACAAAAAGAGACCATATATTGACCTTCAAAGAAGTTCTTCACCTTGGGTAAACGAGAGAAATAAGCGACGTGAATTCACCATTCGTCCGAAACTTAAATCAATACTTGAACGGCATGTCAATAACAAAATTTCTGGTTTTGTAGATGGAAAAGATGTGTTCAGTCGAATGGCCGGAATAAATTTTACGGAGTTCCCAATCTTTGAACAAGAAACGGCAGAGCTTAGGAAGTACCTAAATGAATCTCTAAAGGTTGACCAAGGAAATGAAAATCATTTTGAGCTTAACAATGAGCTGTTAAAGCTAGTCAGAGTATATAACGAAGTTCTCGATCGGCATGACGTTCAAAATAATCTAATACCCTACTACCGTGATTTTGCCATCCTGTCAAAGGATGAATTAATGGAGTTATGTATTGACCAATTTTTTAAGCTTTCCAGAGAAGACCTGTTTGAGTCCCCGGAGTCTGTGCCGTTAGAGCGATGTATCTATTACCGGTATGAAATTATGCATTTGCTCAAAGGAAGTGATGTAGAAGTAGGTGACTGGCCGGTTCGGTTTCAAGCGCTGTTAATGTTATGCAACTATGAGCTGGAAGGGGTTCATAAGATTATTAACGAAGTCGTTGAGGAAGAATTCAGTACGCTTCGTTTCACGATAGTCACAATCAATCATCACGATGATAAACGGGTTCAAAAAGGAAACCTATCACTGGATCATTTAACAGACTTGCTTTCTGACTATCACATACATGTGCCTCTAGATGAGGCCTTCCGGTTAAGAGATAATCACTTGTTAACTACTTCATTGAATAAGTATCCAGAAAAATTTGCTGTAAATTATAATTATACCTTTAGGGAAGTGCAGCGAAAGCTAAATCAAATATTAAAAGAAAGGTTAAGGCAAAAATTATTTGATGGGCAACGAATCACAAAAAAAGTTCGTCCATTACCCTCTGAAAGCGAATTATTTCAAATTTAAAGAAGTGTGGATCTTAGGATAATCTTAGATCCACTCGACAAAGCATCATAATCGAGAGGTTGGAAGTGCGATGACCGCAAAGTGCGACTCACGCAATTAATTTCAACCAAAAACATACGATTATGAGTATAGAACATTACTTAACATCTGGAGAAGCTGCCGAGTACCTTTCCCAGGTGCTAAAACAAGAAGTATCCTACTACGATCTGGACAACCTGATCAGATCAAACGCAATAGAAACACCCGAAAAAATTGCGGGGCGACGAGTCTGGAGTCATAAGAACTTAAAAGAGGCTACTAAAGCTCTACGTATCCGAAGAGCAAAAAGACCTGTTTTAACAGAAGAGCGCAGATTAGATGAATCGGGGGACAACTAAATGAGTGATCTACATAGACTAGACAGAAAAAAACTAGAAGCAGTAGTTGCTCAAAGTCCTTTTAAAACCATAGCTGATTTCGAGCAGGCGCGAGAGGCCTACCTACAGTCAAACAACTACTTAAAGAACCGTAAAAGCATCTTTATCAAGCCGTTTGTTCTTGGTATTAAAACAGAAGACTTAATGCACTTGAGTAAGGAAGAACTGGCTCTTGCCGACCTAAAGTATACTTTTAAACACGAGTTAAAAGGTGTGCCTAAAGATAAACTTCCGACTCTTGAGCGGGAATTCATGTTTCATACAACACTTATACCCCCACCTGTTGATTTGTATATAACGGAGGCGGATGCGATCCGGATATTTGGGCTAACCCGATTTCGATTAAAACTCCACCGGGATCTGGGCCTTTTAAACACAAAAGTCCACCAACAACAAATCCACTACATCTGGACAGAGCTTAAAGAGCTATTCAGCTGACTCCTAACTAATCATTATTAATATAGGGAGTCGGCAAAGACTCCGGCTCCCTTCATAAAAAACATATTTATTACCATGGGTGAACTATATCCAATTCAGAATACCGAGAACGATCATACTAAAGATTTAAAAGAAGCTATATACTATCTACCGCATGAGATTGATAAAACCATTTTATACAAAGCTCTAAAGGCCATATATGGTAACGAGGAAGGGAGGCAGATGGCCATCGAATGGTTTTTCAAAGCAAAAATAAGTCTTCCTGCCAGCTTTGATAAAGACTGGGAAGAAGCTGATTTAACGCAATACCAACGCCACGATATTGAGACCTATCTTAATAAACATATTTATGATATGGCAAAAGAAATGGGATGGACTCCTAAAGCTTTTCGGCGAGGCAAGAATACCAAAAAACCACCGAGCAAGAAGAAACTTAAACTATTAGGGAAGGAAATACAGGCTGGTAAAGAGTTAGAGGATCGCTTGACTGAAATTAAAGAACAAGGGTTACCTGAAAGTAAACGATCGTTTCTTCCGCCACATATTACAAACCTAGATGGTGCCTGTTATTTTCATCCTTACATGAAAAAAACAAGCATTCCAGATGACAGGGACGAGTATTTGGATGAGTTAACCAAGATTGTTGATTGTGAGGTCATTGTAGAAGAGGCCATTGAATATCTGATTGAGCAACCGGGCCAGGTAAAAGATGATAAGGAAGTTCGGTATCGTCTGCGTCTGACAAACCGAAAGGATAAAGATGTAGAAAGCATTGCGACTTTTGAGGAGCTTACCACGGTCACCCGGTTTTCCAGTTTCCTGGTCTCAAAAGGGTTTGTAAAGTTTTTAGGATCTGGTAAAGATTTCGACGCCTTTCATGCCTTCCTTATTAACGAGCAAGATTATCCGACGGTCAAAAATTTAAACAGCTGGGGGGAGTACAAGCCGGGAGAATTTTTATTCGAAAATGGACTCTTTGATGCCAATAACGGGCAATTCTACTCCGCTGACGAGCAAAATCGCATAGAAAAAGGATCCCATTTCCTGCTCTGTCCTTCAGGGAGTGAACTCATACGTCCCCCAAGAATAAATATGCCAGGTGATGTCGACGAATCGGTTCGTTTTCTAGCTGATAAGTTTACCCTTTGGGAATCCTTCAATGGCCGGTTAAACGTTCGGGCTACCCTAGGGTATGCGGTAGCCTGCCTGTTTAGTCGCCAAATCAAAGAATCAGATGGTGCCTTTCCACTTCTATTCAAATTTGGTGAGCGAGGAACCGGGAAAAGTTCAAGTATGGACTGGTTTATGGCACTATTTGGCTACCGGAGTGGAAACCGCCAATCGGTCTCTAAGCAGAATACCATAAAGGGGCTTATCCGTAATATGACTCTGCCAACAAATTTCCCCTTTTTCTTAGATGATTACCGGAATCATGATAACAATAGCCAAGTTCCGGATCTTACGAGTCCTATTCTCAACTGGTACCACCGTATTGGAACCTCGATGGCGAAAAAGAGTGCCGATAATCAAACTATTGATACCCGCATGAAAGCCAGTGTCGTCATGACGGGAAACGATAAACCAACCGACCCAGCGGTGCGTAGTCGCCTACTTATTTTAAACTATTCAGGGTTCTTGCAAAAAAAGCAGCTTGAGCAAGTAAAAGAAATCACGGATTACACCCATCGCTTTTCAGAGTTCACCGCGCTGGTACTCCGTTCATATAATTCCATTCAAGAGCGGTATATGCATTACTTAGAGAGCAGCAAAAAAATGTTAGCAGACCAAGGGTTCCAAGGGCGAACGGTTAATAATTGGGCGTATGTATTAACGGGGATTCGCTGTTTGCCATACATTTTACCGGACCTAGACCATTGGAAAGAAGATTTTGAAGCGCTTAGAGACGAAATTTACCTGGCTATCCAAAAAGAAGAGGCTCAGCAAAAAGAGTTTAATCCTTTACATGAGTTTTTTGGAGCTATAGAGTACTATGCGACTCAAAAACAAGATGCCGCCTCTGATTACAACCAAAAGTTTAACGTTTTGGATCATCGGCATTTTAGATATAAGGCCTATAAAGAGTTTGACCAGAATAATGGGGTATTATACAATGGAGAGGTTCTCTATCTGCACCTGCAAAGTGTTTGGCAAACTCTGGTAGATATCAAAGCAGAAATAACCAAACAAACATCGTTAGAAGCTCTCACGCATAAAATAGAGCAGAGCACCTACTTTTTATCAAGAAGTGAGCAGATTTTTTTAACGAGATCAATTGACCAGATTCATAAAGAAAGCAACAGGCGATGTGTGGTATTAAACGTTAAACAATTAAAAGAAAAGGAGATGCTAGGTGAGCTAATAGAACGGGCAGAAGAGTACGAGCTACAACGTCCATCTCGTTTGAACCCTTAATTTTATAACAAATTAAGAGCGTTTTAGTGCTAAAGTGCTAAAACATATATAAAATCAGGGTTCTAGCGCCCTTGAACCCATAAATTATTAGATAAACCTAAATGCTAAAGTCTGCTAATAGGTGTTTATGTCTGCTTACATCCTAAGCAGTGTTAAGCATCTTTTAGCACTTTTATATACTTACTGCTACACGTTTTTTATGTCAATAGGCGTTCGAGAGGCAATTTATTTAATAATTAGCGGGGTTTAGCAGCTTAGCAGTTCAAAACATATAACAATTTTAACGGGCAGCGAACAAGAAAAAATCTGGGATGGAACAATTTATTATATAAAACCGGGTAGTGATGCGATTAAACATGGAGATCATTATATAAATAGGCTTTTACAGATGTACTGCCAATAAAGAATAGAATAAGCAGGAGAGGATTTTATCAGTTTATTGAATAAAATGGCCCTTCAATGATTGTAGAATAATCAAAACGTTTAATAAATGGAGGCTTTTAACAATGGTTTTCTACTAAATGATGGGTTTTATCTAATAGAAAAGCATGTATTCAACAGATTAAAAAAATGGATTTAAAAGGCTATTTGGGAGCATAATGCTAACGTTTTGACGTTAAAACGTTAAAACGTCAGACATACATTACTAATAACGTTAAAACGTTAAAACGTCTTAATGCTTTAACGTTTTCACCTATTCTTAGCAGTTATCCTAACAAAATTCCGGTTAACCGGTGACGGTACATGTCAGCCTTCTGTGTTATCCTATAAATAAAACATGGAAGAATCTTATGTAGAACCTGACCCAGGTCAAAAGATTAAAGTAGAGATCAATGATTACCAGGATGCCGTATTTTCAGCGTACCAACATGGGTATCCAGCATACATTGGTCAAATGCGGGTTAAGGTTCTTAACTATGAAATACTAGGTGTGTTGGTCCATCAAAACGGGCATAGGGCACGGGTATGTATCGAGGGGTTATAAAAACAGTTGGAAAAAAAGCTAATCAGCAATCGATTCATTTCTTAGCCTTCTTTTTATTCTCAAAGAGCAATTCATACACTTCCATGGCTGAACTCTTATGCTCTTCAGTAAGCTTAGCTTCCGACTCATAAATCTTACCTGCAAACGTGTCCGGTATTGGGAAGTAGTAATACTCTTCTTTTTCGAAATCATACTGGATAAACCGAATCTCGAAGGACTGCCCTTTTCCATCGGTTATATATTGGTGCTTGGGTTTGGGTAGGTGGGAGAGTTTGTTAGTCATAGGTTTTGTTTTATAGTTGCTTAATTTATGTAAGACAAATACAAACAATTATTTAAATAGTTAATAAATTGGGTTTATCTAACAAACTCCTAATACGTATTTAATAGTGTATCCTTATTATTTAAAAAAACTTTGAAAGGAATAGCTTTGAGATCGCTCTTACCTTAGTACCATACCTTTTCAGAAAGAAGGACGATGAATGAATTTTAAAGAGGTTGACGGGATCACCAACAATCAATTTACAAGCTACCCAAAACTGTAACCGGTGTGAGTCACCTCTTTATCATTCTTACTCCTATTAATACTTTTGATGAATACTTACCACTTCACCCACTTATGATTTTGAGTTCCTCAGTTTTATTGTTGAAACATATATAGGGTGGATTTTCAATTATCATGTATTGATCATTGCAATACGGAATACTGAACGAATAGATATCACAGTCTTCGAATTGGTCAGGAGGGCCATATGTAGTTAAGTGATCGCTCGAAGTTTTTTCAAAGACGATACCTTTACAGATTTTCTCACAAAACTTTTTGCGTACTAATTCCTCTTTTTCTGATTCTGTCATAATTTTTGCCTTTCCGGTATTCAGAGTGATGTGTGTAGTCAAAGTATAATCAAGATCGCCTTTCTAAAGCTAAAAGTATTTATCCAAAGTGACAGAATCTGTCACACTTTCACTGTACATTTTAACAATTAGGCCTACAACCGGGGTAAAAATACCAATAAAATCATAATACTCATGTCCCTACCCGATTACTTAATAGAGTGCACAAAATGTTCATATTCAGCTACTTTACAGCGACAGGTCCCACAAACCTGGTATTCGTTTGATGGCTTAACCTATAAAGTCAGACCAGAGATAGGTTGGTGCCTTGATTGCCGTAACGTACAATGGCGGGTTCCCGGACTCAGTCTTCTTACCTTACATGAGAACGTTAAACTACTGAAGAATGGTGCGTTACAGGTAGATAACACCTTACTCAGCATACTGTACAATTACAATAATGAACGGCAAACAGCTTTCAGGATTCAGGAAATCAAAAAGCGCCTGTTAAAGTATGACCAAATTCATTCTTTGGGATTTTGTTATTATTGTGACTCTACTCACATTTTGGAGTTGGCTTACCCATTGAGTACGAACGTTCACATGGGGTGTGGGGGACAGCTTGTTGAGAAAAAAACAGCAGAGGTGGTGCATCGTTATATCGAGGAAGAATATTTCGAACCGGTTTTTACGTCAAAATACGTTGAACCGCCATTTTGGTACAGATAAATCAAAATAAAACAGAGTAATGCTATGACGGCACAATTTCGGGAAGTACTATTTTATAAAGGTGAAAAAATGGGAATGGCAGCTGAACCACTCCGGCCATATTTAAATTTAAGGGATGACATCAGTATTAGATCCAATTGTTCTGCCTGTTGGCGTGGTTATATTGGAAACTGGGAGATAAAAGATGAGAAGTTATATTTGGTTGAAATTAAGTTTGATTTCAATGAGGGTGACTACCTTAAAATGGAGGACCTATTTCCAGGTCAAACGAAGGTTTTTGCCGAATGGTTTTCAGGTGAGATCCGGATTCCGGTCGGCGAAATGCTGGAGTACATCCATATGGGTTATGGATCGATATATGAAAAGGATATATATTTGGAGTTCAATAACGGACATTTGATTAGTGAACGTGAAGAAAATAACAGGGCTAAACACCGAAAGTACCGGGAAGAGCAGTTAAGGGAGAAGCAAAAGAGTTCTGTTAAACATGGGAAAAAGTCATGGTGGAAGAAAATCTTAGGGGTTTGATATGGGAAACTTAGAGAATAACAGGACATCACCTTCAGATTTATTAAGGTACATAATGAATAGTACTGTTATAATTAATGGATTTGAAGAACGTGAGGTATTTAGAATGCTATTAGTCCCAATGATATTCTATAAGAGAATATCAGATGTGTTTGAGGAAGAACGGCAAAAGATTGTAGATGAAGAAGGTGAAATTTTTGCCTCACGACCAGAATTTTACCCCATTTATATTCCTGATAATAGTGGTTGGCACGAGGTCAAAAGAAAAAAAGAGGGCCTTTCAAAAACCTTAATGGAGGCTCTTGGGAAAATTGAACAATACGATCGATGTCTTTTTGATCTAAGTATATTCTACGATTGGTTATCTAATGAGATTTGGCTGGATAATTTTATTTATAGAATGATGGAGCGTTTATCAAAGGTTGAATTAACAAATTCAGCTATTGGAGTGAAAGATTTCAGCATAGTATTTAACGAGCTTATTTATCGAATAGAAAGTAGTATCCGTACCCCATATTATAAGACTAAGGTACCACGATCAATAAATCACCTGATTGCAGGATTGTTAGATCCTAAAAAAGGAGAAACGATTTATGACCCTTCATTTGGTGCCGGTGACGTATTACTTCAAGTTGCCAATCACTTACATCAAAAAAGTGAAAGCTTTGAAACTATAAGCTATTTCGGGGAAGAAGTGAACAATAACCACTTTGGTTTGGGACTTATGAACCTAATAGCGAGGGGGATTGACACGTACAACCTTGAAAGGAGTAATCCATTATATGATCCAAAATTTCTCTTTAAAAATGACTTAATGAGATTTGATTGTGTTGCGTCAAATTTGATATCAAATCAGGGGCATTGGAGAAGTTCAGAGTGGGAGCCGGATCCTTTTGAAAGAAATTTTGCAGGTAAGCCATCTGACTCCTCGAGTACTATGGCTTGGATTCTGCATATGATCAAATCCATGTCAGATAACGGTCGGATGGTAGTATTGCTTCATTCCTACCTATTATACAAGGATGGTGATGAGGGTAAGATACTAAGGCAATTAGTAAAATTGGATTTACTGGAGACAGTCATTGAGTTGGGTGACAACTTAATAGAGGGAGAAGAATATGAACTTTGCCTGTTAGTTTTTAAAAAGCATAAACCTAAAAGTAGAAGACATAAGGTGCTTTTTATTGATGCTACAGAATTGGTAATAAAAGGCAGGCGAACTAACCACCTGGATGATAATCACGTTGATCAAATATGTAAATGGTATTCAGCTTTTGAGAATGTAAATAAAAAAGTAAAAGCCGCTTCTCTGATGGAGATCGAGTATAATAATTTCGTTTTAATCCCTTCCAAATATCTTATTAAAACAGATAAAGAAAGATTGATAAATTATTGTGAAAGTATGGGTTTGTGTCCAATTGGAACTAAATGGATGGAATTATATGAACTATTACCCAATAAGAAGAAAATAGGAAATGAACACATTCCTCCACTACCTTTAATCTTATCTGGATGGATATACTCAAGTCTTCTTCAAAAAATAGATAGGTTTAGAGGCCATATTGAGTGGGCGGATAAACATGGAGCGTTAGACAAGGTTGCTGATTTTCTATATTCGTTAGACAAAGATGACTGGTACAATGAATAAGGTTTCAATAAAAATTTAATGCATTTTTAAGTCTGCTTTGTATGTTGCTTTTTATTGATTTTGGCTCTAAGACTTTTACTTTGTCACCAAATGAAAGTAGTAAAGACTCAAATTCATAATTTGGAATCAATTTAACCTCTACTATTAGCCTAGCTTTCTCCCAGTGATGCTTTTGTGTAGGATGCAGGGGTTTTGTAATGATATATGGAGCCTGTTCTTCAGTAAATTCTAAAACAACTTTTTCCACTTCTCCTTCATCTGGACGGGTTACACCGATGATATCAAAGAAATACTCACTCCAGTCAATTTCTGGTTGAATATAATCACCCTGTATTTGTTCAATCTTTTGAATTCGGTCAAGGGCAAGGTTCCAGGTTGGGATTTCTAACACTTCGTTTAATCCGAATGCAAACCATCGGTTGTTATATTGCTTTAAAAAATGAGGGTGAAAGGTCAGGCTAAAGCTTTCATCAGAATCAAATTTTTGATATTCAATTCTCAAAACTAGTTCGTTGATTATTGCTTCATAAAGTGTCCCAAGATGCTCTATTCCTTTAAGATCTATGTTTGACTCAATACTTATTACTTCTCTAGAGTTTTGTTTGAGTCCCAAACGGTCTTGAATTACCGGAATCATCTCTTGTACCCACTCAAATTGTGGTGTACCAGAAAAACGAGATAGCACAGAAAGAGCTGCCTCAATCTGACTTTTCTCATCTTCGTTTAAATACTGATTAGAGATTGAGAAGTCGGTATCATCATATCTGTAGTATACTTTTCTTCCGTCCTTATACCTTTTAAGGGGAACTGATCCGCCCTGTTCACTCTCCATGAATTCAATGTCATCATATAGCTGTCTTTTGGCAATAGTACTACCCGCGCCATTGTATTCTTCAAGCTCTTGATTAACGGCTTTTAGAAGATCCTCAATAAAATATTTACGACCGGGGTTTCGAAAACATTTGTCTAATGCTTTATAGCGAATCAGGGCATTTTTATTTGTTGGCATATGCAAACTTTGGATAATTGATCAAAGTTAATTTTGCAAATATAATACAATATAACTACCAGTGCAGATTCAGTGCATAAGAAAGTCTTACTTTTGTTCACCCTTCAAAGTAAGTATTGAGAGCTAATGCATTTAATTCACTTTGCAGGGCGGCAAAATTGATTTTGAATAACAAATAGGAGTATATGTATAATATTGTTTACAATGGATTTTATGATTTTTTGACAAATTTGTCAGGAAATAATAAAGAAGTGACAGAAGAGGTGATAAATGCTTATAGAGAGCAGGTAGAGGCTTTGCATGTTGAATTATCTAAGACGACTGATATGTCGGAAAGGTTAGTCATATGGGGTAAAATTAGTAAGCTTAACGAGCTCATTGATGAAAAAAGTCATAGTCATCAGAATTTTAACAGAGAAATTCTGATATGTGGTACCACAGTAATAATTGCTGGAGTGACATGTATTACAATTACTCAATTAGCAGCCAATAAATCTTAGATAGCATGAAAAATCTCATAGAATTCAGCCTCCAACAATTAAATATTGAATACGAGTACAATACTACCGGACCAGAAAAGCATAGCTTCTATTTTTCAGGCAATTTTGATGAGTTTACTGCAGCCTTTGCGATTACTATAAATGAGGAAGATGGATATCTATTCTACTATATCATCTATCCTTATGAAATTCCTATAGACAAGATTACACAAGTATCAGAGTATATCAATCGGATTAATTTTGGTGATGTCTATGGAGCTTTCATAATTGACTATGTAGACCTATCTGTGGGATATCATTTATCCATTCCCTTAGGTAAGAACATGAAAGAAAATGAACAGTGGTTTGCAGAATACTTTGATCATGGTCATGGTGTTGTAGAGGAGTTTCACGACGGACTTCTCAAAGTAGTGGATGGACATGATCCCTTAGAGGTACTAAAAGAGATGGGAGCTGCAGTAACACTGGTTAATTAAGAGCTAAATAATGATAGAGATCGTAGAAAAACATCTTAATGGGATGCACATCCCATTCGAATACGAGGTTAATGAACAGAACTGGCATTCATTTTATTTTGATCTGAAATTAAAGAAGGGAATTATCCAATGTTTGATTGGAGTGAATTATCAGGAAGAGTATGCTCTTTTATGCTTCATGAATCCAACTCCTTTTCCTGAGAAAAGAAAAGCTGAAGTAGGAGAATACCTGCACCGGGTAAATTATTACATTTCTCAGGGAGCTTTTATCATTGACTATAATGAATACACTGTAAGCTTTCATACATCATTTTCACTTACTGATGATGACGACCACAACGATTATAAGCTGATAGAAGCATTCAAATTTGTAAAAGATATCATAGATGAATATTTCCCCGGAGTATTATCGGTAGGCTACGGAGAGAAAATTCCGGAGGATGTTTTAAATGAGATCCTATTGGATTTTAATCCAAGGTGGAATTAGCTATGTTTCTGTTTTTAAGATACAGATTGAGTGCACAGTATAAAGTATAATTATACTTTTAATATCTAGATAAGATTTATTTGATTAATAGTTTAAAAGTTATTTATGAGCAGTAAAGAAATTAGCAAAAAGTTTAGAGATCTCTTTTCAAGTATTAGAGATAATGGGGTTAATTATGAAGTATTACTTTTGATCCTAATTCTCTACAAAAAAGGTGTTTTTGACTTCCTTCTTTACAGACATGACCTATTTAAAAAAACTGCAGATTTTAATTCGCTTTGTTTTAAAGATTTTGAATACGGTTCGGTGAGTTTTAAAGATGAAGTATGCACGGTCATCGAAAACTTACCTGATAATGAAAAGCGTGCACTTAAGAATGTGATAGAGTTTTATGAGAATGATTTTGAAAAATTTTCGCTGAAAGATCTATTTCGTTTGGATGAAGTTTTAAAAAAGAGTGAAGAGGATTTTCCCACTATTTTTGATGATTTGCTTTATAAATTTGAAAAAATTGAAGGCAAATCATCAAGTGGTTATATACAACCTGAGGAAGTCACTAAGTTGATGTTAAACATTGCGAATATAAAGCAAAGGGATTCGGTTTTTAATCCTTTCGCTGGGTTGGTCTCGTTTGGGATAAAATTAGATAACCAAAAGTCATATTATGCTCAAGAATTAGATAAACAAACTTTTTTAACAGCAAAATTGAGGTTATTGGCTTATGATAAATTAAGTCAGATTAACTTATGGAATGAAGATTCTATTACATTTTGGCCTACAGAAAAAAAATTTGACTCTATAATATCATCATTACCGTTTTCTTATCAGATCCGAAACGAGTATCCCTGGGTTGAAGAGAACACCATTGAGAACTTTTATTTTAAAAAGGTTATTGAATCGCTAAAAAGCTCAGGTAAAGCGATTTCCCTGGTAAGCAATGGGGTCCTATATAGACCAGGACAAGAATATAATTTAAGAAAATGGATGGTGAAGGAAGATTTAATAGAATCCATTGTATCTCTTCCTAAAAATTTATTGACCAATACATCTATACAAACCAATATAATTGTTCTTAGTAAAAAGAAGGATAAAAAAGGAATAGTAAAGTTTTTGGATGCCTCTTCATTGTTTAGCGAGACAAAAGGCAGAACGAATAAATTAAATGTTGGTCAAGTTACATCCATTTACCAATCCCCAAATAATTCGGAAAACACTCGCTTTGTATCTCTTTCAGAAATAACGGCCAATGATTATGACCTTAGTGTGTCAAGGTATTTTGTTGAAAATATTACCAAAGAATTTGAGGGGGTTGAACTTGGAGAAATCCTATACAAAGCCAGTGTTGAGAAAGTTAAGAGTGAGGATAAGGTTCCATATATGAAAATTGGAGATCTCAATGATAATGAGATGGGAGTTTATTCAGATACAAGTGAGATTGAAAAAAGCATTGTTAAAAGAGGAGGCTTTAAAGTAAATAAACCAGTTCTATTACTGGCTATAAGATTTAAGAATTTAAAACCGACAATTTTGGATAGTTCACCTGCTGATCTAATCATTTCTAATGATATAAAGGCCTTTACAGTAGATACAAATAAAGTGGACTTAGGGTATTTAGTATTCGAACTAAGAAAAGATTATGTACAAGAACAGGTTATCAAATACCAGTCAGGTACCACAATGCCTTACTTATCAGTAAACGACCTATTTAAAATTAAAATAAAACTCCCTTCTAAAGACCAGCAACGTCAAGACTTACTTGACGCAATCAATGATAGAGCCAAGAGTGAGCTAAATAAGTACTCAAAAGAATTAAGTGAAATGAGAACAGAAATGTTCAGGGAGTTCGCATCAACCAGACATTCGGTTAAGCAATATTTAAATAGTATAAGAGGAGGAGTTAATGGATTACAAAAATACATTTCTAAAAATGACGGGCAAAAAATTAGTTTAACAGACGTTTACTCTAAGAATTTAAGCAAGACACTCGCTGAACACCTTGAGAGATTAATTGAGGATACAGCAGCGGCTTCTGGGCTTTTAGATAAGCTGGAAACCCCTTTCCTAAATCGATCAAAAGAAGAATTTAACATACTTGATTTAACTCAACATGTGATTAAGAAAATTCATGGCAGTAAAGAGTTTGAATACAAGTTTAACATTGATGAAGAGTCTTTTTCACAAGGAGATGATCAGGAGTTAAAACCTATCATTGAAATCAATAAAGATGATTATATAAAACTGATACAAAATATAGTCGACAACGCATGCCGTCATGGCTTCAGTAGTGATTCTAATAATATCATAAGAATCGAGGCAACTTCAATTAATGAGGGAAAGGATGTACTCTTAGAGATTTCAAATAATGGTAAACCTTTTGATGAAAAATTCACAGAGGAAAGGCTGAAGATTCGGGGTGAGAAATCTGTAAGCTCTAAATCTACCGGAAACGGTGGAGCTGATATAGATCAAATAACAAAGATGTACGGGGGCACATTTAGTATGTCATTTGATAAAGACAGTGAATTCCCAGTTACATATAAAATTCAATTTCCCATAAAATTCGAGGATTTAGACTAATGTGTAAAGTTCTATGGATAGATGATGAATACAAGAAGCAGGATACTGTAATTTCTGATGCAGAATTGAGTGGAATTAATATTATTCCATTTGAGTCTCATGAAGAGGGTATAAATTATTTAGAGGCCAACTTGGATAGCATTGATGCGATAATTCTCGATGCAAAGGTTAAAGATAATAAGGATGATGAGACGACTAATTTGGAAGGCCTCAGAAAGTCTAGAGATTATATTAACTCGTTACCCATAAAGATCAGGCCGCCTTATTTTATTTTTACTGGTCAACCGGATTATATGGGAAGTGATATGTTTATTGAGAGTTATGGTGAACCATACATAAAAGCAACAGACAATGAGAAGCTCTTCGATGATATCAAAGCTGAAGTAAAGGACAGGCCAAATGCTAAAATCCGAGCTCTGTATCCCAAAGTTTTTGAGTTATTCAAAAATGGATTTTTAGACCAGGAATATGAAAAACATCTTCTTAAAATACTTATAAGTATTAATAGTGCTGATCTAACCTTTGATGATGAGCTTTATTTTAATCAACTAAGACAAATGCTAGAAGTGGCAATGCGTAGAGCAAATGAGGTGGGATTACTTCATGATAAATGTATTAATGATAAAGGAGAGGTTATCCTTAAACTATCAAGCATATTTCTTTCAGGTTCAAATGTTAATGCTCTTAATGTTAAGTGTAACAAAAAACATTTTCCAGAGATTATTTCAAAACATGTGTGGGAGATATTAGATATAACAAATATAGGTTCTCATGCAGATAAAGATGGCAAAAAAGATAGTGAAGCCAACTTAAAAGAATACCGTAAGATGCTTAACACTCCTTATCTGTTGTATTCACTTACATTCAAATTAATGGATGTTTTGCTTTGGTTTTCTGAATACATTAAAGAGAACAATAACATAGAATTAAACAAAACTCTATGGGAAGAGTTGGAACAAAAAAGAATTCAAAAAGCATCAGATTCTCAAAATGGGGTAATAATATATATCCACTCTGATGGATATGGTTTTTTTAAACCCAATGACGGGGTAACACGAGATGATAACAGCTACATTCATGAATCTTTGGTTGAACAATATGATTTAAAGCAAGGGTTAGAAGTTGTTGCCGAAATTGATAAGTATGAAAACGGGAAGTCAGAAGTAAAATCAATAAAAAAATTAAGTAAAGACGGTTAATTACCATGAACCAAGCAGTACACAACAAATTAGTTTCTTTTATCTGGTCCATCGCTGACGATTGTCTTCGGGATGTTTATGTTCGGGGGAAGTACCGGGATGTGATTTTGCCCATGGTGGTTTTGAGAAGGCTGGATGCCCTTTTGGAGCCAACCAAAGAAGCGGTGATGGAAGAGCTAGAGTTTCAGAAAAAGGAAATGGGCTTCACCGAGTTAGATGCCAATGGACTGACCGAAGCCTCCGGCTATGTATTTTATAATATCAGTGACTGGACGCTACAGCGGTTACACGATACGGCTACCAATAATCAAGAGATCCTGAAGGCGAATTTTGAGGATTACCTGAATGGGTTCAGCCCGAATGTGACGGAGATCATCGACAAGTTTAAGCTGAAGGCTCAGGTTCGGCACATGGCGAATAAGGATGTGCTGCTGGATGTGTTGGAAAAGTTTACCAACCCGGATATCAATATGACTCCTCATGAGAAATATGATTCGGATGGACGAAGACTGCCTGCACTCACTAATCTGGGAATGGGCTATGTGTTTGAAGAACTCATTCGGAAATTCAATGAAGAGAATAACGAAGAGGCCGGGGAGCACTTTACCCCTCGTGAGGTGATCGACCTAATGACACACCTGGTGTTTGAACCGGTAAAAGATGAATTACCGCCTGTTATCACCATTTACGATCCGGCTTGTGGAACCGGAGGAATGCTCACCGAATCACAGAATTTCATTAAGGATGAAGAAGGTGAGATCAAGGCGATGGGTGATGTGTATTTGTATGGTAAGGAGATCAATGATGAGACCTATGCGATTTGTAAATCGGATATGATGATCAAAGGTAATGACCCCGAAAACATTCGCGTGGGTTCTACTTTGGCTACCGATGAGTTTTCGGGAACCAAGTTTGATTTCATGCTGTCCAATCCGCCTTATGGAAAATCCTGGTCCAGTGATAAAAAGTATATCAAGGATGGCCGGGATATTATCGATCCGCGATTCCAGATTCAGCTTACGGATTATTGGGGAGATATTGAGGACGCCGATGCAACTCCACGTTCCTCTGATGGACAGCTTCTGTTCCTCATGGAAATGGTGAATAAGATGAAGCCGCTTACGCAAAATCCGTTGGGTTCGCGGATTGCTTCGGTGCATAACGGAAGTAGCTTGTTTACCGGGAGTGCCGGAGGCGGTGAAAGCAATATTCGCCGCTACATCATTGAGAATGATCTGCTGGAGACCATCATTCAAATGCCGAATAACCTGTTTTATAACACGGGGATTACGACCTACATCTGGCTGTTGAGTAATAACAAGCCGAAAGAACGGAAAGGTAAAGTTCAGCTGATTGAAGGCAGTTTACTGTTTAAGAAATTGCGTAAGAATCTGGGAGATAAGAATTGTGAATTTGCTCCGGAACATATTCGTGAAATTGTTTCTGTCTATCTGAATGACAAGGAAGTGGAACGTGAAATAAATCCTGAAACGAATGAGGAAGAGGGTATTGCGGCTAAGATCTTTGATAATGAGGATTTTGGCTATTACCAGGTGACCATTGAGCGACCAAACCGATTAAAGGCACAGTTTACTGAAGAGCGGGTGGAAAGCCTGCGGTATGACAATTATTTGGAAGAAGCGATGCGCTGGGCCTTCAATAAATTTGGGATGGATCTGTATGAAAACCTCAAGAATTATGAGAAGCCCATTCTGAACTGGCTGGAGCAGGAGGAAGAAGTCAGTTTGACCAAAAACCAGCGGGGTAAACTGGTAAAGAAATCTACTTGGAATAAGCAGCTGAAAGTCATGAATGCCGCTCGTATGCTGATGAAGCACATTGGAACGGAGGTTTACTCTGATTTCAATGCTTTTGAGGACATGGTGGAAGACCTGCTTAAAGAGAAGGATATCAAGCTAAATGCTTCGGAGAAACGCATTTTGTTTGATGCGGTAACCTGGTACGACCCGGAAGCGGAGAAAGTGATCAAGAAAACCACCAAGCTGACCGGCAAGAAGCTGGAAAAACTACTGGGACATCTGGATTGCACCAAAGTAGAGCTGCCTGACTTTGGCTACTATCCTTCGGGTAAAGAGGGCGTATTTATTGAATACGATACCGCTACCGATTTGCGGGATACGGAAAACGTACCGCTGAAAGAGGAGATTCATGACTACTTCTTGCGGGAAGTGAAACCGCATGTAGAGGAAGCGTGGATCGATCTTGATAAGACAAAAATCGGCTACGAGATCAGCTTTAATAAATACTTCTATCGGCATAAACCGCTTCGGGATATTGAAGAGGTGACGGAAGACATCCTGGATCTCGAAGAGAAAAGCGAAGGACTCATTCATGAAATTCTACAGTTAGCATGATGGAAGCAGTTAAAGAAAAAGTAGAATTACAGAAATATTCTGATTACAAAGATTCAAATGTTGATTGGTTAGGTCAAGTACCTGAGCATTGGGAAATATTGCCGGGTTATGCTTTTCTAAAAGAAAGAAGTGAGAAGAATACAGGAATGAAAGAGTCTCAGGTTCTTTCTCTAAGCTATGGGAACGTGATTGTTAAGCCTGAGGAGAAATTGACGGGATTAGTTCCTGAATCATTTGAAACCTATCAGTTAGTTTATCCGGGAGATATAGTTATCAGACCGACAGATTTGCAAAATGATAAGACAAGTCTGAGGACTGGAATTGCAAAAGATAAAGGGATAATTACCAGTGCTTACATGAATTTAAGTGTGAAAGGAGCTAATTCGAATAAGTACTTTCATTATTTATTTCATTCAATCGACACTAATAAAGTTATCTATGGGTTGGGGTCGGGATTGAGACAAAATTTAAGCTATGATGATTTTAAGAGATTTCCCTTTCCTGTTCCATCACCAGAAGAACAAACCGCTATCGTCCATTTCCTGGATCGGAAAACGGAGCAGATCAATCAGGCGATTGAGATCAAGCAGAAGCAGATTGAGCTGTTAAAAGAGCGGCGGCAAATTCTCATCCACAAAGCGGTCACCCGCGGGCTCAATCCTGACGCCCCCCTCAAACCCAGCGGTGTGGATTGGATTGGGGATATTCCGGAGCATTGGGAGGTGAAAGCTTTAAAGTACATTGGAGATGCAAAAATAGGATTAACTTACTCTCCAACTGATCTATGCGATAAAGGTCAAGGTGTATTAGTACTCAGATCATCTAATCTAAATGAAGGTAGGTTCAGATATGGTGAAGATTTTAATAAATATGTTAACTGTAGAATACCTGATGATCTAATCATAAGGAAAAATGATATTCTGATATGTTCAAGAAATGGTAGTCGAGACCTTATTGGGAAATGTGCGATAGCAAAAACAGATCAGGATATTGGGAATTCTTTTGGGGCTTTTACTACGGTATTTCGTTCAGAAATGAATAGTTATCTATTTAACATAATGAACTCAGACATTTTTAAAACATTGTCAGGATCATTTTTGACTTCTACAATTAACCAACTCACCTTGGGGAATTTGAATTCAATTAAAATTCCAATCCCACCAAAAAAAGAAAGAGATGAAATAACGGACTATGTAGAAACAAATCGGTCAAAGATTTATCAATCTATCCAAAATCTAATTATAGAAATTAAGAAACTTAAAGAATACAAAACCACCCTCATTAACAGCGCGGTAACGGGGAAAATAAAAGTCAGTTAGTATGCCAAGCCAAACCAATGAACAAGCTTTAGAGGTGGCTGTTGAGAAGATTAAAGTTGATAACTAAAGAAAGGTAATTTTGCTACAGGATCTGCAATCCATAATCGAGAAGAAGCGATCTCTATTCAGAGATCACACAGATGAGATGGTTGCTGCGTACAAGAGAGAATTGGAAACCACTGAAGGCTACAATGGTAGGCAGCTTTTAGAGTTGATTCAAAATTGTGACGATGAAGGAGCTGAAAAGGTTGAAATCAAATTAGACAAAGATAACCGGCAGTTAACAATTTCAAATACTGGCAAACCATTCTCCATAGAGGGGTATCGATCTATAGTCACTTCTAATTTGTCCGCCAAACATGATAAAAAGAGATATATAGGTAACAAGGGGCTCGGTTTTCGTTCTATCGTAAACTGGGCTGACGAGATTAAGATTCACAGTAACGATCTTTTGCTAACCTTTGGTGAAAAAGTGATTACCAGTGAATTCAAAAAAATGTTTAAAGCATACAGCAGGGTGCAATTAAATAAGGAATATGGATTAAAAAGTCATGAAATCCCTATTCCATTACTCTCTATTCCTGAAATTGAGCAACTCAAAAATAAATCGGAGTTCACAACTTCAATTCATATCACCTATAAAAATGAGTTTTTTGATGACATTGAAAAACAGGTCAAACAATTAAGGCCAGAAATTCTGTTGTTTTTGCATAGTATCAAAAAGATCACATTTCGGGGATTTAACGGCATATCAGACATTGAATGTAACAAACAGTCTTTACACGATGATGATGGGGTTGGACCATCGGAGTTGATTTCAATAAATGATGATGAATGGCATGTTTTTACAAAGGAGGGTGAATTAAATGATATTGCAAAATATGAAGAAGATGACAGTAATTTCTATCAACTAAAATTGGCGATCAATGAGAACCTTGAGAATGATCACAAGTATCTGTTTTCTTTTTTTCCAACACAAGTGCGCCTAGATGTTCCATACCTGATACATGGGACTTTTGATTTGGATCAAAACCGTAATCAGCTTAACAATACGAAGAGAAATCAAAAGGTACTGAGTCAGCTTATCGAGTTTATTATAGATGTAGCAAAGTATTATGCAGACCAGGAACTGAGTTGGAAACCTTTATCGCTACTTAATTTCAAGCGTAAAGAAGATAACGCAACACTTGAAAATTTAGGTTTCAATAAAGCTATAAATAAGGCATTAGTTGAAGAAAAACTATGGCCTTGCATTAGCGACACCTACAAATCAAGAAATAAATGTATTTATGTTGACGATTCATTCTCAAAATTTCTTCAAATTATAGGTGTAAAGAATAGGTTTGCTAATTTGTTGATTCCCAGGGGTGATTTTTACATTAGGGATATGTTTGAGAAGTCTAATATCTCAAATATTGAAGAGGCAATAGATGATGTATCTAAAACAATTGTAGATCCCAAGGTTAGAGCAAAATTCATTTACCAAGTACATCGATGTTTCTCAAATAATAGGTTTAGTTTACTAACGAATCTTAAGGGGGAATTAATTGATAAGAATGATGAAATCTTCACCCCTTCAAGTAGTGATATTGACATTCCCTCTTTTTGCAGAATTCACTTCATTAATGATGAACTATACGATCATTTAATATCAGAATTTCGACTTGCGAGTGACTCATCAAAAGCAAGATCGCTCCAAAGAATCCTAAAGAGTAATTGTCGAATTTTGAGTTATGAACCTCAGAATTTGATTCAAAAAATTATTAGCGGCGCAAACAGGGGACTAAATACTAAAGAAAAAGAATTTGACAGCCGGGAAATAGTTATCCAGATGGTTCAATCTTTATTTGACATGTATAAAGCAATGTCGGAACCATCTGAAATAAGAACTGAGAAGATACCTTTACTAAACTTAAAAGGACAGGTAAGGGATAGCAGAGAACTTTTTTTAAATGAGTTTTTCGAATCCGGTAAGAAAGCGAAAATCATTTTTAATGATTTACGAAATACAGATGAAATTTTAGCAAGTCCGGAGTTATTTGGGCTGGATGAGGATTTTAGTGAAACTTTAGAGAGTTTTTTTATTTGGCTTGGGGTAAATAAATATGTGCGTTATGAAGAGATAATTGAGAAAAAAAACCTTACTGATCAGGAAAAAAAGTATACACGATTCGCATTGAAAGATGGCGGGAAAGATTATACACGTATTAGCTCGGTTTCATATACGAAAATTCATGGTATAGAAAGAATCTTAAAAGAATTATCAATTGAGGATATAATTGGCTGGTTATTTATTGATCAGAAAGCTCGCTCGCTTATTTCTGATCGAGATGATATAAGAAGAATAGACTATTATTATCGAACTTCCAGAATAAGTATTCATATACCATCCTATTTACAATTCATGTTTTTCGAAGCTGGATATAGATTTGACAAACATTTGGTTGAGACAAGATTTAACTGGGTAAACGATATAAATATCGATTTTAACCATCATGTCTTTAAAGACCTAAATACTGACACTTTTGAAATCGAGAGTATTCTTAAATCACTTGGTGGCAAAGCAACTTTTGCAAAGCTTTCTATTAAGAGAGTAAAAGAAATCATTAACCTATTGCCAGAGAAGTTTCCTGACGGCAAAAACTCCCAAACTTTATACAAAGCAGCAGTTGATCACTTTTCAACTCATCAAGAGAAGCTTGGTACGGGTTGTAAGCTATTTGCAAAAACAAAAGAGGGGCTGAAGTTATTAAGCCCTTCTCAAATCTATTATTCAGATAAAGCTAAGTTGCCAAATAAACTTTTAGATGATTTCCCAATTCTGAATTATCCTTCGCGTGGTGGAGGTCAAAGAGCCATAGAATTTTTTGGTATTAACGATTTAGCTGACGTTGAAATACAAATCAAAAGGGTTAGTAAACTCGAAAAGCTGAATGACGAATTTCAAAATTATCTCCAAAATTTAATCCCATATTTACTATTACTTAGAATTGATGGAGTTGAGTCAAGTCAACAGAGAGAAAAAGAATCCAAGAGACTCCAAAATCTTTCTATTGAAATCTGTAGTGACATTATCTACGAAGCAAATGATTCTGAGTATATCGCAGATCTTTATGAGTATATACCAGGTAAAGACAACACGTACTTCATAAGATGTGATAAAAATGATGTAATCGATGATTTGAAAAGAGATTCAACTTTTTCTGATTCCTTCGCAAATATCTTGTCAGACTTATTTGATGTATCCGGTGATAAGACTGAGTTTAGGGCACTATTCAGGAATGGTATTAAGGATGCTATATATACATCAAAACAAAAGTTTGGTGAAGAATTGATTCAAGAGTCCAAACTACTCTTGGGTATTGGAGATAACTATGAACATTTCTGGAGAATTATTTATCAAATACTTGATAAGAAATTTGATTCCAAAACTAACGTAATAGAGGAACTTGGAATAAAAACTGATTTAAGAAACTTGAACTATGAGAATTTAAATTCTGAGGAGAGTCTTTCTGTACTGATACCGTTATTCCAGGAATTAGAAATTAATATTGCAGCATTTAATTCATTAGCCTCAAGAAAAGTTTCTCTATCAGAATATCATAAGAAGAAATTTGAATCAGTGATATTTGGCATCTCCAAAAGATTTAGAATTGCTCTTTGGGTGCACTTAATGAATTCAGAGAGAGGGCAGAAAAAAGAGCTACTTGAGAGATGGGCAGAATTTGAAAATGATGAATTCATTGCAGAAGTAGCAAAGGAAAACGAAGAAAAGATAAATGTAGACTATGAAAATTTTTTAGACCAATTGTTAAAAAAGTATGGATTATCGCTAAAAGAACTAAGTAATCTCGAGGTGATTACAAGTGATCCAGAAAACGTTTACGCAAAAAATAAAAAAGAATTTAGTAGTGATGAGCTGAGTGAAATTGAAAATAATGCTGAGTATAGAAGCCTATTGTATTTTGAGAACGAACTAGAATATTTAAAAGGAAAGGTGTCCCAAGAGGAATCTCAAAGTATTGATTCGAATTCATATGAAAATGGGGAAGGAGCGGAAGAATTAGAACAAAGATGTACAAGTACATCAGTAATAAAAGGAAAACGACTGGCTCCAAGGAATCACAAAAATTATTCAGGCAATGGTAATCAGCCTTATGTTCCCCCTAATGATGGAAGCACAAATAAACAGATTGGAAATAAATGTGAGGAAAAAGCGTACAAAATTCTGCTAGAACAATATGGTATAGAGTCTGTTGATAAGGTTTCAAATAGAGATGAAGGCAAACATTATGATATCCGATACTCAGCAGATGGAGGCGAGACTTGGATATTTGTGGAGGTGAAAAATTTAGCTAAAGGTAAATTCACGATGACAAGGTCTGAGAAAGAATTCGGAGAAAAAAATGGAAAAAACTATGAATTACATCTTGTAGATTTGTCAGAAGACAAAATTTATGTTTTTGCTAATCCTTATAAATCTAATGAGATAGAAATTGTCGAAAAGGATTATTGGGTACATTATAGAATAATTGATTAACTGAATTGACATGCCAAGCCAAACCAATGAACAAGCCTTAGAGGCTTCCATCGAAAAAAGCTTAACCGGCCACAGTTTAGAAGACTTGAAGAATCGGGGTATAGACTTTAACGGCGTTGCCGAACGGGAAGAACTCTATCGCTCCGGCAAAGGCTATTATTTAGGTTTACCACAAGATTTTGATGCCAAGTATGCCATTGACAAAGAGCGTTTCTGGCATTTTTTGGAAACCACGCAAAAAAAAGAACTGGAAAAACTCCAGAACCAAAGCGACTGGAAATTGAAGATTCTGGAACGCTTTGATCGCATGGTTAAGAAATATGGGATTCTGCGGGTATTGAGAAAAGGGTTAAACGTAGATCATGCGCATTTTACCCTTATGTATCCATTACCCTTAGCCAGTAGCAGTCAAACGGTGCGGGAGAACTTTGAAAGCAACGAATTCAGTGCTACCCGCCAAATTCAGTATTCGCTCGAAAATCCCCGCGAAGAAATCGACATGGTACTATTTGTAAACGGTATTCCCTTTGCCACCATGGAGCTTAAAAATCCATGGACGGGCCAAAATGCCAAAGTCCACGGACAACGACAATACAAAGCCGAGCGGGACAACCGGCAGCCCTTACTACAATTTGGTCGCTGTATGGTGCACCTCGCCGTAGATACCGATGAAGTGTACATGACTACCCGCCTTAACGGTAAAGACACTTTTTTTCTGCCCTTCAATAAAGGATATAATAATGGAAAGGGAAATCCCCCGGTAGAAGACGGGCATAAAACCAACTACCTGTGGAATGAGGTTTTTACTCCGGAAAGTATCGCCAATATCATACAGCATTTTGTGAAGTTTGATGGGAAACAAACCGAGCCGCTGAACAAAAAGACTTTATTCTTTCCACGCTACCATCAATTGGACGTGGTTCGGAAGATCGTAGATCATGCAGCCAATAAGGGAGTAGGCCATAGGTATCTGATTCAACATTCCGCTGGTTCCGGTAAATCCTATTCCATTACCTGGGCCGCCTATCGACTTATTGAAACCTACCCTGATCGAAATGGTATTCCCGGCAGTAAAGGAGTCACCAATCCGTTATTTGATTCCGTAGTGGTTGTAACTGATCGAAGAATTTTGGATCGGCAGTTGAGGGAAAACATCAAAGAGTTTTCAGAAGTCAAAAACATCGTTGCTCCGGCTCATTCTGCAAAGGAATTGCGTAAACACCTGGAGAGTGGCAAAAAGGTGATTATTACCACTATTCAAAAATTCCCGTTTATTGTGGATGGAATAGCCGATCTGAGTGAGAAGCGATTTGCGGTGATTATTGATGAGGCTCACAGTGGCCAAAGCGGAACGGCTCACGATAACATGAATCGGGCCATTGGTCAGGCTAGTACTGATCCAGAGGATGAAGATTTTGATGTTCAGGATAAGATTATTGAAATCATGCAGTCACGTAAGATGCGTGGGAATGCTTCTTACCTGGCTTTCACGGCTACTCCAAAAAATAATACACTGGAGAAATTTGGAATTCAGCAGCCGGACGGTTCCTTTAAACCGTTTCACTTATACTCCATGAAACAAGCCATACAGGAAGGCTTTATTCTGGATGTGTTGGCCAATTACACGACCTACAAGAGCTACTATGAGATTAAGAAATCCATAGCTGATAATCCGTTATTTGATACGGTAAAAGCTCAGAAAAAACTAAAAAGCTTTGTTGAAAGAGATCCGCGTACCATAGCTGTGAAAGCTGAGATCATGGTGGATCATTTCATCGAGAATGTGGTCAATAAGAAAAGACTGAAAGGCAAAGCCAAAGCAATAATTGCCACTCAGAATATAAAATCTGCCATTCGGTATTTTAAAGCCGTAAACCGTTTACTGGATGTTAAAGGTAATCCATTTAAATCCTTAGTTGCATTTTCCGGTTCTAAGCAGGTAGATGGAATAGAATACACAGAAGAAAACATCAACGATATGCCGGCTCATTTGGATACGGCAAGTCCCAATGATCCCGATTATATCAATGACAAGCTGGCCCGCTATTTTGATATGGATCAGTATCGGATTTTGGTGGTAGCTAATAAATATCTCACCGGATTTGATCAGCCGAAACTCACAGCTATGTATGTAGATAAGAAACTGCAGGGAGTTCGAGCTGTTCAAACCTTATCCCGACTCAATAGATCGGCCGATAAATACGGCAAAAAAACCGAAGACTTATTCATTCTGGACTTCTACAATGATACTAAGGACATCAAGAATGCCTTTGACGAGTTTTATACGGCTACCACACTTTCTGAAGCCACAGATGTAAACGTATTGCATGAACTAAAAGAAGAACTGGATAGAGTCGGGGTCTATGAGTGGTATGAAGTAGAAGAATTTGCGGAAGCCTTCTTCAGTAATAAAGATGCCAATACGCATTTGAGTCCCATTATCCAGAAAGCCGAAGAACGCTTTAACTATTTACTGGATCTGGAAGACGAGACTAAAGCCGATTACAAGATCAAGGCCAAACATTTTGTAAAAGTATATGGACAAATGGCTTCTATAATGCCCTTTGAGATGGTGGAATGGGAGAAGCTTTTTTGGTTCCTGAAATTCCTGATCCCAAAAATGGTGATTAAAGATCCGGACGGAGATACTATGGATGAATTGTTGGATTCAGTGGATTTATCAACTTATGGATTAGAACGAACCAAACTGGGAGCTTCCATAGGTTTAGACGATTCCGAATCGACCGTTGATCCGCAAAATCCCAATCCACGGGGAGCTCACGGAGGAAGTGATGAGGATATGCTGGATATGATCATCCAAAGTTTTAATGAACGATGGTTCCAGGGCTGGGATGCCACACCGGAAGAGCAGCGAGTAAAGTTCATAAGCCTTGCAAAAAGTATTGAAGCTCATCCAGACTTTGAAGAGAAATATAAAGAGAACACCGACTCCCAAAACCGTGAAATTGCCTTTGAAAAGATCTTCAATGAAGTAATGGCCAAAAACCGCAAGAATGAGTTGGATTTATATCGGTTGATGTCGCAGGATGATTCCTTTAAGAAGGCGATGAAGGATACATTGAAGAGGATTTTGAGTGCGGCGTAGAAAGAACTTAGATGACTTGTGCAGAATGAGTGCATTACAACTAATTATCATTAGAATAACCGAATTTAGAGCACTAGATTTTATCACAAAATGAAGTTTATACCATCTAAACATATTGTAGAAGGGTATGGTCCCTACAAAGACAGGCAAGAAGTTCCTATTAATAACAAGATAAACTTGTTGTTTGGTCCAAATAATGGGGGGAAATCTTCATTACTAAAGAGCATATTGTATGCAGAAACCATTTATAATAAGAAAGCGCAGAGGTTTGATCCAAAAACGTTAAATGCGTTGAATGAGAGAATAAATTTTGGAAAAATTCGGGACCTTATAAACATCAAACATGAGGAAGGTGTTTTTAGATTTGGACAAGAAGGAAGGTTTGAGCTTAATTTGAAGAATTTGAATCCTGAGTTCAAAAATCACCTGGGTATTAATGATGAAAGAAGTGAGTATTTAGTAAAGGGTACAATTCAATGGTGTATTGGCCTTGGGGAAGTATATGATTCTGATGTTTCGTTAAAAGACTTTAGAATGGATATATCCGAAATAAAAATCTATCCCTATGAGCATTATGATAGCGAAGATATATTTAGTTATATAGATGCAAAACCTGAAAACGACCCGGTTGAATGTAGATTAAATAATCAGACAAGTACATGTATACTTGAAGAGAATGAACAGCACAAAAAACTAGTCTTTAGCGAGTTTGATTATAATTTCTTACTTCTTTTCAGTCTTATAACTGGGCAAAATGAGGGCGTCCATAAATTTGGAGAAAAAAAATTCAAAAAATTTATAAAAAATTTCAAAAGGTATATTCTTGAATCCGATCAGTATTTAAGAGTTCGCGATGATTTCACCTTAGAACAATATCATTTGGATCAATATCAGAGCCTTCAAGAGGATTCTTTTCATTCACTCATTTTCAATTTAAAAAATCCTGAGTTAAGCTTGGACTTAGATATACTGCAAATATTTGATGCTATAGACTACAGTCCCTTAACCAATTATATACACCCTCTGCGTAGTATCCCTGAGAATTTAATAATGGATGATGAGGTAGAAAGTATGTATTCGGCTTTATTTGAACAAAATACGGCAACAAAAATGATCGAGGGTGAGCCTACTGGATTTCCAGGATTAACTAATGCTAATGTAGTGCCTATAGATGAAGTGGAGGTGCTAAATAGGGTGCTCAATGATATTGATATTGACTACCGGTTTAAAATTGACAAATTAACCAGCGATTTATCACCAGAATTAACTCGAAAAAGTCTTGTGCTTCAAAATATCCATACGGGTAGAATTTCTAGTATAGGTAAATTGGGTACAGGGTTAAGTCAACTATTACCAATTATAATTAAGCTATTTCAAACATCTAATAACGAGTACTCAGATTTTATAAAATTCGTCACGGTGGTAGAACAGCCTGAGTTACACTTACATCCTGGTATACAAGCCAAATTTGGACCATTATGCTCGAAATACACTAAAATGAACAAGCAAGGTTCAGTTTACTTTGAAACCCATAGTGAGCATATCATTAAAAGTATTCAGCTCGAGGTTGCTAAATATTATGCCTCGGGTGGAAAAGAAGGGCTTTCCAAAGACGATATTTCAATTTTGTATGTATCCAGTAGTGATGGGGAGTCAAATATCCGGGAAATTAAACTTGATGAAACTGGCTCATTTACAGAACCTTGGCCTGATGATTTTTTTGATTTATCGGCTGACCTTAGTCTAGCTCGATTGAGGGAGAGTGTAAAGAATAAAAATTAGCCTCTTATTATGGATGGATTTTTTACAAAACCTTTTCTGCATAGTTTTCCAGAAAATCTACTAAAAAATGTCTTTCTCTCTGAAAATTCATTTTATGAATTCTTTCAGGCTATAAATAAAGGGAGATTTGTAGCTGGAACAGATACGGACTCGCTTTTGGAGGTATTAGAAAGGCTTAAATGCTCTGATAAGCAGGGAAATAATGAACTGTATCAGGTAATGATTAGCATGCACGCATCTGGTAAGCTACGAGGGATAGAATCATCAAACCTCATTTCTGAGGCTATAGAAAAATTACCAATGAGGAAAACAGTTCTAAGACAAGTAGGTAGGGCAATATCAATGGATACTAGCACGGTATTGCATGATGATATTGGTAATAAAGTTTGGAAAGAAAAACTTTTAGAAGCAGGGAAGAAACCTATTTTTGAAAATCAAGATCTATCAAATGGATCAATTCAATATTTATTTAATGAAATGTCCATGCCGGTTAATATTGGGGAAAACTTCAATTGGTCTCGTTTTTTGTCAAAGTATGTATTGCCTTTTAAGATGGTAAGAATACTAGATCCATACCTGTATGTAAACATCAGAGATGTTAAGCTTGCTAGTTTATTAAAAACTTTGTCCAGGAAAAGTGGGCAAGAGTTGAAGGTTGAAATTATTTCTGATCTAACGGCATCAAGTAATAGCAATAAGGAAGATGTATTTGAAATTGTTAAAAGTGAACTAAGTGAAATTTCTGATATAGTTGATGTAAGTTTATATAGTCAAAAAGGGAGTGCAAGTAAGGTATTTCACAAACGAGTTATTTGGACTGATTTCTGGTCTATACATACCGACAGAGGATTAGACTTTGTAAAGCTTGCTACGGGTCAGGGTAAGGCAAAGCAAGAAAATACACTGTTTATGACGGGTAAATATGCTTCAAAAGAATCTTTATGGTACCAAATACATAACAATTGGAGCGACTATTTAGATAAATCTACTAAAGTAATTTAAAAGATTATTTAAGGTTTTAGATCCGACTAAAGACACGTAAAAATTTACTTATTTGATGAAGTTGTAATTAAACAAATAAAAATGATACAACTGACGGGGCAACAACAAGAAGCATTCAATCGAATCCAGAAATTTATGGAAAGCGACAAGAGAATATTCATCCTAAAGGGGTATGCAGGTACCGGTAAAACAACGCTTATTCAACATTTAGTTACTCATCTTGATCAACACCAAATATCCTTTCAAGTAATGGCTCCAACCGGTAGAGCTGCTAAGATATTGAGGGAAAAGACTAAGAATAAAGAGAAGAATAGAGACGGGTATGGCACAACGATTCACAAAGCTATTTATAACTATGATGATGTAAAAATCATAGAAGACTCTGAGAAGAGTATCGAAGGGTTAAGTTACAAATACTATTTCCCTGTAATAAAAGTAGAGACTGCGAGACACCTTGTTATAGTTGATGAAGCTTCTATGGTCAGTGAAAAAGAAAATAAACAAGAGCTGTACCAGTCTGGTACGGACCGACTTTTACCTGATTTACTCACATACATTGGTCACTCAAAAACAAATAAGATATTATTTATAGGTGATCCGGCTCAGCTTCCCCCGGTTGGTGAGAATGAATCAAAGGCCTTAAGTGAAAGTTATTTTTCAAAGATTGGCTTGACATACGACACATTTGAGTTAACTGAGGTTGTTCGGCAAACCTCAGAAAGTACAATCCTCAAAAACTCAGTAAAAATCCGGAGCTTGTTAGCCAAAGAGCAAAATGAAAGGAACAGCCTGAAATTTGATTATGACTATGATTTTGTAAGCGTAGACGAATTAGATATGCTCTCCGTGTATTTGAATGATAATCCCAAACCTGGATTGGAAAATGGGGTGATTATCAACTACAAAAATCGAGATTGTCTATCCTATAATAGAGAGATAAGAAAGCACTATTTCCCAAACAAGGAGTCTGTTCAGCCCGGTGACATACTACTAAATACCAAAAATGTGTATGGCACCTTTGGGGCTTATGTATACAATGGAGACTTGGTACAGGTTGTGGATGTAGAAGAAGAAACACAGACTCAAAGTGCCCGGATCTACGTTGAAGAAGAAGGGCAAAAAGTTAAGAAACTATTTAGTTTCAGGTTTAGAACGGTATCCATTGTTACTCCAGATCAAACAGATCCAATTCCCATTAAGATCATAGACTCAATGCTTGAGGAACCGGAAGGAGCGCTTTCTACAGATCAAATGAGGGCGTTGTTTGTCAACTATGTCATGAGGTTTGAGGAAGAACAAAAAATACGAAAAGAGCAGGGACTGCCTTACTATAATAGAAAGTCAGATGTTTATAAGGAAATGCTTAATAGCGATCCTTTTTTTAATGCCTTGCATGTCAAATATGGATACTCAATTACCTGCCATAAAGCCCAGGGTGGAGAGTGGGATACGGCTTATGTGAATTTTAATGGTAAGGTGGGTATGAGTGACGATCATTTAAGATGGTCATATACCGCATTAACGAGAGGTAAAGAGAAACTGTATGCATTAAACCCTCCGAACACGACGACATTTTCAAAGATCACTTTCAATACCATAAGTCCACTTAAAAAGCTTCCACCTGAAGCAATTCAGCTGGGAGAGGTGCCGGAAACTCCATTTCATAGTGGAGATAAGCACCCTGCAAAACGACAAACCTATTTTGATGTAAAGAAAAAGCTCAAGAATACCCCGTTTAGTATCAATAGGGTAGAAAGCAGTGATTTTCTTGAAATGTATTATATACAAACCGAAGAGGGGGAAGTTAGAGTAGATGCAGGACATGATAAAGCGGGCGTATTTAAACCCTTTAAGACTTCGCGTCAAGGTAATCACATTGATGACCTGCTAAGAATAATGAATACAGAGACCCTTCGGGTGTTTGAATGTGATTACTCACCGTCCGATAAAAATTTTCAACAGTTATATAACAAGGTGAATTCATGTTGTGACCAAGATGATGTATCAATAATGAGCGTGGTAGAAAAGCCCGAAAGCTATTATGTGGTTTATTACCTGAGTATTAAGGATACTTATGCCACCATTCAGTTTAATTTTAAGGCCAATGGTCAATTTACCACAGCGAATCCCCGCATCATGGATATGCGAAAAAGGGATACACTATTAAAGTTAATCGACTGCTTTCGATAGTTATGCCATTTAAAGATATAATGAGACTTATTAAAGAAGGAAAACTGAGGGAAGCCTACCAGCTTGCTAAGAAGGAAATGGAACAAGCTGTTCAAGACGGTGACTCAGAAGCATTAATGTGGAGCAAAAGAGGGATGTCTTGGGTTCTCTATCATTATTTAAAAGAAAGAGTTACGAACTTAGAGAGACAGGTAACTAACGAGGAAATCAGCAACCTGATCAAAGTCCTTGAAAACATACAAAAGCTGAATTTATCGCCAGATGAAGAGATGTTTTATGAGCATTTTACAAAAGTAATTTCACATGGAATACGAATAATTCATGCGACAGATGAAGTAAATAAATATAGAGGAAGAGCTAAGAATATTTTCAGTATTATCAAAAACTTTGAATTATCTGGGTATTCCGAGCCTTATCGTTTTATACTCATTTATCTTCATGATATTCTCAAATCAGAGCCAGAATATTTAGAACTAATTGATTGGTGGGAAACAAACAATTTTACTAAAGATGACTTTAAAGAATATGAAGGTTCTAATGGGAGAACCTATTCATCTTTAGCTGAAAAAGTTTTTACTACCTACTCAAAACATTTAGTAGAAGCTAAGAATGAGGGTAAAATCAGTGATGAGTTTGTAGAAAACTATCTTAGAAAACTTAATAATGTTATCAAAGAGCATGAAGAGTTTAAGTTTCTACGGTATAGAAAGGCCCAGCTTCTACTTGCCTTAGGAAGGGATGATGAAGCCATTAATTCATTCCTGCCATTTGCACGCAAAAATAGGAAACAGACTTGGGTTTGGGAATTATTGGGTGATCTACATAGAAAAGATCAGGATCTCCAGCTCTCATGCTATTGCAAAGCCTTACTGATTAACAATAAGGAAGAATTTAAGAATAAGATTAGGGTAAAATTAGCAGCCTTGCTCATGAACAAAGAACTTTGGGATGAAGCTAAAACAGAAGTCGATGAATACTACGATTTCAGAATGGATCATGGCTGGAAAGTATCAAACCGCGTAAATGAATGGGTTTCAGCTCCATGGTATAATAATGCGACGAGTAAAGAAAGCAATAAGGGTTTTTATAAAGAAAAAGCTAAGTCAGTAAACAAGCTGTTGTATGGGGATCTTCCTGAAACACTTGTGGTCGTTGAGTACGTTAATAGAGAAAAGAGTATTTTAAATTTTATAAAAGCTGGAAAAATTCAGGGATTTTTTAACTACTCAGATTTTGATATTTCTCCAGAAGTTGGGGATATATTTCGAGTAAAAATGAATGCAGAAGGGGATAGTGGATACTATGAAGTTTACTCATTAGAAAAGACCGAAGAGAAACCTGAAGCTGATTTATTGATGGATGTACAGGGTATTATCAGCATTCAAACAGGTAACAGCTTTGGATTTATAAATGGCCATCACTCCATATTTGTAGATCCTGGAACAGTGAAGAAATATGGTTTATCAGATAGGGATGAGATCAAAGGATTAGCCATGATAAACTATGACAAAAAGAAGAAACAGTGGGGATGGAGATTGGTTAAGGTGAAAGGGTAGTTTTGTTCACATTTTTACCATGTTCACGTATCGTGACTACTTCAGTTAATATTTCCACCATTTTCTAATGTACGGGTGGCAAACGCATACCTCAGGCTGTGAGAGGTGTTTTCTTTCGGGAGTTCAGAACTGGTTCATTTAAGAACATATTATTGAACCTACAGTCGGGTCTATAATCATGTTTTTGATTAGTTTAATTGTAGACTGATCTGTAGTACAAAATAACTAATCGCAAATTTCCTTATGATTTCAATCTCAAATAAAAGCTATATAAGCCTCTTAATTCTAATATTTTTTATAATTTCGTGCCAATCAACAACTGTATCGTCTGGCTCCGATGACAAGATTGAAATATATCGTCTCATTGTAACAGTAAATAATGAAGATGGAGGACAAGTTGCACCGAGTGATGCCACATTCGAAGAAGGACAATCCGTAGAAATTACTGCTTCACCTAATGATGGTTGGGAGTTTGTGAGATTTGAAGGAGACTTTAGTTCCACATCAAATCCTGCAAGTGTAATTATGAATAGTGATAAACAGATTACAGCAGTCTTTGAAGAACGTCTTTACCCGTTGAATATGACTATTGAAGGCTCAGGAACAGTTGAAGAAACTATTATTCAGGAAAAGGCGAATGACTATGAGGCAGGTACTATTGTTGAACTACAAGCATTTGCTAATTCAGGTTGGGAGTTTCTTCGCTGGGAAGGAGACTTGCAGGGAAGTCTTAACCCTGAAACAGTAGAAATTGATTCTGAAACAAATATAACGGCCGTTTTTCAAGAAAAACCCTTCTACCTGGCTGAAAATGGAATTACGGTCAAATGCCCAAGTGCTGAAATTGGGCAATTAGGTAATATTAACGGTATCCAGTATGAAGCTGTAGATAGAGCTTTGCTTATCCAGAGGAGGGATGAGCAAAGTGATTTGTCAAGACTATGTACCACACATGTAAAAGACATGTCTTTCATCTTGGCTGATCAAAGTCGTCTAAAGAGTTTTGCGTCAAAGACTAAATTAAATAATGATAGGGGCTACAATAAGCTACTAGCAAACCTGCAGACTTTTGATAATTCGGGTAGTCAACTTAACTCATCTACAGATATGACTACATTTAACCAAGACATTAGTAATTGGGATTTAAGTAATGTCGTAGATGCTCGTGGTATGTTTTTTGGTGCCTTAAGTTTCAATAAGGATATTAGTCAATGGGATGTTTCCAGTGTCGTAAATATGGCAGGGATGTTTGCGGATGCTGAAAGTTTTAATCAGGATATTGGAAATTGGGACGTCAGCAATGTTTTATATATGTACCAAATGTTTGATTCTGCAATATCCTTTAATCAAAATATTGGAAATTGGAGTGTAGGAAATGTGACTGATATGTATCAAATGTTTTTTGATGCGCAAAATTTTAATGGGTATTTGGGAAATTGGGACGTCAGCAGTGTAACTGATATGTTCGGGATGTTTGCTAACGCAAGATCCTTCAATCAAGATATTGGTAGTTGGGATGTTGGTAACGTAAAAGACATGGGGGTGATGTTTTGGAACGCTATAGTATTTGACCAAAATATAGGAGGTTGGAATGTGTCTAATGTTACAAGGATGGATCTTATGTTTGGCTCATCTACCAATTTCAATCAAACCATAGGAGGATGGGATGTAAGTAGTGTTACAGACATGTCAGCAATGTTTTCAGGAGCTGAAAATTTCAACCAACCTATAGGGGGTTGGGATGTAAGTAGCGTTACAGACATGTCGGCAATGTTTTCAGAAGCTACCAATTTCAATCAAGATATTGGTACTTGGAACGTTAGTAATGTCACAACAATGGCATCTATGTTTAAAGGTTCAGAAAGTTTTAATCAAAGCATTAACACCTGGAACGTAAATAATGTAACAGACATGTCAGAGATGTTTTGGAATGCATTGGCTTTTAACCAAGGCTTAGGAAATTGGAACGTTAGTAATGTTACAAATATGGAATACATGTTTGCTCAAGCGGCAACCTTCGACAGAGATATTAGTTCCTGGGATGTAGGCAGTGTTACAAACCTGCATCATATGTTCGACGGGGCTCTAAGCTTTAATCAAAATATTGGTAACTGGAGTGTAGGAAATGTCACTGACATGATTTATATGTTCTATGGAGCAGAGAGCTTTAACCAGGATTTAACGGGGTGGTGTGTCTCAAATTTTAATGAAGAACCCACAGGATTTAGCACAAATAGTGCACTTGTAAATTATAACATGCCATTTTGGGGAACTTGTCCACAATAGTATTTAGACCTTTTATAAGTTATAAAAATAGATTTGTTCATCGTTGTTTTGATGTAGTGAAATAAAAAAACCTTGGAGATATTCACTTGATTTAGTAATTCTATGAATATCCCCAAGGTATATCTTACTTGCGAGAACTATTTCGGCAATAAATCCATCTCTTCTCGGAAATTAAGAGCCGTACTATGATCATAGAACTGAGAGGTAATCATTGGAGTAGAATGTCCCATGATTTTGCTCACGGCGTTAATATTTCCGCCGTTTTCTAAGACTCGGGTAGCAAAGGTATGCCGGAGGCTATGGAAAGTGAGTTCTTTGGGTAGTCCGGCCTCATTCATGTGCTTTCTGAAGGTATCCTGAATACTGCGGCATTCATATCGGCCATATCCCCGTTTCTTTTGCAATACATAGCAGGTTGGAAAGGGTTTATCTTCATACCAGAAGGCTTTCTTTTTTCGTTTTTCCTTGAGCTGTGCCTCAAAAATTTTAATGATATTAAAGGCTCTTGGACTCAGAGGTATAATCCGAGACTTCGCAGATTTTGTGATCTTGGAAGTCAGGTTTATATATCGTTTATCGAGATTGACCATCCGCCATTGCATTTGAGATAGCTCTCCAATACGCATACCGGTATAGTAACTAAGGCGAATGACTAAACCGATCATCTTACCTTCGGTCTGTTTAAGTAATCGCTCAAGCTCATCCTTTCTAAAAGGTCTACGTTTCGTTTTGGCTTTGAATAAAAAATCTTGCCCTTTGAAGGGGTGTTTATCCAAAAAATCATTCTTGTAGGCCCAGGAAAAAGCCGCTTTGATGCTTCTGAGTTCAATATTAATAGTGGTCTTCTTGATGTCCTCCTTGTCAAATCGTTTCACTTTGTATTTCTGTATATCTGTTCTGGAGTAAGCGGCAATGGGCTTTGAACCACAGATTCGCAAAAAATGAGTGAGAGCGTTTTTATAGCTAACCACGGTGGAAGCTTTTAGATTGCTACGAATATGAGGGTAATAATGGTTGTCTAAAAACACACGAAGGGAATCAATTTTTGGCTTGGTTTCGGTTTCTCCCTTGTAAAAGGCAATGAGTTTATCCTCCGCCACTTTCTCTGCTTCCTTAATAGCGGCGAGACGTTCTTTTTTAGTGTGCTTCAGTGGATAAGTAACACCACTGGAAAGATGTTTCTTTTGTCCATACTCATCAAAGAAACGTATGAAGAGTCGGTACTTTTTGTCGCGTTTGAAGGGATAGATTTTGTAATCCATTATGTTCTCCTGTATTTGTTGAAATTAAGACAGGCGTAACATCTAAATCTTGCGCGCGACAGGTGTGGAAATAAGAGAATCCTTAGATCCACAACGATCGAATTTTCTACTCAGAGAAGTACGATATTAGGAGGGCATTTGGTAACAAAATGGTAACAAAAAATAGCCAAAATCGGGCTCTATCGGCTGTATTGGACGATCGGAAAGATTTTAAGTCCAACGTGTCTACCAATTCCACCACAGCGGCTCATGTTCTAATTATCTGATATTAAGCAACTTATACTGTGCCGTTAATTGAAACTAAAATGCTTAACGACCTTTGCCATTCCAATACATTCGCAAAAAATGACAACAAAAGTATAAATGTTACTTTTATCAGTAAATCAGAGGACACCTCGTTTTAGAGAGCATCAAATATAAGGGTTTACAAATTACATCTACAACGTAAATTAGAGATAATTTTAATTTAGACTTATGCTCCGTTGATAAGATGATCAGCCATATCACAATGTTTGTAAAAAAGGTATTAAGGGTAAGCTAAAAGTGTTAAAATGATCTATCCGCACTTGTTAAACTCTATTGGCTCATTGTAAGGCATCATTAACCTGTAATTCCTCTACCCAACCCGATGGTCTTAGTTCTGATATACCACATAGACCGTCAAGTCATGAGTGTTATTTTAGTACAATACTATAAAAATCCTGAAGGATATAAGGGTTAAAATATATTCCTTAATCATTAATATTATAATGTTTATTATATATTTTAGCATGAAGACAATCATTGATTCAAGCTAATGGATTTGTTGAAAAACATTCGTGACAATAAAAATTTCATTGCTTTCAAGTGGTCTGCGGTATTATTCGCAGTCGGGGCGGTTTATATATTTGGGACAGATACTCTTTTGGGCCGGTACTTTGACCAATTCAGTATATACAGAAGTATTCAGACGTATAAAGGTCTTCTTTTTTTAGGGATCATCGCCCTGGTTTTGTTTCTCACCATTCGTCATTTAATGACCAAGATCGATGTTCATCAACAGGAAGTAAAAAAGGAGAAACGTTTTGCTGATCGAATACAAAATAGCCTCCCGGGTATATTTTTTGTTTTGGATGAAAAGGGACGTCTTATCCGGTGGAATAATGATACGAATATCATATCAGGACTTTCAGACAAGGAGCTAATGCATCTGAATGCTATTGAAAGGGTTGAGGAATGTGATCAGGCAAAAGCAGAGGAGGCTCTACGTGAAGTAAGGGAAAAAGGGGAGACAGAGACAAAAATATTCATAAAAACCAGATCAGAATTAAAAAGACTATATAAAATAACGGCAAGTCGTTTTAATAACGACGGTCATGACTTCATTGTTGGTACAGGCATAGATATCACTCAGGAAAATGAATTAAAGAAAGAGTTGGCCTACGTCCTTGATCAGGAGAGGGAAAGACGCAAAAAGATAGAGGTTGATATAAAAAATCTTAAAGATACCTTTGATCAAACTCCTTCTCCCCGATGTATCCTGGAAGGCCCTGATCATAAATTTGTGTATGCAAATGATGCCTATAAAAAAGTGGTGGGAACAAATGCGTTAATTGATAAAAATGTGATCGAAGTAATTCCCGAAGTAGAAGAACAGGGATATATTGACATACTGGACAATGTTTATAAAACGGGTGAGCCATATATCGATAGGGAAAAAACTGTCTGGATCAATGACGGGGCAGGAGGCAGTAAGGAGTTCATCTTTAATTTGATCTATGTGCCGGTGAAAAATGATGGGAAGGTACACGGGATTTACTGTGAAGGAATTGAAATTACGGATCAAATAAGAGCGAATGAACGAGTCAAACGACAGAACTATCAGTTAAAAGCAGCACAGGAAATTGCACAGCTAGGGTATTGGGAGAGTAACCTGGATACAGGGGAGATCACTTGGTCAGATATTATTTATAAATTATTTGGTTTGGATCAGGAAAAGGTAACTCCTAGCATAGATATGATGATGGATCTGGTCCACCCTGATGATCAAAGTATATTTGAGAAAAATTTTGAGAAACTGAAACGGGGTGAAAATTTTGAATCTGAATATCGGATCGAAAAACCGGATGGTGAAATTCGCTGGTTTAAGGAAATTGGTGAAATATTTGATTGGAAGGATGGAGACCCTCTGAAACTTCATGGTGTCGTGCTGGATATCACGGATCAAAAGAATCAGGAAAAGAAAATTAAGAGATCATATCTACAGGGCGAAAACAAAGAAAGAAAACGCATTTCTAAAGAACTGCATGATGGAATAGCCCAGTATTTATCGGCTGCCATTCTTCATCTCGATAATACCGGGGAGATATTAAAGGATGAAAAGGGTGCCGATCAGCTGCGCTATGCCAGGGACCTTGTAAAAAAAGCCGTTTCTGAGACAAGGAGTATTTCACAAAATCTGATGCCACAAACTATTGATAAGCATGGGATCATATCAGCTGTAAAACTACTGATCAAGCAATATAAATTATCATCCAACATTGATTTTAACTTTACTTATGACAATGAGTCTGAGTGGACAGTCAATAAGGAAGTTGAAACAAATTTATATCGCATTATGCAGGAAGTGATCTCAAATGCAGTTAGGCATTCAGGATGCGATACGATCTGGTTAGAGATCAAAAAAAGCCCGGAGGAGATCCGATGTAAGATCAGAGATAATGGGAGTGGCCTTGATATGAAGAATATTTCAATTAGGAAAGGGATCGGATTACAAAGTATCAAAGACCGGGTTGAACTATTACAAGGAACAATAGAGATCAATAATGTTTCAAATAAGGGATTGGCTGTCAGTGTTGTTATCCCGATAACTTAATATTTCTACTCGATATGAATAAAGTCAATGTTCTAATTGTGGATGATCATGAGGTCATGAGAGATGGTATTATCATGACCTTAAACCAAAGTGATATCGCAAATAGATTATATGAGGCACATAATGGCAGAGAAGCTTTATCCAAATGTCATGATTATGATGACATTGATATCGTACTTTTGGATATAAATATGCCAGAGATGGATGGAATAGAGGTCGCTCAAAAGATAAGAGATCAATTTTCGGATATTGAGATCATTGCGTTGAGTATGCGGGATGATGAGGAATCGATCAGAGAGATCCTTAAGGCCGGTGCTTCCGGGTATGTGTTAAAGAGTGCCGGTAAAATGGATATTATTCAGGCCATTGAGAAAGTAAGTGACGGTGATACCTACTATAGTCAGGGTGTAACCTTTGGCTTGCTTGGGAAATATTTAAATGAGGATGGATCCGAAGGTAATGGGCCCCAAACTGAATTGACCGACAGGGAAATTGAGATCTTACGCTTAATAGTGGATGAGTATACAAATCAGGAAATCGCGGATAAACTCTATATCAGCAAGCGAACGGTAGACACTCATAGAACCAACTTATTAGAGAAGACAGGTTCTAAGAATACAGCCGGTCTTGTGCGGTTTGCCCTTAGAAATGACCTTGCTTAAGCTCAGTTACTTTTATATGATATTACTGGCGCTACCTTTTTTATCCTGCTTTTTGAAGGATAGGTAAAACCGGGCTCCATGTTCTGAGGCCACATCTAACTGTCCGTGTAATTGTTTTGTCAATACATCAATTAACTGAATGCCAAGGGAATTAGGTTTTTTGAAATCAAGATCCTTATCCAGCCCCTTCCCATTATCTTCAACAATTATTCCTACCTCGCCATCAGATAACTCTTTTAGGGTTATCGTGATCGTGCCATTAGGCTGATCACTAAAAGCATGTTTCATAGAGTTTGTGATGAGTTCATTTACGATCAATGAGCAAGGAATGGCTTGATTGATGTTTAATTTAACCGGCTCAAAGTCTTGAATAAAGGAAATCTCCTGATTCGTTTGGGTCGTTCTCTTGATATTATTTATGAGTTCAACGAAATACTTTTCCATATTAAGTTGTGAGAAACTTTCTGAGCGATACAGCAACTCGTGAATAGAAGCTATGGATTGGATGCGTAATTGGCTCTCACTCAATTTTTCAGCCAAAACGGGATCGTCCGTTTCCATGGCCTGGAGTTGTAACATACCTGATACAACTGCTAGGTTATTTTTTACCCGGTGATGGATCTCAAGAAGCAAGATCTGCTTTTCATCATTTGAGACTTTTAGGTCGCTCATCATTCTATGGTCTTTGGAAACATCGACACAGGTACCAATGATATACTTTTGTTCTCCATCAATGAATTCACGCCCGGAGATCCTGTGGCGAATCAAACTTCCATCGTGTGTGATCAGGTCTGCTTCAATTTCTGCCTCACCATCAATAAATACATCCTGAATTTTCATTCTAACTCTTTCATGGTCTTCTTTTTTAAAGAAGTCAAAGGGAGTCATATTCCTAATTTCATTATTGGAGTATCCAAGGTTTTTTTCGAGATTCTTATTCCATCGGATAAAGTTTAGATCAGAATCCACCATAAAGAAGATATTGGGCAAAGCATCAAGGGCAGCGTTGCTAAAAGAGACCTCCTTTTTCAGTTTCTGCTCATAACATTTCCTATCTGAGATGTCTCTTGTTGCAGCCTGGATCCGAACCTCATCATTCTTACCGGGCAGGTCCAGGGTTTTTATGATCGACTCGACCCATTTATATTCTCCAGATTTAGTTCTTTTCCTGAATTCTACTTTTGAGGGTTCTTTGGTTCTTATGGTGTGTTCCCGACCCTTTATGACACCTTCCAGATCATCCTGGTGGATGAAATCAAATGCATTTTTCCCGATCAACTCTTCAGAACTGAAACCGAATATACTTTGTGATGACGGAGAAGCATATTCATACTCCCCATTGGGTTTGTGGGTTGAGATCATATCGGTTGAATTTTCAGCAAGTAACTGATACTTCCTTTTCTCTTCCTCTAACTGTTTTGAATGTTTTCTTGCCTGAAGCAGTAAATTGATCTTGGTGCGTAAAACCTCCGGAGAAGTGGGCATGAAAAGAATATCATCAATAACCTCAGCATGTTTCCTGGGATTGCTGACAAAAGTTTCATTTTTAGTTAAGAGTAATACCGGTAAAATAATGGGGAGGGACTGTTCTTTCAGCTCTTTAAAATGAACGGCACACTCTTCAAACCTACTTTCATCCGTGATCAGAAGATCAAACTCACCTGTTTCCAATGATTCTTTGGATGAAGAGATATTGTATTCATCAGAAAATAAATTCCATACCAATCTCTCATCAGAGGCATTAGACAGCAATAGCGTTAGATTGGAAAATTCATTCTTACTGAATTTCGGATAATTTACTGCCGTATTATTCATGATCAGTATTGTTTGTAAGTATTTCCGGCTGACCGGTTAAGACCCCACGCATGTTGTTCAGTGGTTTACCCATCACTATCCCGTTTCCGGTTATGCGGAACTCTTTAAGCTGACTTTCGAAATCACTGAGGCGTTTTTTCAAAATACCCAATGATTTAAGTAATGACCCCTGATGTTCGAAATACCGAAAGAAGATGATATTATCTGCCAGGTAGCTTGCATTGATCTCTGTTGACCGCAGGTCACCGAATATATTGGAAGTTTCATTGATCAGTATGGTGGTCACTCCCATGTTTTGGAGGTATACGCAAAGTGAATGCATTCGTGAAAGGGCATTTTCTTCTCCCACGGCAAGTTTATAACCGCCAATGGAGTCGATCATGACTATTCGGGTATCATTTTCTTCAACATCCGTTCGCACCATTTTTGAAAATTCATCCGGGGAGTACGATAAAGGTTCAACCGATTCAATTTTAAGATTTCCCTGCTCGATTATGTCATGGATCGGGATGTTAATACCTTTCGAACGCGTTAGAATGACTTCCTTTGATTCCTCAAATGAATAGATAGCCGAGCGTTCTTTCTGGGAAGCGGCGTGGCTTACAAAATGAACGCCTAGATTTGTTTTTCCAATTCCGGAAGGTCCTGTCAAAAGGGTAGTAGAACCTCTTTCAAGTCCCCCTTTCAGCATACTGTCAAGGCCTTCAATTCCTGATCTTAGTTGTTTGGGGGCAAATTTACGTTCGTATTTATTAGGCTTTAATTGAGGAAAGACTTCCAGTCCTTTGTCAGAAATTCTGAAAGCATGCTGCCCAGACTGAAAATCAGATCCTCTGTATTTATTTACTTCAATTTTTCGCCAGCCTGATTCATGGTTCAGTTTTATGACACCATTAACCCAAAAAGAGGCTTCTTCGATATCTGTACTTTGTTCTGAGATCATCAGTAGAGTGGCATCATTATTGGAGAGATACCGGATAAATGAAAGAGCCAGGGTTCGGGCATGGTAAGGGTTTTCATTGAGCATATTCAGCATGGTGATGGAATCCAGGACCACGCGGGAAGGTTTATGCTCATCAAGCACCTGCTTGATCTTTTGCATCAATGGCTTTTGGTCGACATTTGAGGGAGAAAAAATACCATAGGTTTCCCCATCTTCATAAAGACTGGCACTTGGACTGAGGTCTAAGATCTTCGTATCAGACAGATCAATGTTCTGGCGCATGATATTTTCAACGATATTCTCGTTTTTCTCACTTAAAGAGATCAGTAGAGTATTCTCATGGTTCTTATTACCTTCTTCCAAAAAATGATACCCAAGAGTAGATTTCCCGGAACCCGGTCCGCCTTGTATTAAATAGGATCTGTTAGTTAATAATCCGCCGTCTAAAATTTCATCTAAACCCTCTATTCCGGTTTTTATTTTGTGCGTCATGTAAACTGAATTGATAATGGAAGTTCTTTATGATTAGGGTAATGAAGATCCCAATAACTCTTTATAAATACATCGGTAATAAGGCCTAAAATTAAAAATACGACTAAATACGTATGTCCGGGTCTATGCGCTGAGTAGGGATTGATAAATTCGTATAGGTCACTAAATTAGTTGCAGTTGGCTTTAGGGTTTGATCAGAGATGAAAGAAAGATGGATCACGGTTTTTGTATTTTTAATTGCCTTGGAGAAAAGCTGTACATTCAATTTTTTCCTCTGCCCGCCTGATGATATATTCCGCATTCATCAACTCACATACAGAATTGAAATTATATGACATTTGAAGGCTGGTTTGTCTTAGGGGTGATCTTGATCTGTTTGATCCTGCTGGTTGGCACCTCCATTTCGGTGGATATCATCCTATTTGCAGGGCTGGCTGTGATCTTTATATCAGGGATCTTGCCGGCTGAGCAAGCCCTTTCCGGTTTTTCGAACGAGGGGATGCTGACCGTGGCAGCACTGTATATTGTAGCTGCAGGACTCAGGGAAACCGGGGCTATCCATTTCATTGTTCAAAAGGTGATGGGGGATGCCAGGACCGTCAAAAAAGCCCAGTTGAGGATCATGAGTCCGGTCATGATCATGAGTGCCTTTCTCAATAACACGCCTATCGTTGCTTCCTTTATTCCGGCATTGGAACGATGGAGCCGCATCTCGCAGATCCCGGTGTCCAAGATCCTGATCCCATTGAGTTATGCAGCCATACTGGGGGGCACCTGTACTCTGATAGGAACCAGTACCAACCTTATAATCAATGGACTGATGATTCAGCAGGGGTCGCTGGAAACCATTGGCCTTTTTGAACCGGCGCTTATCGGGATCCCGGTCGCCGTAGCGGGTTTTATATATCTGATGTTGTTTGGGGATAGTCTGCTACCGGAACGAGGGTCCAGTCTGGACACTTTTCAGGATCCGAAAGAATATACCATAGAGATGATCGTAGAGGTGGAAAGTACACTGACCGGTAAGACCATCGAGGATGCCGGGCTGAGAAATTTACCGGGACTGTACCTGATTGAGATACAGCGCAATGAGCGCACCATTCCGGCTGTGGGGCCCTATGAGCTTTTGAAAGGGAATGACCGTTTGATCTTTACAGGCATTGTGGATTCGATCATCGACCTGCGACAAATATCGGGACTCATTCCTGCAACTGATCAGGTATTCAAGCTGAATGCCCCCCGCAATGAACGGATGATGATCGAGGCGGTGGTATCCCGCTCAAACCCATTGATCGGAAGAACCATCAGGGATGGAAATTTCAGGGATCGGTACGACGCAGTGGTCATTGCAGTATCCCGAAGCGGTGAGCGGATCAACGAGAAGATAGGAGATATTACCTTGCGCATGGGGGATGTGCTCTTACTGGAGGCTCATCCCAATTTTGTAAAGAAATATCGCAACTCCAGTGAGTATTACTTGGTGAGCTCTATTGAAGACTCCACTCCGGTTACGTACGAAAAAGCATGGGTAGCCGGTCTCTCTTTGATCGGAATGGTGATATTGGCAGGGACTGGTATCCTTAGTATGCTGCAGGCAGCTATTGTTGCTAGCGGGTTTCTGTTGGTTACTAAAAGTTTCAGGTATGCTAACGCCCTGGATAGCGTGGATTGGCGGGTATTGATCGCCATTGCTTCAGCTTTGGGGCTGGGAAGTGCCTTGGAATATACCGGGACGGCCGAATTCCTGGCTACCAACCTGCTTTCCTTTGCGGGTGATAATCCAACACTGGCGTTGGCTCTGACCTACCTGGCCACTTGGCTGCTAACGGAAATGATCACCAACAATGCAGCGGCTGTTCTGGTGTTTCCGGTAGCCCTTTCACTGGCCGCAACTCTGGGGGTGGAATTCATGCCCTTTGCCATGGTGATGATCGTGGCAGCTTCAGCTAGTTTTTCATCACCGATCGGCTATCAGACCAACCTGATGGTGATGGGGCCGGGCGGTTACCAGTTTACTGATTTCACGCGTATAGGATTACCGCTTAATTTGATAGTCGGTGCGATCGCCGTATCATTAATACCCTATATTTGGAACTTTTAAAAGAGGTCAATGCTAAATCAGGTTATTAAGACTGCAGAAGAGGCGGGGCAAAAAATACTGGAATTTTATGAGACGGATGTTGAAGTAATTACCAAAGAGGATGACTCCCCGCTCACCAAGGCTGATCTGGCCGCCCATCACATCATTGTAAACGCCCTGAAAGAAATAGATCCCGATACACCGGTCATTTCAGAAGAATCAGGTATTCCGGATTATGAGGAAAGAAAAGAATGGGATGCATTCTGGCTGGTGGATCCGCTCGATGGAACCAAGGAATTCATCAAGAAAAATGGCGAATTCACCGTTAATATTGCCCTGATCAAAGGGGATAAACCGGTGCTTGGTGTGGTTTACGTGCCCGCCTTCGGTACGATGTACTATGGCGATGATACCATCGGATCCTATAAGAAAGAAGGAGATAATAAGGCAGTCAAACTGGAAACAGAGACCTTCAAGAACTCAGAACCGGCAAGGATCGTGGTCAGCCGCTCCCATGGTGACGCTACCACACAAAAGAAATTAAAGAAACTCGGTATAGAGGTAAGTGAGGAAGTCCCCTCAGGAAGCTCTATTAAATTTTGTCTGGTAGCTGAGGGCAAAGCTGATCTCTATCCGCGCCTTGGGCCAACCATGGAGTGGGACACAGCAGCAGCCGATGCCGTATACAGATATTCAGGTAAAAACGGAGAAAAATACTCTCCGCTAACCTACAACAAAGAAACCTTCAAAAATCCCTATTTTTTACTGGGCATGGATGAGTTTGTGGACATCGAGTAATAACTCAAAACTCATCACTAAACACTAAACACTAAACACTACAAACGGTCGTCGGTCCTCCGTCAACCGTCAAAAATCACGCAATGAGCGAACGCAAAAAACAATCGCATTTAAAAGAACTTGAAGACGAAGGCATCTACGTAATGAGAGAAGTAGCCGCCCAGTTCGACCGGCCGGTACTGTTATTCTCAGGTGGTAAAGACTCCATCGTGATGTTCCATTTAGCCTTAAAAGCATTTCATCCCGGTAAGGTACCATTTCCACTTATGCACGTGGATACCGGACATAATTTCCCGGAGACCATTGAGTTCCGTGATAAACTGGTCGAGAAATATGGTGTGGAACTGATCGTGGGTAGCGTACAGGAGTCCATCGATAAAGGAGATGTGGAAGAAGAAACCGGCCCCGATGCCAGCCGTAATGCCCTTCAAACCGTAACTCTATTAGACACGTTGAAAAAGCATCAGGTGGATGCCGCTTTGGGTGGTGGTCGCCGTGATGAGGAGAAAGCCCGGGCCAAGGAGCGGTTTTTCTCCCACCGGGATGTGTTTGGTCAGTGGGATCCTAAGAATCAGCGTCCTGAACTATGGAATTTATACAACGGTATGAAGAAGCCCGGCGAGAACTTCCGCGTGTTCCCGATCAGTAACTGGACGGAGATGGATGTGTGGCAATATATCGCTCAGGAAGAGATCGAGATCCCGTCCCTGTATTTTGCTCACGAGCGCGAGGTCTTTGACCGGCGCGGGGTATGGCTGGCGGATACAGATTTTGTGAATAAAATGGATGATGAGGAAGTGGTCACCAAGACCGTTCGTTTCAGAACCATCGGGGATGCCACGTGCACCGGAGCGGTGGAATCCACGGCATCCAACATGGAGGAGATCATCCAGGAAGTGGCCTCAGCCCGACAAACCGAACGCGGCAATCGCCACGACGACAAACGCAGCGAAACAGCGATGGAAGACCGGAAAAGGCAGGGATATTTTTAGTGCTTAGTTTTGAGTTTTTAGTGTTTAGTTGAAGATCCTTTGTAAGGAATCAGTAATTGATTGCTCTTACTGTTATTAACTAAACGTTTGGAGATATGAAAAATAAAGGCCCCATTTACACTAAAAGCTTTGAATTTGCACTGATGATATTAAGCTTGAAAAAGAAATTGAATGAACAAAAAGAGTATGATCTAGGCAGGCAAATACTCAGATCCGGAACAGCCATAGGAGCAAATGTAAATGAGGCAGGAGCTGCTGTTTCCAAAAGAGATTTCACTAACAAGATGGGCATCGCATCGAAAGAAGCACGGGAAGCTCTCTATTGGCTAGAGTTACTTAAAGCAAGTGATGTCGTGAAAATTGATGTAGAACAAGAATATGAAAGGTGCCTGGAGCTTGTAAAAATTCTGACTACAATTGTTAAAACAAGCCAACTGAGCACTAAAAACTAAGCACTAAAAACTATTATGAGTTCACCCAAAACTTCTGAATCTGACAATAAGTATCTCGACATGGACCTGCTGCGTTTTACAACAGCCGGGAGTGTGGATGATGGAAAAAGTACGCTGATCGGGCGGTTGTTCTATGATTCCAAGTCTATTTTTGAAGATCAGATGGAGGCGATCGAGAAATCCAGTAAGAGCAGTGGGGAAGAGGATGTGAACCTGGCCCTGTTAACGGACGGACTCAAAGCCGAACGTGAGCAAAAGATCACCATCGACGTAGCTTACCGCTATTTTGCGACCCCAAAACGAAAATTCATCATCGCGGACACCCCGGGTCATACCCAATACACCCGAAATATGGTGACCGGTGCCTCCACGGCTGATCTTGCAGTCATCCTGGTAGATGCCTCGAAAGGATTATTGACACAATCCCGCCGCCATGCCTTTATCTCATCACTTTTGAGGATTCCTCACCTGGTGGTTGCCATCAACAAGATGGACCTAGTGGACTATTCTGAAGACGTATACAATGAGATCGTCTCGGAATTCAGTGCCTTTGCCAAGAAATTGAACGTAACGGACGTGACCTACATCCCGATCTCTGCCCTCAAGGGAGATAACGTGGTGGATAAAAGTGAAAACACCGAATGGTACAAAGGCTCAACCTTGCTGCATCACCTTGAGAATGTTAAGGTGGATGCCGATGAGAATATTATCGATTTCAGGTTTCCGGTGCAGTATGTGATCCGACCCAATCAGAACTTCAGGGGATTTTCAGGTCGTGTGGCCTCCGGTCATGTGCGTCCCGGAGATGAAGTGAAAGTGCTGCCATCCGGGCTGACTACTAAGATCAAGGAGATAGTGACACGGGATGAAAATTTGGACATTGCTTACCCCGGTGATTCCGTGACACTGACAACTGAAGACGAGATCGATATTTCGCGCGGGGACATGATCGTCCGAAAAGACAATGTACCGACGGTTAGAAATGATTTTGAAGCCTATGTGTGCTGGATGGATGGCAAAGCCTTAGAGCCGGGTAAGCAATATGTACTGCAGCACAACACCCGCAGAACCCAGGTCTACGCTGATGATATTGTATATCGCATGAACGTGGATACCATGGGTCGTGAGGATGCCAATAAGCTTGAGCTGAATGAGATCGGTCGGGTAAAACTGGTCAGTAGTCAGCCCCTCTTCTTTGACGCTTACCAGATCAATAAAAGAACCGGTAGCTTCATCATCATCGACAAGGCCACCAATGTAACGGTCGGGGCCGGTATGATGCGAGCAGGCTCAACGGTAGCTAAAGACGGAGGACCGGGGACGGATGACCGAAATGTTTCGCCCAATGTGACCTGGGAGCCGTGGAATATCCCCCGGGAAGAACGTGAAGAGCGAAACGGCCATAAAGCACAGGTTCTGTGGTTGACCGGTATCTCCGGCGCCGGAAAGAGCACTATCGCCAAAGAGGTTGAGAAACGATTATTTGAATCCGGAAAGCAGACGATGTTACTGGATGGAGATCAGGTCCGTCACGGACTAAATGGTGACCTTGGTTTCAGTGCCGCCGACCGAAGTGAGAATATCCGGAGAGTCGGCCACTTATCCAGGTTATTCTTCGAGCATGGTAATATTGTGATCTGCACTTTTGTTTCTCCATTTGACACAGACCGCGAGGCTGTCAAAGCCTTATTCCCTGAAGGCGACTTCAAGGTTGTTCATATCACCTGCGATCCAAAGACGGCGCAGGAACGAGACCCCAAAGGCCTTTACGCCAAAGCCGAAAAAGGAGAGATCTCCGGCCTCACCGGCTACGATGCCGATCACGAAGCCCCCGAAAACCCGGCACTCACCATCAACACCGATGAGCTTTCTATTGATGAAGCCGTGGAAAAGGTACTTGGCCTAATTGAGGGTATATGAGTTAACAAACAGGCAAGTCATCGCGGGCTAAACCCGCGATGTCCTTATTTTTGTAAGCCTAACTAAACAACAGGTCACCCCGAGGAACCGAGGGGCCTTGCCTATTCATACTCGGTTGCTCGAAATCACAACCCAATCCCTGTCCCTTGCCCTCCGGCTCACCGAAGTAAATTGGTTTTCTTACAGTCACCGCCGCAGGGTAAGGGAATGCCATGTTTACTACCGAAACTCGTCTGACGACTATTACATGACTTGTCCGTAGAATCCTGCAAAGAGTCGTCTGACGAATGGGTAGACTTGGTTGCCCGTATCCACGACCTCATCTGTCTTCTCCTTCGCAAGGAGAAGGACTCTTGTTATACATGGGGAGTAGGTAATACTGTATGGGCTATGGTTTATGTCTCGTTTAAGAATCGCGGATTAGTGGGATGAAAGGATTACACGGATTTTGAAAGCCAATTCCTAACCACCCAAAACCCGGTCATTGCGAGGAGCTCGGGAGTCAAGTCTCGATTTCGATGCCTTACAACGAAGCAATCTCCCTAAAGCGAGCTCCCAAATAATTCAGACAGATTGCCGCGGCCTTTGCTTCGCTGAAGGCCTCGCAGTGACGAGACTCAAAATTAGAATACTTCGAAATTCAATATTCCTTGTTGGATATTCACTTCCCCCTCTTTGTTTCTCCCCTTACACAGGGGAGAAGACGCTTTGGTGTGTGGTGAGGTAGTTAAAATAGCAAGGGTTATAGTAAGTTCATCGCTTTGAACCGGGATTTATGGGATTGAAGTACGATTATCAGGATTTTATGTAAAACAATTACCCAAACAACCAAAAACCAGGTCATTGCAAGGAGGCGTGAAATCAAAACTCGGACTTAGGGCTTTACGACGAAGCAATCTCCATAAAGCGAGCTCCTAAGCAGATTGCCATAGGCTGTGCTCACTCCGCTCACTGCAACATTCGCAATGACGAGACTTAAAACTAGAACGTTTCGATATTCGGTGTTCCTTGTTGGATATTGGATATTCAAAGGATCTTCACAGCTCAAAATTTACGTTCGGAATAGAAGATACCGTATTGACAACCATGGTTTTTATACCTTTATTATTAGATACCAATAGGGTATGGTACAACTAAAATTTATATGCGGGGATAGCTCAATTAGCAGAGCACCGGCCAACCAGGTCGGAGGTTGCAGGTTCAATCCCTGCTCTCCGCTCTATTTTTTTACCGGGAATGAAAGTTGGTATATTGTCCCGTTATCACAGACTATAGTGCCGGGTCAGGCTCACAAAAAGAGAGGCACTTCTTATGCCTTATAAACGATCCATCCAGATTTGATTTTAGCGATAATAACTCGTTTTGAACAGGGAATTACGGGATTAGTAGAATGACCTTCAGGATCCACTTCGATATTGGGTGTTCCTTATTGGATATTGGATATTCAACCGGTCATCCTGATCCGCCAGCTGGCGGAGAAGGATCTTGCCCATTCATGCTCGGTTGCCTGTATTCATAACCCAATCCCTGTCCCTTGCCCTCCGGCTCACAGAAATAAAGTTGGTTTTCTTACAGTCACCGCCGCAGGGTAAGGGAACGCCATGTTTACTACCGAAACTCGTCTGACGACTATTACATGACTTGTCCGTAGAATCCTGCAAAGAGTCGTCTGACGAATGGGTAGACTTGGTTACCCGTATCCTCGACCTCATCTGTCTTCTCCTTCGCAAGGAGAAGGACTTTTTAGAATATCGAATATCAAACAAGGAACACTGAATTTTGAAGTGGGGCGTATTTATGTTACCCACCACCATCCAACTAATTTGTGATTCGATATTTGATAATTCTTTGGTCGATATTCAGGGAGTCCTCCCTTGAGGGAGGTGCCAGGCTGAGTGAATACGAAGCCTGGCGGAGGGTGTACGGGGCTGGATTAAGTTTACATCCCAAACAACCAAAACCCGGTCATTGCGAGGTGCTCGGGAGTCAATTCTCAATTTCGATGCCTTACAACGAAGCAATCTCCCTAAAGCGATCACCCAAATAATTCAGACAGATTGCCACGGTCTTTGCTTCGCTGAAGGCCTCGCAATGACGAGACTCAAAATTAGAATACTTCGAAATTCAATATTCCTTGTTGGATATTGGATATTCACTTCCCCCCTCTTTGTTTCTCCCCTTACACAGGGGAGAAGACGCTTTAACCGAGTGTTTTGGTAGGTAAAACAGCAGAGGCTTTGGTAAGTATCTCATTTTGAACCGGGATTTACAGGATTAGAAAATCAATTTATAGGATCCACTTCGAAATTCGGTGTTCCCTGTTCGTTATTCGAAATTCATTTTTCCCTCGGTCCACCGTCCACTAACAACTAAAACCTAAAACCTAACCACTAACCACTAACCACTAACCACTAAACACTAAACACTAAACACTAAACACTAAACACTAAAAAACCACCCTTTAAATCCATTCAATATCTTCGTATCATTAAAGCTTCACAAAAAACGTATCAGAAAACGTGAGCGAAGAGAATAAAAACAACGATCAGGGGCACAATTCGGATCAGCCCGGGAAGAAGAAAAAGAAGTCCGGTGGTGAAGATTTTCCATTGCAGGAATACCGCCTGGTACCCGTTGAGGAATGGGATGAGCGGGAAGGCGGCGAAAATGAAATTGACCTGATCGAACTGGCCAAATACATCTGGGATAACCGCTCCACCATTTACAAATTTACGGCCGTGGGAGTAGTACTCGGACTGGCCGTGGCTTTGCTCAGCCCTAAAGAATATAAAAGCGGGGCTACCCTGATGCCCGAAGTGCAAAGCACGGAAAGCGGGGCCAGCCGACTGTTGCAGCAGTATGGAGGATTGTTGGGTATGGGTGGAAGCGCTGATCTTGGAGGTGGAGGAATGATCCCTCCTCAGCTATACCCGCAGATGGTGCAAAGCCTGCCTTTTCAGCTGGAGTTATTGAATACGGAAATGGAATTTCCCCGTTTTGAGACCACCGCTACGGTTTACACTTTTTTTGATGAAGTGTATACCCCCTCTGTTCTTTCCTACGCCAAAGAATATACCATAGGCTTACCCGGAAAATTGATCGGGTTACTGAAAGAGGAGGAAGCGCACAGGCCGTTACCGATGGGTTTTGAAACCGATTCGGTGATCTCCGTGACCAAAGACCAAATGGAGATCATTGATAACATGAGGGAACGTGTTTCTGTATCTTTAAACGAAGAAACCGGGGTGATAAACCTGTCTGTCACCATGCCCGATCCTGAAGCAGCCGCCCAATTGGCTCAGAAAAGTATTGGCCTGATGCGGGAGTATGTGGTGAATTACCGAACCCGAAAGGCTGAAGAAGATCTGGTGTATGCCAGGGAACAAATGGAGGGAGCAAAAACAGAATTTGAAGCGACCCAGAATAAACTGGCTGAATTCAGAGACAGTAACGTAAATCTATCCTCTGCCCGGGCTCAGACACAATTACAACGACTACAATCTGAGTATGACCTGGCCTTTAATGTCTACAACTCCCTGGCCCAACAGGTGGAACAAGCCAAACTGAAAGTGCAGGAACAAACCCCGGTGGTGAGTGTTTTACAGCCGGTGCAGGTGCCGGTGGATGATGAGACGAGTGGACTAAGGATTTTAATCTTGTTTGTGATACTCAGTGGAATTGTGAGTATCGGTTGGATATTTATTAGACAGTTTTTGGAGTCGAATCCTTTTAGTAGAGAATGAGAAAAAAGTGTCTTTATTACGGGTTTCATCTGAGATTTTCTGAAACTAGGATACATTTAATATTTAAAAGTTTGAATTCAAAATTTTGCAAGTAATGAAGATAATAATAACAGGCGGTGCAGGATTTATAGGTTCAGCCCTAGTTCGAATGATTATAAATGAAACAGACCATGAAGTTTTAAACATTGATAAGCTTACCTATGCAGGTCACTTAGAATCTTTAGAACCTGTTTCAGACTCAGACCGATATCAATTTGAACAAGTGGATATTTGTGATGTTGAAACGATTAACCGAATTTTTGATAAATTTCAACCAGATGCCATTATACATCTTGCAGCTGAATCGCATGTGGATCGCTCAATAGACGGATCAGCAGAGTTTATTAAAACAAATGTAAATGGTACGCATACTTTACTAGAGGAAGCAAAGCATTATTGGCAAGGATTAGATGATGAGCAAAAAGATAATTTCCGTTTTCTGCATGTATCTACGGATGAGGTATATGGTGAATTAGGAGATGAAGGATTTTTTACTGAAGAGACTCCTTATGATCCCCGCTCACCTTATTCTTCAAGTAAGGCTTCCTCTGATCATTTAGTAAGAGCATGGTATCATACCTATGGATTGCCGACGATGATCACAAACTGTTCGAACAACTATGGACCGTATCAGTTTCCTGAGAAATTGATCCCGGTCGTCATTTTGAAAGCCTTACAGGGAAAAAATATTCCGGTATATGGAACCGGTAAAAATGTACGCGATTGGTTATATGTGGATGACCACGCACGTGCATTGCTCAAAGTTGCACAAGAAGGACTTCCAGGCGAAACCTACAACATCGGTGGGCACAACGAAAAACAAAACATTGAAGTGGTACACACCATTTGTGATACACTGAATGAATTAGTGCCAAAAGATGCCGGTGATAATTACAGAGATCAAATTTCTTTCGTCACCGACCGTCCCGGCCATGACTTCCGCTACGCTATTGATGCATCCAAAATTGAGCGTGAATTAGGATGGACACCTGAGGAGACTTTCGAAAGTGGTATGAAAAAAACCATTCAATGGTATCTCGATAATATCGATTGGTGCGAAGCTGTCACAGAAAACAACTACGATCTCGAAAGACTTGGTACAGCCTAAATAATTTAAAATTTAGAATTACTCAATTTAAAATTTCCATAATGAAAGGAATAATCCTTGCCGGTGGAGCAGGAACACGTTTACATCCAAATACATTGGTAGTTAGTAAGCAATTATTACCGGTGTACGACAAACCTATGATTTATTACCCGCTTTCTACTTTAATGCTTTCCGGTATTAACGAAATATTGGTGATCTCTACACCTGAAGACTTACCACGCTTTGAAGATTTATTAGGTGATGGCTCTCAATGGGGTATTGAGTTAAGCTATGCGAAACAACCTAAACCCGAAGGATTGGCTCAGGCTTTTATCATTGGAGAAGATTTTATTGATGATGACAATGTTGCCCTGATTTTAGGTGATAACATTTTTTATGGACAGGGTCTTTCTGAAAAACTTCAGAAAGCGGCTCAATTAGAATCCGGAGCAACGGTGTTTGGATACAACGTGCATGATCCGGAACGGTATGGCGTAGTTGAATTTGATAAAAATGGGAAAGTGCTAAGCCTCGAGGAAAAACCCAAACAACCAAAATCTAATTATGCCGTGGTTGGTTTATACTATTACGATAACCAAGTAGTAGAACGCGCAAAAAATTTAAAGCCATCTGCCAGAGGGGAGTTAGAGATAACGGATCTGAATAAGGTCTATTTAGAAAGTGAAGAGCTTACTGTAGAATTAATGGGGCGGGGAACAGCTTGGTTGGATACCGGAACCCATGATTCTATGCTTCAAGCTTCAAATTTTGTACAAACCGTAGAACAGCGACAGGGGTTAAAAATTGCCAGCCCGGAAGAAGTGGCTTGGCGCATGAATTATTTGGATGATTCTCAACTTAGAGATTTAGCGAAGCCATTGATAAAAAGTGGTTATGGTGAATATTTGCTAAATTTAATAAAGTAATAAATATAGATGCTGGAAGTAATTAAAGAACCTATACCGGGATTATTAATAATAAAGCCAAGAGTTTTTAAAGATGAACGTGGATTCTTTTTAGAGACCTGGCAAAAAGAACGATATAAAGACATCGGAATAAAAGAAGACTTTGTACAGGATAACTGGTCCCGTTCAACTAAAGGTGTGTTAAGGGGACTCCATTTCCAAAGAAAACATCCACAAGGGAAGTTAGTTAGCGTGCGTACCGGAAATGTATTTGATGTGGCTGTTGATATTCGGAAAGGTTCACCAACATTTGGCCAGTGGTATGGTGAAGAACTAAGTGAGGATAACAATCTTCAAATGTATGTTCCACCAGGGTTTGCTCATGGTTTTTGTGTAATTTCTGAAGTGGCCGATTTTACTTATAAATGTACGGATTATTATCATCCTGAAGATGAAGGTGGGATTAGGTTTGATGATCCAGAATTAGATATAGACTGGTTATTGGAAAAACCTATTGTTTCAGAAAAAGACATAAATTTACCATTTTTAAAAAATCACAGATAAAATGCTAAACGGAAAATCAATACTCATTACTGGTGGTACGGGCTCTTTGGGTAAAGCCTTAACTGAATATATTTTTAAAAATTATCCAGATGTGAAGAGATTAGTAATATTTTCTCGGGATGAACAGAAACAATTTCAAATGGGTCAAGAATATCCTCATGACAAATTTCCTCAAATACGATTTTTTATAGGGGATATAAGGGATGAAGACCGAGTAAAACGTGCTTTAAAAGGAATCGATTACGTAATTCATGCCGCAGCAATGAAGCATGTACCTATTGCAGAGTACAATCCCATGGAGTGTGTCAAAACAAATGTTTTGGGCGCTGAGAACTTGATCAATGCATGTCTTGAAACGGAAGTTGAAAGGGTTGTTGCTCTCTCCACAGATAAGGCAGCTGCTCCAATTAATCTGTATGGAGCCACTAAGCTTACGTCTGATAAGCTTTTTATAGCTGCTAATAATATTAGAGGCTGGAATCCTATTAAATTTTCTGTAGTACGTTATGGAAATGTAATGGGTTCTAATGGGTCTGTAATTCCTTTTTTCCTGGATAAAAGAAAGGAGGGAGTATTACCTATAACCGATCCGAATATGACACGTTTTAATATCTCTTTGCAAGGCGGGGTTAATATGGTAATGCATGCCTTGGAAGAGGCATGGGGAGGAGAATTGTATGTTCCAAAGATCCCTTCATATCGTATTATGGATGTTGCTGAGGCTATTGGACCGGAATGTGAAAAGCCAATAATAGGTATCAGGCCCGGGGAAAAAGTTCACGAGGAAATGATCACTGCTTCCGACTCCTTTAATACTTATGATCTAGGAAAGTATTTTGCAATACTTCCACAAGTTCCTCGCTTCAAGCTTGAAGATTTTATCGATCATCATAACGCTAAACCCGTTGAGAAGGGCTTTCGATACAATTCCGGAGAAAATGATGAATGGGAGACTGTTGAAAGTCTGAGAAAACTCATCAAAGAACATGTAGATCCAACATTTGAGGTTTAAAGGATGGAAGTAATACCTTACGGCCGCCAACATATTACGGATGAGGATATCCAAGCTGTAGTTGAAGCATTAAAATCAGACTATCTTACTCAGGGTCCTCGCATAGCCGAATTTGAAGAGGCGTTTGCTGATTACGTTGGTTCAAAATATGCCGTTGCTATTTCGAATGGAACGGCAGCCCTCCATTTATGTGCATTAGCTCTTAATGTACAAGAAGGAGATAAAGTCATTACGACACCTAATACTTTTGCAGCGTCTGCCAATTGTGTTCGATATTGTGGAGGGGAAGTAGTGTTTGCTGATATTGATCCAGAAACCTATCTGCTTGATATCAAAAAGGTAAGAGAACTGTTGGAATCTTCACCAAAAGGAACCTACAAAGGAATTATTCCGGTCGATTTTGCAGGCAGTGCCGTTGACCTTGAAGCTTATAGACAACTGGCAGATGAATATGATCTCTGGATCATTGAAGATGCCTGTCATGCTCCAGGCGGATTTTTTACTGATAGTAAAGGAACTAAACAGTTTTGTGGAAATGGAAATTTTGCTGACTTGGCCATTTTTTCTTTCCATCCGGTTAAGCATATAGCTTCCGGTGAAGGCGGAATGATCACTACCAACGACAAAGACCTCTACGAAAAACTCCTCAAATTCCGCACCCACGGTATCACCAAAAATGAAAACGAATATATAAACTCAGTTGAGTTTGCAGTAGGCTCCAAACAAAACTCAAAACTAAACACTCAAAAATACCCCGCCTGGTACATGGAAATGCAGGAGCTCGGATACAACTATCGGATTACCGATTTTCAGTGTGCTTTGGGTACCAGTCAGCTGAAAAGAGCGGACGAAGGAATTGAACGAAGAAGAGAAATTGCTAAAAAATATAAAGAAGCTTTTGAAGGAAAAGAGTTTATAAAAGGACAATCAGGTATTGTAGATGGACATGCCTATCACTTGTACGTGATTGAAGTAGTAGATCGTTTGGGACTGTATAATTATCTGAGAGAACAAAAAATCTATGCTCAGATCCATTACATTCCTTGTCATCTGATGCCTTATTACCGGGAGTTTGGATGGAAAGAAGGAGATATGCCGAATGCTGAAAACTATTATAAGTATTGTATTAGCCTGCCGATGTACCCGACATTGACTGATGATCAACAGTATCTTGTAATTAATAAGATCAATGAATATTACGAATGAACAATTTGGCAATTATACCGGCTCGAGGCGGAAGCAAGAGAATTCCCCGAAAGAACATCCGGGACTTTCTGGGAAAACCTATCATTGCCTATTCCATTGAGACGGCGTTGGAAAGTGGACTCTTTGAAGAAGTGATGGTTTCGACTGATGATGAAGAGATCGCTGAGGTCGCAAAGAAATACGGAGCAAAAGTTCCATTTATGAGATCTGAAGAAAATGCTGACGATTATGCGACTACTGTAGATGTATTAGTTGAAGTGTTACAAACTTATCAGCAACAAGAAAAGAAATTTGAAAATGGGTGTTGTCTCTACCCAACAGCGCCGTTGTTAAAGCCTTCTTTTTTAAAAAGTGGGTATGAGAAATTAATTAAAGAGAATTTCAGTATCGTATTTCCTGTGGTTGAGTTTTCATATCCGATACAGCGCTCCCTCAAGCTGAATGAAAAGGGAAAAGCAGAAATGTATTGGCCGGAACATCTGAATTCTCGTTCGCAAGACCTCTCGAAAGCTTACCATGATGCAGGTCAGTTTTATTGGTTCAATGTAGAAGAGCTTCTAAAAGAAGAAAAGCTTTTTGGGAATAATAGTGGGGCAATTGTATTGCCAAGCACCAACGTGCAAGATATTGACACTGAAGAAGATTGGAAGTTAGCAGAAATGAAAGCAAAGCTCTCATAATGAAACAAAAGGTCTACATACGAGCTGATGGAAGTTTTGATATCGGTTTAGGCCATATTGTTCGGTGTATGTCACTGGCTCATATGCTTAAGAATGATTTTACTATCCATTTCTTTTCTTTGGAAATTCCAGATTCTCTAAAAATTGAGATCAACCAAAATGGTTGGAATGTGACTTTTATTGAGAGAGAATCAGTTTTTTTAAATAAGCTTACCGGAAATGAGATCGTGGTATTGGATGGGTATCAATTTGACTCAGACTACCAGAAAGAGATAAAGAGTAAAGGATGTAAATTAGTTTGTATTGATGATTTTCATGATCAGCATTTCTATGCAGACTTAGTGATCAATCATGCGCCTGGAGTAGCTAAGGATGATTATGAGGGGGAGTCGTACACTAAATACTTATTGGGGCCTGATTATGCTTTGCTTCGGCCTGAGTTTCTCGAGAGTACCACCCAAGTAATAAAGAAATCGAATGACATAAAGAATGTATTCATTTGTTTTGGTGGCTCCGATCATAAGAACCTTACAGCTCAGGTTTTTTCATGGCTTCCTTCAAAAGGTTACTCGGTCACAGTGGTACTTGGTAATGCTTACCAACATCAAGATGCATTGAATAAAGTGATAGAGGAAAGACAGGATTTAGAAATTGTTGTAAAAAGTTCTTTATCTGCAAAAGAGATGAGACATGAGCTTGAAAAGGCAGACTTAGCCATAGTACCTGCAAGTGGTATCTTATTTGAAGTAATATCGATCGGTCTTCCTGTTATATCTGGATATTACACGGATAATCAAAAGGGTATCTATGAAGGATTCTTAGATAAAGGGGTATTTATAGATGCTAAATCTTTTTCGAAAGAAGCTTTTAATGAAGCTTTTAACAAACTAAAAATCCTTGATTTAGATGCTATTGTAAGCAAACAAAAACAACTTATTGATAGAAATATTAAAAATCGGGTAAGTAATAGATTGTTAGAATTATGCTAATTCAAATTTTAGTGGATAATATTAACTCTTGGATCATTCCCTATGCGAAAGAGCTTAGTGATCAGCTAGAGGATAAAGGTCATGAAGTATATTTGATACATAGCCATGATGATGTAAAAGAAGGTGATATATTATGTTTACTCTCATGTGAACAAATATTCAAGGAGTTACATCTTAACAAACATAACTTAGTTGTTCATGAAAGTGACCTTCCTGAGGGTAAAGGCTGGTCGCCGCTTACCTGGCAGATATTAGAGGGGAAAAATAGAATCCCTATAACTCTCTTTGAAGCTTCAAAAGAAGTAGATGCCGGAGATGTCTATGGAAAAGAACTTATTCAATTAGAGGGCCATGAATTGCTTGCTGAGATAAAGCATCAGCAAGGGTTAAAAACTAAAAAATTGATTATTGATTTTGTGGAAAAATATCCAAATGTAAAGGCTTCTCCACAAGAAGGCGAATCGACCTATTATCCGAAACGAAAGCCCAAAGATAGTGAGTTAGACATTGGTAAAAACATTAAAGACCAATTTGACTTATTAAGAGTATGTGATAACGAAAGGTATCCTGCTTTTTTTAAAATTGATGGATTTAAATATCATTTAAAAATTTACAAAGATGAAGAATAGAATTAACAACATTTTAACGGAAGTTATGAATGAAAGAGGAATTGAAACTGATGTTGAAATATCCGAAGAATCTCATTTAAGAGATGATTTAGGTCTGGACTCACTTGGATTAGCTTTACTCACTGTTCATATTGAAAATGAATTTGGAGTTGATGTATTTGAAGAAGGTATAGTTTCTACTGTAGGAGAAATTTATGATATAGTTATAAATAGCAATGATAATTGATAGCAATTTAGATAAAAGTCTCTCGTATAACGAAATCCTTAATAGAGTAAATAGGGATGGTTATTATTATGAAAGTTGGCTCTATGAGAACTTATATGAATATATCATAAACTTTATTAAAGCACTTTCAGGTAATGAGAATATAATCTTATTGGATAAAGATTTTTCAAAAAGTGAGCTAGAAAAACTTGGATTTTATGATCAAGTAGAAAAAAGGAAAGAGATTGCTAAAAATAATTTTGATGATATTGCTCAACTCTTTTCATCTGTCAGAAATTCAAAATCTAAAATTTATATTTATACCTCCGGTACAACAGGAGTGCCCAAAAAGGTTACTCATTCTGTGAATTCGTTGACTAGAATGACAAGGATTGGTGAAAAATATGACTCGGATGTTTGGGGATTAGCATATAATCCAACGCATATGGCAGGTTTGCAAGTCCTATTTCAGGCAGTACTAAATTCAAACACTATTGTTTATTTATTTGAAAAGCCAGTAAAAACTATAAATAAAGAAATTGAGAAATACGGTATTACTCATATTTCAGCTACTCCTACTTTTTATAGAATGTTGGTGTCTGATAGTGAGGGATTTGGTAATGTTAAAAGAGTAACGCTTGGAGGAGAAAAGTCGAATGATAAGTTATTAGCAAATTTGAGACGCACATTCCCAAATGCCAAAATTAATAATATTTACGCTTCTACAGAATTTGGCTCATTGTTTGTAACAGATGGTGATGTTTTTAGAGTTCCTGATAGTCTGAAAGACCAAGTTAAAATTATTGATAACGAACTTATTTTGGACAGTGCCTTATTACCAGATAAAAATTTACGGGAAGGTGAATGGTATCCTACAGGAGATATTGTAGAATTAATATCCTCAAAACCTCTTTTATTTAAATTCGTGAGCAGAAAAAGCACAAAAATAAATGTTGGGGGGTACATGGTAAATCCCACTGAGGTTGAAGATACAATAAGGCAAGTCAAAGGTATATTAGATACACGAGTATATAGCAGACAGAATTCAGTTTTGGGTAATATCCTTTGTGCTGAAATTGTATTAGAGGAAAATTCTACTCTAACAAAAAGCGATTTGAAGAAAATTTTAAACACTGAGCTGCAAGAATTTAAGATTCCTGCGGTCATTGAGTTTTCTGATGAAATTGAAAGAACAAGAACCGGTAAAATTAAAAGAATATGAATTTATTAATTACAGGTGTTTCAAAAGGATTAGGCTTGAAAATTTCTGAGATTGCAATAGCTAAAGGCCATAAAGTTTTTGGTATCAGTAGAAGCAAAACTGAAGATCTGGAGGATTTAATCAGTAAGTCAAATGGAGATTTAAGTTGGAAATCTATTGACTTGGCTGATAAAGGATTTAATGTCAAGAAAGATATATTTGATGAGTTTATTAGAAAGAACGAAATCCATGGTTTTATAAATAATGCAGCTTTAGCATATGATGATATAGTAACTAATGTTGATGAAGAGAGGTTGGCTAAAATGTATAAGGTGAATGTTTTTTCTCCAATGATGATCACGAAATATGTGATTCGTAATATGCTTCTTCATAAAGTTAAAGGAAGTATTGTGCATATTTCATCAATAAGCGTCCATACCGGGTATAAGGGACTTGCCATGTATGCATCTACAAAAGGCGCTCTAGAGGCTTTCTCCAAAAATACAGCAAGAGAATGGGGGGAAATGGGAGTTCGATCAAATTGTGTTGTAGCCGGATTTATGGAAACAGAAATGAGTAGTGGGCTATCGTCAGATCAAAAAAATAGAATTTATAAAAGAACCGCACTTAAGAAACCAACAACGTTAAAAAGTGTATCTGAAACTGTGCTGTATTTGTTATCAGATAAATCAGAATCCATAACAGGACAAAATATTTTTGTTGACTCAGGAACAATTTGAATTATGGGAATAAATATTAGACCGTACTCCACGGGTGATGCGGAACAAATTTTCAAGTTATTTCAAGAGCATACTAAATATAAAAGGGATGCGTCTTTCTGGGTATGGATGAATAGAATTCTTTCAAATTCTGTAGTATCAGTTGCAGAAGAGAAGGGTAATATTATTGGCCATTATGCAATTCTACCCAGAAGATGTGTATTAAATAAGGAATTGGAATTAAAAGCAGGTTTAGGAGTTCATGCATTTGTAGCACCCGATAGACGAAACGAGGCATCAATTTTTTCAATAAGCGGTTTAGCTTATAAGTTAGCAGAGGAGAGAGGAATAGATTTTGTATATGGTTTTCCCAATCAAAACTATAGATTAATCCAGGAAAAAATTGAAAAATGGAAACGAGTCTCTTTATTTAATGCACTCGTTAAAGATGCATCTAGCTTTCTATCAAACGATTATGAGTACAAATGGGAAAGTATCGAGCAACCTGGTTGGGACTTTTTATTTCTGTTAAATGAGTTGATAGAAAGTGAAAATATTTCTCACATTCATTTTAAACGAACTACTGATTATTGGAATAAAAGATATTTATCACACCCTCAAAAGCCATATGATGTATGGAAAGTAACCCAGTCAGAAAAAAAAGGAATTCTAGTTTTAAAGACTTTTGAGGAAGATACTATCACTAAACTCCATTTAATTGACTATGTAAAGGAACCTGAAATTGATTTAAATAAAGCAATAAATGACATAGCTAAATTGTATGAAGGTAAATTTGATAAATTAGTTTTTTGGCCATTTAACAAGTCAACATCAAAAGAACTGATAAATCTTGGGTTCAGCGAAAATGGGTTTGATACTTTTTTTGCTGTTAAAAAATTAAATCAAGAAGTGCCTGAATATTTATTTGATTTTGATAAATGGCATTTAGTTATGGGAGATTCAGATGCATTCTAATAATTTGAGTAAATTAAACATGAGAATTGGAAAAAAAATAATTAACGAAAATTCATCTGCATTTATAATTGCTGAGCTTTCTTGTAATCATCGACAAGACTATCAGATAGCTGTTGAAACAATTAAAGCAATGAAAGATGCTGGGGCAGATTGTGTAAAACTTCAAACAGCACGACCTGAGTCTATTACTATAGATTCAGATAAGGAAGATTTTATAATTAAAGGTGATACTCTTTGGGACGGTAAAACACTATACGAACTTTATAAAGAAACATATACCCCGTGGGAATGGCATAAACCTTTAAAAGAATTAACCGAATCATTGGGGATGGAATTCATGAGCTCTCCATTTGATTTAGAAGCTGTAGAATTTTTAGATGACCTTGGAGTACCGGCTTTTAAGATTGCGTCTTTTGAAATTACAGATATACCTCTCATTAAAGCTGTTGCACGTAAGAAAAAACCTATAATCATATCTACTGGTATAGCTACTGAGGTTGATATCCAAGAAGCAATAGATGCTTGTAAAAGCGTTGGTAATGAACAAATAGCACTTCTTAAATGTACATCTGCTTACCCAACTCCATTGGAAGAAGTCCATCTTAGAGGAATTCATACACTAAGAGACAAATTTAATTGTGTAGTAGGACTTTCAGACCATACAGAAGGAAGTTTAGTTCCGTTAGGAGCGACTGCTTTGGGAGGAAAAATAATCGAAAAACATTTCATTTTAGAACGTGATCTTGGAGGCCCCGACGCCTCTTTTTCGATGGAACCTCTGCAATTTAAGAATATGGTTCAAGAAGTAAGGAGCATGGAAAAGGCTTTGGGTAATGAAGAGTTGATTGTAAGCAAGAAAGTGGAAAAAAACCGCCAGTTTGCTAGATCATTATATATTGTAAAGGATATTAAAAGTGGAGAAAAGCTTACTTCAGAAAATGTTAGGTCCATAAGACCAGGTTATGGAATGAAACCAAAGAATTATGAAGATATTCTTGGAAAAACAGTTACAAGAAATTTAGAAAGGGGAACACCATTAACTTTTGAGGTTATTAAGGAATAAAAATGTTAGAATACCTGAAAAATAAAAAGATTATGGTTGTGGTTGCTCATCCGGATGATGAGTTACTTGGTCTTGGGGCAACCATGCATAAATTAATACAAGAGTATAACGTTCAAACTCATGTGGTCATACTTGGTGAAGGTATAACCTCCAGGGGAGATGAACGAGATCCGGAACAATGGGAGAAAGAGCTCAAAATTCATAAGCAGAATATAAAAGATGCTCAAGCTGTTATAGGGTATCACTCAGTGAGTACGTATGATTTTCCGGATAACCGATTTGATACGGTTGCCTTGTTGAACATTATTAAGGTCGTTGAGAAAGAAAAAGAACAATTTCAACCCGAAATAATTTTTACCCATCATGGCGGCGATCTCAACATCGATCATCAGCGAACATTTGAAGCAGTCATAACAGCAACTCGGCCTATGGCTGATGAGGTAGTAAAAACTATCATAACTTTTGAAACTCCATCCGGTACTGAATGGCAAGCATCCAGTGATCCAAAACGGTTTGTGCCTAATTTATTTATAGAAGTTTCTGAAGAAGATGTTGAAGCAAAAATAGAGGGAATGGAAAGTTATGAATTTGAAAAAAGGGAGTGGCCGCATCCGAGGTCCGCAAAAGCCCTGAAAATCACTTGTACAGAAAGAGGAATTAGGATCGGGAAAGAATCTGTTGAGTGCTTTCAAATAATTAGATCGATCAATTAAGCATAAATGAAATACCTGCTAAATATTCTAATATTGGTAGTATTAAGTTTAAGTTTTTTTGGGTGTGATATGCTTAATGATGATAGCAGAATTGAACATCCATTTGAACTCAAAATTTCAAACCATGAATTTCCACTTAATTTAAAATTAGAAAATGATTGGGAAGAAAAAGGTCTCGGTTATATTAATGTAATTCAAACAGATACATTATGGCATATGTGGTACGAATCATTAGGAAGAAAATCCGCTACATTTGGCAAGGTGGATTACAATAGTTACTTCAATTATGCATACTCTCATAATGGCACTAATTGGATTAAACCAAGTATGGGAATTATTGAATATGATGGTAATACTAATAATAACATACTTATAAGTAATAAGGGAATGCCAAACAAAGGTATACATGGTATGACTGTCTTTTTAGACCCCAATTCGAGTAAAGATTCAGGGCCTTATAAAATAGTTTACGCACGATGGATAGATAGTTTATCAACTAATTGGATTTATGGAATGACGTCCAAAGATGGCATAGAATGGAAAAATGAAAGACTTTTAAAACGTCATTATTCTGACACACAAACAGTTGCATACTATTATAACGGATACTATAAATTATTTTATAGGTATTGGAGTGGAGAAAAGCATAGTGAAGGATACAGACAAATTGGAGTTTCAGAATCTCAAAACTTTGATGAGTCATTAGGCCTTGATTATGGAGAAATTAGTTTCTCAAATTTAGACGCATCTAATATTCATTTATATAATAATGCTACCAGGGTAATTGATGACAGGTACGAATTTATGTTTCCAAGTGTTTATAATCCTTCAAATGACCAAATGCAACTTAGGGTTGCGTATAGGATGTTAGGCAATAAAAGAAAAACAACATTTACATTTTATAAGTTTGATCAGGAATTATTTAAGGGGCTTCCAAAATTTCGGGGCCTATATATTGCACCACAAGCAATTAAAATATCTAGAAATAACTACTTGATTTATTATAGTTACAAAGAAGAGGGCCATCTCTCATGGCAAAGTGAAAGCATTAATTTTGCTGGAAAGGTTGGGCGCTTTCAGTTAGAAATTATTACAAACCAATAGATGAAGAATTTACTTTTTTGTTGTTGTATAGCAGATCCATGGAAAGAAGTAGCTCTAAAACTTCAAAAATCTAAAAAGTATAAACCAGTTTATTGGATAGGATGGCCAGAAGATTCTGAAAGTAAAATAAAAGATGAGTTTCCTGATTGCATTTATCATGATATCAATCATGCTTGGAAAGGTATTTTTCCAAAAGGGTTAACGGATATAACATTTTCTCAGTTGGATGGATTCGAGTTGTCAGATCTAAGTGGAGAAGAACTAATGGCCATCAAAATGATGGATCGTTTAGATCCAGATCAAAAGTCATTCAATTTTAATGAGAGAAAAGACTTTTTCAGGTACCTATTAAGGGCTTGGTTAAATATTCTTAAGGAACAAGAAATTAACCTAATTATAGCACCAAGTATTCCACATAGGGTATTTGATTATGCATTATATCTAGCAGCTAATATTTTGGATATCAAATTTTTAACATTTAAAATGACCGCTTGGCCTGGATATAACCTACCGTTCTTTGATGTTGATAATTTGCCCCCACTGGAACATGATGCTGACTCTGAAATAGATGACAATATTCTGAAATATTTTGATAAAGTGAATTCAACTTATCAAAAAGCAGAGCCTGAATACATGAAGAAACAGGCAAATGAAGCCAGCAAAAGTTTTTTTAAAAGAATCCAGAACTATTTTTTAAAGTATAAAATTTATGCGATTCCCAAGTTGTTCAAACCATCTAAAATCTACTGGAAGAAAAAAAGAAGAAGCCTAAAAGATTCTAATTATCTAAAAGCTGAGTATTTTTTTGAGTTTATTAAAGGTTATCGGTTTAAAAAAAAGCTTAAAAAAAAATATGAAAGCATGTGTGATACATATGAAAAAGACAGGGAATACATCTTTGTCGCTTTACATTATCAACCTGAAGAGACAAGCTGCCCAAGCGGTAAAATTTATGTTGATCAGGCCTTGATGGTTGAAGCTTTATCAAAGTACCTGCCTAATACCATAAGTATCTACGTGAAAGAGCACCCTTCTCAGTTTAATCCTAAAATGGAAGGACAAACAGGAAGAAATTCAGATTTTTACCAAGTAATAAAAAAAATAGATCGTGTGAAGTTGATTTCTACTAAAATCAACTCATTTACACTTATTGACAATTCTTTGGCTGTTGTTACATTGACTGGTACAGTAGGAGTAGAGGCACTGATTAGAAAAAAATGTGCTGTTGTATTTGGCACCTCATGGTATGAAAGCTTACCTGGTGTTTTAAAAATAACTAATAGGCAAGACCTAGAAAACTTATTTCAGAATATTAATATGCAGAATCATGATCAATATGAATTGTTGAAGGGGCTATCTAATATCCGAAAGAATACAGTTAATGCATATCATTATAAAGGGGTAAAAGAAAATACAGATATTACAAAAGATGAATCAGTTGAAAACCTAACCAAGTATATTTTGAGTATAGGATAATGACCTCTATAGAGTCTAAGATCACAAAAAGTGTATCTTATCAACTGTTGAACTTGTTTGTAAGTGGATTAGCCGGGATATTTTTTATTCCATTTATTATAAGTGGTCTTGGCAAAGAACAGTATGGATTATTTGAAATAGTATTTTCTCTTAATATCATAAATAGTGTGCTGGATATTGGTATTGGGTCAACAATAACAAACTATACAAAAAGATATTTTGATTTAGAGGGTGGAAAATTTTCAGAATTCTTTTGGACTTTTTTTTGGTTCAAAATATTCCTTTCTATTATTGGGTTTATCATCTGTGTACTTGTCGCTTTTAATGTAGAAACCATATTCCATAAAGTAACTGTAGACAACTTACATATTTTAAAAAAAGCTATACTTTGGTTTGGTGTTGGGGTACTTATTCAAAATTTAAATTCATTTATAGATGCAGTTGTTAATGGATTTGTAAGATTTGATATGACTTCTTTTGCTAGCATCTGTTCAAAAATATTTTATGTCACAGCTTTTTTTGTTTGGTTTTATTTAGGCAATTTATCTATTGTAGAATTTTCAATTCTTACCTTTGTATTTGTACCATTTATAAAGTTGTTGACTCAACTGATACAGGTTATGTTTTACATCCCGGAGATTATTTCTATCCCAAAAAAGCCTAAAATATATTATATAAAAGAGACATTTAATTACCTAGGTGGTATTTCTTTTGTAACTGTATCGGCACAAATATTTAACCATGGAACTCAAACGATTCTTTCTGTAATAGCTTCTCCAACTGTAGTTGGTGAGTTTGGGATAATGCAGCGTATTCTTAGACTTGTAAAACAAATTTCAGATATGTTAATTAGGCCAATTTTACCCGCGGCACATGAATTAAAAAGGAAATATTCTATAAAGAAAATAATTGAAAAGGGGACCAATATTCATTCAATAATAGTGACTGGCTTGGTATTTATTATCTTAGTAAATGGGGAAGTTTTATCACAATATTATCTGCAATCAGAGTATCAAAATTTTGCATTACACCTCACAATTTTAGGAGTGCAGTTGATATTACCAAGCTTTGCAATAATGCTAATGCTGTACTATAATGAAGGAAATTCTAAGATGAGTGTTCAGTTTAATTTGGCGAACACAACGCTATCTATACTATTAGCATTTTTAGGTATAAAATATTTTGGTTTCATTGGGTTCATAAGTGGCTTAACGCTTGGCTACTCATTCTGTACAATAATCCAATTGTTTAGATACCTGAAATATTACAATGTCTCTAATAAAGATTTCTTCAAGATTTATTTAAGTAGATATATTACGGTTGGTTTGGGACTCATAATATTTTTTATTATCAGGAATTTATTTGGAATCACCCTTAAAGGAATTGTTTTATGGAATCTACTGATAGTGATTATTTTTGGAATGTATGGCTGGATAGGAATTAGCAAAGGTATGAAGCATAGCATTCTGGAAAGTTTTAACAGGAATTAGATTACGACAAATATTTGGATAAATGATATTACTCTATAAGTCGAACATTTGGGAAACACCAAAATACAATGATTATTACAAATCAATATTAGACTTTAATGATATACCATATGAAGAATCTAATTTAAGTGATCCTGATTTTTGGAGTAAAGTAAAAAAATGTGATTACTTCATATATAGGTACGTTAATACTGAATACCAAATACAGGAAGCAGAATCAGTTCTTCCAGTAATTGAAAATATATTAGATAAAAAAGTCTTTCCTAATTCAAATGCCAGGTGGCATTATGATGATAAAATAAAACAGTTTTACTTGCTGAGATCTAAAAATTTTCCAATCATTAATACACATGTATTTTGGGATTATAATAAAGCAATTGAATGGGTTAATAAGACCGATCTACCCAAGATATTTAAACTAAAAAGCGGAGCTGGTTCATCGAACGTAATAAAGATAGAAAAGATAAGTCAAGCAAAAAAAGTTGTGAAAGCCATGTTTCGAAAAGGAGTATTGGATGGCAAAATTCCTCTTGGTAATAATCTTACTTATAAAAACATTAGATCATTCGTAAAATCCATTTTCTATGATACCTATTCAGAAAAAAAATATGGCATTAGAAAGCTATTTTGGAAAAAACACATGAATTATTGTTTATTTCAGGAGTATTTACCTGATAATAATTTTGATACAAGGATAACCGTGATTGGGGGGCATGCTTATGCTTTTTTAAGGTATAATAGAGATAATGACTTCAGAGCTTCAGGTAGTGGGAAAATTGAATTTGATCAGGATAAAATTGATTTAAAGGCAATAAAATTAGCTTTTGAAATATCAGATGAGCTAGGATTTGATTCTATGGCATACGATTTTCTTTATGACGAAAATGATGAGCTTAAACTCTGTGAAATAAGTTATACTTATTTGGATGAGCCTCTTTATTCTTGTCCTGGCGTTTATGACCGTGATTTAAATTTTATTGAAGGCAATTTTATACCGGGGTTTTTCCATTTAAAGAACCTGCTCAATAATCCAGATTTAAAACATCCAGAAATAGACCTTAAAGAACTTGCAAATTTATAATACAAATTTATTTATATTTTTATTTATAGGTTTATTTATTCACTCCTCGATAGGTTCATATTTTTGGGGTATAATAGGATTTAATGTTCCAGGAATTGATTATATACTTCTGTCGGTTTTTGTTTTTGTTTCCTCTCTACTGTTTTCTGTAAAACAAATAAACATTTCAAAAAAGTACACCTTTCTTTTCGGGATATTTATACTGTTAAACCTATTAAACATGTTTATTTCGGACTATGTTGAGAGTTATATACTTTACATAATTGGGTTGAGTATTACAATATTACCAATTTTATTATTTATATTTACAAGTAATATTTATTTAAATAATAAAAAACTCAATAGGTTGATTTCATTATTGTATTGGTTTTGTAATTCAATAATAATTATATCAATTTTAGAGTCAATTATTAATGGTAGAGCAAATATATTTTATTCTACACACCTTTTAAAAACCCCAGCGTTTTTGGGTACTTTATGCGTAATAAATGTGTCTATTAGCCTCTATTTATTTAAACGTAGACCTCAATTAATCTATATTGTTAATATTGGGATTTTATCAGTTTTTGTTATTTACTCTTCGATTCTTAAATCGCTTTTATCCTTAGCTGCAGTTATTGGTATTTTTTTATTTCTATATTACAATCGAGCAAAGTTTATAACTACTTTAGCCATGTTTGTTTTAGGTATATCAATAATGACATTCTCTATTGATTCTGTTAATTATAAAATAAAGAGATACATTAACTTATATGTTATGTCGAGTGAGGCGGATACTATACCAAGAAACTTACTATATTTAACTTCATTTTCAATTGCTTCTGACAATTTTCCTTTTGGATCTGGACAATCAACTTTTGGTAGTTACCCGGTTAGAATAAATTATAGTGATGTTTATAAAGACTACAATTTATCTAACGTTTATGGTTTAACTGAGAATTCAATCAAAGGGAAAAAAGGTCAACCAAATTTTTTATTTGACACATATTGGTCTTCAATAATTGGTGAGAATGGATTTATTGCAGCTTTAATCTTTTTAATTCTCTATTTTTATCCATTAAAGTTAATATATGACTTGAAGTCTTTAGAATTAAAAAAACGCAAAATATATTTATTTCTAAGTAGCACAATAATTATTTTGTTATTCATTGAAAGTATGGTTCTATCTATTTTAGGGCAACTTACTTTTATTCTATTCTACTCGGCCCTCGTCGGGCTATTGTACAGAAATTTGAAATATAATCATGTCTATGAAAGTTCTGTGGGTTACAAATGGTTACCCTACAAAAAATAATCCTGAATACTGTGTCTTTACTAAAGATCAAATAGCAGGGGTTAAAAAAGAAGGTGTTGATGGAACGATAATATTTATTAATGCAAGAGAAAAAGGAAGAAATGAATACTTTAAAGCTATTGGTAAGATAAGGAAAGAAGTTAGTGACGGAAATTATGACCTAATACACTGTTTTCATGGTTTAACTTACTTGCTAGTTAGCACATTTCATTCAGGAGTTCCAATACTGGTCTCTTTTTTGAATTCAATTGATAATGAATATGCTGATAATGGTAAAATTCTGAGTTCACTTTTTAAGATAATATCAGTTAATCGATTGTTGAAAAGCCGTACTGGAGTTATTTTGAAAGACAAAATTCCAAACGAGTTTCAAGAGCGCAATAACACATTTCACTTACCAAATGGAGTAGATCTTGAAACTTTTTATCCTATGAATAAGATAGAGGCAAAAAGCCAGTTAGGTCTTGATTTACATAAAAAGTACATTCTTTTTGTAAGCTCTAAATCAATCAAAAGACCTCAGAAAAGATACGATATCTATAAATCTACAGTAAATTTACTAAAAGAAAAGTATGATCTTAAAATGGTAGAGGAACTAACTATTTCTAATCTACCAAGAGAAAAACTAATATATTATTATAACTCAGCTGATATACATTTAATGACTTCAGATTTTGAAGGGTCTCCTAACTCGGTAAAAGAAGCATTAGCTTGCTCAACTCCTGTAGTGTCTACGGATGTAGGAAATGTACGAGAGATGATTGAAGGGATCCCTGGATGCAAAGTGAGTAAAACAAATACCCCGGAAGAACTAGCACTTCATGTTTATAATTCTTTGAAAATGAACAACATTGAGACTAGGAACTTTATTAAAAACAAACGTCTTGATATTAACTCAAAAAGTAAAGATTTATATAAAATATATTGCCAATTAATCGAGGACTATAATATTTACGCTAATGGATAAAGTTGTTTCAATTATATGTTTAAATAATAAATTATTAAATTTTTTGGCAACTTTTAATATTAGCAATTAAAGACAACAACTAAGATAAATATAATCAATGAAAATATATATAGCAGGATCTGGGGGTATGCTAGGTGAGGCCTTTTACCAACAGTTCAAAGATGAATATGAAATCAAATGCACGGATAAAGATGTAAATGAGAACTGGTTATCTTTTTTAGATTTTCGTGAACTAGACAAGTATGAAAAAGATGTAAGAGATTTTAAACCGGATTATTTATTCCATCTAGGGGCCTATACTGATTTAGAGTTTTGTGAAGAAAATGTTGATGATACCTATTTAACGAACACATTAGCTGTTGAAAATGCTGTTTATATAGCTAATAAATTAGATATCCCATTATTATATATAAGTACCGCGGGAATATTTGATGGAAAAAAAGAACTATATGATGATTGGGATATTCCAAATCCATTAGGGGTATATGCTAGATCGAAATATAAAGGTGAACGTTTTGTGGTAGAAAATGCAAATCGATATTTGGTGTGTCGTGCAGGATGGATGATGGGAGCCGGACCAAAAAAGGATAAGAAATTTATCCAGAAACTAATGAGGCAACTTAAAGATGGTAAAACTGAGTTATTTATTGTAGATGACAAGGATGGAACTCCCACTTATACTCATGATTTTGCAAAAACAGTAAAAGAATTAATAATAAATGAATATTGGGGTTTATATAATTGCGTATGCGGAGGTCAAACTAGCAGATTAGAGGTTGCTAAAGAGCTGATTAATATATTAGGGTTGGAAGATGAAATAAAAATAACTCCGGTAAAGTCAGATTACTTTAAGGACATCTATTATGCGGAAAGGCCTGCTTCCGAAAGACTAATTACTAAGAAGCTTGAACTAAGAGGGGTAAGTAAAATGAGAGACTGGAGAGTTTCTCTGAACGAATACATTGAGAACTATTATAAGGGTTACTTAAATTGAAGAATGGGTGATAAAAAAATAAAAGTACATATTGTAGGTACACATGGTGTACCCGCAAAATATGGTGGTTTTGAAACACTAGCTGATTTTTTATGTCAATATTTAGGCTCAGAATTTGCCATTACTGTTTATTGTAATGCTCATAAATATCCATCTAAAGAAAGGAAATATCATGGCGCTGAATTAAAATACCTGAAACTTGATGCAAGCGGGGCAAAAGGCATTTTGTATGATCTGATCACCTACTCTGAGGCTCTATTAAAAGCTGATATTATTCTCTACTTAAGTCCGGTAGGTTCAGGTTTTATAACTCCACTGAATCTATTATTTGGCAAGAAAGTTAAAGTTATTGTAAATCATGGAGGGTTAAATGAATGGGAACGCGAAAAGTTAAGCTGGTTTCAAAAGAAATGGGCTAAAATGAATCATCATATAGCTGCCAAATTTTCTGATGTAAATATTGCAGATAATCAACTGTACAAGAAAAGCTTGAAAAGTAATTTTGGGGCTGATTCTAAAGTGATCAGATATGGCGGTGATCATGTGAAGAAAATTCCAAAAGAAGAGATAAGGTTTTATGCAAAATATCCTTTTGTTAAAGAAAAATATGCTGTAAGTGTCTCAAGAGCTCAGATTGATAATAATATACATCTTGTTTTAGAAGCATTTGAATCCTTTTCTAAATATAAAATTGTACTTATTTCAAACTGGGAAGTATCTCAATATGGAATAGATTTAAAAGAAAAGTATAAGGATCATCCCAACATGATATTACTTGATGCGATTTATGATAAAGAAGAGTTAGATTATATTAGAGGTAATGCACATGTATATGTTCATTCTCATTCCAGATGTGGTACTGCCCCATCCCTGGTTGAGGCAATGAATTTAGACTTGGCGGTTATTTCCTATGATGTTCCTACAAATAGAGAAACTACATCGGAACAAGCTAATTACTTTAAGAATTCAAAGTCTTTAAAGAAATTATTAGAAAGTTTATCTGAGCCTTCATTAAAAGAATGTTCCAGAAAAATGAAAAACATTGGGGAAAAAGAATACAGTTGGGGAAAAATTACATCACAATATAGAGATTTGTTTTTATCTAAAAATTGAAGTGTTTCTTTTAAAATCAAATTATAGTAAATTCTAATTCTGAAAAAGTTGCTGAAATAATATCATCTAGCATCATTTACTTAACCAAGTCTTTTTCATGACAGTAAGGGATACGATAAAAAAAGAAGCAGAGAGAAGTGATCATAAGATCATTCACAAAAAATCTGTACTACCGGAAAAATATTTTGAATTGACCCAAAAAGAGTATTTGGGGAAACGCACATTAGACATAATGTTGGCACTGATCGGTCTCATTCCGTTTGCTATCGCTTTCCCATTTATTGTCGTTGGCATTAAATTATCTTCCAGGGGAGCCGTTTTCTTTACTCAAAAGCGGACCGGAGTGAATGGACGTTCATTTAACTGTTATAAGTTAAGAACCATGCACACCTTTTATGACAGTCCTAATCACGAGAAACCGGCAGTCACACAGAAAGGAGATGTCCGGGTCTTCAAATTTGGCAGTTTCCTGCGCAAAACCAATCTGGATGAACTGCCTCAGCTTATCAATGTCCTGAAAGGGGATATGAGCCTTGTTGGCCCACGACCTTATATGGAAGATGAATGTAAATACTGGAACCGCACCTTTGACGACTTTTACTATCGTTATGCCGTACGGCCCGGGCTTACCGGTTTAGCTCAGGTTCAGGGACTAAGAGGGGGGACACTTGACGAAGAGCATATGCGCGAAAGACTGGATGAGGATCTTATCTACGTAGAGAAACAGTCTTTTTGGATGGACCTGAAGATCATTACGATCACAGCTCTTCAAATGCTTCACCTGGATACAAACGCCCATTAAGAAATATTATATCCGAACCAGGAAATTCTCCCTTCTAAGGGATAGCCTATAATCAGTTTACTGATTTTAACAAGGGATGTGTGTGCGGGAAAGAAGGCAACCAGGCCAAATCCACCCCCGTACATCCTCCGCCAGGCTTCCCATTCGGTCAGCCTGACACCTCCTTCAAAGGAGGAATTACCTGAAAGGTATTGTAGTACTTATTCTTAAGATTTATAACCCCGAAATATACTTACCGCTACAAGCGAGACGCTTGCGCTAGTATCAGAGTCGAAGATTCGGAATCTCCCAAAATCGACCTCCCAACTAGATCAGGCAGATTGCCACAGGCTGTGTTCACTTCGTTCACGGCAGCCTTCGCAATGACGTGTATTTAAAAAGGGATTCAGGTGAGGTCGTGAACAGGGCACCCAAGTCTGAACCGGAAGCAGGAGCTTCCGAGATGGCATTACGCAGCAAGAACCGCGTAACGATCACTAAGGCAGACTTCCCGCGTAGCATCACAAAGAAAAACCTCCGAAACGAGCACTGAACCCCTAACACCTCAAACCTAACACCTAACACCTTGCGCCTTGCGCCTTGCACCTTTCACCTAAATCCTAATCACTCAAAACTAAACACTATAAATTCCTTATCTTCCAAGTCTTTCAAAACTAATAATCAGTAAGATAGCCATATGAAAATAGCTGTAGCCGGAACCGGGTATGTTGGACTTTCACTTTCCGTTCTCTTAGCGCAACACCATGAAGTGGTTGCCTTGGATATCATGGAAGAAAAAGTGAAGATGATCAATGATAAGAAATCGCCCATCACCGATCCCGAGATCGAAGACTTTTTAAAGAACCGGGATGACCTGAACCTGAGGGCTACACTGGATAAGAACGAGGCATACGAGGGAGCCGAGTTTGTGATCATAGCCACGCCCACCAACTACGATCCGGATACCAACAAATTTGATACGAGTTCGGTGGAGTCCGTTATTGAGGATGTGATGGAGATCAACCCGGACGCGGTCATGGTCATCAAATCCACCATCCCGGTAGGATATGTGGATAGCGCCAGGGAAAAATTCGGAACCGACAACCTGATCTTTTCACCGGAGTTTTTGAGAGAAGGAAAAGCCCTGCATGATAACCTGTATCCATCACGAATTGTTGTGGGGGAAAGATCCGGTCGGGCTGAAGTATTTGCACGGTTATTGGAGGAGGGAGCCGCGGAAGACGCTGACGAGATCCCGGTGCTGTATACAGACAGCACAGAAGCAGAAGCGATCAAGCTATTCTCAAACACTTACCTGGCGATGCGGGTGGCCTATTTTAACGAGCTGGATACTTACTGCGAAACACATGGCCTCAGTACAGAGCAAGTGGTAAGGGGCGTAGGGCTTGACCCCAGGATCGGAGATCATTACAACAATCCATCGTTTGGATACGGAGGATACTGCCTTCCTAAAGATACCAAACAGCTGCTTGCAAATTTCGAGGATGTACCCAACAACCTCATTCAGGCTATTGTGGATGCCAATAGAACCCGTAAGGATTTTGTGGCGGATCAGATCATCAAGAAAGAACCTAAGATCGTAGGCGTGTATCGCCTGGTGATGAAACAAGGTTCTGATAACTTCCGCCAAAGCGCAATACAGGGGATTATGAAGCGGATCAAAGCTAAAGGCATCGAAGTGGTTGTATTTGAGCCGTATTTGAAGCAGAATGAGTTCTATCACTCCCGCGTGATCCGTGACCTTGATGAATTCAAGAACATATCAGAAGTCATTGTAGCCAATCGCATGGTGGATGAGATCAGGGATGTAAAGGATAAAGTGTACACCCGGGACCTGTTCGGGAATAACTGATTTATGACCGGAGACGGGATTTGAACATTGAACATTCAACACTCAACATTGAATGTTGAAGTGTGGTCTGTTAAGATACGGAGGTACCTAAAACCCGGTCATTGCGAGGCGCCCGGTAGTATAACAGAGGTTTAGAATAGTGACCAACGAAGCAATCTCCCTGAAACGAGAACCCAGGTAAATTCAAACCATCCATCACCCCGTTCTCACTTTGTACAACCAATAAACAGATGCAGGCTGAACGGAATGATGGATTAGGGTTTTGAAAAGCACCTCCATCATTAGGCTCACGTTAATTTGGTTTCGGGATTCATTTCCAAAAGAGCCGGGTGATGGAAATTTGGATTGCCGATCATTCCTTATAACCCCGGAATATACTTACCGCCACAAGCGAGACGCTTGCGCTAGTATCAGAGTCGAAGATCCGGGATCTCCCGAAATCGACATCCCAAATAGATCAGGCAGATTGCTGCGGCCTTTGCTTCGCCGAAGGCCTCGCAATGACTTATCATATATGGAAGTACTTCGAAATTCAATGTTCCTTGTTCGATATTCGCTATTCATTCCCCGTCTCCGGTCTTCATTCAACCTCGAAAAATCACCCTTAGAAGGGAGAGGCTAAAATCAGTTTACTGATTTTACCGAGGGATGTGAGTGCGGGTATGTAGGCACCTATGTTAAATCCACCCCCGTACATCCTCCGCCAGGCTTCGTATTCACTCAGCCCGGCATCTCCTTCAAAGGAGGAATTTCCTTGGTAGTTTCATACTACTGAGTCCTATAATGCTATCATACTTGATTATATCTACAAAGTCCTCTCCTTGCGAAGGAGAGGATTTAGGTGAGGTCGTGATCAGGGCAACCAAGCTTGAACTGGAAGCAGGAGCTTCCGGGAGGTCATTACGCAGCAGGAGCTGCGTAACGAGAACTTATCGGTCCCTCGTCCTCGGTCCTCGGTCATATCACCCCCACTCAAAACTAAAAACTAAGCACTAAACACTATCAAAACTCTTTTGTAACTTTAAGCAACCAATAAATCAAAGGAGAGTTCCTATGAAAAAAGTATTACCCCTGATTGTTATCATCACAGCATTATTTTCGGCAAGTACGCTGGCACAATTCGAGATCGGTGCTTCTTACGAGCTGCGTGAAGAAGACCCTAAAAATGGATTCGGTATTCGCATTCAAAAAGGCATTTTGTCACAGCTCCCGATCGTGAATCTTGGACTTCGCTTACATGGAAGTTATTTCAGCGAAGAGAATAGTGTGTCTGAAAATGGGATCAGCTATTCCGAAGACCTGACCAATTATGAGTTGGGTGTATCCGCCATTGGAGGCGTGTCATTAGGACTGCTGGAACCATATGTTGGATTGGGACTGGGTACCAATAATTACGAACAAGCCATATCTGATGTTCAGAATGATCCCGGAAACGCGAGCCCAAGCAGTGCCGATGAAAGCAGCCTGTTCTGGAATATGATGGCCGGAGCCAAAGTATCCATAGTGCCGAAGATCAAACCCTTTGTGGAATATCGCTATACGTCCTATGATCTGGAAAGTCCAAACCTGCAGGATGTTAAAGACAGCAGTGGGATCATTTCTTTCGGTATCTCAATCAGTTTTTAATGGAAAGATTGTTGTTCAATAAGCGGATGTGAATGTCATATCCGCTTTTTTTGTATGGGATAAAATACCATGAGATGTAATATAACCACGACAATTTGATAGTCATCCTGAGGGTACCCCCGAAGGATCTTCAAGTCTATGGAACGAACAACACCTGTGAAGGTGCTTCTCCGCCGTTTGGCTGATCAGCATGACCTAAATAAGAATATTAGGCTATCAAAGTAAAAATTGTGACTATTAATGTTATGGTTATTTCATTGGGTTCACTTCGCATAATGATTTAAACCAACTTAATACCTACTTTTAAGGGTATAAAAAATAGTATATGAGCCGAGTAGCCTCCATAGATAAATACGACCTTGAGGGGTATACCCTTGATAAAGTTCAGGCTGATGACCTTCAGAACCTGATCGAAGTGTGTCGTGAACACATTCAGGATGTGGATGAGGAGGCGATCACCAAAGCATTCAAGCTGTGTTATTTGTCCCATAAAGAAACGACCCGCGCTTCCGGTGAGCCCTATTATTACCACCCGGTGGAAGTAGCCAAGATCGTAGCCAGTGAGATCAATATTGATGATGTCTCAGTGATCGCCTCTTTACTGCATGATACGGTGGAGGATACCGATGTGAACCTGGATGATATCCGCTATTGGTTTGGGGAAGAGGTGGCGGTCATTATTGACGGGGTGACCAAGATCACCGGCGTTTTTAAGAGTCGGGACAGCAAGCAGGCGGAAGCCTTTATGAAGCTGCTGCTGACCATGGCAGAAGATATTCGGGTAGTACTCATCAAATTTGCAGATCGCCTGCATAATATGCGGACCATTCAGCACCTGAAGCGGGAGAAACAGGTGAAGATCGCGTCAGAGACCATGGACCTCTATGCCCCGCTGGCCCATCGCTTCGGTTTATTCCGGATCAAGAATGAGCTGGAGGACCTTTGCTTTAAGGCCATTGACCCAACTTCTTATAAATTTGTAGCCCGAAAGCTTCGGGAGAAGAAGGAGGACCGGGAAGAATTCATCAACGAGTTCATGGAACCGATCAAGAATGAGCTCGGTAAGATGAAGCTGAATTTTGAGATCAAGGGTCGGCCAAAGCATATCTTTTCCATCTACCGGAAGATGCAGCGGCAGCAAAAGCCGTTCGAAGAGATCTATGACCTGTTTGCCATTCGTATCATTTTAGAGGATCCTCACACCAAGGAGGATTGCTGGAGGGTATATTCCATCATCACCGATTGGTACACGCCGATCCCGGAGCGGTTCCGTGATTTTATTTCGGTGCCTAAAGCCAATGGGTATCAGTCGCTGCATACTACGGTGATCACCAATAAAGGGCGCAAGGTGGAAGTGCAGATCCGTACCCGCCGCATGGACGATATTGCTGAAAAAGGCCTGGCCGCCCATTGGAAATATAAGGAGGGGGCACAGCAGGGCTCCGATACCCTGGATAAGTTTGTAAGCTGGGTTAGGGATATCCTGGATAACCCCCGTCCGGATGCGGCTACCGATTTTGTGAAGGATTTTCAGCTGAATTTGTATAAGGATGAGATCTACGTGTTCACTCCCAATGGAGAGCTGAAGACCCTGCCCAGAAATGCCACGCCGATAGATTTTGCCTTTGAGATCCACAGTGAGATCGGAGAGCGGGCGATGGCTGCCAAGGTAAATGGCAAGATGGTGCCTTTGCGACAGAAATTACATAACGGCGACCAGGTTGAGATCATCACCGGGAACAAGATCAATTTGAACCCGGATTGGATCGATGATGTGGTGACGCATAAGGCGAAATCACGGATCCGTCAGTTCATCAAGCAGAAACAGCGTAAGGTGGCTGAGGAAGGCCGTGAGATCTGGGATAAGCGGGCCAGAAAGGGCAGTGTGGAGATCTCGGAACAGGAGCTTAACAAGTTCGCCAAGCGGTTCAATTATGAATCCACGCAGGAGCTGTTCTTTGATATCGGGTCCGGTGTGTTTGAAGTGAATACCCTCTATAAAGCTGTTAAAAAATATAAGAGTACCGGCCGTTTTGATGATTCCGAGGCTGAAGGATCAGAAAGCAAGCAGGTTACGGAAGATGAGATCCAGGATAAATACCTGAGTGAGGCGCGCTCCTATGGTGATGGGAAATCACTTTATATCAATGGTGAGCTTAGCAATATCAAATACTCGTATGCCAATTGCTGTAATCCAATACCCGGTGATGATGTGATCGGGTTTATCAGTCGGACGGGGGATATCAAGATCCACCGGGCCATGTGTAATAATGCCCAGCATTTGCTGAAGACCGAAGCAGAACGTATCGTGGACGTCAGCTGGGCCAAGAATCTGGATACCAAGTTTCTGGGAGCCATCAAGGTCATTGGCGGTGATCGCGTGGGAATGATCAATGATATCACGGATGTGTTGTCAAAATCACTGGAAACGAATATGAAGAGCATTAACGTAAACAGTGACAGTGGCATGTTCGAGGGGATCATCACGCTGTACGTGGATGGTATCGATCACCTGGAACGCATCATGAAGCGCCTGGAGAAGATCGAGGGCGTTAAGAATGTTCTGCGGTATGAATAAAATTTAGACCGATGACGGAGGACGGAGGGTTATGAATATTGAACATTCAATATTCAACATTGAATGTTGAAGTGAGTGTTTGTCAAATATCCAAAACCATTAAAGGCCGGTCATTGCGAGGCGGCCGGAGTCCTAATGTTGGTTTGGTAAGTTGAACAACGAAGCAATCTCCCTAAAGCGAGCTCCAAAATAAATTCAAACCATCCATCACCCCGTTCTCATTTTGTAAAACCAATAAACAGTTGCATACTGAACGGAATGATGGATGAGGGTTTTGAAAAGCACCTCCATCATTCGGCTCACGTTAATTTGGTTTCGGGATTCATTTCCAAAAGAGCCGGGTGATGGAAAGCTGATCTAAGATCTGATCTGGTAAAAAACCTTCCTAAAGCGAGTTCTCAAGCAGATCAGGCAGATTGCCACGGCCTTTACTTCGCTGAAGGCCTCGCAATGACTTATCATAAATGGAAGCACTTCGAAATTCAATGTTCCTTGTTCGATATTCGCTATTCATCCCCCGTCCTCGGTCCTCGATCAATCACTGAAAATCTCCCTTAGAAGGGAGAGGCTAAGATCAGTTTACTGATCTTACCGAGGGATGTGAGTGCGGGTATGAAGGCAACCAGGTCAAATCCACCCCCGTACATCCTCCGCCAGGCTTCCCATTCGGTCAGCCCGGCACCTCCTTCAAAGGAGGAATCCTCTTGGTTGTATCACACTGCTTAGTCCTATCCTGCTTATGAAAGTTAATGTGACTTATAAAATCCTCTCCTTGTGAAGGAGCGGATCTAGGTGTGTTCGTGATCAGGGCAACCAAGCCTTTACTGGAAGCAGGAGCTTCCGAGATGGCGTTACGAAGGAGGACCTTCGTAACGAGGACTAAAAAACATAAGTAATTAAAAACCGGTCATTGCGAGGCGCCCTTTAGTATAACATAGGTTTAAAAAAATGAACAACGAAGCGACCTCCCTGATACGAACACACAGGTAAATTCAAACCATCCATCATCCCGTTCTCATTTTGTAAAACCAATAACAGATGCATGCTGAACGGAATGATGGATGAGGGTTTTGAAAAGTACCTTCATCATTCGGCTCACGTTAATTTGGTTTCGGGATTCATTACCAAAAGAGCCGGGTGATGGAAAGCTGATCTAAGATCTGGTCTGGTAAAAAACCTCCCTAAAGCGAGTTCCCAGGCAGATCAGACAGATTGCCGCGGCCTTTGCTTCGCCGAAGGCCTCGCAATGACTTCGCCTTTTAAAACCGGTCGTCGGTCGTCCGTCCTCGGTCCTCGATCAATCACTGAAAATCACCTCCATCATTCGGCTTACTTTAAATTAGTTACGAGGTATATTCCTAAAAGAGCCGGGTGATGGGAATTTGGATTGCTGATCATTCCTTATAACCCCGGAATATACTTACCGCCACAAGCGAGACGCTTGCGCTAGTATCAGAGTCGAAGATCCGGGATCTCCCGAAATCGACATCCCAAATAGATCAGGCAGATTGCCACGGGCTTTGCTTCGCCGAAGGCCTCGCAATGACTTATCATATATGGAAGTACTTCGAAATTCAATGTTCCTTGTTCGATATTCGCTATTCATCCCCCGTCCCCGGTCTTCGGTCAATACTACATAACACTGTTAACCTAAGTTTATAGTTATTAGTACAGTTAAGGTAGATTTTTATTCAACTTATCTTTACAATGAATAATATTTATTCGTTTTAGCTAAAAAGTACTAACAAAAGTGCAGATGCGAATAGAAGGAAGGACACTAAAACAATGCGAACATAAAGGTTAGCAAATAACTAAATAATAATACTATGATGACATACACGAAACGAGATGTAGTGCGTCGGGTGGCAGAATCCATGGATGAACCCATGATTCAGGCAGAGCCATGGGTAGATGCTGTAATTGTAGCTTTAAGAGAGATCATGATGTCGGCTGATACGGAATGCCGTATTGAGATTCGTGATTTTGGTGTTTTTGAAGTGAAAGAGACCAAGGCTAAACCAAAAGCACGTAATCCTAAGACCAATGAGGTGATCTATGTACCGGCTCACCGTAAAACACACTTCAAGCCAAGTAAACTGATGAAGAAATTCTTGCGTCAGCCTCTTGAAGATGTAAAAGATAAAAAATAGGAATTATTGATTCTTTGCAGGACTACACTCGCCTTATAGGTATAGATGTTGGTAAAAAGCGAGTTGGAATCGCCCAAACGGATCTGCTGCAAACCATTGCCAGTCCGGTTGGAACATTTTCGCCTGAGAATGTATTTACAGAGATCGGGAAGATCGTTGAAGGATCTCCGGTTGAAAAATTTGTGATCGGTTGGCCCTTGTCTCTGAGCGGAGATGAAGGACCGGCCACGCAAATGGTTGAAAAGTTCATCAGGAAACTGCAAAAGAAATTCCCGGATATTGATATCATAAAGATCGATGAGCGTTATACCTCATCCCGTGCAAAAGATATGATGCTGGAGGCAGGGATCCCCCAAAAAAAGAGGCGGGAGAAGGGACGCGTTGACCGTATTGCCGCGGCCATCATCTTACAAAATTACTTAGATTCGAATTTAAAATAAATCATGCCCATTTTACCTATAGTAACCTACAATGATCCTGTTTTACTGAAAAAATCAGAGGATATTGAAGAAGATAGTCCTGAACTGCAAACCCTGATCGACAACATGCTGGAGACCATGTACAATGCTGATGGCGTTGGACTCGCGGCTCCACAGATCGGTCGATCGATCAACTTATTTGTGATGGATACCGATGCAATGATCGAGGAAGGAGAAGTTCCTTACGGTCCTATGGTATTCATCAATCCACTCATCCTTGAAAAACGCGGTAATAAAGTACCGATGGAAGAAGGTTGCCTGAGTATCCCGGAAGTGAATGATAAGGTATTCCGCCCGGAAACAGTGGTGATCGAGTTCTTTGACCGTGATTTCAATAAACACCGTCTTGAAGCCGGAGGGTGGACTTCCAGGGTCATTCAGCATGAATATGATCATTTGGAAGGAACCTTGTTCATCGATTACCTGAGTACCTTCAAAAAACGTCTGCATAAAAAGGAACTGGAAGAGATCGATTCAGGTAAAAAGAAGGTTAAATATCCGGTAGTTCCGAAAAAGGAAGATTAATTCCATGGACATCGTTTTTATGGGGTCGCCGGAGTTTGCGATTCCCAGCTTAGAAAAGATCCATCAGTCTGACGACCATACGGTTAAGGCGGTGGCAAGTAATGTTGATAAGCGTCGTGGCCGTGGTTCAAAGACCTCTCCAACCCCGGTAAAAGCAAAAGCAATTGAACTTGGGTTACCGGTGATAGAAGTGGAAGATCTGAGTTCTCCGGAATTCGCAGAAAAATTAAGGGCCCTTGAAGCCGATCTGTTCGTTGTTGTGGCCTTTCGCATCCTTCCGGTATCCGTTCTTGAGATCCCTAATATTGGGTCTGTAAATTTACACGCCTCTTTGCTTCCAAAATACAGGGGGGCGGCGCCTATTCACTGGGCCATCATGAATGGTGAAAAAGAGACCGGTTGTACGATCTTTTTCCTGGATGAAAAGGTGGATACCGGTAATATCCTGCTTCAGGAAAGAACAGAGATCGGCAAGAATGAGACCACCGGTGAACTATATAGCCGCCTGCGGGATATGGGAAGTGAATTGGTTCTAAAAGCCCTCAACCTGATCGATTCAGGTGAATATGACCTGAAAGCCCAGGATGATGAGAAGGCTTCACCGGCTCCCAAACTGTTCAAGGATGATTGTCATGTCGATTTTGATCGTCCATCTGTTGAAGTTCATAATAAGATTAGAGGGTTGAGTCCCTTTCCAACCGCATGGGCCTCCCTGAACGGTGATAAATTCAATATGTATGCTTCCGAAATTGGACCGGATATCAACCTGAAACCCGGAGAACTTACTGAGCATGAAGAACATCTGTTGGTTGGCTGTGGATCCGGAACGGTGATCCTGAAAGAAGTTCAGTTACCTGGTACAAAAAGAATGACGGGGCAGGAGTTTATACACGGCCATTTAGCTGAAGGGATGCTTAAGTAGTTTTTAGTGGTGAGTTTTTAGTGTTTAGTGTTTAGTTGGGTTAATGATTGACGGGGGACGGAAGACCGAGGACCGTATTTATGAGGAAAGTCTCCCCTTGAGGGGAGAGGGTAAATCAGTTTACTGATTTGACCGATGGGTGTTTGTAGCCTTATGCAGAGTTATTAGTCAGTTTATCACATTCATCTGAGCGGCTATTAAAAAAATATTAAAGAATAAGTTTGAGATATACGTACCGTTTTTTATCATCACGCCAACTATAACGGTAAAAATATATATAGCACCATGGAGCAACCAGCATTAATAGAAGCTGCAAAAGCAGGAGATCTTGAAGAGATAAAAAAGCTTCTTTCAGGTAAAGCGGATATCAATGACACGAATAAAAGCGGGGCGTCTGCTCTCATCGTTGCTTCTGAAAAAGATCATACCGATATAGTAAAATATCTGGTTTCTGAGGGAGCCGATCTGAATATCACGACCAAGATGGGGGGCACCGCCTTGAATCGAGCCGCAGAGAACAGTAACGTTGAACTCATCAAACTCTTTATTGAAAAAGGAGTGGAGATCGGCGATCTGGCTTTGATAGCAGCTTCCCGGTCCGGCGATCTTGATGCGGTCAAACTTTTGGTTGATGCCGGAGCTGATGTGGATGCTCAGCAGCGTTGGGGGCACACGGCACTTATGGTGGCTGCCAAAGCAGGAAATACGGATGTGGTAAAATACCTGATCGAACAGGGAGCGAATGTCAAACTCCGTGATAAGAATGGTGACACGGCCATGATCATAGCGATGGATAATGAACAGGAGGATATTGCCCTGATCCTTAAGCGGGCCGGTGCCAAGCCTGAGACCAAACCTAAAAAGGAAGTGGTGCCTATCACTGACGATGATGAGGATGAAGATGACCTGGATGATACACCCGATGTCGATGACCTGGTTGACGATGATGAAGCTCCAGACGATGTTGACCTGGATGATTGATCTGCGAATAAATTAATGATAAAAAATAGCCCCGTCCTTTAGGGCGGGGTAGAAAATTAATCCAAATAAAAGCTTCGCCCGACGGGTGTTAAGGCTCATAATGTTATTCGAAGCTTTGGCAGGGGTGTTATTAAAGAGTTATTTGCACAACCCTGAAAAAATGAATAGGCTTGTCATAATATGAGACACGGGTTTAAAATTCATATTCTAATTACCCCGCCCTAAAGGACGGGGCTATTTTTTCTGATATTTTTATACAAAAAAAGCCCTGCATGCTTTCGCATACAGGGCTTTGATAATTTTAAAAACCGAATCTCTTATTTACTTATTGGAGAATTCGAATTTTTGAAGGTCATAATCCACGCCATCCTTAGGACGGAGGGTGGTTGATTTCGGCTCAAGGAAATACTTGAGGTAATCACGTCCACCGGCTTTGGCATCGGTTCCACTCAATTTGAAACCGCCGAATGGCTGGGCTCCAACAAGAGCTCCGGTACATTTTCTGTTGATGTATAGATTACCGACTCTGAACTCTCTCAGCGCACGATCCAATTTCTTAGGGTCGTTTGAGAAATAAGCACCGGTCAGGGCGTAATCCACACCATTGGCAATGCGCAGTGCATCATCCGTGTCTTTAGCTTTGATGAATGCCGTAACAGGCCCAAAGATCTCTTCCTGTGCAATACGGGCGTTCTCATCAATATCTGCAAAAACAGTCGGTTCGATGTAGTAGCCTTCCTCATCCGTTTCGGCCATCTTACCACCGGCCATCAGGCGGCCTTCTTCTTTTCCGATCTCAATATAGCTCATGATCTTATCCACGGCTTTTTGATTGATAACCGGTCCGGAAATATGATTTTCTTTAGGATTACCAACACTCAGGGCCTTGGCTTTCTCAGTCACTTTCTCCAGCAGTTCATCATAGATCGCTTCGTGAGCAACCACCCGTGAACTGGCAGAACATTTTTGTCCCTGGAACCCAAATGCTCCTTTGATGATCTCATTTGCAGCCAACTCAATGTCAGCGTCTTTATCAACAACCGTTGCATTTTTACCACCCAGTTCACAAACCATGCGCTTCAGGAATTTTTGTCCTTCAGCAACTTCAGCTGCGATCTTGTTGAGATGAAGCCCAACTCCTTTGGAACCGGTAAAGGTGATGAAACGGGTGTTTGGATGCTTGGCGAGATTCTCACCTACTTCGATATCTCCACCGGTTACATAATTGAATACTCCGGCCGGTAGTCCCACTTCGTCAAGGATCTCAGCAAAAAGTTGTCCCATTTTTGGAGTATCAGGGGCAGGTTTGGCAACCACGGTATTACCCACGGCGATAGGGGCAATGGACATGCCCACAAATATCGCAAATGGGAAGTTCCATGGCGAGATGGATACGCCGGCACCAATTGGCATGTAGATAGTGCGGTTATGATCACCCCAGGTTTCTTCAAGTACATCCATGCCATCGTCAATACGGAGGGCTTCATGGGCGTAATATTCAATGAAGTCGATGGCTTCGCATGTATCAGCATCAGCTTCCAGGAAACTCTTTCCGGCTTCACTGATCATCCATGCGTTGATCTCAAGACGCCGCCGGCGCACTACATCAGCTGCTTTGAACAGGTAGTCGGCACGTTTTTTGGCAGAAACATATTGCCAGCTCTCAAAGGCATCCCATGCTTTGTCAAGGGCATCAAAGGCTTGTTCCTTACTGGCCATCTGAAAGGTACCGATGGTCTCGGAAAGGTTCCCGGGGTTCTTACTGTCGAAAGTACCGGCATCTCCCTTCACGAATTTACCGTTGATGTACAGATCGTATTCTTTTCCAAAATTAGAACGAACTTCTTTGAGTGCGTCTTTTTGGGCTTTGTCATGTGTCGGATCTGAAAAATCCAGGTAGGTTTCGTTTCTGTATTTCTCCAATGTTTGGTCAGGCATAGCTGTATAATTTTATCTTGTTTTATAATTATTAGCTGTAAGATACGCAGAAAAGCGCTCCCATTTCAAAGGGCATATTTAAACTGTGGCAGTATCAGGTAAAACATTGAAAATCGAGCGTTATAATGGTAGATTTGGGGAGATTCATAAGAACTTTATAAGTGCTTTTTACATTGTTGTTTAATGAATAAAGAGCATTAATATTCAATCACAAAAAGGATTAGAAATGTCAAAAATTAAAGTAGGAATTAACGGGTTTGGACGTATCGGAAGAATGGTTACCCGCTCGATCCTCGCAAATCATAAAGACAATATTGAAATTGTTGGTGTAAATGACCTGACAGATACCAAAACACTGGCTCACCTGTTCAAATATGACTCGGCTCAAGGAATGTATCCGGGAGATGTTTCTGTGGACGGTGATACCCTGACTATTGATGGAGATAGTTTCAAGGTTTCAGCTGAAAGAGACCCGGCAAACCTGAACTGGGGAGAACTTGGTGCAGAAGTGGTGGTTGAATCCACTGGGTTTTTCCGCGATGCTAAAAGTGCCGGAAAACATCTGGAAGCCGGTGCAAAGAAAGTGATCATCTCAGCACCTGCCTCAGGAGAAGGAGTTCAAACTGTAGTCTTGGGAGTGAATGATGAGAAGATCGACAAAGATGTTGAGATCTACTCTAATGCCAGCTGTACAACCAACTGCCTGGCTCCAATGGCTAAGGTACTTGATGACAGCTTTGGACTGGTAAAAGGGTTCATGACCACGATCCACTCTTACACGGGTGATCAGGCATTAGTTGATGGTCCTCATAAGGATCTTCGTAGAGCACGTGCTGCAGCTGTGAATATCGTACCTACCACTACAGGTGCTGCCAAGGCTGTAGGACTTGTACTTCCTCACCTTGACGGTAAACTGGACGGTGGAGCTGTTCGAGTTCCTACGGTGACCGGTTCACTTACAGACTTTACTGTGGTTCTTGAAAAAGAGACGACAGAAGAAGAAGTGAATGCAGCATTCAAAGCAGCTGCCGAAGGACCCATGAAAGGTATTCTTGAATACTCTGAAGTGGAACTGGTATCCAGTGATATCATTGGAAATCCGCATTCAAATATCTTTGACGCTTTGAGTACCAAAGTGGATGGTAATCTGGTGAAAGTGATCGGTTGGTATGACAACGAAGCGGGTTATTCTGCTCGCACCGCTGACCTTATCGAAAGGATCGTTTAAACTGATCTCAGAGATATAGATAATTATTTGAACTCCTGTTCTCGAAAGAGAGCAGGAGTTTTTTTTATATCTGTTTACTTGTAAAACTGGATCTATCTCCCCACATTTGCACATGAGTAACATCCCCCTGAAAATGCTCTAGCGATCACTTAATAACCCTCTTCGAAGAGGGATTTTCTCCTTAAAGATTTTATAAACGTGTTTAGAATTTTGATGTTTAAGCAAACTTATGAACTGATTAAAACGAATTCTCCCTTTGAAGGGAGAGGCTAAAATCAGTTCACTGATTTAACCGAGGGATGTTAGTGGGTTAATTAGACCAGGAAAAAACATTGGGGGTACACAATGCCGAATAATATCCTTCCATATGATCGGAAACTGAAATATTTAGCACGGGAATTACTAAAAAACAGTACGCTGAGTGAAGTGCTTCTTTGGGAACAAATAAAAGGTAAATCATTGGGTGTTGAGTTTCGCAGACAAATACCAATATTAAACTACATAGTAGATTTTTATTGTCACGAGATCATGGTGGTGATAGAGGTAGATGGGATTAGTCATGATTATCCGGAAAAACTTACCGAATGTTATTCTTTTCCTGGATAATTTTATTAGCCGAATAAAGGCAGGAAGAACTTTGTAGACTGACTCACATCCCCCTGTAAATGATCCGGGGATCATTTACGATCCCTCTTCAAAGAGGGAATTTTTTCTTAGGGAGATATAGAAGGTAATTTAAGCCTTTCAGTTTTATATTAAGAGAATTCTCCCTTAGAAGGGAGACCGCTTGAGAGCTTCAGCTTGAAAGCAGAGGGATGTGAGTGGTAAGAGTTAGCAGTGTATTAACTAATAAATATAAAATGGAGATACTATGATTCGGTCGATAATTTTGATGATGATTTTTTTCGGGATAATATTATCCGGTTGTATTACAGAGACAGAGAAACCTCTTACAGAAGAGATCGAATATGATTATGAGTTGACGGATGCTCAAACTCATGCCCGTTGGAGTCGGGCAATTGAACCTGTTCTGACGGTTCCCTCAGGATCCGTGGTCAAGGTGGCGACTCAGGAGGCCTCAGCCAAACAGCTTACGGTAAACTCTACGGTTGAAGATCTTGGTAATTTGAGTTTCGATCCGATCCACCCACTTACAGGTCCTGTTTACGTTGAAGGTGCAGAGCCCGGAGATGTATTAAAAGTGACGCTGCACAAAGTTGAAATGGGGGATTGGGGCTGGACGGCCATTATCCCGGGATTTGGATTTTTGGCTGATGAGTTTGATGAACCCTACCTGAAAACTTTTGAGTTGGGTAAAGACCGGAAGACGGCTAAATTCTCTGAAAATATTGAGATCCCATTGAAGCCATTTCCCGGTGTGATGGGAGTAGCGCCTGATACAGATGAAATGCTGTCCACTATTCCACCGCGGGCCAATGGCGGAAATATGGATGATCCCAATATGACAGAAGGATCGACCATTTATTTTCCGGTATTTGTGGAAGGAGCACTGTTTTCCATTGGTGATACGCATGCAGCTCAGGGTCACGGGGAAGTTTGCGGTACCGCTATTGAAGCACCCATGAATATTATTTATGAGGTTGAAGTGATCAAAGGAGGCAGAAAGATCATGGAGCCTCAGTATGAAACGGATGAATACTATGCAGTCACTGCCTTTGCTGAAACGACCGATGAAGCAGCAAAGAAAGCCACACGATTTATGATCGATTACCTGGAGGAAGAAAAAGGAATGAGCAGAAATGATGCCTATGCACTCCTTTCACTGGCGGGTGATCTTAAGATCGCTGAAGTCGTGGATGTTCCTCATATGCTGGTTTCCATGCATCTTCCCAAGAATATTTTTAAATAAATAAGAACTGTCTACCTTTTAAATAAAATCATTTACTAAATGAAATTCCTAAAACATCATTTACTGCTTTCAATTTTTGTGCTTCTTTTTGTTTCCTGTTCTGCAGATCAGGAGGCAGCAAATCAAGAACCATCACTTGATACGGAGCAGCTGATCGAAGATCTTCGCATCATCTCGTCTGACTCTACAGAGGGCCGCCGTACAGGTACAGAAGGCAATCAAATTGCCCGCGATTATCTTCTGCAAAGATTTGAAGAGGAAGGAGCCGAACCATTCCAAGGGGCATATACGCATGAATTCACTTTCAGTAACCGGGAGGGGGAAGAAATGACCGGTGTGAATGTCATAGGGCAGGTGAGTGGCAAATCGGATTCGGTGATCGTGATCACGGCCCATTATGATCATCTGGGAATGAGAGATTCGCTGATCTTCAATGGAGCCGATGATGATGCTTCAGGAACAGCGGCATTACTTGCCTACATCGATTATTTTGATGATGTAAAACCCAATCACACACTGGTATTTGCAGCTTTTGATGCAGAGGAAATGGGATTGCAGGGAGCAAGAGCAATGGTTCAGGATTCCGTATTTCTGGATATGGTAAAAATGAATATTAACCTGGATATGATCGCTCAGAATGACGAAAATACGATCTATGCAGTGGGTACGTATCATTACCCGGAGTTGAAGTCTGTTATAGACAGTACAGATAAGGCCGGAGTCAATGTGCTTTATGGCCATGACGATCCGAATGGTGAGCTTGATGACTGGACCTATGCCTCAGACCATGGCCCGTTTCATCAACAGGGAGTACCGTTTATCTATTTTGGAGTTTCAGATCACGAACATTACCATCAGCACACCGATGATTTTGGAACGATCCCACAGGATTTCTATAAGCGTTCCGTTCAAATGATATTGAATGTGATACTGGAGTTTGATAAGAGTATGTGATCTTTTGTAGACCACTTACATCCCCCTGTAAATGAATAAGTTCATTTCCTGTCCCTATTCGAAGAGGGAATTCTCCTTTTAGGTTTTAGGGAGAGTGTTAGAAATTTGTAGCAGGATTAAAGTATTTAAGGTCAATAAAGAGAATTCTCCCTTAGAAGGAAGACCGGTTGAGAGCTTCAGCTCTCAATCAGAGGGATGTGAGTTAATTTGAACAAAGATGAGAGGGGTATGCCATGCCGAATAAGAGCCTTCCGTATGATCGGAATTTGAAATATTTAGCACGGGAACTAAGGAAAAACAGCACATTAAGTGAGGTTTTATTGTGGGAACAAATAAAGGGTAAGGCACTAGGTGAAGAATTCCACAGACAGGTACCGATCCTGAATTACATAATGGATTTCTACTGCCACGAGATAATGTTGGCGATTGAAATTGATGGGGTAAGTCATGATCATCCTGAAAAATTTAAAAAGGATACGAATCGTCAAAAAAGAATAGAGAAATTGGGTGTCACATTTGTAAGGATAGATGATGCGGATGTGAAAAATAAACTACCTGATGTTTTGCGGTATCTGGAAGATTTTGTTCGGCGTTTTAAGAATGAATAGCCCCTGGAAAACACTTTACATCCCCCTGTAAATGATCGGGCGATCATTTCCTGTCCCTCTTCAAAGAGGGAATTATCTTTAGCTAGTTTCGGAGGTTAGTTTAGGTTTATGGGTTTAAAAAAATGGTATACATAATTTTTTAGGTGAATTCTCCCTTAGAAGGGAGACCGGTTGAGCCCTTCAGCTCTCAATCAGAGGGATGTGAGTCAGGTTTTTTGCTTTAAACAAAAAAAGCCCCTCCAACTGGAGAGGCTCTAAAAATAAAATGGTCAGACTCAGTTAAAACTTTCGCAGATAACTGGTGCACTCTTTACATTCTTTGCCGTCTTTTCGTGCATCTTCTTCCTTTTCAAAACCCTGACTGGAAAAGGCCTCAATATCACCATTCTTGGAAACGCGTCTCCATCTCCATTCGCCTTTAACGTCTTGGTATAACTCACATTTAGCCATAGATAAGTAATTGATTTATTAAATTTTAAACATCATAAAATACCGAAAATGTGCTTCAGAAGCAATTTTGAGGGGTTTTCGTTAGACTATTTCATAGTCGTATGTGATCTCAGACCCTTTTTCAAGGGCTTTGGAAGCAGAGCAGTATTTTGTAATGGAGAGCTTAAGTGCCCGTTCAACTTTTTTTGGATCTAACTCACCTGATAGAATGAAATGCAGGTGAATGGATCGATATTCGGTATGAGAGGCACCTTCAACCTCTTGACGGTCACCATCCACTTCCACTTTAAGGGAATCAACTTTTTGCTGTTGTTTCTCCAGTATGTGCAGAACATCTATTGCACTGCAACCTCCCACTCCGGCCAGTAACAATTGCATGGGGGCAAGTCCACCTTCCAATCCGCCTATTTCATTATTTCCGTCAATACGGATCTTGCCTTTGGTGTCATTTTCAGCTTCAAAATGGAAGTCTTTACCCAGCCAGTTTACATCAATTTTCATCTGCTAATAAGTAATTGTTTAATTATAAATTTTGTTGCGCCGAAGATAAGAAAATAGCTTGGCCTTAACCATTGTCTTTCATTTCGAGCTTGCGCATCGGCATGGCATCTATGATCTCAAACAGTCTCTTTGCTGTAACGACTTCCCCGGTACGCATTTTCTCAGTTCCATCTTTTCCGATCAAAATGGACATATATTCGTTTGGGGATACCTTAAATCGTTCTCGCAGATCTTGGGCATCATCGCTTTGTAAAACGTTATCACCGGATGAGTTTCCAATATTTCCCAAAACCTGAAAGACCTTGAGATCTCTTTCAGAAATACCACCTCGATTATTTTGAACCATTTCCATGGTTCGCGTCAGATCCGTATAGGTGTTGTTGGGAGAGAAAACGAGCAGTACCCGGTTGTTCCAGCGATGTTCATCAAGGTCGAAACTATCTTCCATCTGGGCTGATAGATCGACTGTCATAAAGTATCCAGTTATCAAAAATATAAAAAAGATCTTCATTGGTTAAGAACTGTAATTAATATGTTTCACCCAAACATACAGTGAGCCCAAATAGTTTAGAGCTGATTGAAACGTTATTTATTGAAAGAATCGTTAAATGTTTGATAACGAATTGTACCTAAATCAAACTATCCCTATTTTTGAGTCGTGAAAAAAGAAAACACATATACATCGATCTCTCATCAATTTCATCATGATGTCCATCATGCCCATCAGGGACATCATCATATTCATGTGCACTAGATCTGCACGTTTTTTCATACCTACTTCTACCTTTTTCCAATTTATAAACCAACCAATTATTTACTGATATTATGAACCGAACGAAGGACTCTTCAACTTCACTGCGTATTGCTATTCAAAAAAGTGGTCGTTTGACTGACAAAACCATTGCACTGCTTGAAGGCATTGGAATTGAATTTGATAACTATAAGCGTAATCTCATTGTTAAAACACGGAATTTTGACGTAGAATTATTACTGCTTCGCGATGATGATATTCCGGAATATGTACAAGATGGTGTTTGCGATCTAGGATTTGTGGGGGCTAACGAAACTCAGGAAACCGGCGCGGATGTGACTCCTATACGGGATCTTGGATATGGAAAATGTCGTTTATCACTGGCAGCTCCTAAAAACGGGGACATCAAAAAACCGGAAGATTTCGCCGGAAAGAAGGTGGCTACAAGCTACCCTAATCTAACGCGAAGGTTTTTTAATGAAAGAGGGGTAGAGATCAAGGTCATTGAGATATCCGGTGCCGTAGAGATCGCTCCACAACTGGAAGTTGCCGACGCTATCGTAGATCTTGTATCGTCAGGAGGAACACTTCGAGCAAATGGCCTGGTAGAACTTGATACTATTCTTGAGTCACAAACACAGTTGATCAGAACCAATAAAGAACTTTCGCCGGGCAAAAAAGAACTGATAGAACGCTTTTTGGTGAGAATGGATGGATATCAACAGGCCGCGAAGAGCCGTTATATCATGATGAATGCGCCTACCTCCGCCGTAGAGAAGATCAAGGATATCATTCCTTCAATGAAAAGTCCGACTGTGATGCCGCTGGCTGAAGAGAATATGGTGGCAATTCATACGGTGATCCCGCTGGATAAATTCTGGACCGTGATGGAAGAACTTAAAGAAGCCGGCGCATCAGATATTGTAATGTTGCCGATCGAAAGTATGATCCTATAGAACATTGAACAATGAACAAGGAATATTGAATATCGAAGTATTCGAAACTCGTTCCGTCGCTTCGCTGCGGAATGCCAAACTGAGTCCTGCTATAAACTATAAGGCAAAGAAATGAAAACATACAACTATTCTGAATTATCACAGGAAGAGATCAGTGGGCTATTGAAGCGACCGAAGATCGATTTCAGCGCGATCTTTCAAACGGTTCAGCCTATTATCGATGCTGTTGAGAATGAGGGCGATGCTGCGGTAACCCGATATACTGAGCAATTTGATGGGGTGAAACTGAGTGAGGTCACGATGGACCCAGGTGAGATTGAGGTCGAGATCGAAGCATCGGTTAAGGATGCCATAGATGTTGCGTTCAACAATATCTCACAATTTCATAAAGCTCAACAGGTGCCTGATCTTCACCTGGAAACCATGCCCGGGGTGAAGTGCTCGAAGATAAGTCGACCGATCCAACGAGTCGGACTGTACGTGCCGGGTGGCACAGCAATACTTCCATCTACAGCTATGATGCTTGCCATTCCGGCTATGATAGCAGGTTGTTCAACCAAAGTTTTGGCAACACCACCTCGTAAGGATGGAACCGTAGCCCCTGAGATCATTTATATTGCACAAAAGGCCGGGATCGATAAGGTTCTGCTGGCCGGTGGGGCACAGGCTGTGGCTGCTTTGGCAATTGGAACAGAGTCGGTGCCGAAAGTGGATAAGATATTTGGTCCGGGCAATCAATATGTGACAGCTGCTAAGATGATCCTCCAGAATTCAGAGGCTCAGATCAGCATCGACATGCCCGCCGGCCCATCTGAAGTATTGGTAATTGCTGATGAACAGGCGAATCCTGCATTTGTAGCAGCAGACCTTTTGTCACAAGCGGAACATGGGAGTGACAGTCAGGTTGTTTTGGTAGCCACTATAGAATTTGACCTGAATAAACTGGAGCAGGAACTTGAGCTTCAGCTTAATGAACTGCCCCGCAAAGAAATGGCGTCCGGGGCGCTAAAAAATAGTTTTACGCTTGTGACCAATGCACTTGAAGAAGCATTCCATTTCTCAAATCAGTATGCTCCCGAGCATTTGATAGTGAATGTGAATGATGCTGAATTATATGTTGATGAGATCCTGAATGCAGGGTCCGTATTTCTTGGTCAATTGACTCCGGAAAGTGTGGGTGACTATGCTTCGGGAACCAATCACACCCTGCCTACTTACGGTTATGCACGCATGTATAGCGGGGTGAATTTAGCAGCCTTTCAAAAATCAGTGACCTTGCAGTCACTCACAAAAGAGGGTTTAAAAAATGTTGGTCCTGCAGTGGAAAAACTGGCTGAATTAGAAGAACTTCAGGCTCACAAAAATGCTGTCAGCATTCGCTTAAAGAATATTGAATAATGAATATTGAATTTCGTAATTCTATTTTGGCATGCTCAGATAAGTCTCCAACTCTAACCAAAACGACGCATTTCACTATAAATCACTGTAAATGAAAAAAATAGATATCAATACTCTGGTGAGGGATAATATCAAGAACCTAAGACCATATCGTAGTGCACGGGATGATTTTGATTCCGGGATCTTACTGGATGCAAATGAAAATAGCTTTGGGGCTCCATTTGCGGATGACATGGAATTGAATCGTTATCCGATGCCCTATCAAAACGAGTTAAGAGAAAAGATAGCTACATTCAGAGGGGTTGATACAGAGAATGTATTTGTGGGTGTAGGCAGCGATGAGGCTATTGATCTTCTATTCAGGATATATTGTACCCCCGGTAAAGACAGGGTTATCACTAATCCCCCCACTTACGGAATGTATAAAGTATCTGCTGCGATCAACGATGTAGCTGTAGATGAGGTTCTGTTGACTGAAAATTTTCAGTTGCAGCCAGACAAGATCCTTGAGGCGGTTCGTCCTGAAACCAAAATGATTTTTATCTGTTCACCTAACAACCCCACGGCTAACAGCCTGGATATTGATGATATCATGCGGGTGATGAATGAATTTGATGGTATTGTAGTGATCGATGAGGCATACATTGATTTCAGCAGCCAGGCTAGTTTAGCCGGTAACCTGACCGACTTCAATAACCTGGTGGTACTTCAGACCATGTCCAAATCTTTTGGACTGGCCGGTATACGATTGGGTATAGCCCTGGCTGATGCGGAGATCATATCCTATATGCTGAAGGTGAAGGCTCCATACAATGTTAATAAGCTGACGGCTCAAAAAGCGACTCAGGCTTTCTCAAATCTCGATCATGTTAAAAAAAATATTGAAGCTGTACTGGAAGAAAGGGAACGCGTGATCGCAAAACTGGTTACTTTTCCACAGGTTAAAAGAATATACCCGACTGACGCAAATTTTGTGCTGTTCAGAATAGATAATGCACTGGAAGTATATAAAAAACTGGCAGATAAGGGTGTGATCGTTCGTTATCGCGGTAATGAGCCTCACTGTGAAGACTGTCTGAGACTAACCATTGGAACGTCCGCTGAAAATGACCGGTTCTTTGCAGCGCTTGAAAACATTGAATAATGAACAAGGAATTTTGAATTACAAAATGAATCTTCGTCCGGCTATTCAAAGTTCGACTGGCGAATTGTTTATATCATTTGATATCCATTCACTGCTTTCTTGTGGAAATACTCACTGAAGTTTCGTTTCAATTAAATTCGTGAACCATGCTAATATCTATCACCAAAAAGGCAATTAATGATCCTTCCGGCAAGTATTTGTTTCGGAAAAACACGATCACTTCACTTAAAAGAATTGAGGAAGGAGGAAGTGATCTTTGTATTGCCAAAGGATCTATTACAAATGAACAAAAGGCCGTGCTTGAGCAGGAAGATGTTGCAAATTTTGGGGAAGGAGAAGCAGATCTTTTGATCGATGAGGAAGATGAAAAGCTGGTCGTGAGAGATGGAGAAAAAAAACTGATCACATCCCCTGAATGGAAAGATCTGGTAAAATACCTTACTTCAGATGCCCGTAAAGGATCAATACAACGGAAAACCAACGAAACTGACATCTCCATTGAAGTCAATCTGGATGGTACCGGTAAAGCCGATATTTCAACCGGTCTGAAGTTCTTTGACCATATGCTGGATCAGATAGCCCGGCACGGGTTAATTGATATGAAACTGGAATGTAAGGGCGACCTTGAGGTAGATGAACATCACACAATAGAAGATGTAGCCATTGCCCTTGGAGAGGTGATCACAAAAGCGCTCGGTAATAAAATGGGAATTGAGCGCTATGGATTCGTGTTACCAATGGACGAAACGCAAGCTACAGTGGCAATCGATCTGTCAGGCAGACCATTCTTGGTGTTTGAAGGTGACTTCAAGAGAGAATATGTTGGAGACTTTCCCACCGAGATGGCAGAACATTTTTTTTATAGCCTGGCAATGAACTTGAAAGCAACTTTACATGTTAGCTTTTCAGGTAAAAATGATCACCACAAAATTGAAGCCTGCTTTAAAGGTCTCGCCCGGTCTTTGAAGATGGCTATAGAACAGAACGGGCGCATAAAAAATCTAGTCCCAAGTTCAAAAGGGACGTTGTAGATTACATATGATCGCTATCATCAAGTATAAAGCCGGAAATACAGCCTCTGTGGCAAATGCCCTGGAACGTCTGGAAGCCAGATATTTTTTTGCTGAGACTCCAGAAGAACTCGAAAGTGCAAGGGCAGTAATATTTCCGGGCGTAGGCCATGCAGGAGCAGCCATGGAATCACTTCAGGAGAAGGGAGTTGACGACTGGCTTAAGCAAACTAATAAACCGGTCCTGGGTATCTGTGTGGGAATGCAGCTCTTATATGAAAACTCTTCAGAAGGGGATACAGCGGGTCTTGGGATCATTCCGGGGTCTCTGAAGAAATTTGACGATACGAAAGCAAAGGTGCCTCACATGGGATGGAATAAACTCAAAAGCACTAATGGTCATCCTATCTTAAAGAATCTGATCGAGAAAAATTACCTCTATTTTGTGCATAGCTATTATGCCCCTGTCAGTGATCACACGCTTGCCACCTGTAATTATATCAATGATTTTTCCGCTATAGTCGCTAAAGATAATTTCATTGGTGTTCAGTTTCATCCCGAGAAATCAGGCAGCGTTGGGTCTATGATCCTCCAAAATTTTCTGGATCTGGTTTACTCTCCTGAAAAAGCCAAAGCAATTCAGAAATAAAGAGATATATTTCTTCACCTTAAATTCATTCACCCCGACTATTTTCTTTTAACTTTACTTTTGGTTAACTACCTGAGGAGGTTAAAAGCATGCAGTTTCGATCTAAGATATTTATTGCTACATCCATTCTGGTATTCCTTGCAGGAGCAGTTCGGGCACAAAATGCGACTGAGATAGTTCAAAGAATGGACGAAAAAATGAGGGGTGAGTCGCTCAAGGCCGAAGTCACGATGACTATCGTACGCCCGGATTGGAGCCGGGAAGTGTCAATGAAAAGCTGGAGTCGTGGCACGGAATACTCAATGATATTGATCACCGCACCTGCACGCGACCGGGGCACTGCTTTTCTAAAACGGGGAAATGAGATCTGGAACTGGGTACCGAGTGTTGGCAGGACTATAAAAATGCCCCCATCAATGATGATGCAGTCGTGGATGGGATCTGATTTTACCAACGATGACCTGGTGCGGGAATCTTCTGCTGTTACGGATTATGATCATGAACTGGTTGGAGAAGAGACCATTGAGGGTTATGTGTGCTACAAGATCGAGATGAAGCCTAAACCGGACGCTCCGGTTGTATGGACAAGAGTAGATGTATGGATATCCAAAGAAGAATATTTAGAACTTAAAGCGGAATTCTATGATGAATTTGGGGAGCTGATCAATGTAATGAATGGGATGGAAGTGAAAGAATTCGATGGAAGAATGATCCCCTCAAAAATGGAGATGATCCCAATGGATAAAGAAGGCCATAAAACGGTATTAGAGTACAGATCCATGGAATTCAATGAAGGTATCCCCGAAAGCTTTTTTAGTATTCAAAACATGAGACGACTTGACTGATCAGTGATCATTAAGCAGTTAACAGTGAACAGTCAGCTTGTATAGTTGATCTTACAACGAATTCTGTAAGGAATAGAGAATTAGGTGCTCTTACTATAGAACTGAAATATCACAGATAACATATGGAAAAGAATAATCTTTATGATAAGTCGTATGCTTTTGCCATACGCGTGGTAAAGGGGTATCAATTTTTGAGTAGAGAGAAACGAGAATTTATCATCTCTAAGCAATTACTGAGAAGTGGAACGAGTATTGGGGCCAATGTTGCTGAAGCCAATGGAGCCATTTCTAGATCAGATTTTTCACTTAAGATCTCAATTGCGTACAAGGAAGCGCTTGAAACAAAATATTGGCTTAAGCTTCTTTCGGATACAGGCTTTATCAATTCAAAGGTTTTCCGAAGTATGCATGATGATGCCGATGAATTGTGTAAAATTTTATTTTCTATTTTAAAAACAACCCGTATCAACAATAAATAGAAAATTGTTTACTATTTACTGTTAACTGCTAACTGAAAAAATTGCTTTACCTAAAATTAGCTTGGCGAAATCTATGGCGTAATAAAAGGCGCACTTTTATCACAATGCTGTCTGTGATAATTGCGGTTATGCTATCCTCTGTCACCCGGACCATGAATGAGGGTTCTTATGAGCAAATGATAGAGAACACGGTAGGTATCTTTACCGGGTATGCTCAAATTCATCACGATGGATATTGGGATGATAAAACACTTGAAAACACACTTGTCTCATCAGATTCTTTATTCCAAATAATTGACCGGACACCCGGAATAACGGATGCTGTCCCGAGGCTGGAAGCCTATGCTTTGGTAGCCGGAGAGAATCAAAGCAGGGCCGCTATGGTAATGGGTGTAGACCCTGGATTAGAAAAGGCTTTAAGTGACCCTGAAAGCAGACTGGTTACCGGTTCTTACTTTGAGTCGATCAACGAACAGTCGGTTTTACTTGGAATCGACCTAATACAGCGTTTGGAACTTCAGGTAGGCGACAGCCTGGTCATGATAGGGCAAGGTTTCAGGGGACAAAGTGCTGCCGGTTTATATGAGATCAAGGGTTCGGTACGGTTCCCTAATCCGGAACTCAACAGCAGCCTGGTGATGATGCCGCTTGAAACTGCCCAATACTTTTTGGCGGCACCGGATAGACTAACATCCATCTCTCTAATGCTGGAAGACTCTGATGATGCCGGGGAAGTTGCAAAGACACTATCCGGCAAACTGTCTAAAGAGCAGTATGAGGTCATGGACTGGAAAGAGCTCATGCCGGAATTGGTGCAGGCCATTGAATCTGATCGTGGCAGTGGGTTTATCGTCATAATGATATTATATGTTGTTGTCGGGTTCGGAATACTGGGTACGGTTTTGATGATGATCACCGAGCGGATGTACGAATTTGGTGTCATGATCTCAGTGGGTACACCAAGAATTGCCATAGCCATAATTTTGGCATTTGAGGTCTTTCTGGTGGCTATGGTAGGGTCGATGATAGGGATCGTAGTCTCCTTTCCCATTTCCTACTATTTCAACGTGAACCCTATCAGATTATCAGGCAGCAGTGATATGGCAGAGGTCATAGAAACATTTGGCATGGAACCGGTTCTGAAATTCTCTTTGGAGCCATCACTGTTTTATTCTCAGGCTATTATCATTTTTGTAATAACGCTCATCTTTTGCCTCTACCCGATACTAAAAGCCAGTCGTTTGAACCCTGTAAAAGCGATGAGGTCCTGATATGCTGAAGTATATTCTGAAACTTGGCTGGAAGAATGTCTGGAGAAACCCGACAAGAAGCGGGGTTGTGATCATAACCGTATTGCTTGGTACCTGGGCCGGCATTTTTGCAGCAGGTTTTTTCAACGGAATGATGGATGATTACCTCAAAGGACAGATAAATTTGACGGTAGGGCACGTTCAGATCATGCATCCTGAGTTCGAAGATCTTTATAACCCAAATTACTTCATTCCCGAATCGGGGAGCATCATGAGCTCGTTGAGTGAAAACTCCAGTATCAGGGATGTTTCAGCCAAGAGCGTGGCAACCGGTCTGGCTCAAAGTGCACGCAATAGTTATGGGGTGACTATCTGGGGAATGGATCTTGAAACTGATACCTCTATTTCGGTACGTTCAATTGAAAGTTATTTGCATGAAGGAAGTTTTCCTGATAACGAAAGCAGTAACCGCATTCTGATCGGGGATGAGCTGGCAGAAAGGCTTGGACTTGAATTGAAATCCCGTATGGTTTTGAGTTTCCAGGATGTGAGCGGCGATATCACGGCCGGGACTTTTAGGGTATCCGGCATATATGACAGCTTTGATAGCCGGTTTGATGAAAATTATGTAGTCGTTAAAAAAAGTGACCTGAACCGGTTACTTGGCAAAGATGATTTAACACATAACATCAGGATCGACACCGATAACCTAACGACGGCGGGTGCCCTGGCTGAACAACTGCAGAAAGATTACCCTGATCTCGAGGTAAAAAGCTGGAGAGAGATCGCCCCCGACCTTCGCTACGTATTTGACATGCAGGACCTTTCGATGTACATGGTCATGATCATCATTATTATTGGGCTGATCTTCAGCATCATAAACACTATGCTGATGGCGGTAATGGAACGAACCCGTGAACTGGGAATGCTGCGCGCAATTGGGATGAACAAAACCCGAACATTTAGCATGGTAATGCTCGAAACCGTATTCCTGACAATGGTAGGTTCTCCGGTTGGCTTACTGTTGGGATGGCTGACGATCTCCTTTTTTGGGGTGAAAGGGATCGACCTAAGTGCTTTTTCAGAAGGTTTGGAAGGATGGGGTTTCACTACCATGATCTATCCTTCCCTTGCTTTTAAATACTACCTGAATATTGTATTACTGGTGGCAGCAGCAGCCTTGATATCCGCACTATATCCGGCATGGAGAGCTCTTAAGCTTAGGCCGGTTGAAGCGATCAGAAAATTTAATTGAAGAATGAAAGATGCAGTCATAACAAAGATAAACATTAACCCTAACACGGAACGGTATTAATATGTCTGTAATAAAAACAGAAGGGTTGACCAAAGTCTACAATCCGGATCAGGTTCCGGTACATGCTTTGAATGGCGTAGACCTGACTATAGAGAAAGGAGAATTTACGGCTATAGTTGGACCCTCAGGTTCCGGCAAAACCACACTATTGAACATTATAGGGGGACTGGACGAACCAACAGAGGGAAAAGCGTTTATCAAAGACACGGATATCAGTACGCTTTCAGACAGGGAGTTGATCAATTTCAGGTTGAACCATATTGGTTTTGTTTTTCAATCCTACAACCTCATTCCTGTACTGACTGCTCTTGAGAATGTTTCTTTTATCATGCAAATGCAGGGCAGGCCTGCCGGGGAGTGTCGTGAAAAAAGTATTGACCTGCTGGAAGAAGTTGGTCTTGAAGATAAGATCAATAAGCGTCCCTCAGAATTATCAGGAGGGCAGCAGCAAAGGGTGGCTGTAGCAAGGGCACTGGCATCCAAACCCGACTTTGTTCTTGCTGATGAACCAACCGCTAACCTGGATTCGGTTTCTACCACGGAGTTACTGGATATGATGGCAGATTTAAATAAGATCGAAAATATGACCTTTATATTTTCAACTCACGATCAGCGTGTGATCGACCGGGCCAGGCGAGTGATCACACTGGTAGATGGAAAGATCGCATCAGATGAAGTCAGGGATAGGGTAGACAATGAACAGTAAGCCAAAAATCAGTAGACAGTGATCGGACTGAAAAAAATATATCCTGCTATTTCCATTTGTTTTCTGTTGACCTTGAGTCCAAACTTTGTGTTGGCACAAATGAATTTCGAGGCTGAATTTCGGGGATATGTAAAGGAACTGGGAGCCTTAAGTTTGAGCAATGATCTGGGTACATTGAGGTTCGATAATATCCTGCATCACCGCATTGAAAGCCGTTTTGACCTGGGGAAAAAATTTGAGATAAGGGCAGATGCCAGAACACGCCTTTTCAACGGCTGGACGGTTAAAAACTCACCCGGTTACGGTGATTTTCTATCCAATGATCCCGGTTACTTTGATCTGAGTCACACCTGGGTCGATACAGACAACGCCGTGTTGAATACCGCGGTAGATCGCCTGCATGTATCTTATATTAACGGCCCATGGGAGGTTCATGCAGGGCGCCAGCGTATCAATTGGGGTAAGACCATGGTCTGGAACCCAAACGACCTATTCAATGCTTATGCCTATCTTGATTTTGATTATGAAGAACGCCCCGGAACCGATGCTTTCTACGCATCCTACTCATGGAGTTATGCATCAAGTGTGGAAGCAGGCTATAGAATAGGGAATGGCATCGATAGATCAGTTATAGCCGGAATGATACGAGGTAATGCAGGGGAATATGATCTGCAGTTCATAATCGGGAATTATTTTGAGGAACTTGCGTTGGGAGGCGGTTGGAGTGGCTATATACAGAATGCTGGGTTCAGGGGGGAGTTCACCTACTTTCACCCAAGAGAAAATTTCTTTGATGAAACCGGACATATCACCTCAACGGTAGGCACAGATTACATGTTTCAGAATGGCGTGTATGCGTCAGCCGAACTATTGTATAACGGAGGCTGGAATAGCTCTGTGAATCCGGTAGCTCAACTGACCAGACCACCAAGTGCATCAGATCTTTTTATTGCAGAAACGGGGTATTTCCTGAATGGAGCCTATCAGGTGAATCCACTTACGAGTATATCAGGTGGTGTGATGGGAAGTTTTGATCGAAAAATGATCATACTGATCCCTCAATTTACCAGATCCCTTTCCGAGAATATTGACCTGCTCATCCTGGCACAACTTCTAAAGGGGGCGGTATTAACTGATCTTACCGAAACACCCAACGCCATCTACTTTCGCATCAAGTATTCCTACTGAAAAGTAAGCTCTGATCCTTCTTTGTGAAAAGGTATGTGAAGCATCCAGATTACAATGCAACTTTCAATACTTAGTCATGGCTAATTATAATGTTTATTAGGTTGAACATTCAGCCGTAGTATCTGTATATTTAGCCAAAGCTAAAAAATAAGTTAACAATGAAAACTATACAGTTATTCTTTCTGATCGTAACCTGTGTTCTGTATTCAACAGATCTAAAAGCACAGTACAGTACCATTCAGGGATCGGTTACTCATAATGGTGAACCGGTAGAGTTTGTGAATATCTATGTTGCAGAGGCAGAGAAAGGCACCACTACGGATGCAGAAGGATTCTATAAGATCACAAATTTACGCCCGGGTGAATATTCACTTCGTGCGTCCTATGTTGGGTTCAAAACACATGAACAGGCAATTGAAATTACCAAGGATGAGGATCGAATTATCAATATTAATTTGGTGGCAAAGGAAGTTCAGGGTGAAATGGTAGTAACCGGTACTATGCGAAAAACCTATGTGAAGGATTCTCCGGTAAAAGTGAATGTAGTGAAAACGGAACAGCTGCAACAGGGGAGAACCAGCTCAAATATCATGGACCTGATCAGCAGTGTCAATGGACTCTCAACCCAGTTGAATTGTGGAGTTTGTGGAACTAATGCTATCAGGATCAATGGAGTAGAAGGGCCAAATACGGCTGTTTTGATCGATGGCATGCCTATCATGGGAGCTTTGGCATCTGTCTATGGGTTGAATGGTATCAGTCCTTCCATCATTGATCAGGTGGAAGTGATCAAAGGACCTCAATCTACCTTATATGGCACGCAGGCACTGGGCGGAGTTGTAAATATCATTACTAAAAATCCTGCATTAACTCCCACCTTTTCAGTAGATGCATATGCAAAAAGCACCCGCGAGGGAAACATAAATATGGCTTACTCGCCAAAGTTTGGACGATTTGAAGGCTTTATAAGTGGGAATCTGGTCCAACTTGAGAATTTCTTTGACAGGAATGGAGATAACTTCAATGATGTGGTAAAACAGTCCAGAGTCTCTTTGTTTGGAAAAGGAACCTTATTGGGTGAGAACAAGGAGCAGAGGCTGAATATAGCGACGAAGTTTTATTCAGAAGACCGTACAGGCGGCTTAGAGCAATTTACGGATAACCTTCGTGGTTCAGATCAGATCTATGGTGAGTCTATTTATACTAATCGGTTTGAGCTGATGACAGAATATCGACCCGACGGTTTAAATGAACAGCTTCGCTTTAATGGAGCCGTCACCTTTCATGATCAGGACAGTTATTACGGAACGGAATGGTATGATGCCCAGCAAAGCGTAATGTATGGTCAGGCAACCTGGGATCAATCCATTGGAGATAATATTCGCCTATTAACCGGGACCACTCTGCGGTATGAGACCTACAACGACAATACCCCGGCCACATCAGATGGAACCGATGTACAATGGATCCCCGGAATATTTACTCAGGGTGAAATAACCGCCGGAGAATTCACCTTTCTTGGAGGATTACGCATCGATCATCATTCCGAACACGGATATGTTACGGCTCCTCGACTTTCAACCAAATTCAGCCCAAATAACCTTACCACATTCAGGGCCAGTGCTGGTACGGGTTTTCGGGTTGTAAATGTATTTACAGAAGACCATGCTGCGCTTACCGGTTCACGGGAAGTAATATTTAATGAAGACCTCGATCCGGAGGAATCCAAAAGCCTGACAGCCAGTTTGGAACAGATCATGCCGTTTGGGACCAATCCCATGACAATAACCCTTGATGGATTTTACACTCACTTTTCTAATAAGATCATCCCCGATTATGATCAGGATCCAAATCTTATTGTATATGAAAACCTGGAAGGATATTCAGTTACCCAAGGTTTCTCAGTAGAGGTAGAGCAAAATTTCACAGCATTTCCTTTAACCTACAACACAAGCATAACGGTCATGGATGTTTACACAAAAGAAAGTGGACAACGTCAGGCACTGACCTATGCTCCGGATTATACAGGTGTTTTCGGGGCTACCTATACCATCAGATCACTGGATACATCCATAGGCTATAACGGGAACCTGGTAGGTCCAAAGCGAATGCCGGATGGATATGCAGAAAATTTTGGACGTGACCAATGGTCGCCTGCATATAGCACCCACGACCTGAAGATAACTAAGGAATTCACAAATGTGAATAGTGACAATGGAGTTGGATTTGAAGCCTATATAACGGCTGAAAACTTGTTCAATTTTAGGCAGGGCAGTCCGTTGTTAGATGCAGGAAATCCCTTCGGACCAAATTTTGACACCATTTATACGTGGGGGCCAATTCTGGGAAGAACCTTTTCAGTTGGCGCTCGCTTGAATCTCAGATAATTGTTTATGAGCATGTACTTTAGAACCATTTCGCTTTTCATTGTTCTCGTGGTATCCGACGTACTGATCGGTCAACCAACTTATGGTCAGAATTCACAGTTGGATTGGAAGTCTTTTGAAGATGCTATTGAAATAGCGAAAACAGACCAAAAACCAATCATGGTTGACGTATGGGCTCCCTGGTGTGGGTGGTGTAAGAAAATGCAGAAGGAAGTATATCCTGAACATTCTGAAACTTTGGAAAATGATTTTATTCTTACACGCCTTAACCGGGATGACAACAACAGTAAAGTGAAATATCTGGATCAGAGTCTATCCCACTTACGGCTTGCACAAAGGTTCAATGTTCAATCGGTTCCGGCCGTGGTATTTTTGTCAGCGAACGGTAATTATCTGTTTCACGTATCCGGATATGTTGAGCCGCAAAAGTTCAAGCAAGTTCTGATGTATATAGAATGATACATTATTTACCCATGCGTTAGGAGCCAGGTCCTGCCTTCAATACATGCATTGAACTCTTTGCCTTAAACTAATCCACCCAATCGGCAATAAATACGTTGGTTGATCGATCACCACCATTATTTCGATTGGATGAGAAAACGATCTTTTTACCATCCGGAGAAAACATAGGGAAGGAATCAAACTGCTCATCGAATGTAACCTGTTCCAGTCCGGTTCCATCCACGTTGATCATGAAGATGTTGAACGGAAACCCACGTTGCGACATATGATTAGAGGAGAAGACCACTTTATCGCCGGAAGGGTGAAAATAAGGGGCCCAGTTGGCATTACCGAGATCAGTGATCTGTCGTAATCCTGAACCGTCTACATTTACGATAAAGAGCTCCATGTTGGTCGGTTCTACCAGGCCGTCTTCCAATAATGACTTGTATTTTGTGACTTCTTCCTCAGTCTCAGGTCGTGAGGCCCTGAAGATCAGCTGAGTGCCATCAGGCGAGAAGAAAGCGCCGCCATCATAACCGAGTTCGTCCGTTATCTGTATCACGTTGGAACCGTCGGTATCCATAATGTACAACTCCAGATCTCCGGAACGGTCTGACGTAAAAACGATCTTGTCACCTTTTGGTGAAACGGTGGGTTCAGCATCATAACCGGGTTCATCAGTGAGTTTAGCTATGATATTACCATCCATATCTGCTTTATAGATATCATAGGAATCATAAATAGGCCAAACATATGCACCTGCATCACCACGTTCCGGAGGGGTAGGACACTCCATGCCTGTTTCATGAGTTGAGGAGTAAACAAAGGTGGAATCTCCGGGAAGGAAGTAAGCACAAGTTGTTCGGCCATTTCCGGTACTGATCATAGTGGGTTCAAACCCCGGCTCTTTCTTAGAAATATCCATGGTAAAGATCTGGTCACATTCCACTCCCCACTCCGGATTGTTGGATTGGAAGATCAGTTCATCACTGTCGTAGCTCCAGTATGCCTCGGCATTGTCTCCACCAAAAGTGAGCTGTTGTACATTCCGGAGGTGGACTTCCTGTTCGTACTTGAGTGAGTCAGCTTCCGGGTTGTAAGTTTCTTTTTCAGGTGTGGAGTTACAGGAAACAGCGAACATGGCTGCCACAGAAATTAGTAGGTACTTCATGAATAGTATTAGAATAATTTTGATGAATAGCTCAAAGATAAGGAAAATAATTTGTTTTGAATGGGTAGGAAATGGCTCAGAAATTATCTTCCGATCTTAAGCTCCAAAGTAAGGTAAAAGGTGCGGGGTGGAGATGGTATGATGCCGGGACCGGGATACCCGGTTGCACGTCTTGTAAAATACCAGGTATTCAAAACATTATTGATACCAGACTCAAGTGTGAATCTGTTCCAGCTGTAAGAAGCTGACAGGTCCAGAACATTATAAGAAGGTATTTCACCACGTATGCCACTTTGATTATCAAAGGGATTCTGGGCCGCGTTCGAGGCATCAGTGTACTGGCTGGATACATACGTATACTGCAGGCTTCCAACCAGGTTTTTAAACCCAAAGTTGAATCCCGTCTTGAGATTCAACAAAGGAACAAATTCCACACTATTACCTTCCACACCTGAAATATCTGAATTGATATATTGAGATCGGGTCAGAGCCGTATTGGCAAAAAAGCTAAGTTTTTTATCCGGTGAATCATATCCTAGTATCGGCAATAGATTTAATTCGATCAGGCTTTCAATTCCATACATAAATGCCTGCCCGATGTTTCCACGGTAACGGACAACACGGCCCGTTTCCTCCAGTTCTCCTACTGTATTCAGGCGGGTTTCTGCTCTCAGAACCTCACCAATTCGGTTATCATACAATAAACCAAAACCACCGATATCATATGAAACAGATTCATTAAAACGACCCCTGATCCCAAAGTCGGTTGTAAATCCGCTTTCATCTGTAATATTCGGATCAACCTGAAATGTTGGATTGACTATACGAATATCGTTGAATGTTACTGAACGATAGTTTTGTGAAATATTACCGTAAAATTCAGTGGTGGAGTTTGGCAGATAACTGATTCCGGTACCCAACAGAATAAAGCCGCGTTCGAATTCACGGTTATCTTCAAAGGTTTCATTCTGTATGGGGTTACCTGCAAGATCGAAATTGATCCTTTTGAAAGAACCTTCACTGCTTGTATTGATATATTCGAAGCGAAATCCCGGTGTGATCGAAAGGTTATCCTTTATATAAAATATGTTCTCCCCAAACACAGCCATATTGCGGTTTGGAAAGGTGAAATCAGATTGGTTGGGGTAATTAGGAAATTGTTGGTCAGCAAGGGAAAAGTCAGCTTCTGAACTTGCGGTACCCGGCCCCTGGACGGATTCATTGTTAGACTGATAATATTTGGAACCGATCAGGAAAACAGAACTCATGGAACCGATCTCATAGCGATTCAGGAAACGTAATTCAGTACCCCAATTGTTGAAATCTCCAAGAATGAGGTCGCGGGGGGCATCAAGGTCATCTTCCTGAGAGACTCGGTTTGTACGGAATCCGACAGATTTCCTGGAGGCATCAAGGCCATAGGTCAATACGCTTAGTCGGGTTTTGTAAGAAAATCGGTGTTCTAATTTTAGAGAGGCCAGTTTCCAATTCACTTCAAACCAATTCCGGGTACGGTTACTGACGGTCGGGTCCCGGTAAAACTGAGCATCTGTTAAGCCACCAGGCTGCTGGGCCAGGTAGTACAGGTAAGTAAAATCAGCACTGATGGTTGTGTTTTTACCCAGCTTGTAATCACTGAAGATATAGGCGTTCTGAGAATCAAAATTTGAATTGGGGCGAAAACCATCCCCCTGCTTATAATTGAAATACCCGTAGTAACCGAGTTTACCGGTTGAACCACTCAGACTGTTGAAAGAGGTGAAAAGAGCATTGGAACCAAGAGATTGACGAGATATGAGTTCTAAATTTCTATCTCTTTCAGGAGTTTTCATTTTAAAATTGACGAGACCACCAAACTGAGTACCATACTGCAGGGAAGCCGCTCCGCGTATGACCTGTATCTCTTTTATGCCCTCTGCTGGAGGGGTGTAATAACTCTCAGGGTAGCCTAACACATCCGCACTGATGTCATAGTTGTTTTGGCGGGTATTAAAATTGGATGAACGATTTGGGTCCAGGCCACGTCCACCGATATTCAGTTGGAGTCCTGCATCATTTGATTCAAATATGTTCAAACCGGAAATCTGGCTGTAGATCTGTCGTGCATTATTGGAGGATGTATTCACCACCATTTGATCCAGGTTGATGACCTCATTTTTCTTTCCGGCAAAGATGGCTGTTCCTTCCACTTCCCGAAGGCGCTGCATGGCAAATACTTGCTCTCTTTGCTCAATAATGGCAACCTCCGACATCTCTCGGGATAATTTCCTTAATTCAATGTAGATGTTGGCGTTTTGTGTATCCAAAATGATGGGCCGTTGTTCTACTTCATACCCTAATTTGTAGAAATACAGAAAATAGGTTCCATAAGGCAGGTCATTGATCTCGAAATAACCCTCCTCATTCGTACTATAGGCCTTACCCGCATTATTATCATATATCTCAACTGATTCAATGGGTTCCTTGGATTCCGCATTGATCACATACCCTGAGATCTGATGCTGGGCAAAAGCTGGGAAGGACCAGATTCCTGTGAACAGTAAAAAACTAAAGGCCTTTAATTTCGTCATCAAATGGTAATAACCAGGTTCGGTGTTTAAATGAGGGTTCGATCTCTGTTAGATCAACGTTTGGGTCTACATAAGGTTGACTTCGCCGCCCATTGAGAGCAACGTAGCTTTCAACATATATTTCAGGATCTTTGATGCCTTGTTCCTGATAATGATCTTCAAGGAAGTGTGCATATTCCAGAATAAAATCCGGCTGCGAAGACATTTGCTTTTCCTGGAAGCGGGTTAAGAATTCAGTATTGTCAACATAGAAACGCTGATCCTTTTCAGGATCAACTATTTTAAAATTAGCATACCCGGCTTTTTCCATAAGCATTACCCGCCATGAAAACCGATACCCTTCTTCAGTCCAGAAGAGTTCACCGGGATAGAGCATATAGCGAAAGGGAATTAAAAGCTGAAGAACAAAAAATACGGTTATGATGCTCAGAGAGGCCTTATGGATCCATTTTTTGGGATATTCATAAATAGAACCGTTATCAAAATAGGATTTACTGATCCTAAGCCATTCTGAAAGTTTTTCCAGGATCTTATTATGTAGTCCCGAGTCAAAAAAGATAAGGGCACTGGCGATCATTATGTACGGAAACATACCTATTGGGAAAAGGACCCGCGTCAGTACATGGAAAACAACAACCAAGATAAATGCAATAGTTCTGGTTCGTTTATATAACAGCAGAAACGGAATAGACAGATCGTAAATGGCGCCACTCCATGCAAAGATGTAATGCATCCATGTTTGCTGCAGCAGATCACCTAATAATGGAATAGAGTACTTAGCCGGTAACCAGATCTGCAATGGCATGGCTTCAAATAACCAGTCCGAATTGAGTTTGGCAAGACCGGCATAAAAATATACGATCCCTAAAAGTAGTTTGATAGAATCGATGGTCCAGGAGGGAACTTTCTGTGAGCGGATCTTTTCATCCTGCCAGGCGTCTACAGAAAAATAGCTGTGAGCCGGGAGAAAGATCATTAAAAAGCTGAGTATACTGATGAAGTAATAGTGGTTCAGGTAGGTGGTCTTATCCATCAGCTCGATGTAAGTGAAACTGAGGAAAAAAATGATAATTGCCCATCTATATTTGAAGCCTATGGCTACAAATAAAGAGGAGAGCCCGCAAATGATAAAAATCAGATAGGTCCATTCACCCAAAGGCTGAACCCATTCAAAGCCGTAGTAGGAAAAGAAAAATTGCGGTTCGATGTATAGTTTAGAGATCCAGCCGTTTGCCGCAAAACGAATGATGCTCCAAAGCATCAGGATCCCAAACAGGATTCGGAAAACGGCTAATGGAGCAGCATTCTTGGTACTGGAAAAATATGTGCGAATGGAAGAATTATTCACGCCTTAGTCACCGTCGGCATCCACATAATCTACATTGATATTCAATGCCTGAAGCATATCCACTTTCAGGTTGACGACATTCCGCTGAAGCTCATCGTATGTTGAAAGCATGAGGCTGTTATCAGATTCTACCTGAACAGCGAAGTTATCGTTCAAAGCCTGAGCTTCATTTTTTGCATCCTGAAACTGGCTATTTATGATGGATGTGAGGTCAGCACCATCTTTCATGGTATTGAGATAATCCAGGTAATCATCCAGACTTTGACCATCAGCTTCTCCTTCAAAGTGAGTGCCATTAAAGAAATTGATACTTGCTGACAATGCTTCATTGAATAAAGCCTTAGAAAAGCCTTCACTGTAATAAGCCTCAACATGACTGCTTAATGGCGAACCGGAAAAGACACCGGCCGGAATGCCGATCTTGCCCGCACGCAAGTGTTTTTCGTAATAGTAGATATAATCATTTACCATCATGTCGAGTGAAGAATTAGCTCCGTTACCGGAGTTGCTTACAAATTCATCCCGATATCCTGATGTCCAGCTGTTTAAGACCTGATCAGTTAGAGTATCGATTCGCAGGGTCAGGTCTGTCAGGTAAGTGCGATAGTTTTGGGCATCACTGTTGGTGGTGTAATATGATAGTATTTCAATGTCATTATCACCGAGACCATGGATCAGATAATCCAGTGCCGGGAAACCCTGACTGTCATTTAAAGAAGGAAGTGTTAGGTCATATCCCCCTTCACTGATATTCTGTTTGATCTCAGTTGTGTCGGTTGGGTATATATTCAGGTTATCCCGAAAACGAAGCTGCATGGCTTCTCCCATCTCAAACATAGAAACATGCTGAAATGCGAGATAAGTATTTTCCCAGGAGTTTCGAAGGGTGTTTAGATTTTGCTGGGTAGGGGAGGCTGTAAAAGTTTCAGCCGAGGTATGGAGTTGGTCGGTCGCCTCTGATAGATCAGTAAATGAAGGGATGATAATATTATCAGCCCAGTTCACTAAAATTGCTTCTCGATCAAAATCATCCGGGTTGGGGCCTGAAGGGCCGTTATCGGTACAGCTCCATATAAAGAAAACAGTTAATAACAGAATGGCATATTTCTTCATGGCAAAAATGGTTTAAAACAAAAAAGCTGGCAATTTTTCTTAATGCCAGCTTAATTATAAAAATGGTTTTAATTAGCGGCTTGTGCTACTGTGAAATCAAATTGAGCCGCAATCGTTTCAGACATTTGATCCAACGTGCTGGTTTCAACATCCCAAAGTCCTTCTCCATCCTCTAACTGAGCTAACATAGCATCAATTTCCTGTGAAGAAAGGTATGGGCTATCAGAATTGGGAACACGGCTGAATTTCAGGCTATACATAAACCCATAAGCTTCAGAAAGATCGTGAAAAGCTGCTCCAAAATCAGGATTGGATTGCTCCAGGGCTGCTTTCCCGGACTGCAGATAGTAGACAGCTCTTACCGCGATCACAGTTGAGATATTTTCCCGGATGATCTGTGCTTGTTCATCACGAACATCATAAGCTCCGGCCTCAATGGCGGCTCGTCCAAGAATAAAAGCTTCGTAGGTTTCCTGTCCAATTCCGGCAAAATCATCGTCTCCGTCAACCCGCCCAAGATAGGTATTCAGAAAACCACTACCCTCACCGATGGTAGGATTTGCAGGATTGTCAGCATTTCCGAATAAGTATCCGTAGGCTTCATCCCACTTATGTTCCATGTTGGTATAATTGGAGCCTTCAGCGAGAGTTCCCTCATTATTATCTTCGCGGTTCGTTCCGGCGTCCAATACTGAAGTACTTAAATAGTTATTTAGCATTTGGTCGGCCATCAAAGCACCGATGAGGCTTTTTCCCACCAGTTGATTGTATTCAAAACCTTTTCCGTTTACATACCGTGTAGATGAACCATCAGCAATTTGTCCGGGCTGACCGGGGGCTGCCAGGGTATTTTCATTAGGAAATACTTCATTGACCTGAGCGCTGATCCAGCTTTCAAATTCATTTTTGATATCGGCACTCATCTGAGTGTTGGAAGCAAAATAATCAGTGGAGGCAGCTACTTTGCCTTTTATATTTTTGGTGGCTTCATTCAGATCCGGATTCTGAAATGGATCGGCATCACCACCATTAGCAGTTTCATTACGATACATTTCCAGGAGCAGCGTTTCAGTGGAATTGTCAAAATCCAGCATGGCGGAAGTCAACTCTGCGGCCATTTGTATCCGGGTGGTTTGACCGGTAAATGACACAGATGATTCACCGTTTCGGGTAAACTCATAAGTGGCAGGAGCGTCTATATTTGGTTCGTTATTATTATCGCAGGAAAAAAGAGAAAGAGCTAATATCGGAAGTAATAATATATTAGAGAGTTTCATCTGAGAAGAAAATTGATATGATATGGTTAGAGTTGTTATTTAGAACAATTCTAAGTTAAGGAGCTTTTTAGACGGAATCAAAGCTTATGTAGAATAAATCTAAATTAAAATAAGAAAGCTATAGAAATATAAAGGGAGGTGTATTTTTAGTCGTGTTGGCGGGGGGAGACGATCTCCATAACCTGACTGAGTATGTTTTTACTGACACTGAAGATCCGTTCCTGATGATTCATGGCAAGCATTCGCAGCACCATACGTAATTCTGCGAGCAGTATCGGAGGGTTATTGATAAGAGTATCTTCGCCTACAACTAAATCCCAGTCAATACCCCGTTCAAACTTCACGCCGGCGCGAGCCATGGTTTTGATATAAACGTTAGCCATTAAGCCATACCCGATAGTGGTTGGGTGTAAACCATCGAGGCTGAATATCCCACCTTTATAGATCTTGCCTTCATCATTTAGTCTGATGAAATCCGTAGACAGGTTTATTTCTCCGTTTTCATCAACCAGATGTTTCGTAGAATCTCTGTTTTTAAGGGCTTCACCAAGTCCCGCCGGAAGGTCACGAACGAGTTCACCTCCTAATCGGCGTCTGGCAAGTCCGGCCACGTTCTTGGCGATCGGTACCACGGTCCACCCATATTCTTCGGCTACCTTCTTGATGATCTCGTTGTAAGCATCAATAGTGAAATCGAGTTGAATGGCCTGATCTTTGGTTAGATGTGGATGTTTGTCGGGATGGAAATCCTCATCCCAGATCCAAAACCGGGTATAGTAATCAAAATAGCCCAATCGCTTGCTTGAAAGGTTCGAATTGACACCACGCATGACCGGGGGGATCGTCACGTATGGTATGGTCGGGACAAAAACCCTATTGGCCTCAAGGGTTGATATTTTTTCAGCTAGTTTCCGGTACTGTTGCTCAAAGTGTTCAGGGCGATAAATAGTATAATTACGGTGCCCCGGAAAAGCTTCCAGGTCATCCTTTTCTTCCGTCCAAATTACCTTAAGGTCGGTAACTGCAGCAAGTATATTATTATGACCATGGCAAACGATAAGGTTTTCAATACCACCATCTTCAGCAAGTATTTTGGCGTTATCGATCTGGGATCGGCTCTCATACTCTGGTTTAAGGGAGGGATTCAAAACTAACCTTGCGGTCGTAAATTTTGCATGCTCCGGCAACATGTTGAATACTGTAAAAGATTCGGGGTTGTTTTGAATGTATTCATGACTGTTCTTTTCAGTTACCTTCCATGAATCGCTGATATTGAATCCCCAAACAGACTGATTGTGATATGGAATAGAACGATCCACGGAAAGATCTTTCATACCACCTTCCCAGTATTTTTTGATCCTTTTAAAGGTGGTGAACATATATTTGGAGGCAGAGAGAAATTCCGAAAGTTCAATTTCATCTCCGTATTTTTCGGACAGGCCTCTCACCAATACCTCGATATTAAGTGGTATACCGGCCTGTGCTGTAAAGCTGGGCTGATCAAAATCGGGCTTCGGCTCAAAACACCTGTGAATAAAAGAAGGGAAGTTGATATCGGTTCTGTAGATACCCCCATTGTTAAAGCCCTGAGTAAGGCTGTCGCCGATAACTACCAGTTTATGTTTTGCTTCTTTCTTTTTCCAGAACATTACTTCGTATTACTTGATCTTGCAAGCACAAGAAGATACTTAAGAGCAAGACCATTCAAAATACAATTAATGAACAGTTAGGTTTTAATACAGAATACTGCCTATTTTTAAGACAGAATCTTAATGCAGAAACACAGAACATGGCGGAAAAAAACCGATTAGAGCAATTCAGAGAAGAACGTGAGATCATGAACGAAAAAGTTATGGATCTCGATCACCTGGGGATCAAGCGTTTTTTCAATATGGATACCAATACCTATCGTGAGGGGGCTTTACCAAAACAAACCAAAGAATTGCTGGGATTGGTTGCTTCTGCTGTACTTCGCTGTAACGACTGCATTGATTATCACCTCGAACAATGTGCCAAAACAGGATCGACCAAAGCAGAGATCACAGATGCCCTGAATGTTGCATTAATAGTGGGTGGCAGCATTGTCATACCTCATTTACGTCATGCCACAATAACACTGGAGTTATTGGAAGAAGAGGGGACTTTAAAGACGGATTAATTACGGTATTCCATTGGATCCGGGTGGATAAATTCATAATCAAGATCTTTGATAAGTTTCTCAGAGGATATTTGTTTGCCATCTTTCCCTCCAGATAAAAACTCAGGTTTATCCAAGCCTAACCTGTTTGCAATAGCGGTATAAATGTCCCTTTTTTTGGGGTGACCCGGACTGCAAACATTATAGATCTCAGATCGAATATTCTCATTGATCATAAGATCTGTAACCTGAATTACATCTTTACGATGAACCAGATTAACAGGAGCATCTCCCTGTTTGATGTTCTTGCGACCTGCGAGGTATTTGACAGGGTGGCGGTCCTCTCCGTAGAGGCCGGCAAGCCGAAGAATAACGGAGTCATTAAGAGTTTGTTTAAGCTCACCTTCAGCCGCACATATACTATTGCTGTTACTTACTTCAGGTATTGTATGGTCTTCAGTTATCAGTCCGGTTGCATTTCCATAAACACCTGTGGAACTATACATGATTACCTGAGTGTTTGAGTCCTCCCAAAGCTTGGCAAGCTGTCGGATGTTTGCAGGGTATTCATCCCTGTTTTCTCCGCGGCCGGGTGATATTGATATAACTACTGAGCCTACTTTAGGAAGTTCAATATTTTGTATCTTATCAAACGGAAGTTGTAGCTTGATCGGAGTGATGTTATAACCTTTGATATCGGAAAAATTCTTTTCAGACCTGGTAGTTCCATACACCTTAAAACCCTTACTGCCAAGATACTGTCCAAGTTTTTTACCGACCCATCCGCAACCAATAATTAGCACGGATCTTACATCATCTGATTTCATATAATCTTTAAATTAAACAAAGTTATTGCGTAACTGCAGACTAAACTTATACTAAAATCTGGCATGGAACAATCTAAAACAGGCATATTATTAGTGAATCTCGGATCTCCGGATAGTTATGAACCGGCAGACCTTAAAGTATACCTCAGAGAATTTTTAACTGACAAGAGAGTCATTGATTTTCCAACACCATTACGAAAGGCATTGGTGGAAGGAATTATTTTACCGATTCGCCCTAAGGAATCAGCGGAAGCCTACGAATTGATCTGGTGGGATGAAGGATCACCTTTGATCGTTATCACGCAACAAGTGATCGACAAACTGCAGAAACGGTTGGGTGAGAATGTGCCGATCTCGATGGGAATGCGATACGGTAATCCATCCATAGAAGCAGGTTTTGATGAGTTGATAGAAAAGAATCCGGATCTTGAGGAAGTATTTTTGATCCCACTTTATCCACAATATGCCATGTCAACTACTGAAACTGTGATTGAAAAGGCAAAAGAAGTATGGCAGGGTAAATATCCACACCTTGAAGTCAAGTTCAAGGAAGCATTTTATGATGACCCCCAGTATGTAAAAGCTTTAGGTGAAAGTATTCGGCCGCATATTGAGGAACATGATATTGAACACCTTTTGTTCTCATATCATGGGGTACCGGAGCGGCATATCAAGAAGCGGGATATAACCGGTGATCACTGCCTTAAGTGTGATGATTGCTGTAATGTGAATTCACCTGCTCATACCTTCTGCTATCGCCACCAGGATATCAAGACCACTCAAAATGTGGCAAAGTACCTGGATCTGGACAGCAAAGATTTTAATTACAGTGTGGCTTTTCAATCCAAACTTGGGATCGATCCCTGGTTGACACCTGCAACAGATGATGAGCTAGTTCGGTTGGCGGAAGAAGGAGTGAAAAAAGTAGCAGTCGCCTGTCCGGCCTTTATCTCAGACTGTATTGAAACACTTGAAGAGATCGGGATTCGTGGTAAAGAAGACTTTGTGGAAGCCGGAGGGGATGACCTGATACTTATCCCTTGTGTCAATGACAGCGATCTATGGATCGATGCCCTTGAAACCTGGTGTACACAAATGCTTAAACCAGCCGAGAAAGTCGCATAAATTTATGATGCCGGATTTTATTGGGTCATACCCATAAATCCGGCCAATTTTAGCCAAATAATAGATGGAAGAAGCCGGTGATAGAAATGGAGTCATTGTTTTAGGCGGAGGGATCTCGGGTCTGGCTACGGCATGGTTTCTTCATAAAGCTGGTGTACCCTTCACACTCATTGAAAAAGAGAGGAGGTCAGGGGGAGTGATCTCATCATCTGAAATTGAGGGAACTGTTGTAGATTATGGCCCAAATTCTCTTCGTGACAGGGATGGAGAACTTCGAGCTCTTGCTTCGGAGGTTGGCCTGAAAGATGATATCATTGAGATATCTGAAGCCTTTAAAACACGGTACTTGGTCAGAGATGGAGATCTTCAGGAACTGGCTCCTTCTCCAAAGACACTTTTTACTACGAATGTTCTGTCAGCCAAAGGAAAATGGCGCGTTCTGGCGGAGCCTTTTATATCGAAGGGAACTGCGGAAGATGAAAGTGTCGGTTCTTTTTTGGAACGCAGGATCGGTAAAGAGGCTGTCGAGTATCTGGTGGACCCTGTTTTTTCGGGCATTTATGCGGGAGATATTTACAGCATCAGTAAAAAAGAGATCCTTCCAAAACTTCAGGAAAATGAACAAAAATTCGGATCATTGGTAATGGGGGCCCTCCGTTCCAAAAAAGAAAGATCTGATGTTAAACCCGCTGTTTTAACATTTCAAAAAGGAATTCAACAGTTGGCCGAAGCAATTGAAACAAAGCTTTCAGACCATATATATCACGAGAAGATCCTTAAGATCACCGCAGAAAAGACAGGATATCTGGTTGAAACAGAAGAGTCAACCTATAGATCGGGTCAGGTCATATCATGCTTGCCGGCGCATGTATTGGTTAATATGTTAGATAATTTTGAGGTAGATCTATGTGATACCCTTAGACAGATCAAATACTCTCCTATGTTATCCACTCAAATTATCTTCAGGAAAAAGGATATCGAATTTGATAAACAGGGTTTTGGCTTCCTGATACCCAGAAAAGAAAATATACGATTGCTGGGCGCGATCTGGAAGACCAGCATCTTCCCGGAGTTGAGCAATGATGATCATTTTCATTTCACACTTATGACAGGAGGGGCTCATGATAAGACCTTGTTGAGTGACTCCATGGACCAGATCGAACAAGAGATCCTTCAGGAGTTTGCAAGGCTCACGGGAATTAAGGCTAAGGCTGATCCGATGTATTTGAGGTCAGTTTTGTGGAAAAAGGCGATCCCCCAGTTTCATGTGGGCTATGAAAACATTCGCGAAGTTCTGAAACATGCAGAAGAGAACTATCCCGGGTTGTATTTTGGCGGCAATTATCGATGGGGAGTTTCGGTGCCTGATTGTATAAAGGCTGCTAAAACGTTGGTTCAAAGAAAGTTCACATTATAGCTCTGAGATCATAAGCTCTGCTTCAGCAGTCCCTGAGTCGAATGTGCCAACAAAAATACTGTATAGGCCACCATTTGGGTTGCTAAAGATGATGGCTGGGTTTGTTCCGTCAGCATCGTCACTAAAATACCATGTCTCTTCAGGTCCATTAATAAGCAAGATGGTATCGGTCTCACTTCGAACGGAAATGGTCAGCTTTTCACCGGTATTTCCCGATGGAGTGAAATAAAAGTCTATATCGGGTTTGCTGCCTGAATAGCCTGTATGGCCATATTGCGATAGATCAACAGACCCCCCTGCAGTAATTGTTTTTATATAAGGGTCGGGCATAAAACCACTCTCTAAATGCACATCCCCGTAATATGGATCTTCAAATACATCAAGTTGGTCAAATGAAGCTGAACTGATAACAAAGGAATTTTCGTTGGAACCAGAGCCGCTGTTCTCTGAAATGGTCAAAAGTGTAGAGATGAGCTCTTCAGCATCATAGTTACCGACCCAAATGGCGTAGTTCCCGGATTCGGGGTTTTTAATGGTTATTTCTGCATCATAACCGCCTTGCTCAATATCATCGTTAAATAAAAACTCACCGGAGGGTGAAAATATCAGCAAAATGGGGTCATCTCCTGTATTATTACTTTCCGCCATAAATGTTAATTCACTATTGCCGGCACTATACGTTAGTTGAATGTCGGGTATGGAACTAATATACCCACTGTAATCAGTATTCATTTCAGCCAGATCAAAAGAACCACCAGCTGAAATCTCCTGAGAAATACTGTTAGATGACGTGTTTCCAAATTCAATGGAACCATAATGCGGATCCCCTAAAACGTTCGGCAGGGTTTGTGCAAATGCCCCGGAGTTTAAAAGAAAGAACAAGTTTGTTGATGCAACAAAAATTATTGCCTTTAGGTAGTTTGATTTCATTTATGCTTATTTAGGTCCATCGAATTGAAAAAATGAATTTAAGCAAACCGGACAAATATAAAACCGGTATTTTGAATTTTGCTTTTCCCTTCTCAGAGGCGATATTCGGGCACATCTTCCATTAACTGATACCATGACGAAACCTGATTCAACGAAAGGCCTCTTTGCATGGGCCATGTACGACTGGGCCAATTCGGCCTATTTTGTAATGATCCAAACCTTTGTATTTGCAGCCTATTTTGCACAGTCCATTGCTGAAAATGAAACTTCAGGAACTGCGTTATGGGGGAATATGATCGGTATTGCAGGTTTAGTGATCGCTTTGTCTGCCCCTCTTCTCGGTTCTATAGCGGATGAAGGTGGTCGCCGTAAGCCCTGGATAGGTTTTTTTACGGTAATGTGTGTTTTTGGATGTAGTATGCTTTGGTTCGCAGAACCCGGTGCTGATTATATCTGGTTTGCATTGATCATGGCATTCATAGCCACCCTTGGTGCTGAACTGTCTTTTATTTTTTATAATGCGATGTTACCGGATCTTACCACCAGTCTGAATATCGGAAAATGGTCTGGTTGGGGATGGGCCATGGGTTACGCAGGAGGTTTATTTTGCCTCATCATAGGTTATTTTGGATTTGTTGAACATGGTGCAACACTATTTGGGTTGAATGAAGACTCACTGCAAAATGTCAGGGTAACTTTCCTATTTACCGGTATTTGGTATGCTTTGTTCAGTCTTCCTATGTTCATAAAGACCCCGGATACCCCTTCTAAGAAGAAATCAATCAGACAGGCATTGAGTGATGGAAGAAGGGAATTGAAGAAGGGCTTGGTCATGCTAAAGGATGAACCTAATATCTGGAAGTTCCTGTTGGCCCGTATTTTCTATAACGATGGTCTTGCTACTATCTTTGCTATGGGGGGTGTATATGCTGCAGGTACCTTCAATTTTGATACAGGACAGATCTTTATGTTCGGAATCGCGCTCAATGTGACGGCAGGCATGGGTGCATTTGGTTTTGCATGGTTGGATGATATAAGTGGAAGTAAGAAGACTATAGTGGGGGCTTTGGTTGGACTGATAATCCCTGTTGTAGCCGTACTTTTCGTTGAGTCTGAAACCTGGTTCTGGATCTGGGGTTTACTGCTTGGAATATTTGTTGGACCGGTGCAGGCTTCCAGCCGGACCTTTATGGGAAGATTGGCGCCCCAAGATAAACGAAATCAAATGTATGGCCTGTTTGCATTGTCCGGTAAAGTGACCACCTTTGCCGGTCCCATTATGGTTGGTTGGATCACCTTATTGATGAATAGTCAAAGGTGGGGGATGAGTGCAATTTTACTGTTATTGATCATAGGCCTGATCCTGATGTTCAGCGTTGAAGAAATTCAGGGAACAAAACATGAGAAAATCCCTCAAAGATTATAACAAAGAAAAAAATGTATTTATCTACTTATTTATTAAATTAACGCAGAATTTAATGCTGTTTAAGTACAGTGCATTTTAGTAGCGGGTGTTTTTCATTGAGATAAATGCTCTTAACCGAAATATAATTTAAAGGAGTACAACATATGAGTAGAATGGACGATATCAACAACGTAGTAGAAGAATTACAAGTTGACATGCAGAAGTTTTATGAGAAAGGAAACAAAGCAGCCGGAACACGGGCTCGTAAGCATCTGATGACTCTTAAAAACATGGCCCACGAAATTCGTCAGGAAATTCAGGCTAAGAAAAACGAAATGTAATTTTCTACAATAACGTAGTTAATAAAAAAGCCACCATTGTGTGGCTTTTTTTATGTAAATGATTTTTTAAGTAACTAGTTGTGCCTAACTTCAAAGCCAACCTAATAATGTAAAAAATGCACAAAGAACCCGAGAAAAGAATTCATAGAAATGCTATCAAGGCATGGACTGTCAACGCATTGATTGTGGGATTGATATGGTTTATCCCGATAGGATTTTATGTCATGATATCTGTTGGAGATACCTTTGGGACCGACCTGGCTTGGTATGAAGGCATAGACTGGTTTTTATTTTCAGTGTTATTGGTCGTAGCTCTTTTTTTGTATTTGCTTATTGGGTTGTTGTATCCCAAATTACGTTGGCAGAGATGGAAATATGACGTTTCCGAGAAAGAGATCGACCTGCTTAGAGGCATCATTATCAAAAAGCGCACTTTGGTACCGATCAATCGCGTACAACACGTAGACACACGGCAGGGGCCGGTTTACAGGAAGTTTGGATTATCATCCGTGACAATCTCTACTGCAGCCACAACCCATGAGATCCCGGCTTTGGATGATGAGACTGCCAACGCACTGCGAAACACGATCTCAGAACTGGTGAGAAAAGTTAAGGGTGATGTCTGATTTCAAAAAACAACATCCTGTTGCCGCTGTATCTCAGGTTTTTGAGACCATAAAACAGAATTTCATCACGCTTATCATTCTGTTATTTATTGGAACCTCGAATACAGAAGGCTACTTTCTCTATTTTTTGTTAGCCGGTCTTGTACTCTCACTCGTAGCCGGAGTATTTGGTTGGTGGGTCTTCAGGTACCGCATAAAGGATGATGAACTTCAGATCAGGAAGGGGGTATTTGTTAAGAACAATATCTATATGTCAAAGGATCGCATTCAGGTGATCGATATCACTGAGGGGCTGGTCCAGCGTATCTTTGGCTTAGTGAAGGTCGAGATAAAAACGGCAGGAGGGGGAACAGAATCAGCAACGATCAGTGCAATTTCACGCGAGGAGGCCGAGGCACTCCGTACCGAGTTACGCAAAAAGAAAGAACAGACGGGGCCTGATTTTGAGGATGGTTATGATCAGCCTCAGGATCAAGAGGATGACATACTTGATAGTTGGAAACTATCGAATAAGGATCTGGTCTATGCCGCATTTACTTCGGGTAACTTTGGGTTGATCGCCTCCATTCTTGGTGCAGTTTCCGGTCAGTTAAATGAAGTGATCAATGAGGAGACGATAGAATATTTGTATGAAATATTACCGGGATTCAATAATGTGACAATGATCATTACAATAGTTGTTGCTATTATAGTTGTTTCCTGGACACTTTCATTTCTGGGTGTGATCTTTAACTATTCAGACTTTCAGCTTCAAAAGACTTCAAAGGAATTGATCATCACGAGTGGACTTATAGAGCGAAAACACGTTACCATTCCATTTGATCGCATTCAGGCTGTTAGGTTTGTGGAGGGTGTGATACGTCAACCTTTTGGATACGGTATGGTTTATGTTGAGAGTGCAGGATTCAATCAAGCTCAAAAAGGCAGATCGATCGTGATCGCTCCTTACCTGGCGGCCGATAGATTCAGTAAATTTCTGAGTGATTTTCTGCCGGAGTATCAGGAACCGGAATACGACATCACTCCAAAGCCTAAGGTAAAATTCCGTTACATCAGAAGGCCGGCTTACCTGATCTTATTGGCATTACCGATTGTATGGCTTTTACTGGATTATGGCTGGCTGCTGGTCTTCCTGTTACCACTTATGGGCTTATTGGGTTGGTTGCGGTATAAGGATGCAGCAATAGGGTTCGACAAAGATTTTATCCGCTCCCGATTTAGAATGATCTCCAGAACCACCGCCATAGCCAAGCGTATTCGGGTTCAAAATGTGGAGCTGTCCCAGAATCCGTTTCAAAAAAGGAAAGACGTATATAGTCTCAGTACTACGGTAGCTTCAGGGGCTGGAGGTATGAGTTTTGAAGTCGACGACCTGAATGGTGACGATTGCCAAAGGGTATTCGATTGGATAAACGGAAAAAATGTAATGATTCCCTCAAAAGGAAATATCGAAAAAAGTGATAACAACCCCTAAAAGCTGGATAGCCTAAGATTGAATGTTATCCTTTAAGTCGAAGGAGATTATAAATCTGGTCCAATCATCTTGCTCAACATTCAGTTGTCCATCAATTCGTTGGACGAGCACTTCAATGAGTGTCATACCCAATGAGTCACTTTCGTTTATATTGAAATCTTTTTTCATTTTGTTTCCATCGCTTTCAACAGAAAGTTCCACCTGCCCGTCATTTACATTTAATTTGATCCTTAAAATCCCTGTTTTAAGACCTTTGAAGGCATGTTTATAGGCATTATTGATAAGTTCATTCAATATCAATCCTATAGGAATGGCATTGTTGATATCTACGGTCAGGGGAGCAAGATCCATTTGTATATCAATGTTTCTGTTATCAGAGAGATATGCTCGTTTAATTTCTTCAGTAATTTCAGCGATATATGTTTTCAGGTTGATATCTGAAAGGGTTGTAGATTCGTAAAGTTTTTCATGAACTTTTGCGATCGATTTGATACGTGCCTGACTGGAAGTGAGCATACTTTGTACTTCTTCGCTTACCCCGTCTTTTTGCAGCTCAAGAAGGCTGGAAATGATCGCGAGGTTGTTCTTAACCCTATGATGGATCTCCTTCAGTAAGAATTCTTTTTCCTTTAAAGATTCTTTTATAGTCCGTTCCTGTTCTTTTTGAGTAGAAATATCCCTTACGGCTCCAACAATTGCAGTGGCATTACCCTGCTCATCGTGAATTAATGATCGTACATTACTTACCCATTTGTATTCACCGCTCTTGGTTTTGAGTCTGAACTGGGTTTCAGATAAAAAGTCACTGGAACTTAGTTCATCATAGTTTTTTATTTCTTTATTCATCCGTTGCAGATCGTCAGGGTGAGTGATCGATAACACAAATGGTATGCCTCCATCAATATATTGCTGTTTTTCATACCCAAGCATATCGTAAACACCCGGACTAACGAATTCATAGGTACGGGTCTTCAGGTTTAATTTGTAGAGGAAGTCTTTAGAGTTATCAAGAATATTCTTGAGCTGTTCCTGACTTTCTTTAAGGACACGAGCCCAATTTTGAGTAGAACGGTAGAAGCGTGAAGTGATCCAGACTCCGATAAAGATTATGATCAATCCTAATGTAATGGTGGTCCATCTGAAGATCTCATTGATCAATCGAGCCATATTGCCCATGGCTTGGGAAAAATTGTATTCAAGATCGGTCAACTCATGATCTAAGGATTCCAGCTTTTGCATCCAATCGGTTTTTTGAGCAAGTGAAATTGAATCACTGTTTTGGATCACGGAGTGGATGTTTGCAGCAAAAGCTCTGAATTCATCAACTTTTTTATCTCCGGCTTTCCAGGTATCGATCGCTTTTTTTACATATGAAACGTCCTGAAACCTTCTGAGAAGATTGATCATGTCATTAATATCATCGGGATGATTCTTACCCGTAACAAATCCTTCGTATGCTGTTTCATAGTCGAAATCTTCTTTATGAAGCTCAATACGACTAATTTTGTCTCCTTCAATTACACGAAGTACGCTTTCAAAGTGATCGTATTTTTCGGGATCTTCGGTAATGATATAATTGCTAAGATGTAAAGCGGCTTCTTTTTGAGCTTTAGCCCAATAGCCTTCTCCTGCAACATAAGCTCGAATTCCTGAAGAGGTATTGATGGAAACATTTACAACGATGATAAGCAAGAGCGCACAAAATAGCCCAAAGGAGATGACGCCAAGAATTTTACCATCACCATTAAATCGTACTTTTTCTGCTCCTATATCCATATTTATATATTTATGAACTAAATAATATGATCAAAGATGAAAACTATTATTTAATGCTTATAAATATTAAAATAATAGGAATTTATAAAAAAGAAATGATCACTTGATAACAAATGGATCAACGCATGAGTTTTTTGTATTTGATACGGTGCGGCTGATCATCTGCAATACCAAGTCGTTGTTTTTTGTTCTCCTCATATTCCTGAAAGTTACCCTCGAACCAATAGACCTGAGAATTCCCCTCAAAAGCCAAAATGTGTGTGGCAATGCGGTCCAGGAACCATCTGTCGTGCGAGATCACTACGGCACAGCCGGCAAATTCAAGAAGAGCTTCCTCGAGGGCACGCAGCGTGTTCACATCAAGGTCATTAGTTGGCTCATCCAGTAAAAGTACGTTGGCGCCTTCTTTAAGCATTTTAGCCAGGTGAACACGGTTTCTTTCACCACCTGATAGTTCTGTTACCTTTTTCTGCTGATCACTGCCACTGAAGTTAAATCTGGCAACATAGGCCCTGGAGTTTACTTCTCTGTTGCCAAGCTTGATGGTATCATGCCCTCCGGATATCTCTTCCCAGATCGTTTTAGTTGGATCAAGTGGTCGTTTTTGATCAATGTAACCCAGTTTTACAGTTTCCCCGGTAACCAAGGTTCCTTTGTCAGGATCTTCTTCTCCCGTGATCATTTTGAATAAAGTGGTCTTACCCGCGCCGTTTGGCCCGATAACCCCCACAATACCCCCCGGAGGAAGCCGAAAATTCATATCCTCAATAAGCAGCCGGTCTTCAAATCCTTTGTGGACATGATCAGCAACTATGACCTTGTCACCAAGTCGTGGCCCTGCAGGAATAAAGATCTCCATATCATCGCGCCGTTTGTCATGTTCTTCTGAAAGCATCTCTTCATACTTATTGATGCGGGCCTTACTTTTTGCACGGCGACCTTTGGGGTTTTGCTGTATCCATTCAAGTTCTTGTTTCAGAGTTTTTTGCCGCTTGGATTCTTCTTTCTCTTCCTGAGCAAGACGCTTTGATTTCTGTTCCAGCCATGAGCTGTAATTTCCTTCGAATGGAATGCCTTCCCCACGGTCAAGTTCCAGGATCCAGCCTGCTACATTGTCAAGAAAGTAACGGTCGTGAGTCACAGCGATGACGGTTCCTTCATACCTGGCAAGGTGTTGTTCCAACCACAGGACGGATTCAGCATCAAGATGGTTAGTAGGCTCATCCAATAGCAGAACATCGGGTTTCTTCAACAGAAGCCGACATAAGGCAACACGCCTGGCCTCACCACCAGAGAGAACTTCAACCGATGTATCACCCGGAGGACATCTGAGCGCATCCATAGCCTGTTCTAGCTTACTGTCAATATCCCAGGCATCGATCTGATCGATCTTTTCCTGAAGTTTTGCCTGTTTTTCTATTAGTTTTTCAAAGTCAGCATCCGGGTCACTGAATTGGGCATTTATAGATTCATATTCATTAAGCAGATCTATCGTATCCTGCACGCCTTCTTCGACGATCTCTTTCACTGTTTTTGAGGGATCCAGCTTGGGCTCCTGTGACAAATACCCAAAAGTGATCCCTTTCTGAAAACTGATATCACCCTGATAGTTCTGGTCTTCACCGGCAATAATTCGCAGCAAAGTGGATTTACCGGCACCGTTAAGACCAAGTACACCGATCTTGGCACCATAGAAAAATGAGAGGTATATATCTTTTAAAACCGTTTTATTGGGTTTGTAGGTCTTTGAGACCCCAACCATAGAAAATATGATCTTATTATCGCTCAATGGAGTATGCTTTTATTGTGAATATGAAAGACTTTAAAGGTACGAAATGCACAACGATTTTAAGAAGGCATTTTCAGCTTTTGAAATGATTAAAGAGGGATGAACCGAAGCTTAAGGTTGATCCCGTTCATTAATGAATTCAGTATCCATCAACCAAGTGATACATCAAGTACCATCATCACAACAAAACCTAACATTAAGCCGAGGGTGGCAAGATCGTCATTTCCATGAAGTTGGCTTTCAGGGATCAACTCTTCAACCACAACATAGATCATGGCGCCTGCTGCAAACGAGAGGGCATAAGGCAGTGCCGGTGTGATATAGATAACAGCCGCGGCCCCTATCACTGCAGCTACCGGTTCAACAATTGCAGATAACTGTCCATAGTTGAAACTCTTGAGTCGGCTTACTCCATCCCTGCGCAGTGGCATTGATATAGCCACGCCTTCAGGAAAGTTTTGGATCCCTATACCTATGGCAAGTGCTATTGCGCCGGCTACGGTTGCCCCTCCATCTAATTCCATCCCAATACTTGCGGCACCAAAAAGAACACCAATGGCAAGTCCTTCCGGGATATTATGAAGGGTGATGGCAAGTACCAGCAGTGTAGCCCTTTTCCATTTGGTATCAACTCCTTCCGCTGCATCCCTGGGAAGACCTATGTGAAGGTGAGGAATATAAGCATCACAAATACGCAGGAATAGTCCACCTAAAAGGAAACCAATGGCTGCAGGAATCCATCCGATCATTCCCTGTGCTTCCGCCAGATCGATACCTGGTATGATCAAAGACCAAACACTGGCTGCGATCATAACACCGGCTGCAAATCCCATCATGCCGTCCAGTAATTTGTAATTGATGGTCTTGGTCATGAAAACCAACGCTGCTCCAAGTGAGGTAACCCCCCAGGTAAATAATCCGCCCAAAAGAGCTTGTGTGATAGGACTAAGGTTTAAAAACCAATCGGGAATAAATTCCATGAAAGTGATTCAATTAAAGGTTATTTGCTTAATCATATTTATGATTTAGTCACGGCTAAACATATGAAATTTGTGTATTACTATACAGAAAATATTTTTACTACCTTTGTCTAAATTATATTGAAAACCTTGGGCAATGGACAAAGCTTTAAAAGCATTTGATGTACCTATTGAAAGTGGTCTGATCAGGATCTTTTTAAGGATCGGCAGCGTGATCTGTACATTTGAAAATGATGCTCCTGATTTTGTTAAAGCAGAAGAAGATCGTCCCAAACTGAGAGTGATACCCGATTCCGGTGTTTCTGAACTGACAGATTCCTTTAACACATCATTGGATCTTCAGATCAATAAAAGGCAGAGTACAGAAGATAAAATAGTTTTCGATGTTGAAGAAGGAGGTATATGGTTTGACATCCCGATGGAAGATGTAAAACAGATCTGGGTTTCAGATTTTAATTTTCATATCGAAAGTGAAAAACCCAGGTACCTTGCCTACTACATCAAAAAAGTGGACCATAGGATCGAATGGTTACAGCAGGATGAAAAATCAGGGGAGATCAGGTCGCTTAGTGTACATAAGAAGTCGTTTAAGCCAAGCCCGTTAACAGACAGGGAGAGTTACAGTGGGGCAGAAGTGATCAGGTGCGCGGACATGATCGGTCGTGCAGCTCAAAAGATCGACATAAGGACTGGCTCGGCTTTGGTGAAGTTCAATACGGATAAAGGAAGGCTTGAGTCTTTGATCATTGGAATAGCTGACAAGTTGGGTTATAAGATATCATCATTGGACAGGCAAACCATCATAAGGGAGCATGAAAAAGATCATAGTGTAAGCCACTTGATCTCTCTAAAATAAAAAAGCCGGAATGAAGGTTCATCCCGGCTTCGGATAGTAAATTTTATTGGGGTGGATCAACTATCCATTTTCCAGAATATGATACCGCCGGCTTGTTTGCCGGTTTCAACAACATCCACTCGTTTTAATGTTTGCAGGTTGAGGATATCAACTGAACCGGGTTCACCTCCAATTCCCTCAACCGAAATAAAGGCAAATTTATTATCAGGTGAGATGGTTACGCCATGGCTAACTTTTCTACTATTGGGAATTTTTGCCAGTTCTTTACCTTTTTCAAGGTCCCAAATCCCTGTAGCTCCTTCGCCTTTGTAAGTCACTACAAGTAGTTTTCCATCGTGGGAGATCTCAAGGTTATAAGGCGCTTTACCGGTACTCCAGCGTTTCGTGACCTTCCATTTTTTTGTGTCTACCTCAAGGATCTCATCAGAGCCATTTCCGGCAACATAAACCAGTGGTTTGGTTGGATGAGGATCTGCCCAGGTAGGCTTTTCAATTGGATTGTGTTCCATATTATCGTGATCTGAATGATTCATTGTGGAGTGATCCATATCAGAACCTGATGCCATGGTATGCTGACTGTTATCACCTTCTTTACCCAATTTAAGACGACGTGATACTTCCAGCTTTTCGGTGTTGATCTCTATCAATTCATCGGTCATCATAGATACATGATATTGCCGGGTTCCATCATCGGTAATGCGGGAACCGTGAGGCATGATCCCGGTTTTAATATCATCCAGGCGCATCATGGATCCAGGCTCAACTACCGATACCGTACTTGGTTCCATATCACCATGTAGATTGAAGTTCACAACGTAGAGCAAACCGGTACTTGATGAGATATCCATAGTAGCCGGGAATAGTCCAAGTTCTACCGAACCTACCGGTTCATTGGTTCCGGTCCTATATTTCCAAAGAGAACCATAAGGCATGCCATGGGCAATACTTACAAACCAGTACTCACCATCAGGTGAAATATTTAATCCATGTGGTCCTTCATTCTCCTGTGGCCATGTTCCTACATCAATGGTCTCAGCGATCTCTCCTTGCTGAGTTTCTCCGTTGAAATGAACCAGATGAACCTGATCATCAGATTCAGCCGCTACATATACATAGTAATCCTGTGCAATAAGATCGGAAGTTCCCCATATGAGGAACCCTCCGACCAAAATAGTCTGCAAAACTCTCTTTAAATGCATAGTATTTTGATTCCCTATTTGATTTAATTGGTTCCTTGTTGTGGCTTGTCAACCAGTTTGATGGCCCATAATCCGGAATTCCAGTCTGATAAAAAGATATTACCTTTATAGGGCTGCGGTCCCCATGTAAAAGGGGCATTAGGTACGATTGCATCAGGATGAGTCGGTTCAAATTTGGCGATCTCTCTGCCCTGATCATATAGATTACCCATCAGTTCCCCGGAAATATCAACGATACGTAGCCCGCCGTTGTAGTAAGCAACATACAGCACATCTCCAACAACCCAGAAGTTATGCGTTCCGGCTTCAGGAACCTGATAACGAGCTACTTCACTGGGATTACCCCATCCGTCAAATTTGATGAAATGGATCCAGCCGGCAGCTGCTACAGGATTACTGCGCGATGGCAAACCATATGGGAAGGACTCGTCTCCGGCAATGACATAAAAGTCACCGGTTGATTCACTTTTAAAAGGGAATGCGGCGTGATTCCGTCCACTTGGGTAGGTATAACTGCCGAGCATCACAGGGTTTTCAGGAGAACCGCCTGCATCAGCCAGTTCACTGTTTCGGCTTCCAATATCAACAGCTACTACACCATCTCTCCAGTTACTGGAATAGGCAATGCCATCTTCGATCCAAACATCGTGGATCGAGTGACCCGGAGTGTCTAATTCAAATCGGCCAACGGTATACGGGTTGGCAGGGTCTTCAATATTGATGATATCATAACGACGGCCATTATTTACGGCATAAACGTGATCATCATAAATGAAAGCATTATGAACTCCGCCGGTGAGGCCATCAGTGTATTCCGAGATCACACTCACATTACCCGGATCAGAGACATCAAGGATCACGATCCCGTTTTTACGGTTTGAAGCACCTTCACGTGTAAGTACACCAATAGTTCCATCTTCAGAGATCTTGACATCATTCACGGTTCTTGCATCTACACGTACAGTGTCTACAGCAACCATATTTGAAGGATCGGTCACATCCCAGAAATAGGCATCTCCGTTAGCGCCCCATGTACCGGTGATCGCATAATCTCTTCCGTCAACTCCTTCCCAGACCCAAAGGTCAGACGTGTGTACATCAAGGATCTCGGCGTGGCCGATCAGCTCTACATCTTTCGCCACATTTCTTTCAGTAACACGGATAACCTGATCTGCTACTGCATTACCGGATCGGGCACTTAGGATAAATGTTCCGGGTACATTAGCTACAAATTTACCCTGCTGATTGATCTGACCTTCAGCTCCCTGACCAAGATTGTCATCTGGTTGTGCAACAAAGGAATATGTGATGGGAGCATCAACATTACTGCCATTGCCTGCTTTGGCTGTAGCATTCAGGGTGATCACATCACCGGTTCGAACGGTTGTCTCATTGTTTGCGATCTCAATGGACTGAGCCGGATTGGCTTTGATGTTTAAATTGAGGGTCGAAGATTTGCCTCCGGATGATGCTGTGATCCGAACATTGCCGGGTTTAATGGCCAATAATTTTCCATGGTTCACGGTTGCAACGGCCTCATTATTGCTGCGGAAAGTAACGTCCGGATCTTCTCTGATAAGGTCCATTTCATCGATCACCTCAACCATAAGGTCGATAGTGGTCTTGGAATAGACATTATCAGGCACATTTTTAAAAGAGACTTCAGCGATCGGTGGATAAGGCACCTTGACCTCAAAATTCTTGGTCACCCGTTCTTCTCTAGGGCCGGATCTCATGGCAATAACGGAATAATTACCGGGTTTGTTGGCTTTAATATAGCCTTCTCGGGAGACTTCCAGGTCTGCTCCGTTTCTTGAGAAAAATAATACGGTATCGGGTAGAGTCTGCCCCTGGGCGTTAACCAGTTTTGCCTGTAATTGAAGTTCGTTGCCGACTTCCACGACGACCGGATCAGGCTCAATTACAATTTTTAATGTGTTTGCATCCTGTGCAAAAATATTGCCGGTGCCCAAAAGCAAAACGGCGACTAAAAGTTTTAGTGCTTTTCCCATGATTTGATAAAATTAATTAGCGGAAATACTGATTTTGATTAGAGCTGTAATAAATCAAAAAAAAATGACAAACAGAATTACTGAGTATACAATTGATGCTTTTTTGAACCCGTTTTTCCTTATTTTACAGAATTCGAATTTTATGCTGTTTTTACGAAATGTATGACGGCCATTCAGTGTTTCATTTTTAAATATTTAACCTTCACGTTTTAGCATTAATGAACATCAATTTCGACCGAGAAGTATTTGCTCACCGACACAACGGACCTGATCAGAAATCAATAAAAAAAATGCTGGAGGTTATCGGTGCTGGATCATTGGAAGAACTGATCGATGAGACCATTCCCGAGGGAATCCGATTGCAGAAACCTCTGAGCCTGCCTGATTCTTTGAGTGAAACCGATTTCTTGAATGAATTCAAAAAACTGGCTGATAAGAACAAGATCTTCAAGTCATTTATCGGTATGGGGTATTATGACACTTATATGCCGAATGTGATCAAGAGGAATATCCTTGAAAACCCGGGTTGGTATACAGCATATACACCATATCAGGCTGAAATTGCACAGGGAAGACTGGAAGCTCTTATTAATTTTCAAACCGTGGTTTCTGATCTGACCGGAATGGAACTGGCGAACGCTTCCTTACTGGATGAAGGAACGGCAGCCGCTGAGGCAATGAGTATGTTATATGGTCAGCGAAAAGGAAAGAAACGAAAAGAAGCTGATATTTTCTTTGTATCGGAATTGTGTCATCCACAAACCATTGAGGTACTTCAGACCCGGGCCGAACCGATCGATGTAAAGATAGTGGTAGGAGATCACCATGATCTTGACGTTACCGATCCGAAATTGTTTGGTATTTTACTTCAATATCCTGCCACCGATGGTTCAGTAGAGGATTACACAAATATTATAGCTGCCGCCCATGAAAATGATGTATTTGGGGTAGTGGCTGCAGACCTGTTGAGTCTGACTCTATTAAAGGCTCCCGGTGAAATGGGGGCTGATGTGGTAGTTGGTTCATCTCAGCGATTTGGTGTTCCTATGGGATATGGTGGTCCTCATGCCGCATACCTTGCAACTCAGGAGAAGTTTCAACGCAAGATCCCGGGTCGAATTATTGGAGTGACTCAGGATGCTGAAGGTAAACCGGCATATCGCATGGCACTTCAAACCCGGGAACAGCATATCCGCCGGGAGAAAGCGACTTCTAATATCTGTACGGCACAGGTACTTCTTGCTGTGATCGCTGGAATGTATGCCGTATATCATGGTCCGGAAGGACTTAAAAAAATTGCTTCAAAAGTCCATGGCTTGACCAAGCTGACCAAAAAAGGATTGGAAGCTTTGGGAGTGGAGGTTCTCACTGATACCTTCTTTGATACTATTACAGTTAAATCGAATGCAGGCAAGATTCGTGAGGTCGCCGAAAAGCATGAAGTGAACTTCCGTTTTATAGACGAGGATACCATTGGCCTTTCATTTGATGAAGCGAAGCAACTTGAAGATGCCAAACTAGTTCTGGATATCTTTGCAGAGGCATTGGGTAAGGAAAATACCTTTGATGTTTATACTGAAGCTAATAGTATCAAAGTGGATTATCCGGAAGATCTAAAAAGAAATTCTGATTACATGGATCATCCTGTGTTTCATCTATACCATTCAGAGCACGAGATGTTACGCTATATGAAGAGGCTTGAGAATAAAGATCTTTCGCTGGTTCACTCCATGATCTCCCTCGGTTCCTGTACCATGAAGTTAAACGCAACGGCTGAGATGATTCCGGTAACCTGGCCCGAATTCGGTCAGATCCACCCGTTTGCTCCGAGAGAGCAGGCTAAAGGCTATACTCAATTTTTTGATGAACTGAGTGACTGGTTATGTGAGATCACAGGATTTGCAGGAATGTCACTTCAGCCGAATTCCGGCGCTCAGGGGGAGTATGCCGGTTTGATGACGATCCGCGCTTATCATCATGCCAACGGTGATGACCATCGTGATGTGGCATTGATCCCATCCTCAGCTCATGGAACCAATCCGGCAAGTGCTGTAATGGCAGGAATGGACGTAGTTGTGGTAGATACGGATGATCACGGCAACATTTCTTATGACGACCTGAAAGCAAAAGCGGAAAAATACAGTGACCGTCTTGCGGCACTGATGATCACCTATCCATCCACACACGGTGTATTTGAACATAAAGTAAAAGATTTTTGTGAGATCATTCACCAGCATGGTGGACAGGTTTACATGGATGGGGCCAATATGAATGCACAGGTTGGTTTAACCAGCCCGGGCGAGATCGGGGCTGATGTATGCCACCTGAACCTTCATAAAACCTTTTGTATACCGCACGGGGGCGGTGGACCGGGAATGGGGCCGATCGGGGTGGCTGAACATTTGGTTCCTTTTCTGCCATCACACTCTGTTGTCAAGACCGGAGGAGAGAAAGGAGTAACGGCTATATCTGCAGCTCCCTGGGGAAGCGCGAGTATCCTAACTATTTCTTATGCCTATATCAGGATGATGGGTGGAGATGGACTGACCGATGCTACACGTTATGCCATATTGAATGCCAACTATTTGAAGGATCGCCTTAAAGATCATTATGATATTCTGTATACCGGTATGACCGGCCGATCAGCTCACGAATTCATTGTCGACCTTCGTCCATTCAAACAATCTGCAGGTATAGAGTCTGTTGACCTGGCCAAACGGTTGATGGATTATGGGTTCCATGCCCCAACTATGAGTTTCCCGGTTCCGGGAACATTGATGATCGAGCCAACTGAAAGTGAGTCGATAGAAGAATTGGATCGATTTTGTGAGGCCATGATCTCTATCCGCAAGGAGATTCAGGAGATAGAAGATGGTATTGCAGACAGAGAAGACAATGTACTTAAGCATGCACCTCACACTCAAAGAGTGATGGTGGCGGATGAATGGACAAGAAGTTATCCGCGTGAGAAAGGTGCCTTCCCACTTGAAGAACTCAGGTTTAACAAATTCTGGCCATCCGTTTCCCGAGTGGATGATGCCTACGGTGACAGGAACCTGGTTTGTGCCTGCATCCCCATGGAAGCCTACGAAGAAGGGATAGAAGTTATCGAATAATGAATGTTTAGCAGAGGAATTTTGAATGTTGAAGAAAGAAAGCTTCAGAGTTCCTTAAAGATATTCATGCTTGGTTTAGCTTCACATCCTCGTACCAACGCAGAGCGTAGGCACGAGGATAAACTTCTATCAACTCGACATCAACCCCTCGTTAAGACGCTCTGCGTCGTAACGAATTCACGAAGTACTAAGGCTGCTCTCGATCGTGATATCACTCATGAGTGTTCTGTGAACGGGGCATTTCTTGGAGATCTCCAGCAGCTTATCTAATTGCTCCTGCTTTAGATCGCCTTTAACAATTAACTCTTTCTCAATGTGGTCGATCTTACTTTTTGGATCGTCACATTCCCTGCAATCATCAGCATGGCGTTTGTTATGGCGGAGTTCGAGATACATATCATCCAGTTCCCATCCCTTTCGTTCTGCGTACATCTTAACGGTCATAAGGGTACAGGAGCCCAACCCCATCAGTAGATAATCATAAGGGTCAGGACCGGCATCGGTTCCTCCCTTTACACTTTTCGGCTCATCGGCTATCAACTCATGGTTTCCGGCAGTCAGAGTGGTTTTATAGGTTTCATTTTTTGGCAGGTGTACGTGTACTATCTTTTTATCGCTCATTTAAGACTATTCTAAATTATCATTTACAATTTCCTAATACACCGGTAATCAAAACATAATGCTTAAAAAAAACCATAGTAACATGGCGTTACGATATTTGATAAAAATCATCTATCCCAAATGCCATGAAGCGTACACTTGACACTGTTGTATTATCTGATATCCATTTAGGTACCGTTGGATGTCACGCTGTTGAACTGGTCCAATATCTAAATTCCATTCAACCCAAGCGAGTTATTCTGAATGGTGATTTTATCGATATGTGGAACTTTAAGAAGTACTACTGGCCTGAATCCCATATGCATGTGATCAGAACATTCATCACTATGATGACCAATGGGGTGGATATTTACTATCTGACGGGGAATCACGATGAAACCTTACGAAAGATCTCAAGCCTGCAACTGGGACCTCTATTCATCCGGGATAAGTTGGTGCTTGAAATGAATGGCGAAAGTGTCTGGATCTTCCACGGTGATATTTTTGATATTACGATGAAGCATAGTAAGTGGGTAGCCAAATTAGGCGGAAAAGGGTATGAGCTTCTGATATTATTGAATCGCTGGATGAATGCCATATCTGAAAAGTTAGGTTATGGTAAGTTTTCACTTTCCAAAAAGATCAAGGACAGTGTGAAGCAGGCCGTGAATTTTATTGATGATTTTGAGGTAACAGCAATGGAACTGGCGATCGAGGAAGGTTACGATTACGTGATTTGCGGACATATTCATCAGCCAAAGATCAGGGGTTATGAAAATGAGAAGGGATCAGTGATCTATCTTAATTCCGGCGATTGGGTTGAAAACCTGACCTGCCTGGAATATGATGGAGCAGAGTGGAGTCTTTACAGATACAGTGAAGACAAAATGCTACAGGAAAACCCAAGAATGAATTTGTTAATGAAGAGTCACACTTTTGACCATAAGGTGATGATAGGATGAGGATACTATATGGTATTCAGGGAACCGGGCATGGACATATTAGTCGCGCCCGGGTAGTTTTACCCAAGCTACGTGAATATGCTGATGTTGATGTTCTGATCAGTGGATATAACTTCAAGATATCAATTGATGGGCCGGTGGATTTCGAAGCACGTGGTTTGAGTTTGGCTTATGATAACAAAGGAAGCATCGATTTCCTGGGGACGGTATTGGGCCTTAATCCTGTACGTTTTGTTCAGGATATGCAAAAATTACCGGTTCAGAACTATGACTTTGTGGTAAATGATTTTGAACCGGTTTCTGCCTGGTCAGCAAAAAGAGCCGGGATGCCCTGCGTTGCTATCAGTCATCAGGCTTCATTCTTATCATCAAAGGTGCCGCGTCCGGAAAAAAGATCACAAATTGCAGAAAATCTTATGAGGTATTTTGCACCTTGTACAGCGGCAGTGGGTTCCCATTATTTACGGTATGATGATTTTATTGAACCACCAATTATAAGAAGGCATATCCGCGATCTTGTTCCGAAACAGAAAGATCATATAACCGTTTATCTGCCGGCTTTTGATCATGAAACCCTGACATCTATTTTCGGGCAGATAAAAAAAGTCAGGTGGCATATCTTTTCACCGACATGTGATACATCCTATCAGAAAGGGAATGTGAAAGTAAACCCGGTTGGCAAAGAGACATTTCTGAAAAGTATTGAGAATTGTATGGGAATTGTCTCTGCAACGGGATTTGAAACCAGTTCAGAAGCCATGTTCCTGGGCAAAAAATTTCTTACCGTACCCATCAAGAGGCAGTATGAACAATTGTGCAATGCCGCGGCTTTGAAACAATTGGGAGCAGAGGTGGTCTATCAGATCGATCAGAATTTTATTAAAAGGCTATCTGCATGGATAGATGATGGCAAAGAACTGAGCTTACCTGAAATATCAGATGAGGATGACCTGGTGAAAAAAATTATTAAGGCAGGGCTTGGGGCAGGGAAAGGCCTGAAAGAACCGAAGATGAAACTAGCTGTATGATCTGACGCACATCCCTCTGGTCTCGAGCTAAAGCTCTCAACTGCTCCCTTCCAAGGGAGAATTTCCTTAACTCATTTCTGAATGTTGCTAAAAACACAAAAGTCTAGTTACCTATAAAAATTGCCTAAGAGAAAATCCCTCTTTGAAGAGGGACAGAAAATGATCCCCGGATCATTTTCAGTGGGGATGTGAGTCATTTGATATATAGGTTTATGCATACTATTATCAGCGTAGAAATAAAATCGGGATACAATGAACAAAAATATAATCTTGATCCTATTGTTGCTTTCAGGCTGTGCTAAAACAGAGGATAAGAAAAGTTCTGAAATAGAGTTCTCAGTAAGCTTTGAAAAAATTTACGAGACCGCTGAAGATCCTGATAATGAGGACAGCTGGATCGTGAGACCAAGAGACCTAACCGTAGATAATGATGGTTATGTTTATGTCTCAGATCAGGAAAGAAACATCATTCAGAAATTTGGTACAGACCTGTCTTTCATTAATAAAATTGGAAGGGGAGGACGGGGCCCAGGTGAGTTCGATAGGATTTCCAGCGTTTTTGCTGATTCAGTACTGTTTGGGTTTTCAGAGGGAAGCTCAACCATGAATAAATTTTCCTTGGATGGAGAATTTATTACGTCTTATACCTTAGATAATATCAGGGGAAATCCTGATATTTTTAGATTCAATGAGGGTTTTATGCTTTCTTCCATGCCGTTTAGTGGAGATTTGAGCCAGTACTTTGGAATTCATATTTATGATAATGCTTTTGAGAGAATAGGCGTACCCCAGCTTCAAGCGAAAGAAGTTTATCCTGACTTTAATGAAGACCTATCCTATCAGGTGATGACTGGATATGGTAATCTTCAATTCATAGATGAATATAGTTTTGTAATAGCCCCTCGAATCTATTCGGGTAAACTTTATAGATTTAGGTATAACTCTGAATCTCAGGAATGGAAAAAAGTCAGTAGCATAAATGCCGCAAATATTGAAAATAATTATTCCAAACTACCGGGGAGAGATAATGCTGAAATGTTGTTTTTTCCTCCCGGTCAGGATGAGCCGTTTGCGTACAGAATTCATGGAGAATCATTATTTCTTTCGCAAATAAGTAGTGGTCGCTATATTCACTTTATTAAACGAGATATTGGAAAAGAGAGACAATACGGGGTAGAGTTATTCGATGATCAATTTAATTATCTCGGTTTTGAAGTTTTGACCGCAGATCCTGATTCTTATGATGATGAAAGAGTTAGATTCTACCCTCCTAAAGCTAAGAACTCTAAAGACTTATTTTATTCTATCGAGTTTGATGGTAATGGCCCAAAGCTGGTGGCGAGAAAACTGGATATTCAGGTAAATTAGTTGCTTAAATAAATTTATTCCAGGAATATTTTAAAGCCTCACATACATCCCTCTGGTCTCGAGCTTAAGCTCTCAACTGCTCCCTTCCAAGGGAGAATTCTCAATAGCTGCTTCATTTGTATCTACTACGATAGGGGGCCTAAACACTCAGAAATTTGATCGGAGAAAAGTCCCTCTTAGAAGAGGGAAGAAAATGATCCCCGAATCATTTTCAGGGGGATGTTAGTGATTGAAAAGTAATCCCTACAAATACTTCTCTTTGATGATCTCAACATGATGCAGTTCATGGCCGGCTATGATAAAAGGGAATGAGCGCACGGTGAACTCGAACCCACTTGCTGTACCCTTCAGGTCGATCATCTCTTTGGTCATATTTTGAAAGAGGTGTATGGATGCGATCCGAACGGCCAGATATTCATTGGCAAGATTGCTGATGGTACGGCTGTTGTAGTTAGAGTATTTCACATAATCATTTTGTTCCATACCCGGTTGAGGGTTGGGGTCACGTCTGGAAAAAGCCTGGGCCCGATAAGCAAACATCCTTTCAGTTTCGATCAGGTGTCCTATGATCTGCTTGATGGTCCATTTCCCTTCCGCATAGGAATAGAACGCCTTGTCACCGGGTATGGCATTGATGAAAGTATAGAATTCATGCATTTGCGCTTTAAGGGTTTCTATGATATTTCCTTTTGGTACGTGAGCCACATAATTAGCATAATAGTGCGCATACTCTGAGCCGGATGGATGTTCATTATCCCAAACTGACATATCGTTAACCTCTGTATTTAATTTAAAATAATATAGTAGACCGTGGGATAAAATCGAATAAAAAAATCCCGCATCTCAATTAAGAAATGCGGGATCTTGAATTTGAATAAAGTACAAGTAGTGATCTTAGTTATTCACTTCCAGACTTTCGGTTTTGCTGGAACTTGCTTTTTCGTCATCCGCATAAGAAGTCGTAACAAATGCATAGGTTACGCCATCCACTGTTCTCCAGTCAGAGTATTCGGTTTTGACCGTTTGATTACCCCCGGCCTGTGGATTGAATTGTGAATAAGTGCTCATCATTGGAAGGAATGTGGCCGGGTCTAAATAATATGTAACAGGCGATTCAAAGTTGATCTTCAGCTTTACATATTCCTTATCACCGATCGTTTCGGTTCCCATATATTCAGCATCAACAGCGCTTCTGTCGATGGCAATACTCATATAGCTTCTTTTGATTTCATTCTGTACCTGCTGAACCTGAGCCGGTGGCATTGGGAATTCCTGAGAACCCAGTTTCTGAGTTCCCTTGCCATCTGCAACATTGATCTCTATCTGACCTTGTGGAGTATTAAGCACCGCATTTTGTGAGTTCTCAACAAAATTGATATTCACAGTACCAGAAACAGCGATCTCACCCATAGGCGAATTGATGGTTTGTTCACCCACAGTGGTGATAGACTCAACCTCAGTGCCGGGTTCAACAATGGCCTCAGCCATATTCTTTAGCCATTCCTCTCCCTGTGCAGCATCACCGGCTTCCTGTGGCTCATCTGATGCAGGTTGAGGAATAGTGATGTCCAACTCGTTTACGTTTCCGTATTTATCAAGCTGGTCACCGATCTCAGCTTTGTTGCCAACAACCAGGATCTGTACCTGATCCGGATTCATATATTCACGTGCAACACGCTGAATATCTTCAACGGTTGTTGCTTTAATACCTTCAACCAATTTATCAAAGGCATCTTCGGAGAGGCCATTGTATTCGTTACTGATCCGTTCATTGAGGATCTGGGATTTGCTATCGTAACGGAAAACGAGAGAGTTCAGGAATCGGTCTTTGGTATCCTGTAATTCTTTTTTAGTTATAGGCTCATCCTGCAATTTTTTTACCTCAGCCAGGATCGCATCAATAGCCTGAGCAGTTTGCGCACTGCTGGTCATAGTAGTCAGGCGGAATGTGCCCGGATAATTGATATTGGAGCCATAACTTCCGCCTACTGAATAAGCAAGCCCAAGGTTGGTACGAACTTCCTGAAAAAGTCGGCTTGAAAAACCGCCCCCAAGGATCTGGTTCATTACCTGAATGGCAGGATAGTCAGGATTTTCACGTAGCCCGCCGATATGCCCCATTGTTACATAACTTTGGTTAACATCCGGCTTATCCACTAAATTGATGGTGGAGGGATAATCGTAATCAACCTCAGGGTAAAGAAGGGTAGTTGGGCTACCGGTCGGTAAGCTGCCAAAAGCCTCACGCAGCTTTTGTTTCATTTCATCAGTATCGAAATCACCGACAATACCAACGGTCATGTTGGAACCTGTAAAATGGTTTTTGTGGAACTCGATCATATCTTCACGAGTGATGTTATCCACGGTCTCATATTCTGTCTGACGGGTATATACAGAGTTTTCACCATAGATCAGCTCCTGGAACTCGCGCCCGGCGATCTGCTGTTGCTGGTCATTCCTTCTGGAAATGCCACTCTTTGTCTGTGTCTTGGCCAGGTCGATCTTATCCTGGGGAAATGCCGGGTTCTGAAGCAGGTCCACAAATGCCGGAAGGAGGTTATCGAAATCTTCCTTTAAAACATTCATAGTTGCCCCACCTGAACCAAAGCCGATAAAAGTGGACATGAAGGCGGCGTTGTCCTCAAGTAATGTATTCAGCTGATCAGCCGGATAATTTTCCGAACCGCCTTCCCGCATAACCTGCCCGGTCATACTGGCTAATCCGGTTTTACTTTCAGGCACTAACAGGCCTCCGGTCTTTACAGTGACCCTTACATTGACAAGGGGAAGTTCCTTGTCTTCAACCAAATAGAATTTGATACCGTTATCAAGATTGAATTCCTCAATTTCCGGCATATTGATCGGGTTCAACTCCGGATATTCGATCTCATCATACCTTTTCTGCGCCATGATAGGCAACGCAAAAAGTGCAATAAATAAAAATATTGTTAATCGTTTCATAATTGGATCAGTTTGATTTTAAACTCTTCTATTAGGAGTCAGCACGTACAGTTGCGCCAACGGTGCGATTGTCTTTGGTCAGGTACTCCTGAGCAACCCTTTGAAGATCCTCGAGCGTCACCTCATTGATCTTATCAAGACGGAGGAAGACCTCTCTCCAATCGCCTTTGTTTGCATAGGTGCTGGCAAAATTACTGGCCAATCCTGTGTTGTTATTCAAACCGCGGATGATTCCTGCCCGGATGTTAGTTCTGGCGCGATCCAATTCTTCTTGAGTGAGTACACCTTCTTTTACTGTCTCGATCTCAGTGTAAATTGACTGTTCCAGTGTGTCCAGTTCCACATTCATGTTTGGTACGGCAAGGGTGAGGAACATGGATGAATACTTACTTCCGGGAAAACCATTGAATGCTCCGACCTGTAATGCAAGCTGATCTTCTTCAACTAATTTCTTATACAAGCGTGAAGTACGGCCGTTTGAAATAATGTTGCCTAATAGATTTAGAGCTTCAAAGTCTTCATGTGATTCAGAAACGCCATGGTACCCGATAAGCATGATCGGTTGGGAGTTACCTTCAATAGTAAATCTTCTTTCACCGCGTTGTGCCGGTTCCTTCGTTGTAACAATAGGAGCGGGTTCTCCTTCACGAAGATCACTGAAATACATTTCAGCAAATTCCTTCATTTTTTCAGGTTCCACATCACCTGCAATAGCAATAGTGATATTGCTAGGTACATAATATGTCTCGTAGAAATCTCTGGCATCTTCAATTGTGGTAGCTGTAATGTCTGAGTTCCAGCCTACGACCGGGCGGCCATATGGATGGGCTGTGTAAGCAACTGCAAGAAATTCCTCAACAAGACGTCCTATTGGGTTAGATTCAGTTCTCATGTTACGTTCTTCGCGAACCACTTCCTTTTCAACGTAAAACTCACGGTAGGTAGGGTTCTTGAACCGGTCTGCTTCCAGGTTGAACCAAAGTTCTGCTCTGTTTGAGGGAAGGCTGTAAAAGTAATTGGTGAAATCAGCTCCGGTTGAGGCATTCAGTCCGGTTCCGCCATTTTGCTGTATGATCTGGGAGAATTCATTATTTACCACGTACTGCTTCGATTCCTCTTGATAACTCTGAAATTCAGACCAATACTGATCCATCAGGGAACTGTCAGGATTGGTTTTATAGCTTTCACGAAGCCAGTTCTGATAAGCTTCATCCATTTTCTCTATGGCTACTTTTTCTTCATCCCAGTTCGTAGTTCCAATATAGTGGGTACCTTTAAAAGCCATATGCTCAAAGATGTGAGCTATGCCGGTATTACCAACGGGCTCGTTTGCTCCTCCCACATCAACATGGGTATAGAAGCTCGCAACGGGTGCGTCATGTCTTTCAATGATGATAAAGTGAAGGCCGTTATCGAGTGTGAACTCGGTTACTTTTTCTTCAAATTCCTCCAAGTACTGTGCCTGAATCCCCGAAAAGGAAAATAGCAAGGCAAGCATCAGCAAGGAGATTGCTGTGGTCTTGTTGTTTTTCATTTGTACGAATGTTTATGAATAGTAATAATATGTAAACAGGAAAATGCTGTAAATGCTATTATTTAGCAAACTTTGGCGAAAATTCTTTTAGGGGAAGTCCGTCTTTTGAAGACATCTCGTTTTGCTCGTCTGCCCGGGATAATTCCATCACATATGATACGTGTTTGGGGTTATAGTACCGCTTCTGAAAATATACTTTCTTACCACCGGTAGTGCGTGAACACCGGTCTATTTCCAGTAAGGCATCATTGGGTTCTACCTGTAGATGTTTTGCAATGTATTCATCTGCATTGGCAGCGGTTAGTTTATAACTGCCTGCCTGAATAGGGATCTCATATTTTTCTTCAATTATATTATAAATAGTCTGCGTAGTGAGGTCCTCATCAAACAAAAGCTGCCCATATCCGGGGGGAAGCCAGGTAATATCAAAAGCTATTGGGTTACCACTTCCCAGGCGTATGCGGTCAACCCGGATCAGTTTCATATCGGGACGAATATCAAGGATCTCGTTTACTTCCTTTATCGGATCCACTTTCTTTAAATTAATTAACCGGGAACTGCTTTCAAGACCGGCTTGCCTCATGTCCTCAGCAAAGTCAGTTAACCTGACCAGATTACTCTTCATATTCTTGTCGCTCACAAAAGCACCGACGCCCTGTTTGCGATAGATCAGGCCATCATTTTCGAGATTCTGCAAAGCATGCCGAACCGTTACACGGCTCACCTTGAAATAATCACACAGTCTTTTCTCTGAAGGGAGTTTTTCGCCTGACTCATAATTTCCTTCAGTGATCTCTTTCTGTAGATGCTGTTTGACTTGCTCGTGTTTTGAGGCTAATTGTTCCATATCTGTGTACTTATATTCAATAAATAGTAAATAGTTTAATACAAGTGTTAACACATCATAAATAACACCTATAATGTCATTGCGACCATAAAAATCCCGATAAATATCGGAATGAATATACTTGTTATAACATGTTGATACAAATTTAAAAACTCTTGTATCATTGGTGTGAAGAAAAATTAAACGATCAATCAACTAACAAAAATACAATGGACATACTTACTCAACCTATGCCTTGGTACATTGCCGGTCCGATCATCGGATTAACCGTTCCGGTACTTCTCATTCTGGGAGGAAAGATGTTTGGTGTTTCGGCGAACTTACGCCATGCATGTGCAGCATGTAACTTTGGCAACGTAGAATTTTTCAATTATGACTGGAAAGAAGCCGGTTGGTGGAATATTACCTTTTTGGTAGGATCCGTACTAGGCGGTTTTCTTGGAGGATACGTATTTGCAAACCCTGAACCTATCGACCTGGCTGCATCAACGGTCACGGATCTTCAGGCACTGGGAATAAATGACTTTAGTGGATTGGTGCCAGCCGACCTCATCTCTTGGGAGGCTTTAGGCACACCAACGGGACTCATCGTGATGATACTAGGAGGATTCCTGGTAGGATTTGGAGCCCGATATGCCGGCGGATGTACATCCGGCCATGCTATATCCGGACTATCTGATCTTCAGCTTGCTTCACTGATAGCTGTGATAGGCTTCTTCATCGGTGGCTTATTGATGACTTACCTGATCTATCCAATCATACTTTAAATTATTAAAAGCAGAACAATGAAAATTTTAGAATATCTCAAATACTTATTGATAGGAACAGTTTTTGGATTCATTCTGGTGAAGTCTGAAGTGGTTTCCTGGTTTAGAATTCAGGAAATGTTCCGGTTTGATTCAATTCACATGTACGGAATTATAGGTCTGGCAGTTGTGGTGGGTATCATCTCAGTTCAGATCATAAAGAAAAAGAACATTAAGGATACCAAAGGTAATCCAATCACTATACCACCAAAAGATGCCACGCAATGGAAGCGTTACATTATTGGCGGAAGCATGTTCGGCTTAGGCTGGGCATTGTTGGGAGCCTGCCCGGGACCCATGTTCGCACTTCTCGGTAGCGGAATTACCGTGATGATCATCCCAATTTTATCAGCAATTGCAGGAACCTACGTCTATGGTATGCTTCGAGATTCTTTACCTCATTAATGAAAATGAACTCAGAGATCAGGAGTTAGAACTCAGTAAAGAAATACTGACTACTGAGCCCAGAGATCTGAAACCCAAGATTATTTAATAAAACAACACAGGAGACACATTATGTATTTCAAACAATTCTTTGACGAAAAACTAGCACAGTATGCTTACATGGTTGGTTGCCAGGCTGAAGGAACAGCTATCGTGATCGACCCAATGAGAGACATCGATCAGTATATTGAAGCTGCAGCAAAAGAAAACCTGACCATTGTAGGTGCTGCAGACACACACATTCACGCTGACTACATATCCGGTCTGCGCGAGTTTGCCGAGAGAGGCGTGAAAGTTTACGCTTCTGATGAAGGAGATAAAGACTGGAAGTATGAGTGGCTTATCGGCAGTGACTATGACTATCAGTTACTCAATGACGGTGATGAATTCAGTATTGGAAATATCACCTTTAAAGCATGGCATACACCGGGTCATACACCTGAACATTTAAGCTATTTCATTACTGATGGTGCAGCCGCTGATCAACCAATTGGTATTGCCACAGGTGATTTCATCTTTGTAGGTGATGTTGGTCGTCCTGATCTGCTCGAATCTGCTGCCGGACAAGCAAACGTAATGGAGCCTTCAGCCCGAACCTTGTTCAAATCAGTTGAGGACTTCAAGAGTGTTCCGGAATTCATGCAGATCTGGCCTGGTCACGGCGCAGGCAGTGCATGCGGAAAAGCACTTGGTGCCATACCTGAAACCACCGTTGGTTATGAGTTGCGATACAATGCATCCATCAAATCAGCGACTTCAGAAGATGACTTTGTGAAATTCATTCTGGAAGGCCAACCTGAGCCACCATTGTATTTTGCAAGAATGAAGCGTGATAATAAAATTGGACCAAAAGTGATCAAAGGGCTACCACAGCCTAAGCATTTGACCCTGAAAGAGCTGGGTAAACTGTCCGGAAATAAAAAAGTGGCAGTTCTGGATACCAGGGAAAGAGATGAATTCTCTCAGGGACACCTGCCAGGATCACTATTGTCACCGCTGAACAAGCAGTACAATACCGTTGCCGGTTCTTATATCACTGAAGATGAAGAGATCTATCTGATCGTGGAAGAACATCAGCTGACTGAAGCTGTTCGTGACCTGTATCGAATTGGTCTTGACAATGTGGTTGGCTATGTGACTCCGGTTGATCTGGATCACTATGCTGAGCATGGCGGCGAGCTTGAAACACTGGCTGTAGAGAAGTTCGATGGCATTGATAAGTATGTCGGTGACGACAACTATCAGATCCTGGATGTTCGTAAGGCTTCAGAATATGATGAAGGAAACATCGAGGGAGCACAAAATATCGCTCACACCCGATTGCTTCCAAGAATCGATGAAGTGCCAAGTGAAAGAAAGATCGTAGTTCATTGCCAGGCAGGAGGTCGTTCAGCTGTAGCAGCCGCTCTCTTGCAACGTAATGGCTACGAAGTTACCCTCATCGATGATGAGTGGGAGAACTATGAAAAAAGAGCAGCAGCGACTGCTTAATTGTTGATAGAGTTCGTAGGGGCGGCTTGTGATCGCCCACTACGGCATCTATCAAAAAAGAGCGGATAATGAAAACTTATTCGCATTTCTAAAACTTGATGGGGTTGGTCAAAAAGAGAGTCAAGTAATTTGTACCCCGAAAACCCATCCCAAGGGGATGTGAGAGGCCTCTTGGGTTCTAATAAAATTAAACATTGAAATTCATAAGCCGGTTTTTGTAGAGGCATTCTACGGAATTCCCCTACGGTAACCGATTCAAAATCGAATCACCACAATGAAATCTAATACATCATTCATCGCAAAATATATCCCGATCCTGGACTGGATAAAGTCCTATAACTCTGAGGATGCAAAGGGTGACCTTAACGCGGGTATTACGGTTGGTATTATGTTGATCCCACAAGGGATGGCCTATGCCATGCTTGCCGGACTACCGCCTATTTATGGTCTGTATGCATCCATTGTACCGCTGATTCTTTATGCCATTTTTGGTACATCGAGACAGCTTGCCGTAGGGCCGGTTGCCATGGTATCGTTGCTGGTTTTAGCCGGTGTGGGCGAAATTGCAGAAGTTGGCAGTGACCGCTTTATACAATTGGCTATTATGACGGCAATGGGAGTCGGTTTATTCCAGTTTTTCATGGGAGTTTTTAGGATGGGTTTTTTGGTGAACTTCTTGTCTCATCCGGTATTGAGTGGATTCACCTCTGCCGCGGCCTTGATCATTGGAGGCAGTCAGGTGAAGAGCATTCTGGGAATTGATATACCAAGAACCAACTATGTGCATGAGATCGTAATGAACACGATCCAGAAAGCCAGTGAGATCGATCTGTTCACGGCGTTGATAGGGTTCGGTTCCATTGCTACTATCATTTTATTAAGGAAATGGAAAAAGACATTCCCATCAGCATTAGTGGTAGTGGGATTGGGAACCTTGGTTACTTACATATTTGGGCTTCACGAGTCCGGCGTTGCCATAGTGGGTCAGGTGCCTGAAGGATTACCAAGTTTTAAGCTCACGTCTTTTAGCTGGTCAGATTTTGAGGTGATTTTTCCAACTATACTTGTGATCTCATTGGTCGGTTATATGGAATCCATAGCAGTGGCTAAAGCTATCGCCAATAAGCGAGGATATAAGGTGGATCCCAATCAGGAACTCATTGGATTGGGTGTAGCCAATATTGGTGGCGCCTTATTTCAATCTTATCCGACCACAGGTGGGTTTTCCAGAACAGCTGTGAATGATCAGGCCGGTGCCAGTACGGGTATGGCGTCTATCATAAGTGCGGTTATTATAGCACTGACGGTACTCTTCCTTACCCCTTTATTCTATTATCTGCCGAAAGCAGTATTGGGTGCCATTATTGTTGTGGCTGTGGCTGGATTGTTTGATACCCATGAAATGAAACACCTTTGGAAAACCGACAAGAAAGACCTGGCAATGTTAATGGCCACTTTCATTGCAACTCTGGCTCTTGGAATTGAGGAGGGAATTGCAATAGGTGTGGTATTGTCGCTCGTGATGGTGATCTATAACAGCACTAAACCACACAGTACCGAGTTGGGCCGCCTCGGTGAGACCAAAAATTTCAGAAATGTGAACAGATATAAAGAGGCTAGAACTGAGGAAGAGATCCTGGTTTATCGCTTTGACTCTGAATTATACTTCGCGAATGTTGAACATTTCCGTTCGGCTATAGACACCCTGATAGATAAAAAGGGAGAAGGGTTGGAACTGGTGGTATTGGATGCATCGGCCATAAATAGCGTCGATTCAACAGGTGTACATGCTCTGGAAGAGTTGATCAAAGACCTGGATGACAAGGATATTGAATTATATTTTGCCGGAGCTATTGGACCTGTTCGTGATAAACTCAAGATCAGTGGAATTACTGATGGATTGAGTATCTCGAATTTCTATTTCGATGTATCTGATGCCATTGAAGCATATAAAGCTGGGCATCAGAAAGATCACGATTATTCACCCGTTCAAACAAATCTTTAAACAAGCTTTAAGCCACTAAATGAATCCCCTTGGTTTAAGACATAATTGGAAGCAATTTTCGCTACTTGTGCTTATCAACGCATTTGTTGGTGGCATGGTAGGGTTGGAGAGAACAATTCTCCCTGAAATAGCAGAAAGTGAATTTGGAATGGCCGCCCGTTCGGCGATCTTCTCTTTCATTGTTGTGTTTGGGATCACCAAAGCTGCATCCAATTATTTTGCCGGCCGTTTTGCCCAGCAATTTGGCCGAAAGAAAATGTTGATCATCGGTTGGTTATTTGGCCTGCCGGTGCCATTTATTTTAATGATGGCCGACAGCTGGAACTGGGTGATCGTGGCTAATGTGTTTTTGGGTATCAACCAGGGGCTGGCATGGTCGGCTAATGTGATCATGAAAATTGATCTGGCCGGGAAAAAAGATCGTGGTCTGGCCATGGGGCTAAATGAATTTGCGGGATATCTAGCCGTGGCCGTTGTGGCATTTTTGACAGGCTGGATCGCTTCAGAGTTTGGATTGCGTCCTTACCCGTTCTATCTGGGTATTGGACTGGCCGGAATTGGTTTGCTGATGTCAGTAGCCCTGGTTAAGGACACTGCCCCCTGGGTAATGGCAGAGTCATCTGAAGGTGGCAATGAAAAACGAAGTAAGCAGAATCTATTCTGGAAAGGGTCATTTGGAGATCGCAATTTGTTTGCCGTCTCACAATCCGGAATGGCTACGAATTTAAAAGATGGAATGGCGTGGGGAATTTTCCCGCTCTATCTGGCTGCTGCCGGTCTGGACCTATACCAAATAGGTATTGTAACCGGGATCTACCCGGCATTTTGGGGGATCCTTCAGGTTGTGACCGGAAAAATATCTGATTTTACAGGCCGAAAAAATATGCTGCTTGCAGGATTGATGGTTCAGGCCGGAAGTCTTTTAGTGTTTCCATTGCTAGATCAATTTTATGAATTTGTGATCGCTGCTTCTTTCCTCGGTATTGGAACCGCTATGGTGTATCCGACCTTTCTGGCAGCCGTGGCAGATCTGGTTCACCCGGAAGACCGGGCAGAGAGTATTGGGGTTTTCAGGCTATGGAGAGACGGAGGATATGCGGTAGGAGCCCTTCTGGCTGGGATATTAGCAGATATATTCGACCTGGGGTTTGCCATTACCATCACAGGAATTATTGTAATGATATCCGGAATTACTTTGTTATTCAGTATGAATAAACTTAAAAAACCAATAGCTCACTTAACCTGATAGCATTATGTGGAAAACGATTTTAACAATAGCGTCAATATTAATTATAGGTATTATCATGTTTAACATGTTTACAAAACAATCAAATGGCATCGATATAAGTATCGATGAATTCAAGGAGAAATATGCAGATGATGCAGGCGTCGTTATAGACGTGCGCACTCAGCAAGAGTACGACGAAGGTCACCTTGCTAAAACAGATATGCAGCTTGACCTGATGAATGGTGAGTTTGAAGATTCACTGGATGAATTGGAAAAAGACAAGACGTACTATTTGTACTGCCGAACAGGTAACCGAAGCGGACAGGCTGCCCGCATCATGAAAAGTGAGGGATTCGAAAAGGTATATAACATAGGTGGTTTCGAGGACCTTGCAAATGCCGGGTTTGAAGCCGAATAGTTTCCTTAGTTCATAGTATAACTTCACAGTGATTGATCGTTCGTGAAGCAAAAAGGGCGTATTATGTACGCCCTTTTTTAATGCCCGGATATATTCAACTTGGAAGAATAGAAACAGATCGTCTATAAAAACTTAAGGCTCTTGAAGTGATCATAAAGTACTTTAAATAAATCTTCACATAATTGTACTACACTGAGGCATGACTTTTGACCCTGCTTGTCATTACAAGTCGGAATACAGAGGTAGATTTATTTTATTTCAGTTAAACAAAATTAAAGGATGATCATGGATAAAGCTTTTGATGTACTTGTAATTGGCGGTGGAACAGGTGGAATAATGACCTCATCACAGATCTTGAAGAAAGATCCGTCGCTAAAAGTTGGGGTCATTGAACCCGGGGATACCCATTACTATCAACCGGCCTGGACATTGGTAGGAGCAGGTACCTACGATATGGAAAAAACTGCTAAACCCATGAAAGAGGTAATGCCGGATAAAGTTACCTGGATCAAGGATAAAGCCATTGGTTTCAAACCAAAAGAAAATAAAGTAACTACGGAAGCAAATGGTGACCTAGAATATAAATACCTGATCGTTTCTCCGGGATTGGTTATGGCTCCTGAGATGATCGAGGGTCTTCCTGAAGCCATGGAAAAAGGGATCGTTTGCAGTAACTATACAGACCCTGAACATGTTTGGGAAACCCTGAAAAATTTTAAAGGCGGAAATGCCATCTTCACTCAGGCTAATACCCCGATCAAATGTGGTGGTGCGCCACAGAAGATCTGTTATTTATCGGCAGACTATTTCAGAAAGAATAATATTGATGCCAATGTTGTGTTTGCCACCCCCGGTACGGTCATTTTTGGAGTAGATAAGATCAGAAGGACTTTACAGAAAGTGATCGAGAGATATGATATCTATTTCCGTCCTTACTATGCACCGGTACGTATAGATGTTGAGAATAAGATCGTTCACTTCAAATTCATTCAAACCGATGAAAATGATTGTACGGTTCAGGAAGGAAATGTCTTGGGTGAGACTTTGGTTGGAGATGCTGATATCGAAATGCCATTTGATATGTTGCACCTGGCCCCGCCACAACGAGCACCGGAATTTGTAAGAAACTCAGACCTGGTAAATGCTGAAGGATGGCTGGATGTTGATCATCATTCCTTACAGCATAATAAATACCCGAACATATTTGGAGTGGGTGATGTGTGTGGATTACCAACGGCCAAAACGGGAGCTGCCATTCGTAAACAGGCACCGATAGTGATCGATAATATATTTAAGCTGATGGCCGAAAAAGAAGCGGATAATGCATCATACAACGGATATTCCTCATGCCCGTTGATAACAGGCTACGGTAAGATGATATTAGCGGAGTTTGACTATGACAACAACTTCACACCGGATCCAAAACTGAAGCAAATGCTGGTATTTGACAGCTCTAAAGAACATTACAGGTTGTGGTTGCTTAAAAAGTATGTACTACCTTACCTATATTGGAATAAGATGCTGAAAGGGAAGAAGGTGTAATTAAAATCAGATTCAGTTAGAATTTAAAAAGAAAAGTTATATCCATGCCTCTCATTGGTCATTCTGATGAGAGGTTTTTTATATTAACTAATCATAAATATCAATTCTTTTGGAATAATTATAGATGATCAATGAGTGGCTGATCGGCGGACTTTTATTTGGCTTTTTGGGTAGTGCACACTGTGTGGGTATGTGCGGGCCGATCGCCCTGGCTCTTCCCGTAAACGCCATGCAAGGGGTGAAGAAATACACAGGGATCTTTCTCTACAACCTGGGTAGGACCATCGTATATGTTCTATTGGGAACTGTAGTGGGCTTTTTCGGAAAACTGGCCGGATTGGTAGGCTTTCAGAAATGGCTATCCGTTCTGACGGGTGTTTTAATTATAGCTGCAGTTTTGATCCCAAAAGTCAGAAACAAACTGAACAGCTGGCAGGCCTTTCCATCAAACAGGATGGGAGCGATCGTGAAGCCTTTTAAAGCTTTAATGAAAAAGAACTCAGTCTCTGCTCTATTCGGAATCGGTTTGTTAAACGGACTTCTTCCATGTGGATTTGTCTATATGGCTATTGCAGCAGCTTTAAATACCGGAAGTACCACTTCAAGTATGATCTTTATGACCGGGTTTGGTTTTGGAACCATGCCGGCTATGTTCACCGTTGCCTTAAGCCCCGGCTTCTTAAGTGTGGAGATGCGAAGAAAGATCCAGAAATTTCTACCCTGGGCTACCATTATTTTAGGACTTATCCTGATCTACCGCGGACTCTTTATGATGGGTGGTCATTAGCATTACCAATTAGGTACAATCCGGAAGATCCGGCTTTACCTGATGAAAGAATTACTGATAAAAATATGACATTTAGATTCCTGCCAGCGCAGGAATGACCGTCTTCTACATATTCATTAATGAAAAGCACTCATTCCTAATTCGCGAAAGCCATTGCTCGAATCACCATCGCTTTACCCACATGGTATTTTCCTTCTTTTAGGTCGATCTCCATTTCCTCCATCCATTCAATATCAGTACCAGATAACAGCCCCCTTAATTTTTCCTCAGTATACAGTACCCGTTCATCCTTTGGTCCGCCTGATTCACGGCCAAGTTGTTGGACTGAATACACTTCAACAATGATCGGTGCACCCGGCTTCAGGCTTTTAATGATGTTGGAGTAAACATCCTTGATGATAGAACGGGGTAGATGCACGTAAATAAAGGCGGTAGCATCGAATCGGTTCACTTTGAAATCATATTCCGATAAATCTGCAATGTCGTAAGTGATTTCCACATCTTTTTCATCAGCCAGTTTTAAGGCCTTTTTCCGGCCGGAGTGACTGTAATCCACCGCAACGACCTCCCAGCCCTGAGTTGCCGCGTACACTGAATTTCTTCCTTCACCATCTGCGGGAAGAAGGATCCTGCCCGGTTCAAGCTTGTCAAGTTGTTCTTTGAAGAACCGGTTTGGTTCGGTTCCATAAACGAATTCAGTTTCAGCGTAGCGCTCGTTCCAAAAATCTTTCATTTCAGTTTTTGATGGATGTTTAATGTGGTATTTTCATACAGCTTAACTAACGGAAATTAATACTATCTCATTCATGTTTTTTCAGCAAATTTTTGAAGAAAAACTAGCTCAATATGCTTATTTGATCGGTTGTCAGGCTTCTGGCGAAGCGATCATCGTAGATCCTATGCGGGATATCCAGCGGTACCTGGATATTGCAGAAAAAGAAGGGTTGGAGATCGTTGCTGCTGCAGAGACTCATATCCATGCCGATTACCTGACAGGAATGCGTGAGTTCGCTGAAAAAGGAATAAAAGTATATGTATCGGATGAAGGTGATGCTGACTGGAAATATGAGTGGGTCACAGGGAGTGATTACACCCATCGGTTACTTAAAGAGGGTGATGAATTTACGATCGGTAATATCAAATTTACTGTAAAACACACCCCGGGACATACTCCGGAACATATCAGCTACCTGGTAACGGATGGTGCGGTTGCTGAGGAACCGATGGGGATACTGTCGGGTGATTTTGTATTTGTAGGGGATGTAGGCCGACCGGATCTGCTTGAGACCGCTGCCGGTATGGAAGGAGTCATGGAAGATTCAGCACGTGAATTGTATCGTTCCCTCCAGACCTTTATGGATATGCCGGAATATTGGCAGGTATGGCCGGGACATGGAGCCGGTAGTGCATGTGGAAAAGCGCTAGGGGCTATTCCGGAATCTACAATAGGATATGAACAAAGGTTTAATGATTCACTGCGTGCTGCCACATCAGAACAGAATTTTGTGGATTATATTTTACAGGGTCAACCCGAACCGCCACTGTATTTTGCGCGAATGAAACGCGATAACAGGAAAGGACCTAAGGTTCTTGGAGGTCTTCCTCAGCCCGGTAATATGACGGTGGCACAGATGATAGGGGAGGTTCGAATGACACAAGCGGTGATACTCGATACCCGTGAGCGGGCTGAATTTATGAGTGGCCATATTCAGGGTTCGTTACTATCACCGCTTAATAAAGCTTTCAATACAGTAGCAGGTTCTTACATTCTGGAAAATGAAAAGATATTCCTGATCATAGAGGAAGACAATGTTGAGGAAGCAGTAACAGACCTGATTCGAATAGGTCTTGATAAGGTTTTTGGTTATGCCACACCGAAACAGCTTAAGAAATTTGAGGAGGATGGTGGTGAATTATTTTCTACGGAGACGATCAATTTTGATGCAGCAGAACATTATTTGAACAAAGAGGCTGCGTATCTATTGGATGTAAGAACATCCTCCGAATTTGAGGAAGGCCACATTCCCGGGTCCATTAATATTTCTCATACTCGTTTACTTGAGAGAATGGATGAAGTGCCTGAAGATAAACCGGTGATGGTATCCTGTCAATCAGGAGCAAGGGCTGCGGCTGCTTCAGCACTGCTCGAAAGCAAAGATTTCGTTGTCAAATATGTGGATGACCTGATAGAGGAATGGCTGGAGGAGAATAAAGAATAATGAATTTCGAAATTCATTATTCCTTGTTCATTATTCGATATTCAAAAGTTCTTGATACCGGAAACAATTTGTAGTGTGATCCATTACCAGTCCACAAGCCTGCATGTAGGCGTATATGATGGTACTGCCTACAAACTTGAAACCGCGCTTTTTGAGGTCTTTGCTTAAAGCATCAGATTCTTTGGTATTGGCCGGTATTTGTTTCATTGAATCCCAATGGTTCACGATCGGTTCACCTCCTACAAACTGCCAAACATATTTATTAAAACTGCCAAATTCGTTTTGTATTTCCATAAAATGGCGGGCATTTGAGACGGCAGACCGGATCTTAAGTTCATGACGGATGATATCTGCATTCTGTTTCAATTCCTGAACTTTGGCCTCATCAAAACGGGCAACTTTTTCAGGGGCAAAATTTTTAAATGCTTTTCGGTAACCATCTCTCCGTTTAAGGATAGTGGACCAGCTTAATCCGGCTTGTGCTCCCTCAAGGGTCAAAAATTCAAAATGGACGTGATCGTCATAGACCGGAACACCCCATTCTTTATCGTGGTATTCAATGTACTCAGGAAATTGACCTTCAACCCATGCGCAACGTTTTATGCTCATTTTATGTAATTAATGTAAAGAATTGACCTTGCCGTAATTATATAAGAGTTCAATTATTTCTACCTTATAAAACTCTCTCACACACTCAATATAAAACAAGTAATTCATGAATTGGAAAGAAACTGTAAAAGATCTTGCTGAAAAAAGCGGAATCAGTCAAAGTCTAACGAAACGTGTCATCAAGCTAACCGAAATACTGGAAGAACTGACAGTTGAGAAACATGGAGAGGAACTGGTTAAAACCCTTGGACGGTTGCCTATAGAAAGTGCACAAGCTTTGGATCAGGGGAATGAAAAGCTATTGGAGAAACTGGAAAATGAAATGGAAGGCCTCTCGATCGGTGAGATCAAGGAGATCCTTCAGATGTATACCACTTTCTTTCACCTGGTTAATTCACTGGAGCAACATGAGATAAGCAGGGTGAACCGGAGGCGAGAGTTTGAGGAAACACCGGTATCACCCCGGAAAGAAAGTATAGCTGAATCGGTTCACAACATGAAGGAAAGAGGGTATACATATGAAGAAGCCCTGAATGTTTTTAAGCAGATGGATATACAGCCTACCATCACGGCTCATCCCACTGAGGCCCGTCGGCGTAGTGTTTTACTGAAACAGCAGGAACTGGCTTCCATGATCTCAAGACTGGGAGATTCAGATATCACTCCGGATGAAAAGATAGATCTGCACCGTGAGATCCTTAACCAATTGAATCTGTTGCTACTGACAGATGAGGTCCGGTCTGAAAGGTTGACCGTTGAAGATGAAGTTGAGAATGGCCTTTTCTACTTTACACATTCAATATGGGACTCTATTCCGGTTCTGTATCGTGATATTCGTCAGGCCTTCGATACCTATTACAATAAAAGGCCGGAAGTACCGATCGTACTTAAATATCGCTCATGGATAGGCAGCGACCGCGACGGTAATCCAAATGTAACCTCCAATGTGACCTGGCAGACGGTGATCGAACAGCGTAAAACCGTACTGAACCTGTATCTGGATGAGTTGAATGAATTGCGCCGATATTTGAGCGTTTCGGATAAGCAGGCAAAGGTTTCCAAAGAGCTGGAAGATTCTGTCAAAAAGGATGAAAAGGATTTTCCGCTAACAGAACGGTATGAGAGACGATATAAGCATGAAATGTATCGTCGAAAGGTCACTCATATGATGCATAAGGTCCGTTTTCTGATCAATAAGCTTTCAGCCGATAAGCAGGAAATCATTCAATCGGCTCAAACCTACACACAACAAGATTTTATTAAAGATCTTGAGGTCATAAAAGAAAGCCTGGTGAAAAATGGATTGTCCGGACTTTCAGAACAGGGAAAATTGCAGGATCTGATCATAAGGGCTAAAACTTTTGGGTTTCATCTGAGCTCTCTGGATATCCGTCAGCACAGCAGCTTACATGAAGAGACAGTTGAAGAGTTATTGGCTCAGGCAAATGTTCTGAATGATTACAGTGATCTTGATGAAGAGGAGAAGATCGAAACGTTGGTCACGGAGCTGAAAAACCCGAGACCACTCAGCCCTGTTAAAAGTGACAGGTCAGAGGTTTCCGCAAAGGTAATGAATGTATTTGAAGAAATACGGGACATGCTGGCATTGAATCCTGAAATATTTGGAAGTTATATCATCAGCATGACACACGGAATAAGTGACATGCTGGAGGTTATGCTGATCGCAAAAGAGAATGGCCTTTGGAGTTATAAAAAAGGAAAAGTGGACAGCCAACTTGATGTGGTACCACTATTTGAGACCATTGAGGATCTTGAGAAAAGTGCAGGACTTATGGAGCAAATGTACAAACACGAGCTGTTTTCTGAGTACCTGGCATCTCGTGATAATTTTCAGGAGATCATGCTTGGATATTCTGACAGTAACAAAGACGGGGGGTACTGGATGGCAAACTGGGCACTTGATAAAGCTCAATATGAATTGGGTTCAGTGTGCCGAAAATATAATGTTGATTTCAGGTTATTTCATGGTCGTGGCGGAACGGTGGGACGCGGTGGAGGACAATCCAATCAGGCTATTGTAGCTATGCCGGCCGTTGCTAATAACGGGCGGATCCGGTTCACGGAGCAGGGAGAGGTGATCTCATTCCGCTATATGTTGCCATCAATCACACACCGGCATCTCGAGCAGATCGTGAATGCCATGGCCACGGTTACAATGGCTCAGCATGATGAAGCCACCGGTTATCTTTCAGGAAAGGAAAATGAAAGGGCCATTATTGAGGAAATTGCTGAAACTTCCATGAAAGCATATCGTGAACTGATAGATGACCCGGAATTCTGGGACTGGTACTCAGCGATCACACCCATTGAGCATATTGGTAAACTGCCGATCGCTTCCAGGCCGGTATCGAGGGGTTCTTCAGATGATATGACCTTTGATACGCTTCGGGCTATTCCCTGGGTATTTGCCTGGACACAGGTACGGTACAATACCCCCGGATGGTATGGCATAGCTGAGGGAATTGAATCCGTGATCGGAAACCATGATGATGGGATGAAGACATTACAAAAATGGCATAAGGAGTGGACCTTTTTCAGTACCGTTCTGAATAATTCACAAAGAGAAATGGCCAGAACCCATCTGCCAACTTCGGATTTGTATAATTTTAAACCCTCAAAATTTCACGATAAATTAATTCGTAAATTCAGTGAAGCCGAAAAATATGTTACAAAAGTGACTGGTTTTGATCATATTTTGGATCACAATAAAGTGATACAGAATTCTATATTATTCCGGAATCCATTCACTTATCCGATGAACTTTATACAGGCAGAGTTGCTGAAGAGATGGAGAAAAGCTGAAACTCAGTCCCAGAAAGAAGAATTGACTGAGGTGCTGTTCCTAAATATAAACGGAATAGCTGCGGCCATGCAGAGTACGGGTTAACGTATGGCTAAACATTAATTAACAGACCCAAAACTGTAATTTATTTCGAAAGGTGTTATTTTAATATCATGATGAACGAGACAATAGAGAATACCCGAATTACCGTACAGCCAGTTACTAATAGCCGTATCAACGAAGTTGATTTTGATAATCTCGTTTTTGGACGAAAATTCTCAGATCACATGTTTGAAATGGTATTTGCGGATGGAAAATGGGGGGAACCACTCATAAAACCCTATGCCCCTTTTCAGATCACTCCGGCAACCAATGTCTTACATTATGGTCAGGCCGTTTTTGAAGGCATGAAAGCGTTCTATGTAGACGAAAATACCGTGCATATCTTCAGGCCGGATGTTCATCATCAGCGCTTCAATAATTCCTGCAGAAGAATGTGCATTCCCGAAACGGAATACGAGACCTTCATAGAAGCACTGGAAACACTGATCAGGTTGGATCGACAATGGATACCAAAGAAAGCGGGTACGGCACTCTATATACGGCCATTCATATTTGCTTCGGATGATCTGCTTGCAGCCCGTTCATCAGATAAATTTACCTATCAGATCATCACATCCCCGGTAGGAGCATATTATTCGGAAGGTTTTAATCCCGTTTCACTGACAACAACAGATGAATTTGTTCGTGCAGTTGAGGGGGGTACCGGAGAAGCTAAGGCTGCAGGAAATTATGCCGGCAGTTTTCTTCCGGCTAAAAAGGCTAAAGCGGATGGATATACACAAGTGTTATGGCTGGATGCCAAAGAACATAAGTATATTGAAGAAGTAGGTACCATGAATATCCATTTTCTGATCGGTGATACATTGGTCTCACCGGCACTGACGGGATCGATCCTGCCCGGTGTAACCCGACGGTCTGTTTTGTCTTTGGCCAAAGAATGGGGATTGAATGTGGAAGAAAGACGTATTTCCATTGATGAGCTATTCGAAGCCTACGAAAATGGAGATCTGAAAGAGGTCTTTGGTTCCGGAACAGCCGCTGTTGTTTCACCTGTAGGCCTAATTCACCACCAGGGCAAAAACATTGAGTTGGATCGTAAAAAACCCGGTGAATTTGCCCAGAAATGTTTTGATGAGATCACCGGCATCCAATACGGAAGAAGGGAAGATACCTTTGGATGGGTTCATAAGATCGAAATTTGAACATGAATGTTGATCTGATCAAAATTCTTGCAGTCGGCTCCGGTGGTTTCATTGGAGCCGTTTTTCGTTATTTGATCTCAGTATTTGCCATCTCCCAGGCCCCAGATTCAAAATTCCCCTACGGTACGATAGCGGCCAATCTGATAGGTTGTTTACTGATAGGATTCTTAGCCGGGCTGTTTGAACTCAGATCTTGGGGAAATCCTGAATTCCGGCTGTTCATATTTGTTGGCATACTCGGCGGATTTACCACGTTCTCTACCTTCTCTCACGAAACCTTCCTCCTCTTCGAAAACGGAAAACTCCTGATGAGCCTTGCCAATCTCGGAATACAGGTAATATTTGGTTTAGTTTTCGTCTGGCTCGGATATCAACTCATCAGGCTCTTCAGCTAACAGCCCCCTCCCACACACACTTCAAAATTCCTTGTTCAATATTCAATATTCGATATTCAAATTAATACCCCTTTTCCCTGTCTACCTCAAACATCAGCTCCATACCAGACAAAGCCCGTTTATAGTTCTCAACGATCACCCTCGCCGCTTCTTCAGCCGGCGTAATAGCTGCAATATGTGGCGTTACCATGATCTGATCACGATTCCAGAACGTATGATTCTTTGGAAGGGGTTCTTCCTCGAACACATCCAAGCAAGCTCCTTCAAGGTAATTCATGTCAAAGGCATAGATCAGGTCTTCTTCAACCAAATGACTCCCTCTTCCTACATTGATCAGATACCCCGGTTTCTTTAGTTTTTTGAAAATATCAAGATCCAGAATGCCTTCTGTTTCTTCAGTGAGAGGAAGGAGGTTCACCAATACCTTGGTTTTTCCCAGGAACTCATCCAATTGATCATTGCCGGCAAATGAAGTAACTCCTTCAATTTCTTTCTCACTGCGCGACCAGCCGTTGACGTTATATCCTTGTTGTACCAACAATGTTGCAACAGAGGATCCCATTTCTCCCAATCCCATGATGCCAACCGGGATTGATGTCTTGGGAATATTAGTATAGGGTTTCCATTCTCCTGTTCGTTTTTGCTTGTAATATTGGTTGATGTGAAGCCTGTAATTAGTAATTGCATTTAGAACATAATCACCCATTTGAGTTTGAAGTGATTCTGTGATCAATCGTGCAATGGGTATACCGTCAGACAGGCTTTCATCGTCCAGTAAGTGGTTGACCCCGGCACCAAGTGAAGACACGGCCCTTAAATTCGGATAGTTAGATAACACTTTATCAGGATGGTTCCAGCAAACAGCAAAAGTCACCCGTTCCTTCTTATCAACTCTTGGCCAGACCTCAACATCTATGTTTGGATCAAGTTCAAGGATCGCATCCTTTAAAGAAGTGAAATCCCGGTTTTTAGCAATTAATAGTAATGACATGTGTTCTCTGATTGATGAACCTGAAGATAGGGATTCAAAAAGACAGTATTGGATGAGGGCTATTAAAAAATGTTTAGTTACTCTTTTCTCTAAGGAAATCCTGATATAACTCAACAAGTTCACTCATCATCATAGCAGTAGCCCCCCAAAGTGGAACACGATGTATATTCCAGAAGGGTACACGGTAGGGAGTACCTCTAAGATTCCATTCTTCATAGATCAGGTTTTTCTCTTCTAAAAGTTTATTCAAAGGTACAGAAATGATCTCTTCCACCTCATTTGGGTTCGGAGTGAAGTTTTGTTCCTCATTTAGAAAAGCAACTACCGGTGTTACCATATTGTCAGAATGCCCGACATAAAGTGAGGTTAAAGTTCCGGCAATATTGACTCCTTCCTTGTGTAATCCGATCTCTTCCTGTGATTCGCGAAGTGCTGTCTCAAAAATGGTTTCATCTCCCTCTTTTCCTCCTCCGGGAAAGCTTAACTGACCCCCATGATTAATGTCCTGCGTTCTTAAAGTCAGTAAAATTTCAAGTTCATTTTTCCAGGCGATCAACGGAACGAGAACACTGCTATTTCTAAAATCATCATGAGCGGGTTCATAATGCCTGACAGAATTTTCCCCATTGAGAGGATTTGGAGCCATCTTTTCCTGGGATCTACGTCCTGGAAGATGGTCTTTTAAACGCTTTTGTAAATACTTGTGAAAGTTAATTTGTAACAAATTGGAAAATTATAACTGTTTAATGTATGATGTCGGATGTGCATGCAGTACAGCCTGCCTCCCATATTTCAGTGATGTAGGTCAAATCATAATGTACTGCATATTCAACATTAAGTTGTAATTACTCATTCATTGGGTATAAATAGAACAATAACCAAAATAAGGTTAATCAAATATGCAGAATAGTATACTAAGAAAAATAACTGCAGGGGCATTGGTACTAATGTTTGCAGTTGTTGGATGTCAAAATGTAACTGAGGTTGCAGAAACAAATGATCAATCGATCGATCAGGTCATTGATGGTCAATATATAGTGGTCATGAAAGGTTCTGATTCAGGTAAATTCAAGTTGGGAGATGTGCGGCAGGTAGAAGAGGTTCGCAGCAAGCTTGTAGCTGAGGCAAAGATCGCACCTGAGAAGATCGTACATAAGTATAATAATGTGATCGCAGGTTTTACTGCCCAGTTAAGTGATGCTCAATTGGAAATACTAAAAGAGAATGAAAATGTAGATTACATAGAAAAAGATAGAGTTTACACTTTTGCTCCTCCTTGTGGTACTCCAAACGGAGGTCCATGTGATGGTGATGGCGGAGGAGATGGAGGTGGAAGTTCATCTCAGGAAACTCCCTATGGGATCACACGTGTAAACGGTGGTGCTACATACACCGGCAGTAACGTGGCTTGGGTTATTGATTCAGGCATCGATCTAGACCATCCTGATCTGAATGTTGACGCTTCAAGAGGCTATAATGCATTTACATCCGGCCGTGACGGCAAAAGTCTTGATGATGGTAACGGTCACGGAACACACGTAGCTGGAACGATTGCAGCGGTTGATAATAACCAGGGTGTGATCGGTGTTGCAGCCGGTGCTACAGTAATCCCTGTGAAAGTACTGGATAGTCGTGGAAGCGGATCTTATTCTGGTGTGATCGCCGGTGTTGATCATGTTGGAGCTAACGGATCCAATGGCGATGTGGCCAATATGAGTTTGGGTGGCCCAACTTCTCAGGCACTTGATGATGCCGTGCTTGCTGCGTCTTCTAATGGTGTGAAGTTTGTTTTGGCGGCAGGTAATGAAAGCACCGATGCAAATAACTCATCTCCTGCACGAGTGAATGGATCAAATATTTATACGATCTCTGCGATGGATAGTAATGACAACTGGGCAAGCTTTTCGAATTACGGAAACCCTCCGGTTGATTATGCCGCACCCGGTGTGAGTGTTACTTCAACCTGGAAAGGTGGTGGATATAACACCATAAGTGGAACTTCCATGGCCTCACCGCATGCTGCAGGTGTTCTGTTGCTGGGTAATGCCGGCACCGATGGTAATGTGAATGGTGATCCTGACGGAAATCCGGATCCAATCATTGTGAACTGATAGACTAGTACACAAATATTTATAAAGCCTTTCCGGTTAGCCGGGAAGGCTTTTTTTATTGGGTGAGGGTTTTCAAAGCTGACATCATGTGCGTATTTTTACCATCTAATTTTTACAACCCTATCATGTAATACTGACTGATCATATATGAAGAAAAAGTACAATGTGTACGGTATTGGAAATGCCCTCGTTGACCTTGAATTTAAAGTGACTCCCGATTTTTTAGAAGAACATAAAGTTCAAAAAGGATTGATGACCCTGGTTGATGAGGATACTCAACACCGGCTTATTAAGGCCATTGATCACAATGATGCCATAAAAAAATCCGGAGGTTCTGCAGCCAATACCATGATAGCAGTCAACCAGTTTGGAGGTAAATCCTTCTACTCCTGTAAAGTAGCAAAGGATGATTTTGGTGATATATACCTGAAGGATATGGAGGATGCAGGCATACCAACCAATTTTGAAAGGCAGGAAAGGGAAGAGGGGATCACCGGAAAATGTCTGGTCATGATCACTGAAGATGCTGACAGAACCATGAATACCTTTCTTGGAATTTCTTCGGGCCTTTCTGTGAATGAAGTGGACGACAGAGCTATAAAAGACTCCGAGTATGTGTACCTGGAGGGATATCTGGTCGCCTCTGAAGGGGGATTGGAAGCCATGAAATACACAAAGAAAGTAGCAGAAGAAAACGGGGTCAAAACGGCCATTACACTTTCAGATCCCTCAATTTCACACGCCTTTAATTCACAATTCAGGGAAGTGATCGGGGCTTCCGTTGATCTTTTATTTTGCAACGAACAGGAAGCAAAGACCTTTACAGGGAAAGACAACTTAGCGGAAGCGAGGGAAGCCCTGAAACAAGAAGCCAAACGTTTCGTGATCACTCAGGGTAAGAATGGGGCGATGATCTTTGATGGAGATACTTTTATTGATATCGAACCCTATGATGTTAAAGCTGTAGATACAAATGGTGCCGGAGATATGTTTGCAGGGGCTTTTCTTTATGGAATTACAAACGACCTCGGATTTGCAAATTCCGGAAAACTAGCCAGTTTGGCAGGCTCCAGGATCGTTTCTCAATATGGACCAAGGCTCAAATGGCATGAGGTTCAGGAAATACTTCACGAATTAAAATAATACAGAATGTCAGGAATTGAATTAATGGGTTGGGCAGGATTTGGAATATTGGTCGCTGCCTGGATACCACAAACCATAGATACCATTAAGCGGGGCAGCACACAGATCAATCTGGCCTTCGTGATCATGTATTTTACATCCAGTTTATTGTTGATGATCTATTCCATACTCACAGAAGATCCGGTTTTCACAGCCTTGAACGGCCTTCTAACACTGGGCAGCGGGATCAATATGTATTACAAATTCTTTCCAAGAAAGGAATCATGAAAGTTACAGAATTAGTCATTGCCTCAAGAAACGAGCACAAGATCGTGGAAATGCAGCAACTGCTGAGTCCCTTGGGTATTGAAGTTTTGTCAACCAAAGATTACCCAAACCTTGAAGAGGTCGTAGAAGATCGTCCAACCTTAAAAGGAAATGCCCTTAAAAAGGCCAGGTATGTGGCAAAACAAACAGGGCTTCCGGCCCTATCTGATGACACCGGACTGGAAGTGGAGTCCCTTAATGGGAAACCCGGCGTTTATTCCGCTAGATTTGCCGGTCCAAACGCCACATATGAAGACAATGTACTCAAGTTGCTGGATGAGTTGAAGGGTAAGAAAAACCGAAAAGCCCGATTCAGAACCATTGTCGCTTTGGTCGATGGAGATGAGGAGTTTACATTTGAAGGGATCTGCAATGGGAAGATCATTGAAGAACAAAGAGGGACTGAAGGTTTTGGATATGATCCTATATTCATGCCGGAAGGCTATGATCTCACATTCGCAGAATTAGACGGTACAACCAAAAACTTGATATCCCATCGGGGTAAAGCCGTTGAAAATTTTGTGAAATTCCTGAAAGAGATGTGATTCTGACCTCTGAATAACTTATCTACCTGCTATCGAGTTAATTAAATGATATCAGGAATGTTCGATCGAAAACAATTTTTAAAAACCTCGTTGGCAGGTATACTTCCACTGGGATTTGGAAGCTTCACTTCAACCAAAACCTACTCAGGTAAAAAACCGGTGGTGGTCTCAACCTGGAGAACTGCAACCAATGCAAATCAGGCTGCCTGGGATATTCTGTCAAAAGGCGGATATGCCCTTGATGCAGTAGAAGAAGGAGTGAAAGTTGAAGAAGCCAATCCCGATAACAGTACCGTTGGCTATGGCGGCAGACCTGACCGTGATGGAAAAGTCACCCTGGATGCCTGTGTGATGGACGAGTCCGGAAACTGCGGATCGGTAGCCTGTCTGGAAAATATAAAACATCCGGTATCTGTGGCCCGAATGATCATGACTGATAGCCCACATGCTATGCTGGTTGGTCCCGGCGCGAAACAATTTGCTCTTTCACAGGGGTTTGTAGAGGAAGACCTGCTAACGCCGGAATCCAAAGCAGCGTGGGAAAAATGGCTTGAAAGCGGAGATTATACTCCACCTGCCATTAATATTGAAAATCATGATACCATTGGTATGCTGGCTCTGGACGAGCAAGGTAGAATTTCAGGGGCCTGTACCACAAGTGGAGCGGCCTGGAAGATGCACGGCAGGGTAGGAGATTCCCCGATCATAGGGTCAGGACTTTTTATCGATCCAAAAATTGGAGGGGCAGTGGCAACAGGGCTGGGAGAGGAAGTGATCAAAACAGCAGGAAGTCACCTGGTGGTAGAAATGATGCGGGCCGGTCACTCTCCGGGTGAGGCCTGTAAAATAGCCGTTGAGCGGATCATCGAGAGGGATCCCAGCAACAAAGAGGGCGTTCAGGTGGCCTACATTGCCCTGAATATAGATGGGGCATATGGCGGATTCAGTATCAGAAAAGGGTTTGATGCAGTGGTCACTGATCCGGACGGTATGCGAACTGAACCAGCTGGATACCTTTACTAAGCATGGAATTTTCAATCATTGATTACATCGTTATTGTGGTTTATCTGGTTGGTGTAGCCTTTCTTGGGTTGCGGACTTCCGGTAAGCAGACCTCTAACAAAGATTATTTTTTGGGTGGGGAAGGGATGCCCTGGTGGGCGGTATTGTTTTCCATCGTGGCTACAGAAACCAGTACGTTGACCTTCATCAGTATACCGGCAGTAGCTTATGGGGGCAATCTGACCTTTCTGCAGATCACGGTGGGATATGTGATCGGACGAATTGGTGTTGCCCTGTTCTTTCTTCCAAAATATTTTGAGGGGGAATTGTTAACAGCTTATACCTTTCTGGAACGGCGGTTTGGTGCCGGCATGAGAAATGCGGCGAGTACCACCTTTATGATCACGCGATTGCTGGCGGATGGGGTTCGCTTATTTGCTACAGCTATTCCATTGGCCATCATCCTTAGACTTGGAGGTGCCTTTACCGGAATGGGTGATCTTCAGCTTTACATCATTTCTATAGCGGTGATAACAGGGATCACACTCATGTACACGTTCTTTGGGGGGATCAAGGCAGTGGTTTGGATGGACTTTGTGCAGATGCTTGTTTACATAGGCGGTGCATTCATCGCCATATTCGTGCTTTGGAATAATATGCCGCAAGGGTTTTCCTTACCCGTTGAGAAATTAAAGATCATAGACCTTGGATTCGAAATGAGTTTTGAGGAATTCATCCGGCAGCCCTACACTTTGATCACAGCTATTATTGGTGGAGCCGTTTTCTCATTGGCTTCGCATGGAACAGATCACTTGTTGGTACAGAGGGTTTTGGCTACCGGAAGTTTGAGGTCGGGGCAAAAAGCCATGATCTGGAGTGGTATCGTGGCTATGCTACAGTTTGGGCTGTTTCTTGGGATAGGATTACTGCTATTTATGTTCTATGAAGGGGTTTCGGCAGATGCTCTTGGGCTGGCAACAACCGATGAGATCTTTGCCAAGTTTATTGTAGAACAGCTTCCCGTTGGTGTATCAGGACTGATCGTAGCGGCTCTATTTGCGGCTGCAATGAGCAGTCTCAGTTCGTCGCTGAACTCATTGGCATCCTCAACTACCTATGATATCTATAAACCCTATTTTGGTAAATCAAACACCGATGCAGAGGACCTGGCCATCTCCAGAAAGATCACATTGGTGTGGGGGGTGATCCTGTCATTTTCAGCCGTATTCTTTGCTTTCCTTCAGCTTCAGGGAGGAGAAAGACCCGCGATCGTCGAATTGGGACTGGGTATTGCTTCCTATACTTATGGTGGTTTATTGGGTGCCTTTTTGTTGGGAATGCTGTTTGACAAACCTGATAAAAGAGATGCAATGATCGGGTTCTTTACGGGCTTGATCGCCTTGCTGTTCATGGTTCAGGGACCCATTCAAAATATACTGCCGGGAAATGGACTAGCTATAGCGTGGCCTCTATATACCCTGGTAGGTTCTTTGATCGTGGTTATGACGGGTTTAATATCTAATTGGTTGAGGGATATTGAAAATGAATAAAAATGAGGAGATCATCCATAAGTTGTACTCAGCCTTACAAGCTCTGGACCATAAAGGGATGATCCAATGCTATCATCCGGAAGCCACCTTCAAGGATCCCGTATTTGAATTGAATTCCAAAGAGGAAATTGCAGGTATGTGGACCATGCTTTGCAAAAGAGCCAAAGAATTTGAGTTACATTATGATGATGTTCGGGCTGATTCAGAAGAGGGTGAAGCCCGACTGAATGCGAAATACCTGTTTTCCCAAACAGGACGAATGGTACATAACCATATCAATGCCCAGTTTAAATTTAAAAGCGGATTGATCATAGGACAAGTCGATTCGTTCGATTTCTGGAGATGGAGCCGACAGGCTCTGGGACTTCCCGGCCTGATAATGGGATGGACCTCCTTTCTTCAAAAGAAGGTTCAGAAGCAGGCGTTTAAAAACTTGAAACGTTTCATGGGTGAAGGTTAAAAGCCATAATGAATGCTTTAGGGTTCAATTTTGTAGTTACTACTGAATCTCAAAAGCATAGAATATTATGGCACATACCGTTAAAATACTTGAAACCGAATCCGTAACTCATGACGTAAAAAAACTGACCTTCGAAAAACCGAAGGGATATGAATTTGAACCCGGTCAGGCAACAGAGGTAGCCATTAATAAAGAAGGATGGAGGGAAGAAAAACGTCCATTTACCTTTACCTCTTTGAACGAGGGTGAACATCTTGAGTTTGTGATCAAGATCTACCCTGATCATGATGGAGTGACCGAACAGATCGGTAAACTGAAGGCGGGGGATTCATTGCTAATTGAAGACCCATGGGGAACTATTCAGTATAAAGGTGAAGGTACTTTTTTAGCTGGAGGTGCAGGTATAACTCCATTCATTGCTATTTTCAGAGACCTTCATAAGAAAGGAGCGATCGGAAATAATAAACTTATCTTTTCAAATAAGACCGATAAAGACATTATCCTGAAAGAAGAATTCAGCGATATGCTAGGCGATAATTTCATTAACGCAATTACTGATGAGCCTACTGATGATCACATCTATCTTGATGGATTCATTGATAAGGATTTTCTGGCGTCCAGGATCGATGATTTTGATCAGCCATTTTACGTGTGCGGACCGGGTCCATTCAACGATTCTATTATGAAATATCTGAAAGAACTGGGTGCCGAACCGGATGCCTTGGTGTTTGAAGAATAGGTTCGCAAATAGTCTGTTTTTTAAGAATAGCTCTGTACTCTTTAAAAGCAGAAAAATTCCCGGTTCAGAACCGGTTCATTAATTGAGCACACTCAGAGGTGGTATTAACACCGATTTGTGATACTTTAAGATTGAACAAAACCGGTAACCCTGGTTTGTTCATCTTGTTAACCTTCCGGTTTTTCGGGGTGTGTTTATCACACAAAACAATGGTCTCTTTGGCTTTGCTGGAGAGACTTTTTTATTTTAGAACATTTTAGACCTCCTGAACATAATTTTTCAAAGGCTTTCTTCATATACCAATTAGGTTCAATAGTTTACCTATAAGTGTGATAAGGTGAGTTATTCTTCTCTTTTATGTATGTTCATCCTAAAAATTAAATGGCACACGGAACACATAATGCTGTAGATGATCCAAGGAATGAAAATGTCCTCATCTATATAAACGGAGAGTTAAAACCTCGTCCGGAAGCCAAGATATCTGTATTTGACAGTGGTTATCTGGTGGGTGATGGAGTATGGGAAGGATTCAGGCTTCATAATGGTGTTCTTATATTTTTAGATGATCATTTGGACCGGTTATTTCAGGGAGCCAAAACGATAGGCATGGATCTGAAGATGGATCGTGACCAGATAAGAATGGCAATCCGGAAAACACTAAATGCCAATGAAATGACCGATGGTGTTCATGTCAGGTTGATGTTTACCAGAGGGATCAAGAAAACGCCATCCCAGGATCCCAGACTTACGGTTACTGGACCTAACCTGGTCATAATTGCAGAATATAAAAAAGCAGATCCTGAAAGCAGAGATAGGGGGGTTACCTTATTTACGAGCACGATAAGACGTGGGTCGCCGGATTATTTGGATCCACGGCTGAATTGCCACAGTAAGTTACATGAGGTACAGGCTCTTATTCAGGCCATAGAGGCCGGAGCAGATGAAGCCTTGATGCTTGATGTCAATGGCTTTGTTTCAACCTGTAATGCCACAAATTTCTTTATGGTGAAGGGTGATGAGGTATGGACCTCAACCGGTCAGTATTGTATGAATGGGATCACCCGTGGAAAGGTTATTGAGATCTGCAAAAAACATGGTATCGAATGCAAAGAGAAGAATTTTTCACTGTTCGATGTATATGGAGCAGATGAAGCATTTGTGACCGGCAGTTTTGGTGGATTAACACCGGTTACAACAATTGACGGTCGTGTGATATCCGGATCGGTACCCGGAAAAATGGTATCGAAACTTCAGAAATTGTATGAACAGGAATTAGCAAGAGCTGCGGATAGCCAAAAGGTTTGAACAGCTAGAATTTAATATGAACCTGAAACTGTTAGTTTTAAGGTCGTAAGTAATCAAAAAGTAAAATAGAATACATGCTAAAGACAAAAAGAATTTGTTTGTGGAGCGGTCCGCGTAATATTTCGACTGCGTTAATGTATGCTTTCGCACAAAGAGAGGATACAACGGTGGTTGATGAACCCTTGTACGCTCATTATTTGGTAAATACCGATGCCAAGGATTATCATCCCGGGGCGAAGGAAGTAATTGAGAGTCAGGAGAATGACGGTCAGAAAGTAGTAGATGAGATCATATTGGGAGATTATGATACTCCCATCGCTTTTTTTAAAAATATGACTCACCATCTGGTGAACCTGGACTGGGATTTTATGGAAAAGACAACCAATGTGATACTGACCCGTCCGCCAAAAGAAATGCTGATCTCATATTCCAAACAAGTCAAAAACCCAACCATGCAGGATGTGGGATATGAAAAGCACTTAGAGTTGGTGAAATACCTGAAATCCATTGGCAAAAAACCGGTGATCGTAGATTCCAAGGATATCCTGCAATATCCTCAATCCAGATTGAGAGAACTTTGCGGGACCCTGGGCATTCCTTTTGACGAAGCCATGCTGAAATGGCCGGCCGGCCCCCGAAAGGAAGACGGAGTATGGGCGAAGCACTGGTACCATAATGTACATCGCTCAACCGGATTTAAGGCGTATAAAGCATCTACTGATCCGATTCCTGAGCACCTTGAAGACTTGCTTGAACAATGTGAAGAGGCTTATGAAGAGCTTCTCACTTATGCTGGTGACTGATAAAATAAAAGCTCACAGTCTGTTTACAGATCTGTGAGCTTTGCAATTATTTTGAAACAGGTTTATAGGTCTGTTTCTCTGACTAAAGTCTTATCGTTTCGTTTCTCTTGGGGCCGGTGGAAATGATGGTGAATTTTACGCCAAGATAATCCTCAACAAACCGAATATAAGATTGTGCGGTAGATGGCAGTTTATTCCAGTCAGTAATCCCTTCTATCGAATTCTTCCATCCCGGAAGTGTGGTATAAACAGGTTCTACTTTTTCTATCTCATCCAGTGACAATGGAAATACTTTGGTCTCTTTTCCATCGATCTTATATGAAGTACATACTTTGATCTCCTCGAAACCATCCATCACATCCATCTTGGTGAGCGTCAGTTCATTCATACCATTGATCTGAACCACATATTTAAGGGCTACCAGATCAAGCCATCCACAGCGACGCGGGCGACCGGTTGTGGCACCGAATTCAGCTCCTTTTTTGCGTAATTCTTCCCCGGTTTCACCGAGTAACTCGGTAGGGAAGGGGCCGTTACCTACACGTGTGCAATAGGCTTTCGTAATGCCCATTACCTTATCAAGTGCGGTTGGGGGTATACCTGAACCTATGCACGCTCCGCCCGAGGTGGGAGAAGAAGAAGTGACATACGGATAGGTCCCGTGATCTACATCCAGAAGCGTACCCTGAGCTCCTTCCAACAGGATATTTTTTCTTTCATTGATGCCTTCATGCAACAGGTTGGTCGTATTGCAGATAAAAGGCTCAAGGGTTTGGATGGCATCCTCGAGTTCATTCATAAGGTCCTCAGTGCTAAGCAGCGGTTCCTTATAGAGGTTCTCAAGAGCAAAGTTAATGTCTGTCAGGTTCTGGTCGATCTTGGATCGAAGGGTCTCACGGTCCAACAGGTCGATCATTCTGATTCCGATTCGCGACACTTTACTGACATAGGCAGGGCCTATACCTCGGCCGGTGGTTCCAATGGCATCTCCGCCTCTTCGCTTCTCCTTCAGCTGATCCAGCAGCTTATGGTAGGGTAGGATCACATGGGCAGTTTGACTGATGAAAAACCGGCCTTCCAGACTGAAACCCATCTCCTGAACACCTTTGATCTCTTCAACCAGGGCGACAGGGTCAATGACCACACCGTTGCCGATCACACAATCGGCATCACCGTTAAAAATACCGGATGGGATGAGGTGAAGAACAACTTTTTTGTCATCGAACTTCAGGGTATGGCCTGCGTTGGCCCCTCCCTGAAAACGAACCACAAAGTCTGATTCAGAACTGAGAAGATCAACGATCTTGCCTTTACCTTCATCGCCCCATTGGGCACCAATTACAACTCTTGTACTCATAAGTAAATCAATAAAAAAGGGGTGCAAAACACCCCTTATCAGTTATAGAATTAAATCAAATATTAATCGTCAAATGATTCGGCGGCTTCTTCAACTGACTTATAGTGTTTGAAGACCGTGATCAATTTAGTGACGACCAACAGGCTTTCGATCTTGTCGGTAGCGTTGGCGATCCTAAGATCACCACCGGCTTTGCGCATGGTGGTAAGTCCGCCAATAAGCATTCCCAGACCGGATGAATTCATGAATTTAACTTTACCAAGATCAACTACAACATTGGTCTTACCGGCATCGATGAGTTCGTGCAGTTTTTCATTAAGACTAACTGCATCAGGGCCACCCATAACGTTTCCCTTAAATTCGATAACAACGCTGTTGTAGCGTTCTGATGTATTAAAGCTCATAGAATTACCTGTTGTTTTAAGATTTTAAGATTTTTTTGTGCGTTGTTCTAATTCAACCACTAAAGAACTGGCTACAAACAGTGAGCTGTAAGTACCCAAAACAATTCCGATTAACAGTGCAAAAGAAAACCCTTTCAACACTTCTCCGCCGAAAATAAACAGCACAAGCACCACAAACAAGGTGGTTAAAGAAGTTATTACAGTTCGGCTAAGCGTGTCGTTCAAACTCTTGTTGACCATGGGCATGAAATCCATGCCTTTATGGACATTGGAATTCTCACGGATACGGTCAAATACAACCACGGTATCGTTCAGTGAGTACCCTACAATGGTCAGGAATGCAGCTATCAACGCCTGATCGATCTGTAAACTGAAGGGGACAAGGTCACCTAAAATGGTGAAGATACCCAGTACGATCACCACATCATGTACCAGAGCCGCAACCGCACCGGCCGAGAAGGTCCAGTTTCGGAAACGGATCAGGATGTAGATGAAGATGATCACAATGGCATAGATCACAGCCTGAAGAGCTCCCCATTTCAGGTCTTCCGCAAATCGTGGACTGATAACATCAGTTTTGACAACGGTGAAAGGGTTATCGGGATGAAACTCCCTGACCGTTGAGGAAATGATCTGCTGAACTTCTGCGATCTCTTGTTCATTATCGGTTCTTATCAGGATCTCACTGTCGGAACCGAAGAGTTTCAATTCCGGGGTACTGCCGAGCGGCTCAGAAAGATCTGAACGCAGCTCAACCACACTGATCGGGTCCTCAAAATCGAGAACGAATTCTTTACCTCCGCGGAAGTCAATTCCGTATTGGAGGCCTTTAGTTAAAATTGCCCCTAAGGAGGCGATGAAAAGCACGGCAGACAGGATATAAGCTATCTTGCGCTTTCCGTTAAAATCAATACTTGGTGTTTCAAACCATCTCATAATATTAGTCTTTTAGTCGTTTTAAATTTCTTTTTGAAGATCAACCGAAGCTTACTGCATTCTTCTTGGTTTGTGTCAGGTAATCAACCACAACACGGGTGATCACGATGGCACTGAAGAGTGAAGCCACAATACCAGCCATCAGCGTAACGGCGAAACCTTTGATAGGTCCCACTCCAAAACTGAACAGGATGATAGCGACAAAGAAGGTGGTTACGTTAGCATCAACAATGGCACTCATTGCATTTGCATAACCGGCTTCGATCGATGCTTTGATGGTTTTTCCGGTGCGTTGCTCTTCACGTATTCGGTCAAAGATCAGCACATTGGCATCTACTGCCATACCAATGGTCAGTACGATACCCGCAATTCCCGGCAGGGTCAGCGTGGCTTTAAAAGCCGCAAGAATACCGAGTATGAAGATGATGTTGAGTAACAGAGCCAGGTCAGCAATTCCGCCACCGGTTCTGTAATACACGATCATGAAAATAGCTACGATACCCAATCCAACAAGGATAGAATTCAAACCGGCTTGAATTGACTCAGCACCCAGTGTTGCACCAACTGTGCGTTCCTCCAAAATATCAAGCGGAGCAGGCAGGGCACCGGAAAGCAGAATGTTAACAAGATCCTCTGCTTCTCCAATACCGTCTAATCCGGTTATAGAGGAACGACCGTTGGAGATCTTGGTTTGAACGTTAGGGTATGAGAAAACAAATCCATCCAATACGATGGCAACAGGCTTCCCTATGTTAGCACCGGTGATACGTCCCCATTTTCGGGCACCTTCACTGTTCATGCTCATGGATACTTCCGGTACGTTGGTAGCAGGATCGAATTGAACACTGGCCGCTTCAATGACATCACCTGTCAGTTCGATCTGAGTTCTTACACCTATCAGTTGATAAAGTTCTTCACCGGCTTGTCCGGGCAGTGGATTTGCACTCCACATTACTGTGGTATTACGTGGCATCATGCGTTGAACTTCTTCCGTTCTTAGCAGGTCCATCACTCTGGAAGTGTCGTCAGGTGTGGCGTAGCCAAATAGGTAAGGGTTTTGAGCAGGAACTAATACTTCGTCCAGCGGATTGAATTGGTTATTAACGACGGTATCTGCAGTGTCGCTTGTCTGTTCAAATGAATCGTAATACTCATAGGTTTGATTCACAAAAGAACGAAATTCTTCCGCATCGGCTGCCAGACGAAATTCAAGACGAGCTGTTCCTTTAAGAAGATTACGTACCCGTTCTTTGTCTTCAACACCGGGCAGCTCAACTACGATACGATTTTGTCCCTGCTTCACAATAGAAGGCTCAGTTACACCGTAACGGTCGACCCGGGTTCTGATGATCTCTACTGCGCGATCAAGGGCAGATTGACGCTGTGTCTTCAAAAAAGTAGCGATCTCTTCATTAGTAGATCGGCGGGTGATATCCATCGCGTCATTACGATAATAACGACTCAGGCGTGCATCAGGATCTCTTGATTCAAATTCAGCGACCATTTCATCAATGAAATCACTGTTGTTTTCAAGAGCGCGCTGATCGGCAACATCAATAACGTCGTTTAAAAGCTGATCGGCATTTTCGCCGGCCAGTTCTCTTATCAGTTGTGGAACACCCACTTCCAGGGTGACGTGCATTCCACCCTGAAGGTCAAGCCCAAGGGACAAAATGTTCGATCGCAGGTTCTCAAGTTTTTCTGCGTTTTCCTCTGTGTATTGAGCAGCTTCAGAAGGACTCAGGTCCTCAATATAGTTTTGCTCAAGTTGATATTGCACCGTTGGGTACAGGTAATAGATGGTAAGGGCCAAAAAAGCCACTATCGTACCAATTTTAAATCCGTTTCCTTGCATGGTAATATGATTTGTTAGGTAATTTGTTTGATTTAGATGTATTGAAAATGATCGGATCTGTATATAAATGATCCATACTGCTACGGAATCACATCAGAAGATCCCGTTTAGAAAATGATGGAAAAGCTTTTTAGAGGCTAGGGTGCGTTAATGGCTGTTCCACTCGTAAATGGAGCTAAGTGATAACTGAATAAAGGGTCTGAATCAAGGTTTGCTTCGTGAACCCCATCCTTTTGTTCACTTATCGTGAGTGTGCCGGATAGTTTTCCTTTAGGTGAAAATCCATCAGCAGGTATCAGGGAATAGGTCTGAGCCTGTTTTACAATAACAGCCTTGGCCATTCCGGATGAGGAATTCTGGTAGGAATTCCATTCCTGTATAAGCAGCTGATAAACATCGTTTTCATCCTGTGTATCATTCGGAACCGGCAGTTCAAAATCTTCAGCATGAGTTTTTACAAGAACAGAGGCCTGGCGAACAACTGATTCAAACCCCTCCTGAGAGGATGAAAGGTCTCTGATCTCGTCAACAACTCCGGAATTGATGTTGTTTTTCAGGTTTGACTGCAGCCATAGTGCAAAGGCATCGTGCGTTTCATGAACTCCGGCCGGTTTCAGGAAATAAATAATAATACCCGCCAGCAGCAGCGCAGCACCATACGATTGGATGATATGTCTCCGGAAAAATTTCATTCAGACCTAAAATATAAACAACTATAGATCCATTATGAATAGGAAATAAGAAAAATTACCTAAGTGGGTACCTTGGTCAATCTCTCAAATTCCTCTTTTAGGAATCGACCGGTATAAGAATTATCCAATTGGGAGACGTCTTCTGGTGTGCCGGTGGCTATGATCTCGCCGCCACCACGTCCACCTTCCGGCCCCATATCTATGATCCAGTCGGCTGCTTTGATCAGATCCAGGTTGTGTTCGATCACCATCACAGTGTTTCCTTTATTGACAAGTCGTTGAATGACATCTACCAGCATGCGTACATCCTGAAAATGGAGCCCGGTGGTTGGTTCGTCCATGACATAAAGGGTGTCTCCGGTTCCAACCTTTGAGAGTTCCCGGGCTAATTTGATACGCTGTGCTTCTCCACCTGATAGAGTAGTGGATGATTGGCCCAAAGTCAGATAACCAAGCCCGACGTCAACCATGGTTCCCAGGATACGACTGATAGCCGGTTGTGCATCAAAGAATTCTGCGGCTTCACTGATAGGCATTTTTAGTACATCCGAGATATTTTTGCCCTTATAATAGATCTCCAGGGTCTCTCGGTTATAGCGCTTACCATTGCAGGTTTCACAGGTTACATATACATCAGGCAGAAAATTCATCTCGATCTTGCGAACACCGTCACCATTACACTCTTCACAACGTCCACCTTTCACATTAAAAGAAAATCGTCCCTGATCGTATCCCCGGATCTTGGATTCCGGAAGCTCTGCAAATAAACGCCGAATATGATCAAACACCTTGGTATAAGTGCCAGGGTTGGAACGTGGCGTTCTTCCTATCGGGCTTTGATCGATGGATATGATCTTGTCAACATTATCCATTCCTTCTATGGAGTCGTAGGGCAGGGGAACGGTCTTTGACTTGTAAAAGTGATTAGAAAGGATCGGAACCAGAGTTTGATTGATAAGTGAGCTTTTGCCACTTCCACTCACACCGGTCACACAGATGAACTTGCCAAGTGGAACCTCAAGTTCCTGATTTTTCAAATTATGCCCACGAGCGTTCGTTATCCTTATCGATTTATCATGACCGCTCCGCCTTTCATCGGGGATGGCAATGACTTCCTCATCGTTCAAAAATTTTGCTGTATCTGAATTAGGGTCAAGTTCGTTGGGTTTTCCGGAAGTGACAATATGGCCACCATTTACGCCGGCCCCGGGGCCCAGATCCACCACAAAATCAGCATGCTCAATAGTTTCCCGATCGTGTTCAACCACAAGAACTGAATTTCCGAGATCCCTGAGGGTTTCAAGTGACCGAATGAGTTTGATGTTATCTCGCTGATGAAGTCCAATACTTGGCTCATCGAGAATGTAAAGTACCCCAACCAACTGGGTACCGATCTGAGTGGCCAGGCGTATTCGTTGTGCTTCACCGCCACTGAGTGTTTGAGCTTCACGGTCCAGGCTTAAATAGTTCAGCCCAACATTAAGCAGAAAGTCTAACCGGTCACGGACCTCTTTCAATACCTGATTCCCAATGATCTGCTGCCGTTCGGTCAGGCTTATCCCGTATAAGGTATCACGAAGTTCCTGAATATCCATTTGTACCAGGTCGTGAATGTTATAACCATCAATTTTATAGGAAAGAGCTTCCTTGTTAAGTCGGCCTCCCTCACAATCAGGGCAAGTCACCTTATCCATAAAGGCTTTGGCCTTATCTCGCTGCTTGTTAGACTTACTGTTGTGATACTGATCGGTAATGGTATTTCGCAGTCCTTCAAATTTATGCTTATAAGTAACAGAGTTATCTTTGAAATCATAACTGACCGAGAACTTCTCATCACCGCTGCCATTCATCAAAAGATCTTTCAACTCTTCAGGGTAGTCTTTGATCGGTGTATCAAAGTCGAGTTCAAAGGTTTTTAAAATGGCCTTCAGCTGCTTGAATACAAAAATGTCTCGTGGAGCACCAAGAAAACGGATACCACCCTCAGCCATACTTTGATCCTCATTAGGGACCAGTAATTCCCAGCTCACATCATAGGTATAACCAAGACCTTCACATGTTTTACAGTTACCGTATGGTGAATTGAAAGAAAATAGGTTGGGAGCCGGATCTTCATAAGCAAGTCCACTATCGGGATCGAATAGGTTCTGTGAATAAAGCTTATCCTTAAATTCATCCCCATCCTTCATGGCGAGAATCACATTCCCATCAGCCATCTCTAGTGCCAGTCGAATGCTTTCGGCAATACGCTTTTCACTTTTTTGTGAGATAACGAACCGATCCACCACGATCTCAATATTGTGGGTTTTATAGCGGTCCAGTTTCATGTCTTTTTCAAGGTCATGGAACTCACCGTCAATGCGGGCACTTACAAACCCTTGTTTGATCGTTTGCTCAAAAAGTTCACGATAATGTCCTTTCCGCCCGCGAACAACAGGAGCCAGGCAGTATGCCTTGGTCCCTTCAGGCATATCCAGAACATTAGCAACAACCTGATCAGCTGATTGTTTTTCCATTTTATTGCCGGTCTTATAGGAATACGGAGTTCCGACACGGGCATATAAAAGACGAAGAAAATCATAGATCTCAGTGACTGTCCCTACCGTAGAACGCGGGTTTCGGTTAGTGGTCTTCTGATCAATGGAGATAACAGGTGACAGACCGTCAATAAAATCTACTGCGGGTCTCTCCATCATCCCGAGAAACTGACGTGCGTATGCTGAAAGGGATTCGAGAAAACGGCGTTGACCTTCGGCATAGATAGTGTCAAAAGCGAGGGAGGATTTTCCCGAACCGGATAGGCCGGTTATGACAACCAGTTCGTCACGTGGGATATCAATATCTATATTTTTGAGGTTGTGTTCGCGTGCTCCGCGTACTACAATGTTATGCTGCAAGGGAATGTTTGTTTTTGAGATTCAGAACTTTACAAAATACAAAAACAGCTGACCGAATGCCTTCATTCCTTCAAAGAAAAGTCTGATTCACAAATTGAATACGAGTTCGAGAAAGGAACGAGATCTAAGATCAGGAAAAGTGGCTGTTATGGTCATTCCCGCGCAGGCGGGAAACCAATAATTGGCACGACTTCAACACTTGAAGCCTATCACCTTAACAGATATCAGGCCGGCACCAAGAAATGACTATGCCTGTATTCTATGACTGATGCTGCCGCGATATACTGTTGTATTCCCTCACAAAAAGACGATTTGGGAACATTCCCTCATCATCTTCAGAATAGTCAGGTTTGATCCGCTTCACAAAATACATCGGGACCTTTCCGGTGTATTTGGTCTCGATCTCGCCACGGGGTTCGCACTCGAAGAAATCTTTCACACGCTGATAGGTAGTTTCAGATATGTTGATCTGATTTTCATCAGAATGTTGTTCCAGCCTTGCCGCCAGATTCACGGTTTCTCCCCACATGTCGTAGGCAAACCGTTTTTTACCGATCACGCCAACAACAGCTTTACCGGTATGTATACCGATTCTGATAGGAAGGTAGGGGGTTTCCGATAGGCTCTTTTCACCAAATGACCGAACAAAGTCAACGATCTTTAGTGCGGCCAGGATTGAATCCACAGGATGAGTTGCATTACGGTCAGGCAAACCACCAGCTGCCATGTAGCTATCTCCAATGGTTTTGATCTTGATCATATTGTGTTGAGCCGTGAAATCATCAAATTTATCAAAATAAAAAGACAGGCTTTCGATCAGCTGATCCGCTGACAGGTCGGGAACTACCTTTGTAAAACCCACAAAGTCCGTGAACATGATCGTAGAGTCTTCATATCGTTCCGGATTTACGGTACCATAAGCCAAGAGGTTTTCAGCGATCTTTTCCGGGAAAATATTATGGATCAGTTCCTCATGTTCCTGCTTGGTGATCTCAAGTTCTTTATTGGCTGCATTCAACCCGCTCTGCATCTCACTGAGTTGATTGTTCTGAGCGAGGGTGTTTTTGTAGGTAGATATCAGAAGGTTTACGAGATGAGAGTAATCGGCCAGTACATTATAGGTCTTTCCTTCAATGTTTACTTCAACGGTACTCACCTCACTTACAGGTGGTGGAGGATTTTGAAGTAATTCCTCGATCTTTGAATAGAGGGTCTCATCATCATACGGTTTGGTAAGATAATTGTCGGCACCGGCCTCTATACCACGCATAATGTAATCGGTGGTGACCATAGAGGTAACCAGTATCAACGGGATCTTATTGAGGCGGGAGTCTTTTTTAATGCGTTCACAGAGTTCAAATCCATCCATGACAGGCATCTCAACATCACTCAGAATAAGGTCAGGATATTCAGTTCTTGCAAGTTCAAGGGCGTCTTCACCATTTTGAGCTGTTAAGACTTCGTACCCTTTTTGAATTAATTTGTGCCTTGTAAGCGTTACAAGAGCAGGATGATCGTCAACAACCAGAATGCGTGGTTTTGTCTCTAACATAGTGTGTTTTTTGTAATTCCCTCGAATATACGATTGATAGTCTTAATGTTTAAGAAAAATGAGCATTAAGCCGTAAAAACCAATAGTTTTAAACATCATTTAAAATAAGAAGATTTATGCCAGAAGTTATACGCAAAAATTGGTCACCCACTTCATGGAAGGATAAGCCTGTCAAACAACTGCCGGATTATCCGGATCAAAAAGAACTTGAGCAAAGTTATGAGATGCTGAAGGACCTTCCGCCATTGGTCACTTCCTGGGAAATAGATGCGTTGAAAAATAAGCTCGCTAATATTTCTGATGGAAATGGATTCTTACTGCAAGGCGGCGATTGTGCCGAAAGTTTTGACGCAACCAAGGCGCCCAAGATCGTTAATATGGTGAAGGTGTTATTGCAGATGAGCTTTATTTTAATACATGAAATGGGAATCCCTGTTCTGAGAGTAGGCCGAATTGCAGGACAGTATGCCAAACCACGGTCCAATGATTTTGAAACGGTGAACGGCAAAGAGATCCATAATTACCGGGGTGACCTTATCAATGGCTTTGAATCGGAATCAGGGATCAGAACGCCTGATCCTCAAAGATTGATCGAAGGATATCATAAGGCCGGTTTAACACTGAATTTTTTAAGAGCTCTCTCGGACGAAGGGTTTGCCGACCTCCACCATCCGGAACAGTGGGAACTCGACTTTATGCGTAATAACGAATATTATGCTGAATATGAGGATATGGTATCTTCTATCACCAAAGCGGTCAAGTTTGTGGAGGCTATCGCACCTGATACCTTTACTACCCTGCAGAAAGTGGATTTTTACACTTCTCATGAGGCTTTGAACCTGTACTATGATTCGGCTCAAACCCGACCGGTTCCACGAAAGCCCGGACACTTTAACCTAAGTGCCCATATGGTTTGGATCGGAAACAGAACCCGTGATCTGGACGGTGCCCATGTGGAATATTTCAGAGGAATAAATAATCCGGTGGGTATTAAGATCGGGCCTCCTTTCGAGATAGATGAGACCCTGAAACTTATCGAAACACTGAACCCTACCCATGAGAAAGGGAAGATCGTACTGATAACTAGGTTTGGTAAGGATGTCATTGAAAGAGAATTACCGGAATTGATACAGGCCGTTCGCAGGGAAGGCTTCCCGGTAGTATGGAGTTCGGATCCCATGCACGGAAATACCTTCAGCACTGATGGCGGTATCAAAACACGAAATTTTGATGATATCATCAGCGAGCTGCGGTCCGCCTTTGCAATACATCGCTCAGAGGGCAGTTACCTGGGTGGAGTACATCTTGAACTTACCGGTGATAATGTCACGGAATGTGTAGGTGGAGCCAAGGGACTTGAGGAAAATGAGTTGAATCGAAACTATGAGACTTTTTGTGATCCCCGTCTCAATTACGAGCAAAGCCTTGAAATGGCATTTCTGGTAGCAAGAGAGTGGAAGAACAGCCGGAGCTGATCAGATAGTCTGACATTCAGTTAAAATTCTGCCAAAACTGACACGATCCTGTCATACCTGAACAAACTGATATGACAACTTATCCCAAAAAAGTAACCGGTATGAAATTTCATCATATTCGTGTTGTCCGTCTGTCAGTTTAGATTAACTCTTGGTTGGTTGGCATTCCCATTGCATTACTATGGGTGAACAACAAACAAAAAAAGAGAGGCAATCATGGCACTTATCAAATATTCACGACCAAATCTTGATGTTCACTCAAGAAATTTCAGCGATATTCTGGATGAATTCTTTAACGATTCACTGAATTATCGAAAAGATTCCTTCATGCCAACCGTAGATATATCTGAGTCTGAGAACGACTTTCAGGTAGAAGTCTCGCTTCCAGGCATGAAGAAAGATGATATTAATGTTGACCTCGAGAACGGCCGTTTAACCATCAGTGGTGAGCGTAAGTTCGAAAATGAGGAAACAGGTAAAAACTACCATAGGGTAGAATCAAGTTACGGCTCATTCAGTCGTTCTTTTCAACTGCCCGATAGCATCGATGAAGACAGCATTGATGCCAGATATGAAAATGGTGTCTTGAACATCAATATTAAGAAGAGCGAAGAAAAGGTTAAGAAGCAGATCAAGATCTCATAAGCTTGATCTGATTGGTTAAGAGGACCGGGGTTCTGTGAAAAGAGCTCCGGTTTTTTTGTGATTTTTACAAGGCGTTTGAGGCTACGCACAATTTTAAAGCTTTCATGCGTTGTAATACCGTAAATCAAAACAGACTAACTTTTTAATTACAAATCATGAATACGACTGTAAGGAATATATTTGGAGTGGCTGCGGCCATTTTAGTTTTACTTGGATTCAATCTCGCTACAGATTCCGGTTCTGTGACATTTCCGACTGCTGAAAATGACAAGATAGAATCAGCTGAAAACAGATCGGTTAGCAGCCTTAAAGATTTTAATGATGCTATTGTTGATATAGCAGAAAAGACAAACCCATCCGTAGTTACGATCACAACAAAAAGAACTCAGGAAGTAAGAGTGGTCAACCCATTTTCGCAGTTCTTTGGGAACCCGGGAGACCAGGGGGAAACACGTGAGAGGACTCAGCGTGGATTAGGTTCAGGGGTGATCGTATCTGAAGAGGGATACATACTAACCAATAATCACGTAATAGCTGATTCAGATGAGATCACAGTTAGAATGTTCAACGGTAATGAAGTTAATGCCGAATTGGTGGGGGCAGACCCACAGACAGATATTGCCGTTTTAAAGGTGGATGTAGATAATTTACCGGCTATTGTTATGGGTAATAGTGACAACTTGAAAGTAGGATCGTTAGTGCTTGCGATCGGAAGTCCATTGCAAGAAGCTCTTGCACATACCGTTTCTTTTGGTATTGTAAGTGCCCGTGGAAGAAATATTGGCCTCATTCAAAATGCAGAAGAGCAATGGGTTGGATATGAAAATTTTATTCAAACAGATGCTGCTATTAATCCAGGAAACTCAGGCGGTGCCTTAATAGATGTTAACGGGCAACTTGTTGGAATTAACTCTGCTATAGCTTCTCGTTCAGGTGGAAATGATGGAATTGGTTTTGCAATTCCTATCAACTTGGCGGAACGAATCATGAATGACTTGATTGATGATGGAGAAGTTAGCCGCGGTTACCTAGGAATGTTCATGGCTGGAGAAGTCGATCAGATTATGGCACAAGCTCTGGGTCTTGACGGTGGTGTACGTGGTGTGATAGTAGGACGCGTTGAAGAAGGTGGTCCTGCAGATGATGCCGGATTGCAGCCACAAGATGTTATTGTTACCATGGATGGTGAACAAGTCCAAAACTGGAGTGCATTTAGGACTGCAATTGCTTCTAAGATTCCCGGCGATCAAGTAGTATTAGGTATAATTCGTGACAGTGAAAAAATGGAATTAACTGTGACTCTGGGTGAGCGTCCACGTGAAGAGGTTGCAACTTTAAATCCGGAGCAAGGTGAATCTATGGAAGAAAGTCTTGGATTTTCTGTTACAGAATTGAGTGCTTCCATCAAAGAACAGCTACAGCTTGATTCTGACACAGAAGGGGTGGTAGTCCGGAATATCAATGAAGGAAGTGTAGCCTACGAGAGGGGTTTACGCCGGGGAGATGTGATTACCCGTGTCAAACGAAATGCGGTAACAAGTACTACTGAATTCTATGAAGAAGTTGAAGTTGCTATAGAAGGAGGAGACGAAGTACTGCTACTTACGGTTCTAAGGAACGATATCGAGCAATTTGTTGCTTTTGAATTATAGAAGATTTTGTACCCCAAAACCAAGACCATGGTCCCTGATACGGACCATGGTTTCTATCTAACTGATTGAGAAACTCTATTGATCGAAAGAGTATTTACGAATAATTACTAGGAATCTTTCTTTTAATGTTTTTATCTTTCAGGCGAAGAAATTAAAGATTTTGTACCCCGAAAAACCCAAACCCTGAGTTCTGATACAGCTCAGGGTTTTTTTATGTCTATGATTTACATAAAGATATGACCCATTTTGTCAAATTCATGATCCTATCTTCGCTTTCAGGCAGTTCAACAATGGGTTTTTTAAGTAATTACTGAAATTATGTCAATATCCGGGTATAGGCACGATTTTGGTCATATTAAGATCAGAAACAAGAGAAAAATGGAGATCATAATATGAACTTGAACAAATTTACGCTTAAAGCACAGGAGGCCGTTCAAAAAGCACTGGAGCTCGCACAAAGCGGGAACAATCAGGCTGTTGAACCGGCTCATATTTTAAAAGCTTTTCTGAGTGATCAGGATAGCATAGTTAACACATTATTGGGTAAGCTTGGGGCTAATCCATCGGCCATTAAAAATGTAGTGGATTCCATTCTGGAACGCCTGCCAAAAGTACAAGGCGCATCCGTTTCGGGCCAATATTTATCGAACACCAGTAAAGAGCTGTTTGATATAGCCCAAAAGGAAGGTACAAAATTGGGTGATGTGTATATCAGCTCGGAGCATGTACTGATCGGTATGGCGAGTATCAAAGGTGAGATCGCCAGCCTGTTGAATGATCAGAATGTGACCAAGGAAAATATCCTGAAAGTGCTTCAGGATGTTCGGGGTAACCAGAGCGTGGATGATCCCAATGCCGAAAGCCGGTATGGGGCCCTGAAAAAGTATGGTCGTGACCTGAACGAACTGGCCGAAAAGAATAAACTGGATCCCGTTATTGGCCGTGACCAGGAGATCAGGCGTGTGATGCAGATCCTTACGCGGCGTACCAAGAATAATCCCGTTCTGATCGGTGAACCCGGTGTGGGTAAGACCGCCATTGCTGAAGGTATGGCCCTGCGAATAGTACGCGGTGATGTACCTGAAGGACTTAAATCAAAGCGCATTGTAGCTCTTGATATGGGTTCACTGGTTGCCGGTACCAAATTCCGCGGTGAGTTTGAAGAACGACTCAAAGCCGTGGTCAAGGACGTAAATGATTCTGATGGGGAAGTGATCCTCTTTATTGATGAAATTCATACCCTGGTTGGAGCCGGAGCTACGGAAGGCGCCATGGATGCAGCCAATATCCTGAAGCCGGCACTGGCACGGGGAGAACTCCATGCCATCGGTGCTACCACACTGGATGAATATCGAAAATACATTGAAAAAGACAAGGCTCTCGAACGCCGACTTCAAACCGTGTTGGTGGGTGAACCAAGTGTAGAAGATACCGTTTCTATCCTAAGAGGATTACAGGAGCGATATGAAGTACACCACGGGGTTCGCATTACAGATGCGGCTGTGGTTGCAGCAGCAGAGCTTTCACATCGCTACATTGCTGATCGGTTCCTGCCGGACAAAGCCATTGACCTGATCGATGAGGCAGCTTCACGGTTACGATTACAAATTGATTCTCTGCCGGAGGAATTGGACGCCATAGAGCGACAGATCCGCCAGCTGGAGATCGAGCGTGAGGCTTTGAAACGGGAAAAGGATCAGTCCAAGATGAAGGGCATCGAGAAGGAGCTGGCCGACCTTGAAGAGCAGCGCAAAACCATGCGTGTTCAGTGGGAACAGGAGCGTGAGCTCATCCAAAAGGTGCGTGATACCAAGCAGGCCATTGATGATGCCCGAAACGAAGCGGACAAGGCCGAGCGTCAAGGTAATTATGAGAAAGTAGCTGAATTGAGATACGGAACCATCACCAAGCTGGAAGATGAGCTGGAAAACGCTCAAACCAAACTGGATGAAATGCAGGAAGATCAGTCCCTTCTGAAAGAGGAAGTGGATGCCGAGGATATAGCGGACATCGTATCCCGGTGGACAGGTATTCCGGTGCGCAAGATGCTGCAAAGTGAGCGTAAGAAATTACTTCACCTGGAAGAGGTGCTGCATAAACGAGTGATCGGGCAGGACAAAGCCATCGAGGCGGTATCGAATGCGGTTCGTAGATCGCGGGCCGGACTTCAGGACGAACAGAAACCGATTGGTTCGTTCTTCTTTCTCGGTTCAACCGGTGTGGGTAAGACTGAGCTGGCTCGTTCACTGGCAGATTTTCTCTTTAATGATGAAAATGCCATGATCCGCATTGATATGAGTGAGTACATGGAGAAACACAGTGTCAGCCGTCTGGTTGGTGCTCCTCCGGGCTATGTGGGATATGATGAAGGGGGTCAGTTAACGGAAGCCGCTCGCCGGCATCCTTACTCGGTTATCCTTCTGGATGAGATCGAGAAAGCCCACCCGGATGTATTCAATATTCTGCTTCAGGTGCTGGATGAAGGTCGCCTGACAGACAACAAAGGCGTAACGGTGGACTTCAAGAACACCATCATCATCATGACTTCCAATATCGGTTCACACCTGATCTCCAATGAGATCGAGAAATCGGGTGGTAAAATGTCTGATGAAAAGTATGATGAGCTTCAGAACAAGCTGATCGAACAGCTCAAGCAGACGATCCGGCCTGAGTTCCTGAATCGTGTGGACGACACGATCGTGTTCCATCCACTGGGGCAAGAGCACATCCGGGCTATTGTGGATATTCAAATGAGACGCGTTCACGAAATGCTAGCCAAGAGCCATGTGAAGCTGGATATTCCGGACAATGTGAAAGACTGGCTGGCAGTACGAGGATACGATCCGGTTTATGGAGCCCGTCCGCTGAAGCGTGTGATACAGCAGAATATCACCAATAAACTGGCTTCATTGCTGATCAGTAGGGATGAGGAAGGCCCGGTTCATTTCGAGGCAACCATGAGCAAAAATGGGGAATCCATTGAATTTGCTGAGGTTGTGGAAGATGCGGAAGCCTGGGCGGAAGCGGATTAAGAATTAAAAATTCAAAATGAAAGATTAAAAATGGGTTGTGGTGAAAGCTACAGCTCATTTTTGTTTTGCACAATTTTGACTCCCCTCCCTGAAAAATCAGTGAACTGATTTTTCTGTCCCTCCGGAGGGATACAGGTTATTCTCATTCCGAACGTCCCGTTCGGAATGCCTGCCGGAACCTCAAGTTCCTTGTCTTTGGGTGAGACCTTGGTGCCGAAGCAGATCAGGTTATCTAAAAAATAATACCTACACCATAAAACTAACCCTATTTCAACTCTACGATTGTAACCCCGGCGCCACCTCTTTCAATAGGAGCCGTTTCCACACGTTTTACATCATTACGGGTGTTTAAATAAGATTGGATCTGGCTTCTCAGTATGCCATCTCCTTTACCATGAATGATCTCAACCTGATTCATATTTCTGAATACTGCGCGGTCAATGTATTGAGTGACTTCATGTAAGGCATCCTCGGTTCTCATTCCACGTACTTCAAGGGACGGTTTTACGAGACCTTTGGTAAGTTCACTATCACCCACAATGACCGATGAACGGGCCTTTGACCTCTTTTTCTTTTTAGGCTGCTCCACTTTCACCAGGTTCTTATACTTGGTCTTAAGTCTGAGCCCCCCGGCCTGAACCACTGCGTTTTTCCCATTGATCTCAACCAACTCTCCCGTTGTATGGCCATCTTTGAACCGAACATGGTCTCCAGTTTTAGGTGGGTCTTCGGTGACCTGTTCCCGTTCTTCTTTTTTTTCTTCAATTTCCTGAAGTGACCGATCAATATCTTTCTTTTCCTGATCCACTTCCTTACGGATCTCTTTGATCTCTTCCTTGTCCGCCTTATTCTGCTCAACGATGCGCTGTACCGCCTGTTCTACCCGTTGATTGGCAGAATCCATGATGGATTTGGCTTCCTTCAGAGCCTTCTCGCGGATCTTTTCCTTATCTTTTTCAATAGCTTGAATCTTATTTTCAAATTTTTTCCGTTCTGATTCTGCCTTGGCCTGAAGGGAGGTGTATTTATCCTTTAACTCAGCAGCTTGCTGGGATTTGGTTTCCAATTCAGTAATAAGCGATTCCATCCTATTCTTAGCCTCCCCCAGCAATACCCTCGCTCGTTTAAGTACATTATCGTCAAGCTTCATGCGCTGGGCGATCTCAAAAGCGTAACTGCTTCCGGGTATTCCTTTCTTGAACCGGTATGTGGGAGAAAGTGTTGCCTGATCGAACTCCATGGATCCGTTTACCGCCATCGGGTGCTCGTGTGCAAATACTTTAAGTGACCCATGGTGAGTAGTTACAATGACTTTGCAGTCCTGCTCAAGCATACGTTCAATAAACGACTGGAAGAGGGCTCCACCTTCCTCAGGGTCGGTACCGGCTGCCGCTTCATCGATCAGCACCAGACTACCGGCCTCAAAATGCTTTATGGTTTCCCGCATCCATTGAAGTCGTGATGAAAAGGTACTCAGGTCATCTTCAATGGATTGGTCATCCCCCATATCTACAAATATTCCGTTGAAGATAGGAAGCTCAGAAGTTGGGTCGGCCGGTACTCCAAAACCTGACTGAATCATAAGTGATAACAGCCCAACTGTTTTCATGGCAACAGATTTACCGCCCGCATTTGGACCGGTGATCATAAGGCAGCGTTCATCCTCTTCCATCTTCAAAAATAAAGGAATGATGGTTTCCCGGTCTTCTTTTTTACGGACGTTGAGGTTCTTGAGCCGTAAGATCGGGTTATAGGCTTCCTTTACACTCAGGTAATTCTTTTTGGCCAGAATGGGAATTTGACCTTCAAGCTTTTTGGTGAGCTTGGCCTTCGCTGCGATCACATCGATTTTGGCAAGGAACAGGGTGTTTTGATCAATATAATCTCTGCTCTTTCGGACATGATTGGTCAGTTCCCGGAGGATCCGTTCGATCTCCCGTTGTTCTTCAGCTTCAAACTGTCGGATCTCATTATTCATGTTCAGGGCTTCAACCGGCTCGATGTAAACCGTTTGCCCGCTTGAAGAAACATCATGCACAAAACCCTGTACTTTTCTTTTGAACTCAGCCTGAATTGGGATCACCATCCGGCCATTACGTATTGTGGCGCCTTCATCAGAGGTCATGCCATCTTTAGCTGCTTTGCTCATGGCCCGGTTTATGGTACCACGCAGATCACTTTTTCTCTTGTTTAATTTTCTTCGAATGGATTGAAGTTCAGGACTGGCATCATCCCTGAGTTCACCATGGTCTGTGACCTTTTCTTTTATGCTTTTTTCGAGATCCTTCATCGGGATAAGACCTTCCGAAACCTTACCAAGCTCCGGATATTCTTTGTCTCTTTGCCTGATAAAACTTTTAACCCTGCGGGTAACGGAACAGATCTTAAGGATATCAACAAAGGCCGGAAGGGGGATGAGGCTTCCCTCAGCTTTGGAAGCTGAGAGGTAGTCTCGTATCTCGGGAACCTCACCCAATGGAAAAGGATCAGGGTCTTCGAGAATCTGCAACATTTCGGCTGTCTGCCCGGTTAGCAGTTCTACCCGTTTAGGATCGGAGGTAGGCCGTAAAGATTCGAGAAGTTCTTCTGAACGAACAGACTGAGTAAGATTCAGAGCAGCTATCCGAATTTGCTCAAAACCAAGTTTATCTAAAAGGGAATCGGGGTATATCTTCATTAATGAGTTTTGGACTGAAATTGCTAACCCCTAAAGATAAAGGTAGCAGCACTCGTTCCCAAGCAGGCTTTGGAGGTGCACTGTTCGCTCCAACGCAGAGTGTAAGAGCGAGATCGGGGTTATCCTGGAATCGTTCCCAAGCTCCTGCTTGGAGAACGCCCCTTAGAAGCTCCTGCTTCAAATTCTAATGTAAGGAGTAAATTTATTACTGCTCTTACTGTGAAAAAAGTCTTGGGAAGAAGCAGATACAAAATTCACCAGGAACACTATCCATATTTTCTCACAAGTAGCATTGTTGACGGAATTCCTCTATTCAAAGATCCGATAATTGTAGATCGTGTCCTGAAAGGTTTAAACTTTCTTCAAACTGATCGGGAGGTTGAATTAAATGCCTATGTGATAATGGAGAATCATATACATTTAATTGCTAGGGCAGAGGAACTTTCAAAGCATATCAAGAACTTTAAGGCATTTACAGCACATCAAATTATTCAGTATCTGAATGAGAATAGGAAATACAAAACCTTACATTTTTTGATGAGAGCTAAACTGAAACATAAAATCGAAAGTAAATATCAGGTTTGGCAGGAAGGTTTTCATCCCATGCAATTATTCAATTATAAAATAATGGCTCAAAAGCTTGATTACATTCACTTTAATCCTGTTAAAAGAGGATATGTTGATGACCCGGTTCATTGGAGATATTCATCAGCAAGAAATTATAGGGGTAAAGAAGGATTGATCCCAGTGACGGTTTTTGGAGGTTGATATGGTCTTTTTTTGAAGCAGGAGCTTCACCATTGTCGTTCCCAAGCCGGAGCTTGGGAACGAGTCTTATTATAAGTGGTTTAAAATAAATTATTAGGGGGGGAGGTTTTATAAACTGTACTTAACTCCACCTAGTATCCAGCGACCGGGAAGGGGGGCACCAAGGATCTCCTGATATTGTGTGTCAGTCAGATTGAGAACCTGTGAATATAACTGTATTCGCCCATCAAGAGGCTTATAAGCCACCCTCAGATCGGTTACAAAATATTCTTCAGGAACATCAGCATTTATTAGGGCATCCGATTGCTCAGATCGTACGTTATATTTTGACACAGTCTGAATGGATATATCTCCAGCATTCAAGGAAAAGTTCAGGCTCACCTGATGGGATGGATGGTTGGCAATATAGCGGGACACCGTATTACCATCACTTTCGGTCTTGATGTAGGTGTAACCGGCTTCAGTTCTCAGGTTGCTATTTGAGGTCAGTTTGCTGGTCAGTGCAGAAATAAACTCCAATCCGATCACATCACTTTCCGAGATATTGGAGGCATAAAAGTAATCTTCACCCGATATGAGGTTATCGGCGTTACTGATCGAAGAAGCGTTAGTGAGAGCATAATCGATGAGATTACTGGAGGAACGATAGAAAAAGGTTGGAGATATAAGCAGGTTGTTAGTTGGCGTGATATCCAGACCGAGGTCAAAAGTGGTTGATTCTTCAGGCAGAAGGTCAGGATTACCAATATTTCTGCCGGGGGTCAGATCCGGAATTTCGGATGATATATATCGTTCAGTGAAATCCCCCTCACGGATAGCCCGGCCAATGGAAGTTCGTACAACAACGGGCCCCGCATCGTATGCAGCACTGATCTGTGGAAGAAAGGAAAGGTCACTGATAGGATTGAACTGCAATCTGAGGCTTGAGGTCATACTCAGGCCGGATTCAAAACTCATATTATGGATACCGTAAACTCCCCATGAGGTGTTTTCATGGTCACCCCGATCTGTACTCACGATCTGTTTATTCAGAACCTGACCACCGATCATGAAGCGCATAAAATTCAGAGATCCCGATAACGAGGAAAGCTGACCGGAGTCTAGTTCATATTGGTGAGAAGCATTTAAAAATATAAGGTCTGTTTCATGGACATTAGCCGGGGCAATGGCAGCATTGAAATCAAAAATATCTTCAACCTGGCGGTATGATGCATTGATCTCCGACCGGTGATTGCCGTTTTCATAGGTTAGAGCCGATAGAGCCCATCGGCTGTCAATGCTTTCAACTGATTCATCATAGATACTTCGAGTATAGAAATAACGGGCATTGAAATCACGGTTTTCGATACCTGAGCGGACATACCAGTTCCAGTTGCTGCCAAGGTTAACTGCCAGGGCCGCCGATAGGTTCATCATGTCGAAATAGGAGTTGTAATTCTCTTCAGATGACACACCTTGTTCAAATCCCGGGTTCTGATATTGTTCTCCGTCAGAGTATGCACTGCGGAAGGATGTGCTGAACCGAATATTCTTTTTGGCTACACCCGCAGTGGCATCGATGATACGAAGGGCATTTTCACCTGCAGAGACATCAAAGTTGGTGCGTGTTTGAAGCTTTTCGGCAGCTTCGATCTCCTTCATCATATATGTTTTTGTTTTGATATGTACCACGCCGCCAACGGCATCGGCTCCATAAGAGGTACTTGCGGGCCCCCGGATCAACTCTATTTGTGCGATCTCGGACAGGGCAACCGGAATATTTGTATTGAAATGTGCAGTCAAAGGGTCGTTAAGAGGAGTGTTATCAAGAAGAAACATCACCTGTGAAAAGGTGCTTCCCCGCACGCCTACATCGGCCTGCACGCCAAAGCCAGCACGACCGTTAATATTGACTCCCGGAAGGCTTCGTAGCAGATCATCTACCGATTGAACCGGCATTTCCTGAATATCTGCCTGAGTAATGACAGAGACATTCTTTCCGCTTTCTGAAATGGTAGTTGTGATACGTGATGCGGTCACATCAATTGAGTCCAGCTCAGCTTTGATCTGTCCAAATGACAATTCAGTTGCAAAGAAGAGCAGACCAATAGTAATTATAGTTCTCATAGGATTTTGTTTGATGAATAGGTCTGAATTTCCGCAAAGATACATATCCATTGACCGGAAATACCAATCGAATTGCTATTTAGATGTTAACCTTATTGGTGTTTTAAGTGATAAAGATTTACAAAACAAAGCTTTTACATCTATGAAAAATGACAGTACTTTGTTTGTGAAACGGAAGAGAAACAAGCGTATTTAATTTTATGAAGCTTTCCATATTTCAGGTTGATGCATTTACAGACTCATTATTTTCAGGAAATCCTGCGGCTGTGGTCCCTTTGGATGAATGGTTGACGGATGAACAAATGCAGAAAATAGCTGCGGAAAATAATCTCTCAGAGACGGCTTTTTTTACGAAAGAAGGAGAGAGCTATCGATTGAGGTGGTTTACACCCACTACAGAAGTTGATCTGTGCGGACACGCAACCCTGGCTACTGCACATGTGCTTTTTTCGCAACTTGGATATGAAGAACCTGAGATCGTCTTTAAAACCAAGAGCGGGGTATTAACGGTAGGAAGGGAACAGGACCTGCTTCGAATGAATTTTCCGGCTGTCAGTATGCCGAAAGTTGAAGCACCTGATGTATTGTTCAGGTCATTGGGGATACAACCGATTTCGGAGGTTTACAAAACAGATGACTACATGATCGTCCTGAAATCTGAACAGGAGGTGGCAAATATACAACCCGATATGAAAATGCTGAGGGAAATACCTGCACGCGGCGTGATCGTAACAGCCAAAGGGAATAAGGTGGATTTTGTATCCCGATTCTTTGCTCCACAATCAGGAGTGGATGAGGATCCGGTTACCGGTTCGGCTCACACTAAAAGTGCCCCTTACTGGAGTGAAAAACTGGGTAAAAATGAGCTTATAGCTCGGCAGATCTCACAACGAGGTGGAGACCTTATTTGCCGCATGAAGGGAGATAGGGTTGAAATACTTGGTCATGCCGTCACTTACCTAACAGGGGAGATTGACCTTGGGTGAGATCATTGTTTTACTCATCATTGGACTTGGAGCCGGGGTACTTGCCGGACTCCTGGGAATTGGAGGCGGGATCATATTCACCCCGGTTTTGTATGTTCTATTTAGCGGAGCCGGAGTAGAGGATCCTGTGATCTGGACTATTGCATCCGCATTATTTTGTACGTTCATAGCGGCCTCAGGCAGCCTGGTAAGGCAGTATATCCAAAAGAATGTGTTTTTAAGGGAGGGACTGTTGCTTGGGGTGATGGGAGCGATCGGTATCTATGTCGGAAAGCAGGTGTTAACCTCCCCTTATTATAAAGAAACCGAATTTGTGATCTTTTTCTCGTTAATGCTTATCTATGTTTCATGGATGATGTTCAGGAGGGGGCGTGATACTTCAAGTGAGATAGAAAGGACTTACGCAGATATGAATATTGACAGTTCTCTTGTTACCGGTGGTATTGGAGGTTTTGTGGCCTCCCTGGCCGGAGTTGGAGGAGGAGGCGTGATGGTACCGATCATGAATCTGTTCTACAAGCAACCCTTTCGGAAAGCTGTAAGTGTCTCACACTTGGGTATGATCATCATGGTTACCACCGGCTGGCTTCAGCTTGCCTTTGAACCGGGAGCTGTTTCCGGAATCACGGATTTCAACATCGGTTATGTTGATTTCGGAGCTGCTTTTCCATTGTCTGTTGGCGGTTTGTTAGGGGGGTTCGGAGGCGCTTACCTGAATCATAAAATTAACCGCAAGTGGTTGCAATGGGGATTTGGAGTGCTTGCCATAGCCATGGCCGGTCGGCTGATCTGGTCAATCCTATAGCTGGCAGTGAGTCAGGCTTCATAATTGCCCGGCAGATATCAGTCTTTCATTTTTTGAGATGAGGAAAACGCTAGTCTCTGGTGAGTAAATAGTGTATGAATGTAATAATAGGAATCGGTTGCGTGTTATTGATCCCCGATTTAGAATCTTTTTAACTCCTCACGCAACCGAATACCATTACAAGTCTGTTTAAGTAATTACTCCGAATATGCAACTGTATTTATTAGTAATACCAAAAAAGCATCTTTAGTAAGAGTTCTTTGGGTTGCAATTTATTGAATTTACTGGCTTTGCTGATCTTTATCTTGCAGACGGAGTCGAATACGATCCATCGCTTGAATAGCTTCTTCTGCATCCCCGGTCATATCATGGAGTCGCTGACGTAGTCGATCCATATCGCGTTGCATATCGCGATCACGGGTCATATCCCGGTCTTGAAGCATTAGATTACATTGCTCAGTTGCATTTTTCATATTACCAATTGTTAATCCTAATTGTTCTCCAAAGCGATACATGTGCCGATATTGATTTTGCAACTGTTCGTTTTGAGTTTGTTGCATCTTACGATTCATCTCCTGGTTCATAGTATGAGTACGTTCCTGAAGTTGATTTACCCGCTGCATCATTTGTTGATTTTGTTGCATGATCTGTTGTTGCTGCTGTTGCTGCTGCTGCCCGGTTTGTTGGGCCATGATAGTTGCAGACAGCAAAAGTAACATGACAAAAGTACTGATCATGTTAAGTGTTTTTTTCATGATGGTCTCCTAAAAGAATATTTATTGGAGTTTAAGTGATAAATGTTCAGACAAAGGTTACTAATAAATACTTTAAGCGATTCAGTGTGATTTACTGATAGACGTGTAATTCATCATACATTGTTTGTGTAGGAGTCTTTCCTACAAATAGGATGAAATAGGCTGACAAGTACAAAACAAAGGGTAAAGTCCTTTCTGGATTAAAAGTTAGCTTGAACTGATCTATGTCGATATAAATTGCCTGATCGAATAATGCAGCAGTTACAAAATACTGAAAGCTCCTCTATTGACCTGCAAACTTAGGCTCCAAAATCTTACAAAACTGATAGTTATAACCTGTATCAATTACAGGATGATACTGTACAATTATTTTAATCATGATGTTAGAAATTAAGGTCGGGGTAAATGGGGTAAAACCTGATACCTACATTAAATGAAATGTAAACTAAAGTACAAAGAGGCATAAGATGAAATACTTAAAGTTGAATTTATACGCTTTAATTGGTGCCCTATTCTTATTTGCGTCCTGTGATAAACCGATGGATATCACATCTGCAGATCCATCAGCTGATTTTGAATCCTCACAGATGGCAAAAGTAACGGATATGGTTGATGCCAGTGGAAGCGAGAGCGCAGTGAATGTTAAAGGCAATGGGAATGGAAATGGTTCAAATGGGGGTTATGGCAAAGATAAAGGAAACGGTGGAGGTAAGGGCTCAGGTGGTGGCAAAGGCTCCGGTGGAGGTAAAAAGGGAGATCTTTACGGTGACCTTTACGTACTATACCGGGATGTTAATGGTGTCCCTATTTTAAACGAGAATGGATGTGTGCAACCAGTTGATGGATTTGGTATTCCACTTCCATTGGATGAAGAGTGCCATCCATTAGATGAAGAAGCTGCAATTGAAGTAGAACTTGGACGTCTGAATAATGTCCGTTCTCCAAACAAAACATTAGAGAGGGGTCTTGATGAAGTTTTGGGTCTATTAGTACAAGCAGATACTCTCAAAACAGATGCTTCCGGGCGACTTGTTATAAATATTAGCGGAGAAGAGAAAACAGTCGATGCACCTATAGAAAACCTGGCTGTTTATCGTGAACTGCTGAATAATGGAAGTTTAAGTGTAAACTTAAAAGGGGCCATTGTCATTGAGAATGGTCTTGAATCAATGTTTGACGGGGATACTGAGCCGGATGCATCTGATCTGTTTTTAGCCAGAGGATTCCTTGCTGGAGCAACAGATAAGAGTATACCTTTGTCAATAGATAAAATTATGTACTCGCACGTAATCATGCGGCTGGAAGGCACGATCGTTCAAAACGACCTGGAATACATAGATTTTACCGGTCTAAACTTCTCCTACGATAGGGAAGCCACCTATGGTGAAATTTATGTAGATGTTTTGGTTGAGATCGCCCCTGGTATATATGAGCGTCAATCTGTCAATATTTTTCAGACTGTATTTGAAGGCCAGTCATATAATGAGGTAGGGGGAGTGTCAGTTTATACCACGGCAGCTGACGATTCTAGACGGGTAATAGAGTACATTCACGAGTATGAAGTGCCAATCTAATGAAGAGAACAGTTCAGATCATTACTCAAAAATATTAACCATTAATACCTGCTGCCCACTTTTAATTAAGTGGCCGGCAGGTAACTTAAATAAAGGTGTTAAAATGAGACTACTAAATAGAATAAGTTTGATTTTGTTCACTTCAATTATTGCTTTATACGGCTGTGATACCCCTGTAAATAGTATCAACTCCGAAACTAATGAGGATCCCTTCATTAGCCAGATGATGAGCAAAAGCCCTTGGGCTGGAATGAAGGCTACAGGTGAGTTCAGGGCCTTATGGCAAGGGTGTGAAGATGGACATGAAGAACCTGTGGATTACGAAGAAGGTGGATGTAAGGGGCATGAAGATACCGGCGATGATCATGGTGACGATGGTCATTCAGATGATGGGCATTCGGATGATGGACATGATGATAGTACACATGGGGATAATCGTCCTGCACGGGATTTTTTTGTACAATTTGATGCACAAATGAAAAAAGAAGCCAAAGGTTCTGTCACCTTTTCAGGTATCAACGATTATGAGGGAGTTGGTTTTACAGGATCCGTAACCTGGGTTGAAATGGGGAGATCTTCCAATGAGCTTTTTTTCGGCGGAGATATACTGAATGGAAATGTAAGTCGGGGTTGTTTCCTGTTCTCAGTGCAGGATAACGGGGAAGGTAATAAAGCAGAAGCAGATCGATTACAATATCGTCTTTATGGCTCATCAAATGCTCCCTGCCATATGCCGGATCATTTTCCAAAGGGATATCCAATTGTAGTTTATAATGGAAACCTGTCAGTTTTATAATAAACCTGAAAACTATTGGGCAAAAAAAGGAAAGGCTCCCTATCAAGGAGCCTTTCCTGTTGTTAGCAATCTATAGCTTGAATTAAGCTATATCCAGTAAAAAAGGTGGTTCACAGAGACACCACTCCCGTGGTACCGCGAATGAACCGGTATAATCATCTACTCAATCAGTCCATTATCTTTCGGAGGAAAGCAGGCTGGTCGGTGTCATCCTTTCGAATGCGCTCCGTTCTGCTTTGGAATGGAGCTATATTGTCCTGAGCATCTGAATTTTGTTGCTCATCCTGTTCAGGAGTTTCAACATTTTCTTCCTCTTTTCGTCTGACGTTAATATCACGTCGCAGGTAAGAGGGCGTATCCAGTTTTTTCAGGTTGTTTTCACCCTTATAATAATCACCGGTACCTCGCTGAAAACGTTTTGGGACATCAGATTCTTCTGAGCGTTTCTGAATATTGGTTTGTGCATTTTGAGCAGCCTTATTCAGCATGCTGTCTTTGGAATTATTTGCCACTTTTGCGGTTGACCGATCTTCGGAAAGTTCAAATCCGGTGGAAATAACAGTTACCCTTATCTCATCCCCGAAATTCTCATCCAGTACCGTACCGAGAATGATCTCGGCATTTTCTCCGGCTTCTTCATGAATGATATTGGTTGCTGTGGTGGTTTCGCGCATACCGAGGTTAGAACCGGCTGAGATGTTAACCAGAACATTACGGGCACCGCGGATACTGACACCGTCTAATAGCGGAGAGTTGATGGCAGCACGGGCTGCTTTTTCAGCTCTGTCTGGGCCTTCAGCTGTGGCAGAGCCCATAATAGCAGCTCCACCATCGCTCATGGTTGTTCGAACGTCAGCAAAGTCAAGATTGATAAGGCCTGGCATTAGAATGAGGTCGCTGATACCACGTGTTGCATTATAAAGTACCTCGTTGGCCATGGCGAAAGCTTCCATCAGTGAAGTATTTTCATCTGCGATATCAAGCAGACGCTCATTGGGGATCACGATGACCGTATCACAGTTTTTCTTCAGTTCAGTGATACCTTCAAGGGCATATTTCTTGCGAACCTTGCCCTCACATTCAAATGGGGTAGTAATAATACCTACTGTCAGTATGCCACGGCGTTTGGCTATACCTGCTACCACAGGAGCTCCTCCGGTTCCGGTTCCGCCACCCATACCGGCGGTCACAAAGACCATGTCGGCATTTTCAATGGATTCTTCGATCTCGTGTCGGTTTTCTTCAACCGCCTCACGACCGATCTCAGGTCTGGCACCTGCACCAAGTCCGTTGGTCAGGGCTGAACCCACCTGGATCTTGATATCTGCCATGCTGTTTTTAAGAGCCTGAGCATCTGTATTAAGGGCAATGTACTCCACGCTTTCAAGCCCCATGTTTATCATATTGTTAATGGCGTTACCGCCACCGCCGCCTACGCCGATCACCTTGATCTTGGCGTTTTCCTGGCTCTGCTCGTCGAAAAAGAAACGTGTATTGTTAGCCATGATGTTAACTCCTTTTGAGTTGTTGTTTTTTACTGGATTGTTATTGTTGTAGATGATTGCTTCTTATTTATACTTCTAAAGTTCTTTGAACCAACTCTTCATTCGTTCAGTGATCTTCTGCATCACTTGTTCTACATTGGTTCCTTTGGTTGAATCCGGGATCATTGCCTGATTGTTGGCGGTTCCCGATCGAAGAGCGTGCATAACCAGACCTACACCGGTAGCGTAGATCGGGCTGTTCACCTCTTCCTTAAGTCCGCCTGTGATACCAAGCGGTATACCCACTTTGGCATCAAGGCCTAAAATTTCGTTTGCTAGCGGGCAGATATTCTTGATCAGTGAACCTCCACCGGTGATAACCACACCGGCACTCATTGCATCTGCATATCCACTTCGTTTGATCTCAATACCGACGATCTCCAGGATCTCTTCCATACGGGCCTGTATGATCTTGGCAAGTATACTCTTTGTGATCTCTTTTGGAGGTCGTCCGGCTATTCCCGGTACGGTGATCACCTCATCTTCTTCTATTAGATCTGCATAGCATTCACCATGCTTGCGTTTAAGGGTTTCAGCCTGGTCATCCAGAACACTGAGCCCAAGACGAATATCGTCGGTCACTTTTTGTCCTGCTATGGCAACTACGGCTGTGTGTCGGATCGTATTATCCTGAAAGATGGCGAGGTCTGTAGTTCCGCCTCCTATATCGACCAGAACCACCCCGGCTTCTTTCTCCTCTTCATCCAATACAGAGTAGGAGGAAGCCAGCGGTTCGAGGATCAGGTCAGCGACCTGATAGCCTGCCCTTTCAACACAGCGGTACATATTCTTAGCAGCGGAAACCAATCCGGTAATGATATGAACTTCGGCTTCCATGCGCATTCCACTCATGCCAACTGGGTCGCTGATGCCATCTTGACCGTCAACCACAAACTCCTGTGGGATCACATGCAGGATCTGCTGATCGGTTGGGAGCATAATACGCTGGCAATCTTCCAACAGGCGCTCCACATCCTTGGCCGTGATCTCATTGTCTTTGTTATTAATGGTGATCACACCTTTACTTCGCATGCTTCTGATGTGGTCTCCGGCAATACCGACATTCACAGATTGAACCTGAATACCGGAAGCCAGTTCTGCCTGAGCTATGGCATCTTTAATGGCATTCACGGTTTTGTCAATATTGACAACCACACCCCGGTTCAGCCCGTCGCTTTGTGCTTTACCCACACCAAGGATATTGATCCGTTCTTGTTCATCAATAGATGCTACGATTGCGCAAATTTTTGTGGTCCCGATATCGAGACCTACCATTATGTTTTCCTGTTCTTCCATGATGATCCGCTGTATTTATTGATTGCTAATGTTCTTTATTTATTTGTTGGATGTAATTTGGTCGAACCATTCAGAAGCTGACCCGACACCCTGTTCACTTTGCTGCCTTACCTCAGAGTAAAACCCTGATATTTCGTCGTTTTCAACAGGATAGGGAGAACTCATTAAGGCGTTGATCAATTGCACGGCCTCATCCTCGAGTTCATTATCTCGATCCTGTCTTGGAGATGAGTTCACCGGTTTTGCCTTTGCTCTCCTTCGTGTTTTAGTAAAAAGTAAATTTTCAAAGCTATATTTCACGGGTCACCACCTGATTTGAGAATCGCAGATCGACTTGTTGCATCGTTTGTATTCCCTTGGTTCGAACTACCTGTTTGTAAAATGCCTTCCAGTTCTCAAGTTTCATTTCAAAATCATTGCGGCCAAAGATCAGCTTCACACCATTTTCCTGGCTCAAAGCAACCACGCCATCAGTAGGGTCGAAAGCCACTTCACTTATTGTGGTCCATCCAAATTCATTGATCTTAGCTTTCATTAAAAAATCCCTTACCTGCAAAAATGGCTCATCCGATAAAGTGTCATTTGCATTTACAGAGTATCCATAGAGTAGGGGAACGTCTCGTGTTTTATCCTCCAGTATGGGTAATATGACACCCTCAGCGTCTACATACGATCTATTTGCCCCATCTATCAGCATGGCGATAGGCTCGCGTTCTGAGATTGTGAGCCTAAGGTCACCACTTGGCTCAATGTAAGAGGTGACAGATCGGACGTAATTCAACTTCTGTACTCGGTCGGCTACTGCCTGAATATCAAGACTGTCGGGCTGAATACCGAAGGGGACTGCTGCGGCAGCTTCAACTTCTTCACTCTCCGTAAAAGCGAGCTCGTTGAAATCCAGCTCCTGCACGGTTACGTTCCGATTCCAATAGACGGCAGCCAGTACCGCCACTGCGATCACCATCATAATTCCGGTGATCCAGGGTAAAAGGGTTCTATTTGATTCCTTTTTTACCAATTACTTCGTTGTTTTTGGTTTGAATGATCCTGATCTCAGTGCTTCAATAAAGTCTTCGCCAAATCGATAGATGTCACCGGCTCCCATGGTAATAATGATGTCACCTTCTCGGGCCACCTCTTTCAGGGTTTTCGTGATGTCTTCCTTACTCTCAACATATTTGACATTCTTATGTCCGTATTGCTCAGCTGTGTCAGAGATAAGTTTCCCTGTTACACCTTCGATCGGTTTTTCACGCGAAGGATATACGTCAGTCACGATCAGCATTTCAGCATCGAAGAAAGACAATCCGAATTCTTTGTATAATTCCTGGGTCCTTGAATAGAGGTGAGGCTGGAATACTGCCACCACACGTCTGTCAGGCCAACCTTTATGAGCAGCCTGAAGGGTTGCCTGAACCTCGGTAGGGTGGTGGGCATAATCATCGATCACCATACAACCATTGTCGTATTTGAGTTGAAATCTTCTGAATACACCTTCAAAATGCTCTATGCCTTTTTTGATCAGTTTGAAATCAATGTTCAGCTCCAAACCGGTAGCAATAGCTGCAAGGGCATTTTTTACATTATGCTCACCGGGGGCTTTCAAGGTCACCACGCCAAGTTTCTCACCTTCACGCATCACAGTAAACGTACTGGTAAAGGCATCTGCACGAATATCAACTGCCCGAAGCTGAGCCTGTGGATTCAATCCGTACGTAATGACTCGTTTTTCAAGTTGTGGAAGAATGCTGCGCACATTGGGATCATCAAGGCATACAATAACTGCTCCATAAAATGGGACCTTGTTGGCATAATCTATAAAAGCCTGTTTCACGTCGTCCAGGTCATCGTAGATATCCAGATGCTCGGCTTCGATATTTGTAATAATGGCCAGGGAAGGATTTAGCCGGAGGAATGTTCGGTCAAATTCATCGGCCTCAACTACAATGAGGTCTCCTTTCCCAACAACGGCATTCGTCTTATCAAAACTGTGTACTTTACCGCCCACTATTATGGTTGGATCATAGTTGCCATCTTGTGTCACATGACCTACCATAGTTGTGGTTGTAGTTTTACCGTGTGTTCCGGCTACACCGATACCAAATTTCATTTTCATCAGCTCAGCAAGCATTTCTGCCCGCTTGATGGTTGGGATCCGTTTTTCCATAGCGGCTAGGGTCTCAACATTCTCATCGGCTTTCACAGCACTGGTATAAACCACTACATCTGCCCCTTCAATATATTCCGCCTTGTGTCCTTTATGCACCGTGGCGCCAAGTTCCTTCAATCGTTTCGTTGTGTCAGTTACGGCACCATCAGAACCCGAAACTATATAACCCCGCTGAAGTAAGATCTCAGCCATACCGCTCATACCAATACCACCTATACCCACCATGTGGATATGCTTGGTTTTACCAAATACGGGTTGTGTTTCGATTCTTTTTTCCACTAACGTTCTATAATTTCGAAGTTGCGATTTCAAGTATTTCTTTAGCGATCAGCTTAGCTGCATCAGGCTTGGCCAGTTTTAAGGCTGCCTGATTCATTCTCTTTAAGTTTTGTTGATCACGGATCAGTTGTTCCACCAGTTCTGTTACGGTTTCTTTCATTTTTTCGTCCTCCAATAGTAGTGATGCACCTGCATCCGCCATAGCTTTGGCATTCTGGGTTTGGTGATCTCCTGCAACATTAGGAGAGGGTACAAGAATACTCGGTTTTCCGGTTAGCATGAGTTCAGAACAAGAACTTGCCCCGGCTCTGCTGATCACGAGGTCAGCCGCTGCATAAGCTTCAGCCATATTATCGAGATAAGCAGTCAGTCTCAGGTTTTTCAATTTTTTCGTATCCACATCAGTCGACAGGGTATCGTAATATCGCTGGCCACATTGCCAAATGATCTGGAGTCCAACCTCATCATGTAAAGCCTCAATATTGGCTTTCATGGCATCATTGATGGTTTTGGCACCACCACTTCCGCCCATCACTAACAGAACGGGTTTGTGACTATCGAAACCGAAAGAATTCAAAGCGGATGATCTGTCAGCTTCATTCAATGACGCTCTGGTTGGATTGCCACTCACATGAGTTTTATCAGCCGGTAAATGCTTGTCGGCCTCCTTGAAAGCGGTAAAGATCTTTGTTGCAGATTTCGCCAGTAACCGGTTCGTGACTCCCGGGAAACTGTTTTGTTCCTGTATCACAATTGGAATGCCCATTTTACCCGCAACCCATCCAACGGGGCCGGCAACATATCCGCCACAGGAAACGACCACTTGAGGTTTATAAGCCGATAGAATGCGCAGACTTTGAAATAAGCTTGTAATAAGTTTTAGTGGAAAAACGAGATTTTTTAGCGTTATCCTTCTGTGAAAACCACTGATCCAAACATTTCGAATATCATAACCGGCATTTGGCACAGCTTTCCATTCCATATGGTCTTTGGTTCCCACAAAGAGGATCTCTGTATCGGGGTTTTCATCTTTCAAAGCATCGGCAATGGCTATGGCGGGATAAACGTGCCCGCCGGTTCCTCCCGCAGCTAATAAGATCTTAGGATTATCCATAGTACAAGGTCCTCCGATCCCGGTTATGTTTCGAGATATTCAGCAAAATACCGACCATGATGCCGGCAAATACCATACTGGTACCTCCATAACTGACGAATGGCATAGGTAAACCGGTAACAGGCAGGATTCCACTGGCCACTCCGGCATTTACAAAACCATATAGCACGATCATCATAGTACAGGCAACTGCCAGCAGTGATCCAAGGTGGTCTTCTGCATTTCGAGCAATGAATACCACGCCCCGTATTAGGATCAGTGTGAAAATGAATATCAGAGCCATAGCTCCAACTAAACCATATTCTTCAGCTATGATGGCAAAAATAAAATCATTATATGGAGCAGGGAGGAAGTCACGCTGGGAGCTCTTTCCGATACCAACTCCCAATAATTCACCCTTCGCAATGGCAATATGAGCCTGCTGGGCCTGATAGCCACTTCCCTGAACGATCTGCTCACTGGGTATATCCTTGATCTGCGTAATATACTGTTCAATACGATCCTGACGGTTCGTTGATTGGCTTAAAAGTAAAATACCACCAAGAATTCCGATCGCTATAAGAGTTCCGATCTGAATCACACTGATTCGTCCCACAAACATGACCAATAAGCAAATAGCCAGCAGAATTCCGGCACTGCTAAAATCTTCAAGGCCGATCAGTCCGCAGGTCAATACGATCCAGAACAGTATAGGTAAAAAGGCCTTTTGAAAGTCTTTGATATATTCTTGTTTTTCATTCAGTAAAACTGAAACGTGGATCAGCAATGCAACCGACGCTACCATAGATGGCTGAAACGAGAACCCACCCAGATTCAACCAGCGTTTGGCCCCAAACTGTTCGGTACCGAAAGCAAGAACCGCAACTAACAGGAATAAACTCACTACCATACCAATTCGGCTGAATTTGGCTATCGTGTGGTAATTGACTTTTGATACGATCAGCATTACAAAGAAGGCAATACCAAGTTTGATCAGGTGGCCTAATATCAGTTGACCTGCAGTAGTTGATTTAGTCTCTGCAAAAAAAGCAATGGATGAATACACTGCCAGCATTCCGAAGGTCATGAGTATGACAACGGCCATCAACAGGTAGCGGTCGCTTCCCTGCTTGGGTGTATCAATATCCTCTGCCGTAGTTCCGATGACATTGGATATATTGCTATGTGGCGATGTATAGATCAATATTCTGCTTTAAAGTTTGTTTACTTCGTCTTTGAAGATCTTGCCGCGGTGTTCGTAACTGTCAAACATGTCGAAGGAGGCACATGCGGGGCTTAGCAGTACGACTTCACCTTTTTTGGCTCCCTTGTAAGCTGCCCTGACTGCGCCACCCATGGTTTCAACCCGGATAAAGTTTGGAGCAACATTACCAAGTTGCTCCTCAATTCTATCTTTCGATTCACCGATGGCAATAATGGTGTGTACCTTTTCCTTGATCTGAGGAATTAGCTCCGAATAATCGTTGCCTTTATCGCGCCCACCAAGTATTAAGGTTAAGGGAACATGAAAGCTATCCAGGGCAAACCATACGGCATTTACATTGGTTGCCTTACTGTCGTTGATATACTTCACACCATCCACCTTGCGAACCAGTTCCAGGCGATGTTCAACCCCGGTAAAGGATCGAAGACTTTCCCTGATCGCGTCATTTTTTATCTCGGCTGCCCGCGCTGCAAGTGCGGTTGCTAAACCGTTGCTCAGGTTGTGTTGACCTCGTAGTCCGATATCTTCTACTGGCATAAGTGATTCTTCTTTATTGTTGAATTTGAAGATGATATGATCGTTTCGAACAAAGGCTCCTTCCGGGACCTCATTTTTATGTGAAAAAGCCCACAATTGAGGAGTAGTTCGGTTTTGCTTTAAAGTTTCAACATGTTTCTGGATGACTGGATCATCATAATTAAAGATGAAATGATCCTCTTCCGCCTGATTTTCAGTGATCCTGAATTTAGCTGCCGCATAGGCATCAAAATTATTATTGTAGCGATTTAGATGATCAGGGGTAATGTTAAGTAGCAAACTCACATTAGGTTTGAATGTGGAGATATGATCCAGTTGAAAACTGCTGACCTCTAATAAATGATCTCCTGATCCTGATTCGACAACATCAGAAAATGCAACTCCAATATTTCCTGATAGCTGGTGGTTTCGTTTGGCGGTCTTCCATAAATGATCCAGCCAGTTTGCCACGGTTGTCTTTCCATTACTTCCGGTCACAGCCACAATTCTGGCATCTGTGAACCAACTCGCGATTTCAATTTCAGAATAAACTGCCATTCCATTGTTCAGATAATATTGAACAATAGGGGATTCAGTAGGCACACCGGGACTAACGATGGCAAATTCAGCCTTCTTAGCATCTTCAGTGTGTCCGTTTTCCTCAAAGGCAATATCAGCTGATTCAAGTTTTGATCTAAAATCCTCATTGATCCTTCCATGATCAGATACAAATACCTCAGCATCCTTCCGCTTAAGCAGAAGAGCCACAGCAATACCGCTTTTGGCAGCACCGATCACGACGATATGTTTTCCTTTAACGTCTCTCATCGGATCTTGAGGGTTAACAGACTTAGAATTCCCAGTAATATGGTTATGATCCAAAAACGTACTACGATCTTTTGCTCAGGCCATCCTTTTTTCTCATAGTGGTGATGTATCGGAGTCATCAAAAAAACCCGTTTTCCTTCACCATATTTTCGTTTTGTATACTTGAAATAGGTAGTCTGTATAATGACCGAAAGGGTCTCAAAGAAGAAGATCCCACAAATGAACGGCAGTAATAATTCCTTATGAAGCATCAGGCCGAGGGCCCCAAATGCGCCACCAAGTGCCAGGGAACCGGTATCTCCCATAAATACTGAAGCAGGATTGGTGTTATACCAAAGGAACCCAATGCAGGCTCCGATCAGGGAGGCTGTAAAAATAGTGAGTTCGCCTGCGCCCGGTAAGTACATGATGTCGAGGAAACCGGAAAAATCAACTCGACCGGATACATAAGCAAAAATGGCAAACACAATCCCACAAATAGCAGATGTTCCGGCAGCAAGTCCATCGAGTCCGTCTGTGAGATTCGTGGCATTGCTTACAGCAGTAATAATAAATACAGCCACTGTCAGGTAAATGATCCAGCCAATGGTATCACCAAAGAAGGCATAATCGATATTGACGTTCTTCAGGAATGGAACCGTCGATAATGAGTTGAATGATTCAAAATCAGGATAAAAATAAAGGGTAGCACCAACAACGATACCCACAAATACCTGTCCAGCGATCTTGAACCAGCCCGCAAGGCCACTTTTATCTTTCTTAACTACTTTAATGTAATCATCAATAAAACCTACGGCCCCTAGTGTCAGAGTCACAAATACGATCAGCCAGCTATATATACTGTCCATTCGTGCCCAGAGTATGGTCGGGATGACGATCGCCAGAATAATGATCACACCACCCATGGTAGGGGTTGAACCTTTTGCAAGGTGGTGGTCAAGGCCGATATCGTCACGAATAACTTCTTTAAGCTGTAGTTTACTGAGCCAGCCTATGATCTTTTTACCAATGAACAAACTGATAAGAAGTGAAGTGATGGCTGCCAGGGCCGTGCGGGTAGAGATAAATGCGATCGCACCAGTTCCGGGCACATCATATACAGTATCAAGCCATGTGAACAGTTCGTGCAGCATTATTTACCTCCCTCAACTTTTAGTTGCAGAAGTTCTGCCGCGATCTCACGATCATCAAAATGATGACGCTGGCCGTTTATTTCCTGATAATCTTCATGTCCCTTTCCGGCAATAAGTATGATCTCATCAACTTCGGCTTCCAGAATAGCTCTTTCAATGGCTTCCTTGCGGTTGGTTAAGCTTGATACTTTATCAAGCTTATCAAACCCTGCGATGATATCAGCAATGATCACATCCGGATTTTCAGATCTGGGATTATCACTTGTTACGATAACCTTATCAGCAAAAAGCTCAGATACTTTGGCCATTTCAGGGCGTTTGGAAGAATCTCTGTCCCCACCGGCTCCGAAAACAACCGTAAGTTTTTGGGAAGCGTCTTTCACGGCAGACAAAGTAGACAGAACATTCTGCAGAGCATCTGGTGTATGTGCATAATCCACAATAACGAGTGGGTGCTGTTCTCCGGAACCTGTTACGGTTTCCATTCTGCCGGGTGCCCCTTTAGCTTTTGAAAGAGCTTTAACGATCTTTTTGGTATCAATTCCTAAAGCTTTGCATATATAGTATGCTTCTCCAAGATTATAGGCATTAAATTTTCCTACCAATGGACTTTCAATTTTTTCACCGTCAATAATGATGGATATGCCACTCGCTGTATTCTCAAGGATATAAGCAGTGTCATTTTTAAAACTCAGGGTGATCTTTTTGGCTTTACAACTCTCAAGCATAAAATCCCCGAACTTGTCATCGATATTTACAACTGCAAATGATCCTTCACTTAGCGTATCGAACAGCCTGCGCTTGGCTTTTGCATATTCATCAATGGTTTCATGATAGTCCAAATGATCATGACTCAGATTTGTAAATGCGGCTACTTTAAAAGGTATACCGGCAACCCTGTATTGATCCAGGGCATGAGATGAAACTTCCATGACCAGGTACTCTGAACCAGCCTCAACCATTTTTTGCAAATCTTCAGCAAGTTCAATAGGGTCTGAGGTGGTTAGTTTGCTGTCGAATTCATCATCTAATATCCGTTTACTAACGGTACCAAGCAGGGATGCTTTTCTATCACATGCCCGAAGCACCTGATACACAAGAGTTGCAGTAGTGGTTTTCCCGTTGGTTCCGGTAATACCGATTATTTGAAGTTTCTCTGCACGATTACCAGCAAATTCCTGAGCAATGACACCCGCTAATTTCTTGGTGTTCTCAACCTCGATCACACAGACATCGTCATGTGAATAAAATGACTCCTCACAGATCACAACCGAAGCACCACGTTCAATGGCATCTTCAATGAACATATGCCCGTCGACCTTTGTACCTCTCACAGCAATAAAGACGGAATGGTCTTCAGCTTCACGTGAATCGAGTACAAGTGATTCTAACTCAACGCCATAATTAGCATTGGTTACGTGCAATGGGTTACAAATTTCTATGAGTCTTTCTAGTGTCAACTATCGTTTACTTACGTCAGTTAGGGTTTCAAGTGACTTCGCTTTTCCGCGCAAAGTGACGGTATATCCTTTTCTAAGCCATTCACCAGTTCTCGGGTATTGTGCGAAAACGGTACCTGATCCAATGATCTCTGTCTTTAGACCCAAATCGGTCAGTAGATTTGTGGCTTTTCTCATATTCATGCCTCTGAGATCAGGGATCTCAGCGTAGCCCTCTTTAACAGTCTCACCGTCAGATTCATTAAATGTTTCTGACAAGGTGATAGAAATTTTATCTCCGGCTCGGAGTTCAGTTCCTGCTTCCGGCATCTGATGTGCCACATATCCGGTTTTTCCACTTAATTCGTACTGAATATTAAGTTCCTCCAGCAGGATCTCGGCCTCTTCGTTTGTCAACCCTTTTAAATAAGGAGTACGTACAGCAACTGGACTCTCATCCTGGCTGGTTTTCATTGTTCGCTGAATGTTATTGTCCAGGCCGGCTATACGAAGTGCGATATTCTTGAAAATTGGAGCTGCAGTAAACCCACCGTATCCACTGGTTCTTGGTTCATCTAATAGAATAAAAGCAACATATTGTGGATCATCAGCCGGGAAAAAACCCACAAATGACCCTCTGTAATTATTGGTATAGCGACCATTAACTACTTTTTTGGCAGTCCCGGTCTTGCCGGCAATTCTGAGCCCCTCAACCTGTGCAAGATCTCCTGTACCCGAATCAGCCACTACACTTTCAAATATTGGCATCAACTTTTCAAGAGTAGATCTTTTTGCAATTCTACGTATTTCAACGGGTTCATGGTTCATAACCACATTTCCGTTTTTATCTTCAATTTTTTCAACCAGGTAAGGTCTCATCATCATGCCATTGTTTGCAAATGCAGCATAGGCCTGAGCAATTTGTAGTGAGGTGGTCTGTATCTCATATCCGTGTGACATCCATGGGAGGGTGACCAAACTCCACTCATAGGGTTTAGCCAAACTCCCTTGTACTTCACCAATAAGGTCAACATTAGTCTCAGTGCCGAATCCCATATTTCTGGCATATTGATAGAATACCTCGGGTTTCATTCGCATGGCGATCTCAGCAGTGGCAACGTTTGAAGATTTCTGAATGACTTCCTCAAAGGTCAAGTCTCCAAGTGGGTCGTGATCTCTCAAAATGAGGTCGTGAATGACCACTTCGCCATTTTCAGGGGTTTCAAATACCTCATCAAAACTCACAACGCCTTGTTCAACAGCGGCCACAGCTGTCACCAGTTTGAAGGTTGACCCGGGCTCGATCATGTCACTGATCGCAAAATTGCGGCGATTCTCATCGTCGGAGCTGGCCGGGAAGTTTGGGTCATAGGTTGGGTAATTAGCCATGGCCTTGATGGCTCCGGTTCTTGGATCCATTATGATCCCTGTACCATAATTCGCCAAATGCTTTTCCACACCGGCTTTTAACTCATCCTCAAGAATGGCCTGGATGTAGGCATCTATAGTAGTGTGTAGTGAATACCCGTCACGGGGTAATTTTTTGGGGGCGCCCACGTACTCAAAAATACGGTTGAAGGGATCACGGCGAACCTGACGGACCCCATCTTCGCCTTTTAATTCCTCATTATAATAAGCTTCAAGGCCGATACGACCGTTTGTCTTGTGGTTTACAAAGCCAAGAACGTGTGATGCCAGGGGACCAAAGGTGTATTTTCTTCGATAATTTTCTTCTAGGATGACTCCCTTTATATCAAGGGCTTTTATCTCATCCTTAATGATAACAGATAGATTGTCTTCAAGAACTATGTAACGGGATTGTGGTGGGGCACTATTGATCTTATTTCTGTAATGTGCAGCACTTTTACCGGTTAAAGACGCGAGTTTTTGTATCAGTTTGTTTTCAAGATCTTTGGGTACACCGATTCCTCCCTTGAAAGGAACTTTTGGGTCGTAAGCGAGCCTGTAATCCACGGCATTGGTTGCCAGTAATGTGCCATTAGCATCATATATATTGCCACGCTGCGCGGGGATGGGGATCTGATCGATCGCTTGTTTGCTCCAAAGGGCACGCAGTTCCTCTCCTTCCAGATAATTCACGCGAATAAGCTGAAAGCCTAAAGCACAGGGTATGAGGAGTACAAATCCTAAAATGATAAACATTCGGCTCAATATGGCAGTGCGTTCATCCATGTGAGCCTACTCCTTTATGACAATGACTTTATCTGCCGGACCACCGTTGATAAATCCCTGGGATTCTGCCTTATCATAGATGTCAGCCGGACCAACCATGCGGTCGTAGCGTAATTTGAGGTCGTCAAACTGAGCCCGGGATCTGTTGTATTCGGCTTCCATAAACTGAACTTCCTCAAGAAGCCTTTGTGTCGCAAATACATGTGTCAGGTAAGCAAATCCGAGGATCCCAATGATGATACTTCCAAGAATGATCTTCCATGGTTTGATCTTTGGAATACTGACCTTGCTTTTAACCTTCTTAAAACCGGGCTGTTTACCATTTGGTTTTGAGCCGGCCTGACCGTTTCCTGCCGGAGTTTCAACCTTGCGAAGGTTAGGTCTTATGTCATGTTTCTTAAGTGGCGATTGTACCATCATAATGATTACCCCTCAACCTTTTCTGCAACCCTGAGTTTAGCACTTCGGGATGCTGAATTGTGTTCAATTTCTTCCTTGGAAGGAGTAATAACCTGCTTTGTGACAGGTTTGATCGGTGAGATGGGATTCCCATAGAAATCCTTTTCAACCTTTCCTTTAAAATTGCCTGCTTTAAAAAAACGCTTAACAATTCGGTCTTCCAATGAATGGTAGGAGATAGCGACAATTCTACCACCGGGTTTTAATATCTCAAGAGATTGCTCCAATACATTTTCGAGCATTTCCAGTTCCCGGTTAACTTCAATTCGAATGCCCTGAAAAACACGTGCCAGGGACTTTACTTCATATCTTTTGTTGACAACTGAAGAGACCACCTTTTGTAACTCACCGGTTGTCTCAATTGGGCGAGATTCAATAATTGCTCTTGCGATCTTTCTGCTTTGTTTTTCTTCTCCATAGTGAAAAATGATATCACGTAGTTTTTCGTAATCGTATTCATTAACTACCTGATAAGCAGAAACACCGGATAGGTTACCCATGCGCATATCAAGCGGACCGTCTTCCTGAAAGCTGAAGCCGCGTTCCGGTTCCTTGATCTGATGGGTTGATACGCCAAGATCCAAAAGGATTCCGGCTATCTGACTGTGGGTATGGGGAGGTAGGATAGTTGTCAGATAGCCAAAATTGCCTTTTATGGGGATAAAACGGGGGTCATCGCCAATATTTTTTGATGCTGCTTCAAGAGCTTCGTCATCCTGGTCGATGCCGTATAGCCGTCCGTTTTCACCAAGCTTGTTTAGTATTTCTTTAGAATGGCCGCCACCACCTAAGGTGCCGTCTATATATATACCATCCTTATCAGTAATGAGGGAATCAACTGATTCGTGAAGCAGTACCGGTATATGTTCTATATATGAGGTCATATCATGCACCATCATTTTCCGGTTCATTACCCATTACCTGTTCAAAAATTTCTTCAAAGGCATCATCATCCAGGGCTGAATCAATTTCCTCCAGTTTATCCGGATCCCATACCTCTATATATTCACCCATTCCCAGAAATACGGCTTTACCATCAATGGAAGCATATTCCATTAGATCTGAGGGAAGAGCTACACGATTTTGTTTGTCTAGTGATACATCTTCAGCATAGCGGAGAAAGTTTCTCTTAGCTAAACGGCCTTTCTTTGTGAAGTTATTGATGCGGGACAGCTTAGCTTCGACATTCTCCCATTCGTCTTCGGGATATAGATAAAGGCAGGGTTCTTGTCCGCGTACCACGGTGAAGCGTTCTTGTGCAGCAGGATTGAGGGATTTGCGTAATTTCGCAGGAAAGGCCACTCGCCCTTTGGCATCTATACTATGCTCGTATTGTCCTTTGAAACTTGGCACGATATCCCGCGTGTTTATGATTGCTAAATAACTGTACAGAGATAAGTCCCCACTATCTCCCACTTCACCCCACAATGTACCCTAAAGAGCCACAATGTGTCAAGACCTTTCCATTAATTCTTTTAAATAGGTTCAGAATGGATTGAGCAGAGGATGAAAATTTATTACTGAAAAGTGTAAAGAGGCTTTCTTTATCAAAAGAAGGCTGATTTTTAGACTCAGGTCAGGTTGTTTGACAGGTAAGAATGAATAGTGGGAGAGAGTGGTAGGATATTTGATTCACAAATACAATATCACTGATAAGGTTAAACCTGTGCTAGAATTTTGATCAATTTCTGCGAGTTTTTACCGGTTAATTTTCAAGTAGATCATACTTCTTCATAATGCCGAGAACCTGATCAATGGGAAGAGCTTTTTGGGTATGTCCACGATCACCTGTCACAGTGGTGGCCATTAATAAAGAATTTAAAATAGCTTCTTCGGTAGCCTCAATGGCTGCAAGGAATAGCGGGGTTGTATCAGAGTTATTCAGCTCCGTATAATTTTGGGTTGAACCGGATCGTTCGGTTTTGATACGAACCTCATCGCTGGTAGAAAATGCGATCACATAATCCCCGCTTCCGTTGGAAGCAAATCCACCTACCCGCGCAACTCCCATAAAAGCCCGTTTGGCCAGTCGTTCAAGATTTCGGGAAAGGAGAGGGGCATCCGTTGCGATCACGATCATGATCGAACCGTCCACATCATAGGGGACTTCGCTGGAGAGGTAGTGATTGTTAAGTTCCTCCCCGACCGGAGCTCCATCTATGGTTAACACGCCACCAAAGTTGGATTGTACTAAAACACCGACAGTATAGCCTCCCAGTTTTTCAGGGATTATTCGGGATGCGGTGCCGATCCCTCCTTTAAAACCCAGGGCTGAGGTTCCGGTCCCGGCTCCCACGCTTCCTTCTTCAACCGGACCTGTTTGGGCATTATCTATAGCTTTAAAAACATGGTTCATGGTCACATGTCTTCCGCGGATGTCATTTAACCAACCATCATTGGTTTCTCCTACTACCGGATTGACAGAACGGACATTTTCATTACCGGGTTGACGCAGTATGTAGTCGGAAATGCCATTAGCTACCGTATGAATACTCAGTGTGTTGGTCAGCCCAATGGGTGTTTCGATCTCACCCAGTTCCTGAACCTGAGTGAATCCCAAAGCCTTCCCAAACCCATTACCCACGTAAACTGCTGCCGGTACGCGAGACCTGAAGAGGTCTCCATCATGTGGCAAGATCATGGTTACACCGGTTCGGATATTGTCACCTTCAATGATCGTGCGGTGCCCAACCTTAACCCCTTCAACATCCGTGATGGCATTCAGGGGGCCGGGCATCAATATTCCCGTTTTAATACCAAGATCTCTGGCACGTTGCCTCTCCTGAGATTGCGCAGTTTGGAGCGATAGGACAGCGGTTAGAACAAGGATCAAGTATCGCATTGAATTGTGGTTTTTGGGAAATCTGTTATTTTGAAAGAAGGTCGTACCAATGAAACAGATATGCAAAAGAAGAGATATAAAAAATATAGGTCAGAAACTGTTCGTTTGAGGTCGTGGGATTATGGATGGAATGGCGTTTATTTTGTAACGATATGTGCAGATCAACGAGTGTGTTTTTTTGGTGAGGTTGTTGGTTTGAATATTGATGATCATTTAGACACCGTAGAGACGCAAAATCTTGCGTCACTACGGTTAAATTCGGAGGATAAGATCGATTCAAATCCAGATGCCAATATGCAGTTGTCCAAAATTGGGTTAATTGCGCAAACCTGCTGGCTGGAGATACCGGATCATTTCCCGTTTGTTAAATTGGGTGAATTTATTGTGATGCCAAATCATGTCCATGGAATAATTATTATTGACAAGGATAATGATGCCCATGATAAGGTAGGATCACAAAATATTGTATCCCAACGAACGGGCAAACAAAAACCCTTGAATAAATTTGGACCTCAATCCAAAAACCTGCTATCCTGAATTTTGAATTTTGAATTTTGAATTTTTCATTTTGAATTCCCCCTAAACCAACCCTCCTATATCAATGATGTCACCCAATACGCCTGCGGCTGTAACCTCTTTTCCGGCGCCCGGTCCCTGTATCACAATAGGTGAGTTGCTATATCTGCGCGTATAGATCTGTATCAGGTTGTCGGTGCCTTTTAAATGGGATAGGGGAGAATCCGACTTCACTTCACTGACGCCGACAGAAATGCCATCCGGGGTGAATTCTCCCACATATCGTAACTTCTTATTGTTGACCAAGGCCTGTGCATTTCTGCTTTTCCAATGGGAATCATAATCAGGCAATTTCTGAAGAAATTCATCGGTTGTCAGAGATACCAGTTTTTCAGGAACCAGCGAATCAACCCGGATCTGTTCTCTTTCAAATTCATAGCCACTTATTCGGGCAAGAATGAGAAACTTGCGCGCAACGTCCTCTCCTGAAAGGTCATCGCGTGGATCAGGCTCCGAGTAGCCGTTAGTTTTAGCATTTTGAACCGACTGACTGAAAGATACTCCCGCCTCCAGTTGATTAAATAAATAGGTCATGGTTCCTGAAACGACCCCTGCTATTTTTGTGATCTCATCCCCGCTGTTAAGCAGGGTTTTGATGGTGCTTACTACAGGAAGGCCGGCACCAACAGCTGTCTCGTACCGGTATTGCGAATTATGATCGCTACAGGTCTTCACGAGTGTATCAAAGTATTCCTGTTCAAAGGTGTTTGCCAGTTTACTGGGTGTGGCTATATGAATACCATGTTGCAGAAGGTCATGGTAAACCCGGGCGACATGTTCACTCCCGGTGGCATCCACAAACACCAGGTCGTGGTCGGCTTTGTCCAGTATCTTTTTGGGGATAGAGTTCCAGTCCGTGTTTGCTCCGCAACAGATATTTGTTGGGTCATTGAGTTGTTCTGCATCCGGTTCCCAGCAAGTGAATCGGCTATTGCAAAATCCTACGATCTCGAGATCATATCTGGGATGTTCTAAATTCCAGATCTGTTCAAGCAGGGTTCCGCCTACTGCGCCGATTCCGGCCAGAAATATGGAAAGCTTTTTCTTGTTCGGTTTTGTTTCAGGGTGTGTTTGTTTTAATGCAAGTGTCATGATGAATGAGATTTTTTGAGTGAGCGAAAAAAGGGTTTTAATTGTGCGTTTAGCTGTTTGAATTCTATAAGAAAGGCATCATGCCCGTAGGGTGAGCTTAATTCAGCAAGGGTGCTGTTCGGCAATAGATCGGCCAGCTCTTTCTGTTCATGAATGGGATAAAGCTGATCACTGTCAAAGCCGACCACTAAAACAGGTATCTTTAGGTTGCCAAGAACCTCCTTAAAGGTTCCCCGATCTCTGGAAACATCATGTGAATCCATAGCCTGAGATAAAATGACATAGGTATTGGCATCAAATCGTTTTGCCAGCTTCTTTCCCTGATATTGCAGATAAGATTCTACCTGATAGATCTGTTTCTCAGGATGGACCCTGCGCGAGAATTTTTCCTCATAGTTTTCAGGGGTACGATAGGTGATCATAGCCATTGCTCTGGCAGCCTCGATCCCTTTGGTGGGAGGATCTTTGGGATCGTAATAACCATGCTTCCATTTTCGATCAGCCCGGATGGCCATCCGTTGTGCCTCACTGATACCAATAGCCCATGGAGAATGAGCTTTCCCCATTACAAAAAGAGCGGCTGATCTAACCCTGTCATCCATAAGGGTAAACTCAAGGGCTGTCATACCTCCCATGGATCCTCCTAACACCAGCTCAATACCCTGAATATTCCATTCATCAAACAAGAGTTGATGAAATGTGACGATATCCCGGATGGTGATGGGAGGGAAATCTGCCTGCCAGGGAGCACCTGTATTAGGGTTGATGGAAGTGGGACCGGTGGAACCATAACAACTTCCCGGAACATTGACGCAAAGAATAAAATGCTCTTCAGGGTCGAGGATACCGTCTTGATCAAATAAACCGCCAAACCATTCGTCAGCCGAAGCATGTCCGGTTAAGGCATGGCAGATAAGGATCACATTGTCTCGTTTTTCATTGAGTGTTCCCCAGCTTTTCCATGCAATATCTACTGAAGAGAAAATATGACCTGATTCTGTAGTCCAGTTTTTCTGTAATGTTGTGACTGCTATTCCTTTGTTCATATTTATTCTGTAAGTGAGCAACCTCGAAGCGTCCGATAGGACCTGCGAGCGTTGCGTGTATAGGTAATAAATTTAAAGCCGAACGCTGCGAGGACCGTTGGACGCTCGCAGGTTCTCCTGAGGTTTGTTTGATAAAAGCGGACATGGATTTCCACCACATCCGCAATGGAGTACAATGGTAGAATTATGCGGTTACCTGCAGTTTGGCAAAGGCCTTTTTGAAATCTTCAATGATATCATCGATATGTTCGATACCAACCGATACACGAATAAGGTCACCCTTTACGCCACTGGCTTTCTGTTCAACCTCATTGAGCTGCTGGTGCGTGGTTGAGGCCGGATGGATGACAAGCGTTTTGGCATCCCCAATGTTTGCCACATGACTTGATAACTTTGTATTCTCAATGAACTCGCGTGCAGCATCATAGCCTCCTTTTACACCAAAAGTGAAAACAGACCCAAACTGCCCGTTTCTCAGATATTTTTTTGCCCTTTCGTGATACTCATGTTCAGGCAGTCCGGTATAGTTGATCCACTCCACAGCTTCATGATCCTTGAGCCAGTTCGCAAGTTTTCGGGCGTTTTCATTATGGCGCTCTACTCTTAGCGACAGTGTTTCTAGTCCTTGTAGCAAGAGGAAACTGTTGAACGGTGATTGGGATGGGCCGAAGTCACGCAGGCCTTCAACCCGTGCCCGAATAGCGAAGGCAATATTCCCAAACGGACCGTCTTCCCCAAATACTTCCCAAAAGTTTAATCCGTGGTAAGAAGGAGAGGGCTCACTGAGTCCTGGAAATTTTCCATTCCCCCAGTTGAAGTTACCGCCATCCACGATCACCCCTCCGATGGAGGTGCCGTGGCCACCGATCCATTTGGTGGCTGAGGCAGTAACAATATTAGCTCCGTGTTTTAAGGGTTGAACCAATGCTCCGCCGGCGCCAAAGGTGTTATCAACGACTAAAGGAATTCCGTGTTCTTTGGCGAGAGTTGAAAGCCCTTCAAAATCAGCGATGTTTCCTCGAGGATTGCCGATCGACTCCACATAGATCGCCTTGGTGTTCTCATCGATGTGTTTGGCGTACGCCTCTACGGTTTCTTCTTCAGCAAAGTGGACATTGATCCCAAGCCGGGGAAGGGAATTCTTGAACTGATTGTAGGTGCCACCGTAAAGGAATTGAGTGGAAACGATATTGTCTCCGGCGTTGGCTAAGTTCGTAATAGCCAGAAACTGAGCAGCCTGCCCGGATGCTGTTGCCACTGCTGCCGTTCCACCTTCCAGGGCAGCCAGTCTTTTTTCAAAAACATCAGTGGTGGGATTCATGATCCTGGTGTAGATGTTCCCGAATTCCCTCAAGGCAAAAAGGTTGGCGGCGTGTTCGGTACTGTCAAAATTGTAGGACGTGGTTTGATAAATTGGTACTGCGCGGGAACCTGTTTCTGAATCAGGTTCCTGACCGGCGTGAAGCTGCAGGGTTTCGAATTTGAAGTCTCGTGTATCTTTTTCGTTGCTCATGATAATTGGTTGTTTGAGTAAGTGTTAGTTGTTTGTTTTGAATCTTCAAAACTGATGATCCTCCTCTGCGAGACTTAATTTGAACTAACAAAAAAAGCCTCTTTCAGAGATGAATCCGAAAGAGGCTTTTCTTACAAAAACCGGGTCTTATCGAACTCATCTTTTCCCTGCACATAACAAGTTATGTGCGGAACAGGATGTGGCACCTTTTCCCCCGCACATAAATGTTTATGAGCGGGAAACGGTTGCCAAGGCTTCACAGGACCTGATCCCTCCACCTTTCGTAATGAGAATGCAACAGTATGTTTAAAGAACGTTGAAAATTAAAGTCACTAAAAAAGCCCTTCTGTGTTACATTCAAAAGGGCTTGTTAACGATCCTCGGTTTATACCAATGCCCTTATGTCTGTGTCATGCACATATACATGCAACACATCATAGAACAAGAGCTGGTGATATTTTGACTTATTAATTTCACGCTTAAAAGCTATGGTAAGATTTTGGTTGGTGCAAATTAAAAATTTATTGTGGTGGATGTGTTTGATTTGACTGAATTTTCAAGTCAGATCGGGTCCTGCAATGTTAGAAGAGTGAAATAGCATTGAGGGTTTTATTGAGCGTTAAAATCATGATCTATTTCCCATATCCCAGGTTCCGAACCCAACCCTCCTTCTCTCTCCATTTTTCCCGGACTTTCACATGCAGCTCCAGATAAACCTGCTTGCCAATAAATTCCTCGATCGATTTACGGGCTTCAATACCCAGTTCTTTGATGGCTGAGCCACCTTTGCCGATCAGCATGCCTTTCTGGGATTTTTGATTCACGATGATATCAGCATGTATCCGGTCGATGTCAGGTTCTGCATCATAAGAAACCACTTCAACTGTACAGGAGTAGGGAATCTCCTGATGAAACTGAAGAAAGATCTGCTCACGTACTAACTCTGAAACAAAAAATCGAACCGGGTGCTCACTGAGGTCTTCTTTTGGATAGAAGGGAGGTCCGGGTAGCAGGCTGGCACGAATGTCTTCCATCAGTTCCTTTACGCCGGTTCCCGCCGTGGCCGAAACAAAATGGGTAGATCGAATCTTTAATTTTTCCTGGATCTCCTCAGCTGATTTTCGGGCTTTCTCTTCATTGGCCACATCCATTTTATTGACCACTAAATAGATCGGCTTGTTGATGGACCTGATCAGTTCGATCACATCATCAGTAGGATGTTTATCCATTGGGTCATGAATGAAAAGAATGACATCTGCATCCGAACGTGCGCGTTCCACGGTTTTCATCATGGCTTTTTGAAGCTCATATTTCGGTGAGATCACCCCGGGGGTATCCAGGAAAACAATCTGTGTATCCTCATCGGAATAGATGCCAACGATCTGGTGCCGGGTCGTTTGGGCTTTATGGGTAGTGATAGAGATCTTGGCACCCAGTATGTAATTCATCAGGGTTGATTTACCCGCATTGGGTTTCCCTATGATGGCAACGTATCCGGATTTGTGTGGTTTGGTTTCGGGCATATCTTATATTTAGAACTCAGAGTTATTAGTGTTAAAGTGGCGACGGTGTTACAGTGTTACGGATGACTTTAAGATCCGTAACACTGTAACACCACAACACCATCTAATCCACGAGTTTCTTCAATTCCGTGATCATCATTAAAGCTTCAATTGGAGTCATGCGATTCGGGTCGGTGGCTTCCAGTTTATTCAATACGGTTTCAATTCTGGGATCCACATGTGTTTGAAACATCGTCATTTGAGAAGTTTCAGGCTGTTTTTCAACTTTCTCAGATAAATTTTTGGACGCCTCTTTTTTGAAGGAAGCTTCTTTTTCTATTGATCCGTTTTTATTAGTGATATCCAGGCTGTGACTCTCCAGGTTTTTCAGGATCTCCTTGGCACGCTCAATGACCACTTGTGGTAGCCCGGCCATATCGGCTACCTGAATACCATAGCTGTGATCGGCTCCACCCTTGATGAGTTTGCGTAAGAATACCACTTTGCCGTCATGTTCTTTGACCTGAACATTATAATTCCTGATCCGGTCGTACATTTGTTCGAGTTCATTCAGTTCGTGATAATGTGTGGCAAACAAGGTCTTTGCCGCAACCGGAGCATGATTATGTAGATATTCGGCCAGTGACCAGGCAATACTCAAACCGTCAAAAGTGGAAGTTCCGCGACCTACCTCATCCAGCAGTATCAGTGATCTAGGAGTGGCATTGTTCAGGATATTGGCTGCCTCATTCATTTCAACCAGAAAGGTACTTTCGCCGGCTGCCAGGTTATCGGAGGCTCCCACACGAGTAAAGATCTTATCAACCAGGCCGATATTGGCAGATTTTGCCGGAACAAAACTTCCAACCTGAGCAAGCAGTACGATCAGTCCGGTTTGCCGCAAGATGATACTTTTACCGGCCATGTTCGGTCCGGTAATGATCAGGATCTGCTCGTTCTCTGTATCAAGTTTGATATCATTCGGAATGAACGGTTCACCCATCGGCAGAGACCTCTCAACGACCGGATGCCGTCCTTTCTTGATATCCACTTCCTCATGGTCACCAACTTGCGGTTTGGCATAATTGTTTCTGAATGCCACCTCAGCAAAACCCTGTAAACAATCCAATTCTGCTACAGCATGTGATACTTGCTGAATTTCATCCGCAAAGTCAGAAACATAAAGCCGGATCTCTTCAAAAAGCTCGTATTCCAGCGTTTTACTGCGCTCTTCTGCTGAAAGAACTTTTTCTTCAACCTCTTTCAACTCAGGGGTGATATATCGCTCAGAATTTACAAGGGTTTGCTTGCGAATAAAGGTATCGGGCACCTTATCTTTGTGGGTATTGGTCACTTCAATGTAGTAACCGAACACTTTGTTATAACCGATCTTTAGGGATGAGATATTATGTTCTTTGGCAAGTTCATCCTTGATCTGGGCAATGTACTTCTTACCATTCTTGGCAATATCCCGCAATTCATCCAGTTCATCGTTAAATCCTTCTTCGATCATGCCTCCATCACGCACACTGGCGGGGGGATCATCCTTAAGAGCCGTGTTGATCCTTTCCTGAACCTCGATCAGTAATTTCAATCGCCCTGATATGTCCTGAAGCAGCGGATCATCAATAGAGGCGATCTGACTTTTAAGTCTTGGGATCTGAGACAGGGATAATTTCAGCTGAACGACATCGCGGGCATTGGTGCGCCCCACACAAATGCGTGAGATAAGCCGCTCCATGTCTCCGATCTGCTCCAGTTCTTCTCTCAGAGTATTTCTGATCTCGTTATTCTCATACAACGTTTCAACAGAATCGAGTCGCTGTTGTATGGGCTTGAGTCGTTTAAGGGGACGCATGATCCATCGTCTGAGCAACCGGCCTCCCATAGCTGTACAGGTATCATCAAGAATGGAGATGAGTGTACCTTCAGTACCACCTTCCTGAATACTGGCGGTCAGCTCTAAATTTCGTTTTGTTGCTGCATCCAGGCTCATGAATTCATTGCTTTCATAAGCATACAGTCTGCGCAAGTGACGTAAATAGGCCTTTTGGGTTTCCTGCATATAATGCATGAGAGCACCGGCTGCAACATGGGCGATCTCGAGATCTTCAACCCCAAACCCTTTCAGTGAATGGGTTTCAAAATGATCTGTTAACAGGTCGTACCCATAATCTCCATCATACACCCAATCTTCTATATAAGTAATATTATGATGATTGAGCGCATCGTCCAGCTTGTTCTTCTTCTTCTGTTGAACCAGGATCTCTGAAGGCTGAATGGCAGCCAATAAATTATCGAGATTCTCTTCTCTGATATGGCTCAGGGCGAATTCCCCTGTTGAGATGTCTGAAAATGAGACACCAATGGTTGAACCTTCCCAGTGAAGGGAGGCGATATAATTATTCCGCTTGTGGTCCAACAGTTTCTCAGAAAGGGTAACCCCGGGTGTGGTGATCTCAGTGACCTCTCGCGTTACAATTTTTCGACCCGCCTTTTTAGCCTGTTCAGGATCTTCGGTCTGTTCACAAACTGCAACTTTGTAGCCTTTTTTTACCAGTTTGGGGAGGTAATTATCAAGGGCGTGATACGGAAACCCGGCAAGGGGAGTCTGATCCCCACCATTGTTTCTTTTAGTTAGAGTGATGCCGAGCTCCTTACTGATCAATTGAGCATCGTTGGCAAAGGTCTCATAGAAGTCGCCCACCCGAAATAACAAAATGGTACCCGGATGTTCGTCTTTGATCTGAAAATATTGCCGCATAAGCGGAGTTTGCTTTTTTTTAGCACTCATGCACTCGAAATAGGTCTTTTAGGCTGATAGATTGCTGATTATGGAATGTGGAACTTACCAATGAATTGACTGAAAAACTAAGGTATAAATGTTGCTTGTAATTGATTGACTATCCTGCGAATTTTAACCGTTAACCAATTAATGGAAGGATTTGCAAAAACAAAAGGAATTTGGCAAGCGGGTATTAAAGCTGGCTACAAAAAAAGATATTTTTTTTAATGCTTCAGCTATCACATTTAATCTGTTTATTTGTGCGGTACCATTTGTTCTGATCCTAATCTCTATTATCGGGTATTATTTATCTGCCGAAGAGGCATTTAATGAGATAGTTAGGTACGGAAGGGAATTCTTCCCAAGCTTTACTTACGAAACTCAGAGTGAAGATGTATTTCGGGGGGCTATTACAATCGAGACCCTGATCGAACCGCTTGTTGGTGCTCGCCAAATATTTGGTATCGTAGGTATTGTGGTACTCCTGTTCTTTACCCAGGGCTTACTGCACAGCCTTAAGCATGTACTCTTTGATACATTTGATATCAAGGAGAGAAAACACCCTATCATGGATGTGATATATAATTTCTTTGGGTTTAGTCTGATCGGGGTATTATTTCTGGTATTCAGTTTGGCCGTATCAACGATCTCACTTTTCAATTTGAGTCAGATCAACGTTCCGTTTACAGAAATAACCATAGAATTGCCCTGGATCTATGATTTTTTAAACGTTTTTTTACCGATCGCACTGGCATTTTTACTGATGTATGTGATCTTCAGATTCGTCAGTGAGCGTAAGATCAAGCCAAAAGTAGCTTTGATCGCAGCTTTGACCTACACTTTATTGTTTGAGATCGCAAAGTATGGGGTCAGTATGTATCTGGAATACGCTTTTTCCACGTACCGTTATTTTTATCAGGGATATGCTGTTTTGATCATTCTTTCAATATGGACTTTTTACACGGCTTTGCTGTTTGTTATCAGCGCTATTGTAGGCAGGGCATATAAAGATGTATTCATGCTCAATAAACCATCAATAGAAGAAAACCCATATACCGCCATTTCCTGATGTCTAATAAATTGCCACGAACGTTTTATGAGCGGGATGATGTAGTGCGTATCAGCCGCGACCTGATCGGAAAGTTTTTATGTACAAATATTGGCGGAGTTCAAACGGCTGGAATGATCGTGGAAACTGAGGCTTATAATGGTCGAACTGACCGGGCTTGTCATGCTTATCCGGATGTCAGAACTGCAAGAACTGAAACACTCTATGGTCCGCCGGGCAAGGCTTATGTTTACCTTTGTTATGGCATTCATCATTTGTTTAATGTGGTAACAAATAAGGAGGGAAAGGCAGATGCCATACTTATCAGGGCTATAGAACCTAAGAGTGGTCTTGAAGAGATGCGGGAAAGGCGGAATCGTGATACCATTGATGCTTCGATTAGTAATGGTCCTGGAAAATTATCCCAGGCGTTGGGAATTAAAACGGAACATGATCAAAATGACCTGAAGGGTGACGAGATCTGGATCGAAGATAGAAAAATTGAGATCATGGAAAATCAGATCGTATCAGATACAAGGGTGGGGGTTGATTATGCAGGAGAAGATGCAAAGTTACCCTGGAGGTTTCTCCTGAAAGGGTCAAAATGGGTCAGTAAAAAAGTTCAGACATAAAAAAACCCGATGGTGAACATCGGGTTAGTGCTAAAAGGAGGTCTCAAGGAGATTAATTTTCGTTGTCTTCTTCGCCTTCACTGTTAATGGCTTCAAAACGTTGTTGAACTTCAGGATGTGCTTGTACTGCTTGTGCAACCTGTTGGAAGGTCTGAAGATCCATACCAGCTTCCTGAATAACCTGCATGTATTGCTGTTGGGCTTGCTGATTGATCTGCATCAATTGAGGCTGGACCTGTTGAATGGTTTGTTGCTCTTCTTCTGACAGATTCAGCTGTCCGGCCATCTGAGGATTTTGCTGAGACATCATGATCTCCTCAAAACGGGAATATTCCATGCTCGTTTCTTCAATCGCAGCCTGCATTTTTTTCTGTGCTTCCTCCTGAATTCCCTGACCTGCTTTAGTTATTTCGGAAAGCATGACAAGTTGCTCATCCGTTACTTCTTCAGGACTCAAAGGTTCAGGTTGTGGAGGGGTCATTTGTTGTTGAGCAAAAGCGGATGCCGAAATAAATAATGCTCCAAATATTAACGTAATACCGTATTTCAAAAAATTCTTCATGTGTGTGATTTATTAAATAAATGATTCTTTTATGTAAACTAACATGCTTCTCTATACTAATGCAAACTAAACTGATCCCAAAATGTTCTCATCTTTTTAGGGTTTTACATGATAAAACAAAAAAATGGTAAGAAAGTGATCTCAGGAGATCTCTGTAAGGCATAAGACCAAACAATTAATTTAATATTAAATGAAATGATAGATCGATTCAATGTGTTTGGCTTACATCTGATAAAGAAAAATCCAAACTAAATATTAAAATGAAGACACTTAATAAAATTACAACATTACTTGCGGTAACTATTTTTGCCGTTTCATCTCTTGCAATGGTAAAAATTGCAGCCACCAGTTGGACCATAGATAAAGCACACAGTGCGATCAATTTTAAAGTCACGCACTTCTTTACACCGGTTAATGGTGAATTCAAAGACTATGAGGCCACTGTGAATTTTGATCCACAGAATCTGGAAGAAAGCATGATCGATGTTAAGATCATGGTTAACAGTATTGATACTGAGAATGAGAGAAGGGATGGACACCTGAAAACAGCTGATTTCTTTAACGCTGAAAAATGGCCACACATCACTTTTAAGAGTGATAATATTGAAAAAACCGGTGACAATGAATTTGTTGCAAATGGTAAGCTGACGATCAAAGACGTAACTAAAGAGGTAGCATTGCCTTTCACTCTGTTGGGTGTGATGGATAACCCAATGCAGGAAGGTAAGCTTGTGGCAGGTATTCAGGCTTCAACTGTTGTAGACAGAACTGATTATACTGTAGGTACAGGTGATTGGGCCTCAGACGCTGTAATCGGCGATGAAGTGACCGTTGATCTGAACTTAGAACTGAATGCCGATAAATAAATCGGTTATTTCGGAATTTTACCAAAGCATCGTTTCATTTGAGGCGATGCTTTTTTTATTTTAGGGATTCACATCAAGCCTAATCAGAGCAATGAATAAGAAACGCATACTAGTTTTATCCGGATTTATTTTAATAGCAGCACTCTCACGGGTTTTCCCGCATCCATATAATTTTGCACCTATGGGAGCTATGGCCATATTTGGAGCTGCATATTTCACAAACAGAAAGTTGGCTTTCTTGCTGCCTTTATTGGCATTCTTTATCAGTGACCTTTTGGTAAATAACATACTGTACTCCTCATTCTATGGAGGCTTTACTTTATTTACTCCGGGTTTCTATTGGATGTATGGTTCAATTGCACTTATCGTATTGGCAGGTATCTTTATTTTCAAGAAAGTAAATATGAAGTCAATTATTGGCGGAAGTCTTGCAGCATCTGTTATCTTCTTCCTTGTCACTAATTTTGGTGCATGGCTGGGCAATCCGATGTATCCACAGACAATTGAAGGGTTGATAATGAGCTATACGGCCGGTATCCCATTCTTTCATTACACTGTTGCCGGAGATCTGGTGTATGCAGGTGTAATGTTTGGAGCCTTTGAATATGCAAAATCCAGGATCCCTGCATTGCAACCGGCAAACTAAACGATTTCAGGGCTTCACCAATGAAGCCCTTTTTTATTTGAACGCATCATGAAAAAGATCATAATAACAGGGGCAACCTCAGGGATCGGGCGAGAACTTGCACTTCAGTATGCCGCTCGGGGTAATAAAGTCGGTTTGTTAGGCAGGCGAACAGAAAGACTGAAGGAACTTAAGGATGAGATAGGAGAACTGGCGTATGTCAGAACACTTGATGTGACTGAGCATGATAAGGCTGAGAAAATGTATACTGAACTCATCGAAGAAATGGGTGGTATGGATATTATGATCCTTAACGCGGGTATGGGCAGAATTCAGATGATGCCTCCCTGGAGAGCAGAATCAAAACTTATCGAAGTAAATGCACTCGCGTTTGCACATGGTTGCCATTTTGCATTCGATTATTTTAAAGAAAATGGGGGTGGCCAGGTTGTTGGTATGTCATCAATGGCTGCGTTGCTGGCTCACCACAGGGCTGCTGCTTATACGGCTTCAAAGCACTTCATTTCAAATTACATGACCGGATTTCGGCAGAAAGCCAGGAGAGTAAAACCTGATATTACATTAACAGAAATTAGGGCAGGATACATCCTAACGGAAATGACGGAACGGGCAAAAGGGATGTTCTGGGTGGCTGATGTCGGTAAAGCGGCGGCTCAAATGATCGCGGGAATAGAAAAGAAAAAGAACGTCTTCTATGTGACTAAACGCTGGAGGCTGCTTGCATGGGTAGCAAAGTGTGTACCTGAATTTTTATGGAATCGGATCTGATCACTTATTTCTACGGCACCGCTCACTGCAATATGTGACATGGTCCCATTCCCTTTTCCATTTTTTCCTCCATGTGAAAGTTCGATTACAAACAGGGCAGATCTTTTCAGGCAGATGTGGCTTTCTATAGGTAAGGTCACTCATCCTTGTCATAAAGTGATAATCGTATTGGGCCTTTAGCTTTATCTATGGATATATCTTTTCCATCTTGAGTGATACGTATCATTTTTTCGTTTTGCATTTTCTTTGCCACGCCTTTGACATCATCAAGATGATCTCTCCAGACATCCATAAAAAGATCTCTTGTCACTTCAGATGGACAAACTGATTTTTCCGGCCCTCTTTTCTTGGTAAAGGTCAGGATCCTATTTCTAATTTCTTGCTCTGATTTCTTCATAACTCTCTTCCAGGTTGATCATAGGTTTTGGGTAGTTTTTCCCGATTAGTACGTTAAACAATTCTTGTTGTTCACTACTCATTTTATGAGGTTCATGTATAAATTCTTTTGGCACATGCTTTAATTCAGGAACCCAGGTTCGAATAAAGTCACCATCACCATCATACTTTTCGGATTGTTTTACAATATTGAAATACCTGTTCCTTGGGTCATGACCCACAGTCGTATTATAGGCCCAGTTACCATAATTGCTGCATGGGTCATAATCCAATAATTTTGATTCGAAGTACTCAGCACCCATTCTCCAATCAAGATTGAGGTTCTGTGCCAGAAAACTTGCAACATTCTGACGCCCACGATTACTCATAAACCCTGTTTTATTTAATTCCCTCATATTAGCATCAATAAAAGGAATTCCTGTATTACCTTCAGCCCACTTGCGAAATTTATTCTCATCCAGGTCCCAATCTCTGGGTTTCGCCTGTATACCTGATTGCCAAAAGATCTTGTCTCCATGTTTCCATGCCGAAAAACGGAAAAAATCTCTCCAGATCAATTCAAAGATCAGCCAGTAAGTGGACACGTTCTTTTCCCTTTTTTCTTCATACTCTTTTACTTCCCAATAGATCTTGCGTGGGGAGAGGGAACCATTGGCAAGCCAGGGCGAGAACTTTGAGGAATAATCAGACCCCAAGAGACCGTTTCTGGTGAATTTATACCTTTTCAAATGATCTCCTTCCCAGAAGTAATCCTTCAATCTTTTTATAGCAGCATCCTCGCCACCTCTGAAATCAAGAACACTTCGACTATCTGACCCAGATTTCATATTAGCAGGAAAGAGGGCACTTATTGATGGAATTTCGGATTTAGTATCTCCTTCAGGCAGTTTTATCTTTTCAGGCTTTGGTAGTTCATTTCTGATCTTTGAATCTTTTTCAGTTTTTTTGCGATACTGTGTGAATACGCCTGGAATTTCGTCTTTAGAAAATGGTATATCATTTATATGAAAGAGGGTGCTTTGCCATACAAATGATAATTTTTTGCCCAACTGATCTTTTAAGGCCTCTTCAACTTCGATCTCCTCCTTTGTGATCTCTTTAGAAGTGAATACAAGATCTATGGAATACTTATCAACGAGTTTCGGAATGATTTCTTCAGGCTTACCTAATTGAATAAAAAGATCGCCTCCCAGCTTTTGAAGATTACTTTTTAGGTTAACTACAGACTCTCTTAAAAATTTTACTCGGTGTGAACCGGTCTTGGGTAAACCAAACGATGTTTTATTAAAGTGTCTTGGGTCAAAACAATAAACCGGCAGAATTTCTTCAGCCTGGCTGGCTTTCAAAAGAGCCTCGTTATCATGAATTCTAAGGTCGTTTCTGAACCATATTAGAGATCGCTTCATAGGTTTTTTAAATTATAATTCCATTGGCTGTTAATTCATTCCGAATTGATGAATTAAGTATAGGATCGCACTACTTTTAAAAGTTTAAAAAGAATGCCCCGCAATGGTTAAAGCCATCACATTTGGATATTAATTTCGATATATTTGGTATTGAAATTTTGAAGAAAAAATAGAATAAATGAAAAATGTTGTATTGATTCCCGGAGATGGAATCGGACCAGAAATTACGAACTCAGTAACCACTATTCTTGATAAAGCAGGAGCCGACATTAAATGGGTGGATGCTAAAGCCGGTTTGTCAGCTTATGAGGAGTTGGGTACCCCACTTCCTGAAGAGACTATAGAGGCAATTGAGGAACACCGTATTGCTCTTAAAGGTCCTCTTACAACACCGGTAGGTTCAGGTTTCAGGTCGGTAAACGTGGCATTGAGGCAGCAATTCAATTTGTATAGTAATATCCGTCCTGCACATACCCTTCCAAGCATTGACTCACCATTCAGAGACGTTGATATGGTCCTATTCAGGGAAAATACTCAGGGTCTTTATATTGGTAAAGAACAATGGATAGAAGAAGGTGAGAATAAAAGACATTCCGAAGCTATTGCTGTTGTAACAGAAGAGGCAAGTCATAAGATCATCAAAGCTGCATTCGAGTACGCTAAGCAACATGAGCGAAAAAAGGTTACACTGGTTCATAAGGCGAATATTCTGAAATTGACAACGGGATTATTTTTGGAAGTTGGCAAAAAGGTGGCAAAAGATTATCCGGAGATCGAGTTTGAAGATCTCATTGTGGATAATATGGCTATGCAAATGGTAATGCGGCCGCGTCAGTTTGATGTGGTTGTGACCACCAATTTATTTGGGGACATTCTATCAGATCTGGCTTCCGGTCTGGTTGGTGGACTTGGAGTGACAGGAGCAGCAAACATTGGAGACGATGCAGCGATGTTTGAGGCGGTCCATGGTTCAGCTCCTGATATTGTTGGTAAGAATGTTGCAAATCCATTAGCGTTATTGTTCTCGTCTTTAATGATGTTGGAACACATCGATCAGAAAGCTGTGGCTGAGAATATCCGAAAAGCCATCTACAAAACACTTGTGGAGAAAAAGGTCTATTGTACGCCAGACATTGGAGGTGAGGGTACGACATCAACCTTTACTCAGGCTGTTTGCGACAACATTTAGGTTGTCAGAATGAGATCGTGTAAGTAAAAAGGCTGCTTTAAAGGCAGCCTTTTTTGTGTTTAGAAATACTCATAGACCTTGTTCGATCAACCGAAAATTTTGAACAAGAACCAACTTATCACAGACATTACCAGGCCAAATATGAGAGCCCAGCTAAAACTTCGAACCTTGAAACCTGTTACCATCTGATCCACCAGCATGATCAAAAGGGCATTTATCACCCAAACGAAAAGTCCAAATGTCAATATAGTAATGGGAAGGCTGAGTATGATCAATATGGGTTTGATGAACACATTGACTATTGCTAATAATGCAGCAACAAATACAGCACTCCAGAAATTCTTAATTTCCACACCCTCTAGAAGAGAAGCCGTTGCATAAACCGAAATACTATTTAATAACCAAGCCCAGATCATATTTTTTCTATTAGTTAAAATTCGCTTTTATTTACGGGATATTACCTAAATTAGTTTCACTAGCTCATGAGAACAGTGTATAAAACATATGATGACCTTTTAAACAAAGAATTGGAAGACCTCTTCAGGTTACGCCAGCAGATCTTCATCATCGAGCAACACTGTTTTTATGAAGATATCGATGGTTATGATGACAAAGCAGGCCATCTTCTTATCTATGATGAAGACATCCTTGCGGCATATCTTAGAATTTTTGATCCCGGTGTAAAATATGATGAGGCAAGTTTAGGAAGGATAGTCGTGGAGCCATCTTATCGTGGAACCGGGCTTGGGCAGAAGTTGATCAGAAAAGGAATAGAACTCTGCAAAGGTGAAAAGATCAGGATCGAGGCTCAGGCCGCCCTCATCAATTACTATAACGATCTGGGGTTTAAAGAAGAAGGAGAGGTGTATTCGGTTGATGATATTGACCATATTCAAATGGTATCATCTTAACTCTTTGACTTTCATTTCAAGATCCCCATTCACTTCTTCATATCCTTCAAAAAGTTGTAAGATAAGTTCATTGCTTACATTAACGTCCTGATCGCCCTTGGCGTTATCTTCCAATTTTTTACATACTAAATTAAGATCAGACAGGCCTACATATAACATTATTGGTTTAACCTTATGAGCTTCTGTGGCCACTTTACTCCATTCCTGGTTATCGTTGGCTGTTTTCAAGTTCTCAAGGTGTATGGGGGTTTCTTTCAGGAATAACTCGATCATTTCAATGATCATGGTGTTGTCCCCGCCACTCATGTTTTCAAGATAACTTAAGTCGATTTTCCCCATTTCAAATTGAATTATTAATTACAGATTAAAACAGGTAAGAAAGATAAGCAGAATAAAAGGATGTAACTATAGAAATCTGAAAATCGGGTGTAGCAATTCCGTCTTGTTCAGATAAAAATTATACGTAAATCAGGTTCAACCGGTAAAGATCACGATACTCACCAGTACCAAAACGACTACTTTAAAAATTATTGCCTTCCAGTTTCTCATTACTATGTGGGTGTAACTATTCTGTGATGAGCCGAATAGAACGAATTATCCACATTAAAGTCAAGTTATCCACACCTATTTATTAAGAAATTTTAATAAAATTTTAGGTGTTACCTGATCTCTTAGGGGAAAATTACAATTACAGCTCTTCAGGTCTGATAATTATTCACATAGAATTGTGAATTATTCTACTGTTACACTTTTAGCAAGGTTTCTTGGCTGGTCCACATTAGCTCCCCTGTTCACAGCAACATAATAGGAGAGAAGCTGTAAAGGAATTACAGTTAAAAGCGGAGTCAAGACATCCATGGTTTCCGGAACGATCGTTTTGAACTCAGCAAGATCAACCACTTCATCATTATCAGGGGTAGTGATCGCAATGATGCGGCCTTTGCGAGCTTTAACTTCCTCGATATTGCTGATCATTTTATCATTTGTATGTTGCGTGGCGGCGATAACTACAACCGGCATCATTTCATCGATCAGGGCAATTGGTCCATGTTTCATTTCAGCAGCCGGATAACCTTCAGCATGGATATATGAGATCTCCTTAAGTTTAAGAGCGCCTTCCAATGCAACCGGGAAACTGTAAGACCTTCCAAGGTAAAGGAAGTTGGGAGCATATGAGAATAGGTTCGATATATTTCTTATCTCATCCGTGTCATCAAGGATCTCCTGAACTTTAGCCGGTATCTTTGCCAACTCACCGATAAGCTTTTTGGCTTCAGGCTTTTTCAGAGTCCCTTTTGCCAAGCCTAATTTGATCGCCATCATGGTAAGTACAGTGACCTGGCCAGTAAATGCTTTGGTTGAGGCAACTCCGATCTCCGGACCGGCATGAATGTACACTCCTGCTTCTGTTTCCCTTGCTATGGTTGAACCCACAACATTGACCACTCCGATGACAGTTGCTCCTCTTTCTTTGGCTTCTCTTAGAGCAGCAAGAGTATCTGCTGTTTCTCCACTTTGAGAGATAACTATCATGACGTCCCCGGGTCCCACAAGGGGTTCTTTGTACCGGAATTCAGAGGCATATTCAACTTCCACCGGCACTTTGGCCAAATATTCAAAAAGATATTCACCTACCAGTCCGGAATGCCAGCTGGTTCCACAGGCAGCGATGATCAATCGTTTAGCATCCACGAGTTTATCCATGATCTCTTCAATACCACCCAAGGTAATGGTACCTTTATCAGTATCTATTCGTCCACGCAGACAGTCGGCAAGAGCGCGGGGCTGCTCAAAGATTTCTTTGAGCATAAAATGATCATAACCGCCTTTTTCAATTTCTTCAAGACTTAATGACAATTCATGGATCTCTTTCGTGAGTTCAATGTTGTCGGCTGTTTCAACAGTGAAATTATCTTTAGTAATAACTGCGATCTCCCCATCATCCAGGTATACCACTTTATCGGTATAGGCTGCCACAGCTGAAGCATCGGACGCGATAAGCATTTCACCATCACCAACACCAAGCAAGAGAGGTGAACCCTTTCTTGCCACAATGATCTGATCAGGAAAATCGGAATGAACCACTGCAATACCATAGGTTCCATGAACCTGGTGCAAAGCAAACTGCACAGCCTTTTTTAGCGAATTTGAGTCTTTCTTCAGGAAGCTCTCGATCAGCTTTGCTAAAACTTCCGTATCAGTATCAGAATAAAAGCTATAGCCCTCACTGATTAATTTTTTCTTGAGTGTACTATAATTTTCAATGATCCCATTGTGGACCAAAGCCAACTTTCCGCTCTCTACAGTATGAGGGTGTGAATTGATATCATTAGGTTCACCATGGGTAGCCCACCGGGTATGCCCAATACCTATAGTGCCTTTTTCATTCTCTCCGACTAATTTTTCAAGATTCGATACTTTTCCTTTTCCCTTTGTAATGTTCAGGGAGCCGTTTAAAATAGCAACTCCGGCTGAATCGTATCCTCTGTATTCAAGTCTCTTGAGTCCATCAATAATAACTTTGCTGGCTTGTTTTTCGCCAACGTACCCAACTATTCCGCACATATGATATACTTCTTAAATAATTTTATTTGTTTGCGATAATGCGTAAATATAAGAGCTATTAAACTGAATAACGATTACGATTTTTTGAAATTATGTCTACACAGTTAGATGTTCAGATCTGTTTCTTCGAAGATGAAAAAAGTAAAAATTTTCATCCACTTACATTGACACGACCCGTCGATGATCTTCGCCTTGGAATATATACGATCAGACAAAAATGGTTGCTTACACTGAGATTGAACCGATATAACCGAATACTGAGAGACAGGCTCTCAGGTGTTTTCAGAAGAAATGAGATCGACAACGATAAACCGGTATTATGGATCAATTCCCGCTTTCTTCCTTCTGAAGAACTTCTAAAGGTGATTTACGAGCTTGAAATAGGGGAATGCATTGATTTCAAGGGAGCTACTGTAGCCGCTTCTATTTCGGCTGAAAAGTCCATAACCATGTTTGATCAGAATCACTTTTCTGCAGAAGGATTAAACATTAAAGACCTCTCAGAATCAATTCACCTGGAACACATTTGGGACCTGCTGTCATTGAATTCTTATGAAATTTCTAAAGATCTTCCATTGACAGGTTTGCAATCTGTTCAGGCTTCTGATGATAATTATTACTCAGGTATACATCATCCCCGAAATACTTTCATTGGAGATGATGTAGTTTTAGAGCCCGGTTCTCATATCTTTGCTGAAGAAGGACCGGTCGTGATCCTAAAAGAGGCATATATAGAATCTGGAAGTATTCTAAAAGGACCTGTGGTTATCGGGGCAGGAGCAACGGTTAAAATGGGTAGCCGTATCTACGGGGCAACGACAATTGGGCCTGTGTGTAAAGTTGGTGGTGAGGTTTCAAATTGTATCTTTCATTCATACTCCAATAAGGCTCACGATGGCTTTACCGGTAACTCAATATTCGGACAATGGGTGAATTTGGGAGCCGATACGAATACTTCGAATCTCAAGAACAACTACAGTACCGTTAGATTAACAGACTGGGAGAGTGGAAAGGAGCTTGAAACCGAACAGCAATTTTTAGGAACTGTTATGGGAGATCATTCAAAAACGGCGATAAATTCAATGTTGAATACCGGAACGATCTGTGGTGTGAGTTCAAATATCTTCATGAATGGTTTCCCTCCGAAATATATTCCTTCCTTTTCCTGGGTTGGTTCAGCAGATTTCGGGGAATACGATTTTGGTAAAGCGGTTGATGCCATGAAAGCAATGATGAAGAGGAGAGATATAACTCTGAGTGGTGAGTACGAAAAGATGATGTACCAAATTTTCAAGAATCGGTAGTTTTCTCGTTCAATACCCTTCGGAAAGCCAAAAATGAAGAATCCCAATATGGGTGGGTAAGCTCAGAAATTGTTACCCCCTCTGATGTTGATGCGTGCAGGAATTCAGTGGAATTTACCATTATACCAACATGATATGTGCGCCTCCCGGTTTTAAAAAATACCATATCTCCGGGGGTAATACTTCGTTTAGAGACCGGCGCACCAAATTCAAGTTGCTCTAAAGTAGTTCTCGGTAGGATCACGGAAAAATAATCTTCATAGACAACCTGCATAAATGCCGAACAATCGATGCCATTATATCCGGTTCCACCAAGAATGTAGGGAATACCCTTCCAATCATTGTAGGCGAGTTGAAGTATATCCTGTCGCTCACGTATCAACTCGGTTGCCCCGGTACTGGCAATGATCGTTGTTTCATGGGATACCGGTTCAGATGCCTTAGCCGGCGGGTCGACAGGTTCTTTCTTTTGGTAGGAACCCCGTTTAACCGTTCCACATGCTGTTATAGCAAATAACAGCGATGACAATAGGAACAGGGATATGATCTTTAAGCCGTCATGTTTCATTATCTGTAAATATAAACGGATATGCTTACTTTTGATGATATAGTTTAAAATAAAAAAAGCCGATATTTAAATGAAGTTACTTGTCAACATTGATCACGTTGCTACGCTGAGGAATGCACGTGGAGAAGGCTATCCTGACCCAATCGAAGCTGCAGGGATCTGTGAGGAGGCCGGAGCAGCAGGCATTGTATTTCACCTTCGTGGAGATCGAAGGCATATTCGTGATGAGGATGTATACAGACTAAAAGAGCATGTGCGCGGGAAACTAGATTTTGAAATGGCTGCTACTGATGAAATGCTCGAGATCTGCACTGAGGTTGATCCTGATTTATGTACTTTGGTCCCAGAAGGCCGGGAGGAATTGACCACAGAGGGCGGTTTGGATATGGAAGTTGTTTTTGATGACTTCAAAGAACGTGTGTTCCCAAAACTTAGAGAAACCAGCATTGAGATCAGTTTATTTCTGGATCCAAATCCCAGAGATATTGAGTTGGCACACAAGTTAGGAATTGATGCCATTGAATTACACACGGGTACATTCGCCAATGCAGACGCTTCCAAAAAACAACATGAACTCACAAGATTACGTAAGGCAGCCAATATGGCCAATGATCTTGGGATCAAAGTGAATGCCGGCCATGGATTGAACCTAGATAATCTTCCGGATCTGCTTGAAACGATCCCGGTTCTTAATGAGGTCAGTATAGGGCATGCGTTGATCAGTAAGTCATTATACTGGGGGTTGGAAAGAACAGTTAAAGCCTATTTACAGATCATTGATGATTATTACGGTTCATAATTGAAAACCTCAGCTAAACATATCGCAGACCGAATTCGACTTATGATCGCCACCAAGCAGTTTCAGGTGGGAGAGGTGTTACCATCCACGAGGGAATTGGGGCAACAGCTGGAAGCAAGTTTTCATACCGTTCGGAAAGCGTATCATATCCTTGAAGACGAAGGCCTGATACTGGGTGAGCAGGGACGAGGTTTCACCGTTAAGAATCAAACTCCACTGCTGGATAAATCAGCCAGACTGGAAGTTGGAGGAGAGAAGGTTCAGGCTTTAGTTGAAGAATTGGTGGGCTATGGTTTGGATGAGTCTGAGATCGAACTGCTGTTTCAGGAACAACTTGGATTTATGGAATGGCCCGATCGTATTCAAACCTCTGCAAGTGTAGGGGAAAATCATGAGCTTGCACGGATGCTCTCGGATGCTATTAAAAAGCAGGTGGGTGTGAAGAGTGAGGTAATAAGTGTGAGTGAATATGAAAAAGCAGCAAAATACGATGCACTGTTTGTTCCCATTCACCTGATGAGTCACTTCCGAAGCCTTCGGGAAAGTCTTTTGGTGATACCTATTGTTTATGATTACGATCCGGACATCCTGTTGTCTATGGTTGATAGAGCGGCAATAGATACGATCGGATTGGTGACAGGATCTGAAGAAACGATCCCAAAAATCATCGAAGAATTAAAGAGATCGGTTCATTTTGAGGGCTCATTTGTTGCCGGTACTATCTATGGAAAATCACTTCCCTTGTTTGTCCGTGAATCAGACCTGATCTTATATACTTCGGATAGTACAAGATTGGTCGAGCAAAAAGTACCGCAAAAAAACCGGCTCAGACTTGATTACCTTTTATCAGAAAAAAGCTCAGAAATGATCAGAGCGGAATTGTGGGACCAATAAATTTTAAATTCTATACCTAAAAATTTACAATACTTGATTAAGAAAGTTATTCAGCAGGCAATTGATGCCATTGAAAAAGAGATATTAGCAGTCAGAGAGACGCCATCCACGGATGTGCTTTTTACCGGTGAATTGGAAAAAATATCCGGTGAATTCATCTATACGTTTGAGTCGCAGAACCGCGGACTTCGTTTTGCTGAGGAAATTAGAGCCAAAGTAGATTCTAAAGAATACAAAGTTCATGTTGTTGAATTCAAGGATAAAAAAGTGAGGCTTGAATTTCCTGAAAATGTAGGGAGTAAGATCGATGAAGTATTCCTGGAGTGGGAAAATGATTTTGTTCTCAAAAAAATGGAAGAGCACTTATTTAAACTGCAGGATAAGGCAGAAGAAGTTCCACAACTCAAGGCTCTGCTTGAACCAACGGGGCATTTTAAAACACATAGGGATTCTGTTAAGATACAGGTTGATGATCTGAGAAATGAGGCACAAAAGGATGCTATTGAGAAGTCGTTAAAGAATAATATTCTCTATGTTTGGGGGCCACCGGGAACAGGAAAAACGGCGACTCTTGGGTATATCGTGGCCAACCTCCTGAACCAAAACAAGAGGGTACTATTTGTGTCAAATACAAATCGTGCGGTAGATGTGGGTTTATTGAGTGTGATCGATGCTTTGTATGAGATCGATCCGGGTTACGATCTACAGAATACGACTCGCTTTGGTGAAGCCGCATTGGATGACGCCCGCCTTGAAGACATTTTGTTTGAACATCAGGTCAAAGTGAAACTTGATGGTCGGAAATCTGATGCAGTACAACTCTCAAATCTTTTGAGTAAGTATGAAAAACTTCAGGAAACCGTGGATGATCTTATGAGGAACGGTGAAAAAGTTCCTGAAAAACTGGACCTTGAATGTCAGTTGGCTGCTAATAAAATGGATGAGTACGGAGGAAAGGAAGCGGTCGAGATCGAAATTGATCGGCTCCTAAACTTGAATGAACGCTATGAACTGAAAAAGAAAAAATTGGTTGCTACAACGCTTGCCAAAGTGTGCACATCAGAATTATTCTACAATATCAGTTATGATGCGGTGGTAGTAGATGAGGGGTCGATGGCAGGTATACCATTCATGTTGTTGATGGCGGGTAAGAGTAAAGAGCATCTTATTGTAGCCGGTGACCCCATGCAGCTGCCACCTATTGCGATAACAGACCATAGGGAATCCAGGGAGTTTTTAGAGCAGGATATCTTTACATATGTATCAAGATCAGAATCTACAGAAGATCTATTTAACTGGCATGATTTTAATCCGGACTTCACCAGCTTTTTTGATATACAATATCGAATGAAAAATGACCTTGCCGGTGTAATAAGTTCGGTCTTTTATGAGGGAAGATTAAAATCAGGAAAACCTGCAGATGGAAGAGATCTTGATAATGGTGAATCAGCCTCAGTTGCGTTGATAGATACGGCAAAATACAATCCGGTTTTGGAGCAGGAGTCTGAGGAAAAAGGATTCAAGCCGATCAATGAGGTACATATGCGACTTATTGAGGAAAGTGTGAAACGGCTTACAAAAAATCATGCTCCTGAAAATATTGGGATCATTGTTCCTTTTAGGAACAGTGTTTACAAGGTTAGAAATCATCTTTGGGAAAAAGGCTTTCGGGATATTGAAGTTGGGACCATTCATACATTTCAGGGGAGGGAGAAACCTGTTATTATCTTTGATACAGTGATGAGTGGTGAATGGCAAAATGGAGGGTTACGACATTATTCGGTCAGGCCCTTCGATGAAAAGAAGAATGGCCTTTCGGTACCCCGTCTGTTGAACGTGGCATTCTCCCGAAGTAAGGAATTACTGGTGATCATTGCAGATATGGGACACATTCAGAAAGTATATGGGAACAAATTCTTAGGTCGGCTTCTTGGTTCTGTGAAGGAGATCTCAATATGATCTGAATGTGGATCGAAAAAATGAAAAGATATTTCGAAAAAAGAGTTGAATAGTATCAAAAATAGCCCTTATATTTGTGGCTCCTTCAAAAAGGAATTATATAGGATTAAGCGGGAATAGCTCAGTGGTAGAGCACAACCTTGCCAAGGTTGGGGTCGCGAGTTCGAATCTCGTTTCCCGCTCAAGCTAAAGGCTTCTGATTAACTTCAGAGGCCTTTTTTGTTTTCAGTAATTTCAGTTAGGGCCATAAAAGTTGATCTTTTTGTTACTCTCTACTGAGATTATGCTGAGAAACACTGAAAAAGTCCATAGCTAAATATTGTGCATTTCAGTATTTCTGAGGTTTATTTTCTTTCCCATCTCGCTTTTAGTCTTACTCTGCAATTAATCAGGTAAAACTTGACTGCTTTTTTAGTATTCAGGATTTATGTATAAAATGGATATTATTAAAGAGTCATTTTGGGTTTCTGCTTTTTTGGATCTGCCTGTGTTGGTTTCGAATATGAGGGGTAAAACTCAATGCAGTATAGCCCCATCCGATCAATCATAAAGCAATTAATAAATATTTCCTTGTTATATTAATTACAATAATGAAGGAATGTAAAATATCTCTTCAATGTTATTTTACATTGAATGCAAACCATAAATTTAATTTGGAAAAATATGCCAACTAAGAAAGCAGATGCTGTTTGGAAAGGAGACTTGAAATCAGGAAGTGGAACCATGAAACTTGAAAGTGGTTCCTATGAAGGTAAATTTAGTTTTGCCACGCGTTTTGAAGATAAATCAGGCTCAAACCCTGAAGAATTAATAGGTGCTGCACATGCCGGCTGTTTTTCCATGGCTTTCTCCAATGAACTGGACAAAGCCGGGTTCACCCCGAATTCCGTAGAAACTCATGCAGAAGTAACTATAGATGGTGGAAAAGGAGCTATTACTACGATCAAACTGATCACTAAAGGTGACGTTCCCAATATAGAGAACGACAAATTTCAGGAGATCGCTGAAGCCGCTAAGAAAGGATGTCCGGTGTCTAAAGCACTAACCGGAGTTGATATCAAGTTGGATGCTACCTTAGTGTAACCATTCAATAATATTTTGTTAAAAAGCCCTTCATTCATTGAAGGGCTTTTTTTAGATTAAAGGAATTCATTTTCATTAGAGTAGCTGAATTGTTTTATCCAACTTTCAGACAGGTTAGTAGTCTGTTTTTTGTTTTTGCTTTTATTTTATTAATTCATCCCATTAGTCTTAATGCAGGGGTGGATATTGCCTCATTTCAATCTGATTCGCTTGAGGCTGAGCAGTATCTGAAAATGAGTAAAGAGGCTTCAAATGCAGGTGATTACCCACTTGCCTTGCAAATGGCAGAAGAAGCTGAGCAAATATATCAGTCAAAAAGTGATGACGAAGGGATTGCCAGGGCTCTGACTTATCGGGCAGATATTTTGATCGATCAGCAAATGCTGGAACAGGCATATGATCTCGTGGGTAACGCCTTGGATAGATTTTCCAGTACGTCACAAGTCGCTCAACTCTACAACATCCTGGGGACAATATATAGTAAGCAGGAAAACCCCATTAAGGCAGCTGAACAATTTAATACAGCAATGCAATACCTGGATCGTTTACCTGAGTCAGAAGCAGACAGACTCAGAGCCAGATTACTACACAATCTTGCCGTGATCTACGGCGATATGGGGCAAGTTGATAAAGCTCTGAAAAACTATTTGGAATCAATCGATTATGCACGGACGGTGCAGGATAGTGCTCTATTGGCCGTTGCCTATAATAATTTAGGGATGGCATACAGTAACAACGAAGAATATGAAAAATCGAGATACTATCTCGAAAGCTCACTCGAACTTGCCAGAGAGCGTAATTCACAAATGGATATTTATAGGGCTCACCTAAACCTTGCGAATACTTTTGGCAATATCGGGGAATATGAAGCTGCACTTGCCAACTATGACCGTGCTCAGGAAGTTATTTCAGCAATAAGACCGGGCGTGCCCTCACCTATTATTATGCATAATAGAGGCGCGACATTAGCAAAAATGGAACGGTATAATGAGGCTGAAGAACTGTTATTCCGATCGTTACAGTTATCAGAAGAGGAGGGAATCAACGAAGGTATTTATTACAATAATTTTGTGATAGGCAAAATGTATGGTGAGCAAGGCAGATTTGAGGAAGCAATTGAATACCTGAAAAAAGCAGAATCTGTGACTCAAAGTTCTTATAACACAAACCTTAAAATGGAAGTGGCCCAGGCATTGCATGAAGCTTATGCAAAAAACGACAGTTACGAAAAGGCATATGATCAACTTTTGATCTATTCTGCCTTATCTGATAGTTTGAGTGAAGTTGAAAAGGACAGGGAACTTGTTAATGCAGAGAATTTTCTTGAGCTGGAAAGACAAAATGAGATCAATACTCTTTTACAAGAGAAACAGGCAAGTCAGGAACAACAACTGCGTAATCAACTAATTATAATTATTGCAGGCATACTGATCATTATTCTGATCTCCTTTCTTCTTTACCAAATGAAAAGATCTTCCAGTGAAAAAGAGAAGATCTATGATCAGCTTAAAAAGCAAAAGGAAGAGCTGGAAGACCTTAACCGATCAAAGGATAAGTTGTTTGCAATTATATCACATGATCTTAGGTCTCCCCTAATGTCTATGCAGGGTATGCTGAGTCTTATCAAAGAGGGTTTTCTTTCTCAGGATGAGATCCAGGAGATGGTACCGGAGCTGGAGGCTTCCCTGCAGGAAAACTCGAATGTGATGGAAGACCTTTTAGCCTGGGCTAAAGAACAGCTTTCAGGTGTTGAGGTTAATTTAAAACCAATTCAATTATCTGATCTGACAAAGGATGTGATCTACTCTCAAAAATTCATAGCTGATAAAAAGAAAGTTGATCTGATCTCTGAAGTGAATGATGTATCCGATGTGAAAGCAGATTATAATGCCCTCTCGCTTGTAATCAGAAACCTGATATCCAATGCGATTAAATTTTCTGAACCGGGTGATAAGATCACGGTTTCTGCGAATGAGAAGCAAGATCATATTCTTATTAAGGTAAAGGATACAGGAATTGGTATTCCTGAAAATGCTCGCCAAAAGATCTTTGAAAACAAGAACTGGACCAGAGAGGGTACTCAAAAGGAGAAAGGTACCGGTTTTGGGCTAAGCCTAAGCAAAGAATTTATAGAGCGAATGAATGGCCACATTTGGTTTGAAAGTGAAGTTGGCAAGGGGACTGAATTTTATGTAGAGATCCCGAAAGCCTGATTAAATTGTAAGGTGTTAATAACCTGTAGAAAACTTGTTCCTGATCCGATTCCCGAATAGTCCTATCATTTGTTATCTTTGTAGTCATTAACCCTCATTATTTTTGGAGCATTGGATATGAGCGATAAACCTCGCGAATATTGTGGAATTTATGGTATCTATAATCATCCTGACGCAGCCGTACATACCTATTATGGGTTGCACGCCCTTCAACACAGGGGGCAGGAATCAGCAGGCATTGTAACATCTTATTATGATGAAGAAAAAGAAAGATCTGTTATGCCTGCCTTTAAAGACTTTGGTCTTGTTTTGAATGTCTTTAACAAGTCTAAGGTATTTAATAAGATCCTGAAAGGAAATAATTCAATTGGGCATAATCGCTATTCTACTTCAGGCTCATCCAAAAATCCTGCAAATATTCAACCATTCCGTGTTCACTATCGTAATGGAAATCTTGCGATCGGGCATAATGGGAATCTGTCTAATGCAAAACAGATCCGGGAGCGATTCAGAAAGGAAGGGGTGTTATTTCAAAGTACATCTGATACTGAGCTGATACTCCACCTAATCTCACACAGCCTGTATGAGGACCAAATGGATCAGATCATGGATGCATTGCGTCAGATCGAGGGAGCCTATTGCCTTGTTATTCTTACTGATGATAAATTGATCGCTGTTCGTGACCCGAATGGGTTTCGCCCACTTGCCCTTGGAAAGGTAGATGGATCATTTTGCGTAGCCAGTGAGACCTGCGCATTCGATATCAATAATGCTGAGTATGTTAGAGATGTAAAACCGGGTGAGGTTGTGGTTATCGATAAAGAAGCCCATGAAACAGGCGAACCCAAATCGTTTTTCATTCCTCCTTCAAAAGGGACAAGTACCAGTCAGTGCATATTTGAATACGTGTATTTTTCCCGCCCCGATAGTATGATCTTTGGTGAGATGGTGGATAAGATAAGAAGGAACCTCGGAAAGAAATTAGCCTCTGAACATCCGTTGGATGAAGTTGTGAAAAATGACAAGTCTGGGAAACAACCCGTCGTTTTCTCGGTTCCCGATTCAAGTAATACAGCGGCTCTCGGTTATGCATCTGAAAGCCAGAAATTAGGTTATGATTGTCGTTATGACATGGGGCTGATCCGAAATCATTATGTTGGAAGAACCTTTATTTCCCCCGGCCAAAAATCCAGGGAGCAAAAGGTAAGAACTAAGTTCAACCCGGTTCGTGGGGTTATTGAAGGCCGGCCGGTCATCATAGTGGATGATTCTATAGTACGGGGAACCACCTCACGGTATCTGGTGGATATGATCAGGGAGTGCAATCCTTCTGAGGTGCATTTTCTTGTTAGCTCTCCACCCATTATTAGTCCATGTTACTATGGTATGGATTTTCCAAGTCCCGACGAGCTCATAGCGAATAAATTCGACAGGGATATTGAGAAAATGGCTAAAGAGATCGGGGTTGACAGCCTTCGGTATTTATCGGCAGAAGGATTGGTAAATGCAGTAAAAGAAGCGAATCCATCCGACCATGATTATTGTACGGCTTGTTTTACCGGTAATTATCCTGTTCCCGTTAATTTTGGAGTTGAAAAAGAGGCAAACGAACTTATCTGATGTTCAACAACCAGGCGAAATTCATCACCAGTGCTACCAAATTAGAAGAATGCCCGCCGGCGGGGTTGCCTGAAGTTTGTTTTGCGGGAAGATCTAATGTGGGTAAGTCATCACTGATCAACGCTCTATTAAATAAAAAGAACATAGCAAGAACATCGAACGTCCCAGGCAAGACCCAGCAGATGAATTACTATCAGGTCGGAGATGTCTGTTATTTTGTAGACCTGCCGGGATATGGATACGCAAAGGTTCCCAAGAAGGAACGGGAGCGATGGGGTAAGAATATTCGGGATTACCTTATGGATCGTGAATCCCTGAAGCTGATCCTGCATGTTGTTGATGTACGTCACGACCCAAGCCAGCTTGATGAAGATTTTTTTTACTGGATGGGAATGAATGAAAAACCCTTTGCCGTGGTCCTTTCAAAAGCAGATAAATTGTCAAAAAATAAGGTCAATCAGTCTAAGGCAAAGGTTCGCCGTATCATGAAGGAAATGAATATTGAAGTACCTATACTTCCTTATTCATCTAGCTCCAGGGATGGCATTGATGAGATCAGATCATTGATCCAAGAGTTTGTGAGAATTGACTAATCAAAGTCTCCTTTCAGGTATCGTTCTGTAAGCCTGTTTTCATTCAATCTCTTAAATTCGCTTAGCCTTTCTTCTGATCTTGAAGCAATTGTCATTTCTCTTTTACCCAGAGCTCCTCTTGCTTTTGCAACAAACCATCCGGCCGTACACATGGCTGCTCTGGCTTTAGATGCAGCACAATAGGTTGTAAGAACCGTTTTCTCATGTGAATGTTCTGCCAGTTTATTAAAGGTAGTGTCAGTCCAAAGCTCTTCGTTTACGTCCGGGGAGAAAGCGTCATGAAAAATAAAATCAACAACAAGACCATTACTTTTGAAGTCATCGAAGAATCCGTAAAATAGGTACAATTCAATGTTGAGATCTTTAAAAGGTTTGATCCTATTCATTCCCGGGGTTATCGAATCGAAGATATCAGGAAGAGAACTGGCTATTACAGGATCTTGAATATGAGCACCAAAATTGATCTTTGAAGCTGTTTGTCTGTTGATGGGAAAGGCTTCAATGGAATAGAATTTAACCTGCGTATCGATCCTATTCCGTTTTATATGATCAGCAAGTAAAAGAAAATTCAAACCGGTCCCGAAACCAATTTCAAATACAGTGAGAGCATCAGTGCCATCCAGTGAATTGAATAAACCTGATCGCTCAAAGAAAACATAATGGCTTTCTGATGCGGCACCATTGGGATTATGGTAATATTGATCGAATTTATCCGAGTATAGAGTAGAGGAACCGTCTTTAGTGGTATGAATGCGTTTGGTCATCTTTAATTATCAGAAACTCTTGATTCCTGATTAAGATAGTTTATTCTGGACGGTTAAATCAAAGATAACAAAAAGACTATTTGATGGCTTTTAAAGAAATCGTTCCGTAATTGGTTTTTGCCGATACTTTATATTCTCCGTTACCAATGGTTCCGGAGGCACTGCCGTTTTGAATGGTACCGTCATAATTAAATTCGGTGTCGATCTCCACATTACTGCCATTCAGTCTAAATTCAATGTTTGAATCTTTTGAGATCCAGATCGTTATAGAACCGGCCCCGGTTTGCGCATCGATTGGTCCACTCAAAGATGATGTTCGCAGTTCAATGTTTCCGCCATTTGTTGTGGCTTTAACTCCTCCACTATGATCAATGACCTGTAGACTTCCACCACCTGATTGTAAATTTAAGCTCCCCTTCATTTCCTGAACCCTGATGTTACCACCTTTAGAATTCAGGGTAACCTGTCCTTCTGACTCCCTGATCTGGATATGGCCTCCTCCGGTTTTAGCATCAATAGTACCGGAGATGTTATTCAGGGTAATATGTCCGCCATTTGTTAGATAATTCTGAGTACCCTGTATATTACCTGAAGTGATATGTCCGGCCTTTGTGTGAATATCAAGTTGCATTTCTCTAGGTACCAGCAATTTACTCTGTATCTGTATATTCTGATCTTTTGCCTCATCCCCTTTGTTTATCAATCTAAAAGAAGCATTTTCATCGCTTACACTAGATTCTGCTGCTAACTTGGATCGAAGATCATTAAGTGTGGAAATATTGCCGGACGCTTCGATGATCAGGTTTTTTCTACCTTCCTGGTTACCTTCAATTTCAACCGAACCAAAGGGGAGAACCAGGCTTGTCTTGTTATTTTTGGCAGTGTCGAACGATCGTGAATACAGATATACTCCAGGACTTTTAACTGTCCAGCCCTGTTTGGTATTGATAGATGCGGGGTCTACGGTCAAGGTCTTACTCTGTACATCAATATTAACTTCCAGGCTCTCCTGATCCATTTCTTTGATGACTTCATCTATTTCCCTCTCAAATTCAGCACGGATCTCCATGGGAAGAAGGTTTTTCAGGTTCTTAAGGTTTTCTAAATTCTGGAGGTTATTCAGATTTTCAAGGTTCTCCAGGTTTTTGAGATCTTCAAGTTTTTCTAAGCTTTGTAACCTGAAAACATGAATATTTTCCTCATTTAACTTGATCTCAAGGGAGTCAGAGTCATAATTGTTTTGGTTGCTGGCTGAGCTGTCAGAATTATGTTCGATAAGAAAGATCGAAATGCCCACAAATAAAAAGCCGGCTAAAATAATTTCCCAGGATGTAGTTTTCATAGATAGATTATTAGTTTAACACATTATGCTACGACCAACATCACATAAAGTTACGTTCGCTCTTTTATTATTCTTATTATCTTTGAATATATAAATCAATAAAACTTATATGCATTCCCGTATTGCAGAACTTGCAAAGAAATACTATCCAAAGACGGTAGAAACGCGTCGATACTTGCACCAACATCCGGAACTTTCTTTTAAGGAATTTAAAACGACTGAATTTATACAGTCCAGTTTAGAAGAACTTGAGATACCTTATGAAAAACCTCTTGAAACAGGTTGTATCGGCATCCTTCGCGGGGGAATTGAATCCGATAGGGTTATAGCACTCAGAGCAGATATTGATGCTTTGCCTATTCTTGAAGAGGGCGATGCAAAACAGGAGTTCTTTTCAATGGATGCAGGTGTAGCACATTGTTGCGGACATGATGCTCACACGGCAAATTTACTGACGGTTTCAAGAATTCTGGCGGATCTCAGAGATGAGGTCAAAGGTACTGTGTTACTGATTTTTCAACCCGGTGAGGAAAAACTTCCCGGTGGGGGAAAGCTTCTTATGGAAACCGGTTTTTTACAAGAGTATGGAGTGGATGCAATTTATGGCATTCACACTTCACCAATGCATCCTGCTGGCACCGTTGCTACCAAAGCCGGAGCTTTAATGGCTTCAACTTCAGAATTTGAAGTAGAGATCATCGGAAAAGGAGGGCATGCCGCAAGGGCTCATGAAGCCATTGACCCGATCGTTTTAGCCTCCCAATATATCAACGCAGTGCAAACGATTTCAAGCAGAAATGTGGATCCGACGGAACCGGTTGTTGTAACTATTGGTAAGATTGAAGGTGGTTCTGCTCATAACATTATTCCGGAAAAAGTAAAACTTTGGGGTACTGCCCGAACACTGTCTCCAGATACTGCAAACCTTGTGGTCGAACGTCTTGAGGCGATACTCAAAGGGATCACCAAAGAAGCCGGAGGTGACTACAGATTCGAATTCAACAGAGGATATCCGGCAGTGATAAATTCAGAGAAGGAGGCCGAACTGGTTTTAAAGTCTTCGAGAAAAATTTTAGGGAATGAAAAAGTGATCGAACTAAGGAAACCGGTAATGGCAGGGGAGGATTTCGCATTTTATCAGAAGGAGTTTCCGGGAGCTTTCTTTTTTGTGGGTAGTGCCAGCAAGGAAGCTGATTCAGAATATCCATGGCATCATCCAAAATACAATGTGGATGACCGATTCTTTGAAACGGCAACTCCTCTTATGGCCAGTTTGGTTTTTGAATAAAATAATTGAAGAATGATACAAGCAGAACGTTCGTATTGGGAAGGTGAACTGTATGATCAGAAATATGATCTGATCGTTATTGGCGCAGGATTGACGGGACAGTCAGCGGCTCACTTTTATAAAAAAGACCATCCAGAAGCGCAGGTGTTGGTTATTGATCGTGGATTTTTTCCCATTGGGGCGAGTACAAGAAATGCGGGCTTTGCATGTTTTGGATCACCAACGGAACACATGGCTGATGTGAAGATCGAGGAAGAGTCAAAGATCATAGACCGCATCCGAAAACGGTTTAATGGGCTGAAGTTACTGAGGGCAACGTTAGGGGATGAGAATATCGAATATCGTGAGCCGGGTGCTTATGAAATATTCACGAATGAGGGTATTTACAGTAAAGCGGTTCAACAATTACCAGTTTTTAACAAATGGTTGAATGAGGCTGCTGGGGTATCTGATGTCTATAAGGCGACCACTCACAATGGTTTTAAAGCGATCAGTATTAATCACGAGGGGTGTTTACATCCGGGAAAGATGATGCGCACCCTGTATCGCAAAAACCTGGATCTTGGCGTTGAATTCAGGTGGCAGGTAAATGTCAAAAAGCTTGAATCTGAGCATAAGAACATAACACTTGATAATGGAATTGAATTACAATCTGAGAAGTTGGTAATTGCCACTAATTCATTTACTTCGAATCTTTTGCCGGATGTTGAGATCAAACCAGGAAGGGGTTTTGTTTTCGTTACTAAACCAATCAAGGATCTGAAGTGGACAGGGACCTATCATTTTGATGCCGGATATTATTATTTCAGGGGGGTCGGTGATGATCGATTTCTACTGGGAGGCGCACGAAGTTTAGACATTGATGTGGAAACAACGATGAAGTTTGGTGCGAATTCAAAGATAAAAGATCACCTTATGGAATTTGCCAACAATGTTTTGAAGCTTCCTGCCGGATGGGAAATTGATGCAGAATGGTCGGGCATAATGGGGTTCACACCAACAAAAAGTCCTATACTTAATGCAATTTCTAAGGATGTGGTTGTGGTGGCCGGACTAAGTGGTATGGGCGTTGCTTTAGGAATGCAGCTCGGAAAAGAGGCTGCTTCAGAACTGGAATTAATGTAAATGTAACCTAAATGGATTTCTTGTATTTGACAGGTTTTATAATGCTGGGATTCGTCGGTATGGAGATCGTTTCATATTGTGTACATCGCTGGTTATTCCATGGATTACTATGGAAGATCCATGAATCTCATCATAAACCCGATCATGGATTGTTTGAGCTGAATGATGTGTTCTCTTTCATTTTTGCAACCCTCTCCATCTGGTTGATGGTTAAGGGAGCAAACACCATGTTTACTACTCCTCATTTTGGAATTGGAGGCGGAGTCGCTGTATATGGTATACTTTACTTCATCATTCACGACCTCTTTGCCCACAAACGATTTGTGCCCTTTAACAGTGATAACAAACTTATGAAACTGATCCGAAGAGCTCATCAGCGCCACCATCAAGATGTAGGGAAAAAAGGAAATGAACCCTATGGCTTGTTTCTATTTCCATATGATGAGTATCCGGAACATCGTCGTAAGTTTAACAGAGATTAGATACTTAAATACCGGTATCATTCTATTCTACTGTTTAAGATAAAGTATTCCTCAGCTTTTTCATCTGTTCAAAATGTCGCCGTTGATGAGCTTCAGCCACACCAAAACAGGCTGTTAACGACATCGGAATGAACTTGAGAATGGGGTTTCTGGCTTTGATCCGATCCAGATCAAGCCCTTCAAGCTTAGCCCTCTTGATGATGTGAATGAATGAACCCTGAAGCTTGATAAAATCTGATAGTGTTTTATCGATACTCAGATCTGAAACTTCGTTTGGTTCAAAAGAAGGAACCGTAGGTAGTTTGCGAGGATTTTCAGGGCTAACTTGTCCAATAAACCAACGGAAAACTATACCAGGTGAAAATGGGCCGCTACCCTTGGCCAATTTATCGTCATTTTTTTCAAGAACCTTATTGATCTGTGGCAGATACTCATTACCAGCTTGTACCAGATGATTCAGGATCTCGACCATCGACCATGAATCTTCATTAGGCTTTTGCTTTAATATGTGAGCGTCTGTGCTTGTGATCAGAGATGAAGATGTGATCTTGGCATCTTCAAATGCCTTCAAAAAATAATCGTAGGTATAGCCTGAATTTTTCATATCTGAATATTTGAGGGGTAAAAAGATTCTAAACAGATTATTAACCGTTTCATATAACAATTAAATACTTTTTCTTACCATCATTCACAAAACTAAAATTTCTCCCTATGCAATCTCTGAAAATCCGATCTTTATTAATTCTGACTATCACATTTCTGTTTACATCACTGAGTACGGCTCAAGGAGTTCTGAGTTTCGAAGATGTTATGAAATTTGAGGATATCGGCTCCATTCAACTTTCCGGTAATGGGAAATGGGTGGCTTACGAAGTTTGGCCCGACAGGGGCGATGGCCGGGTAGAGGTCAAAAGTACCGACGGGAAAAATACTTACACTATAGATTTAGGTGCATCTCCAAAAATCACTACCAAAGGTAATTGGGTTGCTGCATTCAAAAAAGTTCTGCTAAAAGAACAGCTAAAAGATCAAAAAGAGAAACCACAACAGGGATTATCACTGCTATCAACAGATAACGGAGAGATCATTTCTTATGATAGTGTAAGCACATTTAACTTTTCGGAGAACGGGAAGTGGCTGGCAATTCATCATATGCAGAACAAAGAAGTAGCCGACCTAAAATCAAAAAACAAAAAGCTCGGTAAAACTTTACGATTGAGAAACTTATCCTCCGGTGAAGAATTCGAGCTTTCCTTTGTTGATGAAATGGCTTTCGATAGTTTATCTACACACTTGGCTTATACCGTTGTGGATACCAGTGAATCGCGGAATGGTCTCTATGCTTTTGACCTGAAAACCGAGCAGTCAAAACAGATCGATTCGCAAGAAAGTGGGTACTACGCGAATTTGACCTGGGATCATGACCTAAAAAAGCTGGCATTCACAAAAGCTACTTTTGATACCTCCTATGTGGAAAGTGACGCTTCACTGCATATCTGGAATATTGATAATAATGAATTAAAAACCCTGCTCGGTTCTGAACAGACAAAAGAAGGATTCGTATTGAGATCCAATAACCGGTTAACCTTCACTCACGATGGTAAACGCCTTTACTATGGGGTGATGGATGCAAAGATGGTTGAACTGGATACTGATAACAACAGCGAAGACACTGAAGATGTGGATGTTTATGATATTTCTGACATTGTGGAAGACCGGGGCTTGGATATCTGGCATGGTGAAGATCCTCAGATCAAAACCCATGAGAAGAAAACGTGGGAATCACGGAAAAACCACCTCTATACAGCTGTTTATCATTTAGGTAGTAATAAGTGGGTTCAGCTTGCAGATAAGGATATGCCTGACGTCAATATCGATCACAACCCGAAGGTACTGATAGGAAGCAATGATGAGCCATATATGCGCGAGAGAACCTGGGACGGAAGCTATCGGGATTACTATTTTGTGGATCCAGGCACCGGAGATAGAACTCAATTTCTTGAACATTTTGGTGGTTGGGTAAACCTTTCGCCACAGGGAACTTATGCGGCTTATTACGAGGACAAGAACTGGTTCCTTATCAACACTGTATCAGGTAATACCACAAATCTTACCAAAGACCTGGAGGTGCCTTTCTATAACGAGGATCATGATTACCCATCCGCAGTTCCGGGGTATGGAATTGCGGGTTGGATCGAAAATGATCGGGCGGTCATGATCTATGATAAATTTGATATCTGGCGATTTGAGGCCTCAAGCGAAAATGTCAGAAATATTACGGACGGAGAGGGAAGAAAAGATAACCGGATCTTTCGGATCGAGAGTATCAATAAAGAAAGAAATGAAGCTTTTAAAAACAGCGAAGAATTGTTGTTGACGTCGTACCACGATCTGAATAAGAATTTTGGTTTCTATTCAGCCAGGGCTAATCGCTCCGGTGTGAACCGATTGCTGGAAGAGGATAAAAAATTCACATTCGTTAAAAAAGCTGATGATGCTTCGACGGTTCTCTTCAAACGGGAAGCATATGACGAATTTCCGAATATCTGGGTGGCCAATAACTGGAAGTTTTCCCAGAAAGATCAGTTGACCAAGCTCCATATGGATCTAAAAGAAAAGTGGAACTGGGGAAGTGCCGAACTCATTGACTGGCTAAGTCTTGACGGAATTTACACACAAGGTGTGGTGATAAAACCTGATAATTATGATCCCAACAAGCGATATCCGATCATGACATACTACTATCGATTCTTCACGGATCGCTTGCATGATTTCAATGAACCGAAGACTAACCACCGGCCTGTTTTTGCACAGTATGTTAGTGATGACTATGTAGTGTTTTTGCCGGATATAAGGTTCGAAATTGGACGGCCGGGGCTATCTGCAACCAAAAGCCTGGTACCGGGAATTCAAAAGCTGGTTGAAATGGGAATTGCGGATGAGGATAAACTTGGCTTGCACGGGCATTCATGGAGTGGTTATCAAACAGCTCATATGGTTACACAAACGGATATTTTTGATGCAGCTGTTTCAGGAGCTCCGGTTAGTAACATGACAAGTGCATACAGTGGTATTCGTTGGGATTCCGGGTTAGCCCGACAGTTCCAATATGAAAAAACTCAAAGTCGAATAGGCAAAACTCTTGTTGAAGCTCCACATTTATACATAGAAAACTCACCCGTTTTCTACGCTGACAGGATCAATACCCCCATGCTGATCATGCACGGTGATGCTGACGGTGCTGTTCCCTGGGAACAAAGTATTGAACTTTACCTCGCTATGCGTCGCTATAACAAGGATGTGGTATTTCTGCAGTATCATGATGAACCCCATCATCTTCAAAAATTTCCCAACAAACTGGATTATGCCATCCGCATGAAGGAGTATTTTGATTACTACTTGAAAGGAAAAGGTGAGCCGGAATGGATATTGGAAGGGGAAGCGTATCAGGGAAATTAGAAATGTTGAATTTTAAATTTTGAATTAGATCAATTCCATCATTTAAAATTCAACATTCATAAATCATCATTTCTTTCACTCCGACGCAAAGCATGCTGAGCGAGTTTTATTCTAATAAAATACTTCAAAGAGTAACCCGCCGAATCATTCATCTAAAATAATTCAAAAACGGATTTGCTGCTGTAAAGAGGAAGTTCAAACAATTTACCCTCGCTCCGCATGCTTTGCGTCGGAGCGATAACTGCACAAGCTTATGAGGTCATATTCGAAGTGCCTTCCCATTCGCTGAGAAATCGAGCGACAAAATCATCCATATACTTGTGCCGTTCTTCTGCAAGCCTTTTGCCTGATTCTGTATTCATTCGGTCTTTTAGCAGAAAGAGTTTTTCATAAAAATGATTGATAGTTGGACCGGAGCTCTTTTTGTAGTCTTCAAAAGATTGATGGGAATCCGGTTTGACATCGGGATTATAGAGCTCCCGTTCTTTGTATCCGCCATAAGCGAAAGCTCGTGCTATGCCTATGGCTCCCAAAGCATCAAGCCGGTCGGCATCTTGCACTACCTTGCCTTCGATGGTTATCATGGGGGTATCCACTTCGGCTCCCTTAAAGGAGATATCCCGTATGATCTCACAGACATGATTTATAATGGGGCTGGGCACCTCTAATTTTTCAAGCCAATTTTGTGCAGTAGCCGGACCTATGTCTTCATTTCCATCATGGAATTTATGATCGGCGATATCGTGGAGCAGGGCAGCGAGCTCTACTATAAAAAGGTCTGCAGTTTCATCTGCTCCAAGCTTCAATGCCGTATTTCTGACCCGGTGAACGTGCCACCAATCATGGCCGGAGCCTTCACCTTCCAGTTGTTGGCGTACAAAGGATTCAGTTTTTGAAAGGATCTCGTGCTTATTCATTTAAAAAATCCATACAGCTACATAACTCGTCGATCACTTCTATTTTCAGTGAATCTATACGGGCCAGAGACTTTTCTATGGTTTCTTTTTCAATTTTTCCTTCCCGTACTAATTGTTGAATGATCCCAATGGCTCTATCAGCAATGTCAGGCTCATAGTGTAGGTTATTACCAAAGATAAGAACATCCACGCCAGCGTTAATGGCTTGCTGAATGGCCGTTTCCAACCCGAATTCGTCGCGAATAGCATCCATCTGCATATCGTCAGAAAAAACCACGCCTTCGAATCCCAGTGAGTCCCGAAGCAGTCCATTTATGGTTTTTTCAGATAGGGTAGCCGGCCACACTGAGTCAATATTGGCATTGAAAATATGGGCGGTCATGACAGCCCGAATATCTTTTTCGGCAAAAAGTTTTTTATAAGGAATTAGTTCTTTCGGATCCCATGTATTTGTGACATCCGTAAACCCCTGATGACTGTCGGTTGTCGAGCTCCCATGCCCCGGAAAATGCTTTAGTACAGTTAGAATTCCTTCTTTTGAATATTCATCAATGGTATACCCGGCATGTTCTGCTACTTTCTCAGGATCGGAAGAATAACTACGCTCCAGTTTGCCGATCACTGGGTTTTCAGGATTTGTATTCACATCCACAACCGGTGCAAAGTTGGTATTTGTTCGCACAACCATAAATTCCTGAGCCATGATGCTGGCATAGTAACGGGTGGAGTCTTCATTATCCAGATTCCCTAAATACTCAGCTGAAACTGATCTTGGAAATCCCTTGCTTTCTTTGAGCCGGCTTACCAAACCACCTTCCTGGTCAACAGCGATAAATGGGGAATTAGGTGTAGCGGCAATGATATCATTACTTAAGTGCATCAGCTGAGTTGGGTCTTCAATATTTCGGCTTCTATCACCTGTGATAACGTCGCGATCAAACAATACCACACCGGAGATATTGCGTTCAGAGAGATCTTTATAGATAGTGCTATCTTTTGACAATTCAGTGCCACGAAAACCAACCATTATCATCTGACCAAGCCGTTGTGCATCAAAAATGTCTTCAGTTTCAGGCTTAGACTCGGTTTGTTGGCATCCCCAGAAAAAGGATAGCAAAACGAAGAAAAGTGTTATTCGTGTCATTGGTTTAGTTGGTTTTGATGTTCATTAAGCAAGCTATCAAGCACTTTAGTAAAATTAAAGGAAGGCCGAATATCGTTATAACGGGCAATTTTTCCATCCGGATCAACCAGTATATAAAATGGAATTCCACCCCCTTTATATGCTTTGAAGGTTTCTTCCTGAAAACCATCTCCACTGTACAGTTGTATCCAAGGGAGTTCGAGTCGATTCACATCTTGAACCCAAGTGAGGCTGTCAACCTCATTCGATATACCTATGATCTCCAGTTCATTTCGGGAATATTCTTGATATAGATCTTTCATATCCGAAAACTCATCGAGGCAGGGTTGACACCAACCTGCCCAGAAATCCAGCAATACAAATTTACCGCGATAATCTTCCATCGTGTGGATATGGCCATTCATATCAGGCAAATCAAAGGGAACGGCCGGTTGCCCGGGAGAGACTGATCTGATTTCGTTAAAAAAATACTGCAGGAATTCCGTGTATTTTGGATAATCAGAGAACTCCTTAAGGTAATTTTCATAGCTTGGTCGTGCTATTTCGGGGCCTTGTTCTCCAATTCTTTCTGCGATGAGGTACATTTTGGCGTGTGCCAGAGCACCCCGGCTTTTCATATGATCCAGAACCTGAATACGTTTTGCGTTTAGTTCCTTATAAGCTACTCGTTTGATATCGTACTCAGAAAGCTCCATTCCGTAAGCAGTTTTCACACTGTCATAGATCCCAAATGTACGGGCATAATAATGAGCAAAATCACGGATACCGGCACGTTGTGCTTTAAGAGATTCAAGAGTGAAAAAGTTTAGGGAATCTGCTTCGATAAAGACCTTAGTTCTGGCTGAATCTGCGTCATAGTCCTCAAAATGTCGTTGATTATACTCTACGGCTCGTATGCTAAAGACCAAATATTCACCAATGGCTTTTAGATAATAGTCATGCAGAGGTGTTTGTCCTAAAAACTGTTCAGCAAGTTTGTATTTCTTTCTACTGAGTTCGAGGAGGTCATTTGGTGTACCTACTTTGATCTTTTCCTCCTCAACAGGGATTCTCTTTTCTAAGTCAGAAATGGAAGCAAGGTAATCATCATATCGTTTGTGCCAGGCCTCTTCATACCCATTCACTTTAACATTCTGGGGAAAACCCGATCTTTCGATATCCAGTTCAATTCTATTTCCTGAAGTTAGGTAAACAGGGTATTGGGTATCACCGATCAATAATAATCTTAAATCTGTAGAGTCAACAGGTGTTGAGTACTCAAATGAACCATTTTCATTTACACTTAAAGTATCCTGTGTTACAGGCGCATATTTATAATGAACCGGGATCTTCTTTACTATGAGGTGAGAATCCCCCAGATAATCAATGTTTCCGGATACTTGAGTCTTGTTATCACATGAAACAAGTAGGAGTACGATCAGATGCGGCAGAAATGTTTTACAATATGGCATTCAAATGGATGATTAGAATCAATTAATTGGGCAAATTTAGATGAAAATGTGTGTAACATTGGTACTACCTGAACACTCTTTATAATAAGAAAAGAAGACGGAAAAACTTTTTTTCAAAAAAATGAAACAAAAGTGTAACAAATGGAGAGTTCAATACTCTTGTCTCAGATATGAGGAGGGTAGTACTCATGAGGTAACAAAACGCCAGCAGTTTCGGGGCGTTATGTATGAAGAATAAAACGACAGTTAGTAATCTAAATCATAATTAAGCAAATGATCGAAAGTAAAGTAAATAAAGAGCTGGAGAGGCAAATTGATCTGTACATAAATGGAAAGCTAAATGCAGACGAAACAGACGAGCTATGGGCTGAATTAATTCAGGATGAATATTATCTGGATTACATGAAAAGTGTAGCTAATCTTAAAGCAGTTATTGATAAGAAAAAACAAGCCCAACCAACCGCAAAAATTTATTCATTGCCTAAGGTAATGCGTTATGCTGCTGCAGCTGCAGTTATCATTATTGCAGGCGTTATCGGTGTAATGAATTATAATACCACCAGTAATCTGGCTGTAATGCCTATTGACCAAATTGGCCTGGATATTGTTCGTAATGCGGATGGGATATCAGAAACAGTTAAAAGTGAAGTAATCAGAGAGGCTATTAAACTAGCTACCGATGGGGAAGTAAATGAGGCCATCGCGTTACTTCAAAATGAGATGAAGACCACTGACGATTCACAGCTAAAGGCGGAGCTTGCCTTAAGTCTCGGGTCGATACAGTATAATAACGGGCAGTATCAGGAGTCTATTGAAAGCTTTGAAACAGTAATTACACAAAAACAGATCGATGTGCTCACTCTTGAAAAGGGCTATTGGTTCCTGGGTAATTCCTACTTTCAAATGGATCAATTAGAAGAAGCTGAAGAAGCCTTCAAAAATGCTTATGCCTTGAATGGTGCTTACAGCCGTGTAGCGAAAACCTACGTAGATGCCTTGACATCAGCCGGACGATAAAGTAAAGCACTTTCATTACCTCATTTAGTATCCAGTTTACTTTATTATTGCAATTAGACCTTTAACTAATTGAAGAAAGGCAGCCTTTGAAATTATTAGGGGCTGCTTTTTTGATAAGCGGTATATCCCAAAAGAACCGTTGAGAGTGCGAGAAGAGAGACTATTAATAAAAATCCGTCCTTTTTCTGAGTGATAGGTGACGGGTTGCCGATCATCATATATGCGCCCCAAAAATGAGGATTCGCATTGGCAGATCTTAATTGATTTAATTTTGCCATTCGGATCGATTCACTCTTTGTGTGACCTTCATTTAAATAGGAGTACAAATCGGTGGCAAACTCCGAAGCAATCTTATCATTGACAGACCACAAATTTAAGGCGAGGCTTTTGGCCCCGGCATATCTCAAAGCCCTACTAATACCCATAATTCCACTTCCCTGTATATAATTTCCGGAACCGGAACTGCATGAATTCAACATAATGAACTCACTGTTCAATGGAGTATCGAACAATTCATAAGCATACAAAGCCTGTTCGGAATCAAGGTCCGAACTCGCTTCAGGATTCTTAAGGTAGATAGTTGAAAACAACGGGTTTTGCTCGGATACTTCACTGTGAGTTGCTACATGGACCAATCTCGAGTTCTCTACTGAGCGTTTAAAAGCTTCTTTAGTTGCAGCATTCCCATTATAAACCTCTTTTCGATCCAGTGAAGTAAGAGCATTTTCAATGTTATTGCTTTCTACAGTAGCATAAGGAAGAGACGGGAGGTCATTGATCGTGAAATCCTCAAAATTAGAAATCGAAAAGGCTGCAAAATCATTTGCAAGATCGTTTTGTGAAGCTCGTCTGTTGCTATCAAATTCTTTCAAAGAGGTGAAGTACCGGAAGTGAAAATCTTCTAACATATAATGAGTACTACCGAAACTGACCGGTGAATCCGGTGATCGGGTTGGAAGTACTTCCAATGGGATCCTGTATAAATAATTGTCGGGTATTACGGTAATAAGTTCTGTTTGTTCAGGAATCTCAAGATCAAGGAGATTATATAGTTCATAAAGATCTTCCAGGTTTGTAAAACCGGAAGCGAGATCATCAGCAATTTTATTAAATCGTTCTTTATCTCCTGATTCAAATGGCAAACTCTTAATTTTTATATCATTCATTGTGACCTGAGAAACATACAGCAGGTTTCCGATCTCAGTAAAATGAAGTACTAATTCTGTAGGGCCTATTGATCGCTGTAATTTCCACAGGGATGGAAGAGTGTTTTCTTTGTCGAGTTCAACCTTAGACAATATTTGTTCTCTTTGAGCTGAAACCTGGTCCATTTGTCGTTTGATCTCAAATCGTTCAGCATCAGAAGCATTCAAATATTTATTTCTAAGACTTTGCAGCCTGTCTGATAACAATTTTTCTTCAGCCAGGTCTTCTTCCGTCAATTTGTTTGCTTTTACCAGGGGACTATTATAGAGGGAGGCATCATTGATGGTTTTGAATTGTTCCAGGACCGTTAACGCATTTTGCAATTCATTTTCTTCCAGATATAATTTAAGTGCCAGTTGAAAAGCGTCCAGATATTCATCTTCAATGGTCCAGTAACCTTGTTGTGAATCGGTATTGTTCTTGGCACGGTCTATAACCTGAGTGATCACAGGTTGAATATCTTCTATAGCTTGTCTGTTATTATTGCTTCTCGAAAGATAATCAGCTTTAACAGTGAAAAATTTAACTAAAAGTTCAAAGTCCAGGTCATCTCTGGGGTAAAGGCTGATCTCACTAAGATTAGTATTTGCCTTCTCCATCTCATTGTTTTTGAGATGAATTTCTGTCAGATTAACTAAGGCATCTATGTAATTTGGGGTATCTGATTTCTGAAGGGCTAATTCTTTGGTTTCCTCAAATACTATTTTAGCTTCGTCAATTAAATCTATTTCATTTAGTATATATCCTTTTTCAAGTAATAGGTCGATGTACATATCATAATCGCTATTCACATCCAGCTCATCTTCAGCAGAAGTAATGAATCTTAAGGCTTGATCATGATCTTTTAAGGTATTCCAATAAAAAGACGCTAGATAGAAATCTATGTAGGCCATTTCAGTTTTATCACCGATTTCTCTAACTAATGCCTTTGCGAGTTCGAAATAATACATTACCGAGCTTACATCTTTTATAGATGTATAGTAGCTCATTAAGTTTCGGTATATTGTAAGTTTACTTTCAGGATTTTCAATTTCGTTATCTAATGCTCTTAGTTGTAACGATAAGTATTTATTTGATTCTCCCAATTTAAAATAACTAATGCCTAAATTTGTATAGAGAGTATATTGTTGAGAAATAGATAATGAATCATTATAAATTTGCTCATAAACATTTTTAGAGTGCTCATACTTACCCAAAGCAATGAGATAGGCACCTTGTCTGTTTTTGAGGGAATTAAGTATACTATTTTCATTTAAATACTCCGCTAGTGGAATTGAATAGTTTCGGAGTAAATCAAGAGAACTTGAAAACTTACTGTACCTGTAGTAAGTATAATCTAAAGCACCCAAGAGTCTTAAATGATCTATTGTGTAAGGAAGTTTCTTTAAGGAAAGAAATAATTTGTCAAATTCTTCTATTAAATCATATCTATCATGCTTAAAACTGAGCCTAATAACCAAGGAAGTTATAATGGATAGTTTTAAATCATTTTCTAAATTATCATTTCTTAATACTCTTACCCAATGTTCAAGTGCGGCTTTTTCATAATTTTCTTCAAAATTGTAATCTATTTCGCCACTAGGTTCTACATGAAGTTTATAATGGATGATAAAATTGTCTTCAAAGCTCAGTAACTGTTGAGTTATTTTTTGTTTTTCATTAATGAAACTATTGAATGCGTCCTTAACTTGATTTGACGAATAGTCAACATGTAAATTACTAAGTTTGTCAATTGATGAAGGGGAACAATTATGACTGATTAAAAAATTGTATTCTTCAGGAAGGTTTTGACTTTTCTCTTTAACGAGATTAAAATGTTGGCAACTGATAGTTGCTATTTCATTAATAGCCCACAGATTCCAATCTATATTAGTTCCATTAATTATTTCTTCAACAGATATTTCAATTTGACTAATTGTCTTATCCTGAATCGATGAAGAATCTGGATATAAACCTGTCAAGAGAATTAAAATGTATAATGTAATCAATGTGTAAAGTGTTTAGGAATCTTTATCAAATGTAACACTAAATACACTACCAGTCAGGTTTTTCCACGATCGGTTTCACGTCAGCGCCGCCGGAGAATACGCTGTTGTCAGTGGCATTGGTGATGGTTTCGGGCTGCTTGGCCAGTTCTTCGGTCAGCGAGGCGTCGGTCACGGACGCGCATCCAAATGAAAGGGCGACGATGGATAACAGGGCGATGGTTGATTTAAGTGATTTCATGGTAGTAGGATTTTGTTGGTTAAAAGAGTGTAAATAGGGTGTTAGATGATTACCAGTCAGGTTTTTCCACGATCGGTTTCACGTCAGCGCCGCCGGAGAATACGCTGTTGTCAGGGGCATTGGTGATGGTTTCGGGCTGCTTGGCCAGTTCTTCGGTCAGCGAGGCATCGGTTACGGACGCGCATCCGAATGAAAGGGCGACGATGGATAACAGGGCGATGGTTGATTTAAGTGATTTCATGGTAGTAGGATTTTATATTTGAGTTACATGTAAATTATTGGTCAAGTACAAGAGTAAGGTTAATACACTTTGTTACAAATTTTTAATTATCTGCATTTTTGCTTTTAAACATATGATTCCTGCAGTACATGAGTGATAACCATACCTGTTGTTACAGGCTTAATCTAATTTTTAATATTTATAGCTGCCACTAAAAGATTAAAATGGATTAATAATTCAAAAAAAATCAGTTATTATTGGAGGTGAATTCATTTTCTTAGATTTTAACAGAAGAAGATCTTAGGATCCTGTTATAATTAAGTGAATGAAAACGTTGTAAGAATTTTAAAATTACTAGTTGGTAAATTTGGCACAACAAAGAGTCGATTATTCAGAATTGGTTGAAGCGCTTCAAAAGGGAAATGAAGCTAAGGCAGGTGAACTTCTATCTGAAGTTATACCAAGGCTGGAGGACTATCTGCAAGTGGTTATGAGTGCCGAAGAGAATGCTGCCAAAGAATGTGTTCAGCAAGCTTTTCTTGATGTATTTGAGCAGATCCGTAGAAATAATATCAAAAACAATAAATACATATTCAGTTACCTCATCAAATCGTGCAGGCACGAATATATTCGTTATGTAAAGAGAGAGCATAAATTTGATTATGATGAAGAGTCCTTTAATGAGATCTACGAACCTGAGGAGCAGTTTCAGAACCTCCTGGACAAAGAAAGGCAAAGAATATTAGAAGAGTGTCTTGGTGAGCTTAGAAAGAAGTCCAGGGAGTTTATTGAGTACTTTATGGACCGCCCTGACGCAAGTACGGACGATGCGGTCGAGGAATTTGATATTTCAAACGCAAATGTCAGAACCAAGAAACATCGGATATTAAGTCGCTTGCATCACTGCTTTAAGCGCAAATCAAACCAATGATCAAAAGTAAATTCTGAAACCGTTAGAGGTGATCTGAAAGCGTTCCGGATCCTTGATGAGCTCATTTGTGAGTGGAGAATGCATGAGATATAGGATCAAGTCAAAGGCTAAAAGGAACCCTCCCTGCAATAACAGTGATTTGCCATATCCTTCCAATCTGCTGGACTTTTTTCTTAAACCCCTTTCCCAAAGCCAGGCCCCGGCTGCCAAGTACCCAAGATCAAGACCGGCATTAAACAACAAGATCTTATCGAGAGATTGTAAATCAGTAATGATATCCGGATAGGTCATTAGAGTAGCATCAGACTGGCTCAGATTATAGAGTGCAAAACCCGCGATACCAAGGTTGATAATATTCCAACCTGCATTCATTTGGTGAAAATATTTGCTGTCATTCTCGCTCAAAAAGTAACCGGTTGAACCCGAAATAAGGTTCAAAGTTGCCCAACTTCCCAGTACAATCATACCCTTTTTTTGGAGGTCAAAAGATTTTTGTGCGTAGTTTTGAGCGTCAAAAGTACTGTTTTGTGCGTGTAACAGATCAGGAAATAATACCAAAATGATAGTGCATAAAACCATTAAACCAGCAGAAATTCTAATGTAACGCATAATACATTCTTGTTATATGAGCGAGGAAACATCAACTACTTCACCATCAACAATAGCAAAAACCAGATCATTCTGCCCGGGTTCTATTAGATAAGTCCCGGTAAATGTGCCAAAAGCAGGAAGAAGTATATTTGAGTTCCCGACATAATAACATGGAGTAAATATGTTTTGACGCCCTCTGGTTCTTAATTTGACTGCGGGATGAATGTGCCCTGAAACCGGGAGAAAATCAGTATTAGTTTTTCCTTGTTTATCGTGCATGAATATAAAAGGGGATATTGTATAGGTATTTACACATTCCAGCCCAATTTTTTCAAATTCGTGTCGTGAAATGATATCATGATTACCAATAGTCAGGATCATCTCGATATCAGAATGAATCTTTCGCCAATTTTTAAAACTTTCAAATTCAGCATTATACTGACTGTGAAAGAGGTCGCCAAGAAAAATGATCTTAACAGGTTCAAGTTGTTGGATCAATTTATCCAAATTTTGAAGATTAGAGGTATTAATTGACTCGGGAACTGCAATACCATGCTTTCTGAAATGACCTGACTTTCCCAAATGCATATCTGAAACGATCAATATATCCGAGTCTTTCCAATACAATGCTTTTTCTGTTAAAAGTATCAGGTCTTGATTCATTACAGAAATCTCTAGGCTACCTTTCAGTTTCATCAAGTGTGTTTTTCTAATTGTTGTTGCATTTTTTGGATCCTATCGATCAGTTTTTCAGAACTAAGCTTCTCCCTGAGCCTGTCTACCATTATTGGAAAGGCGTACGGTGTGAACCGTTCTGTTTGTTTTAATACAATATTTTGGCCTGATATCTTTTTAAGGGCTTTACGAAGTCGTATTTCATCAAGTTGATGAGTCAACACTTCATCAAAAGCCTGTTGAAGTAATATATGGTCCGGTTCATATTCCATAAATACATCGAAAAATAGGCTACTCGACATTTGCAGGTGTTTATTTGTTTTAGTTTGTCCGGGGAACCCCTGGAATACCAACCCGGATATTTGACAGATCTCACGAAACCTGCGCTTTGCCAATTCTGCACTGTTGATACTAGCCATAATATCTTCAATCAGGTTATCAGAGGAAAAAAGGTCGTTTTTAATAGCATCTTCAATAGGGATGTCCTGATCCGAAAGTAATTCAAACCCGTAGTCATTCATAGCTATAGAAAAAGTAATGGGTATAGTAGTTGAGATTCGATGAGCTATCAGGGCTGACATTCCCTCGTGCACATACCGTCCTTCAAAGGGAAAAAAGAATACATGGCAACCTTCACGTGAAGTTGATTTTTCGATCAATAACTGATCTTCATCGGGTAATATTGACCATTTACTCTGGATATCAAATAAAGGATGAAGGGTTTTGAGTTCAATATCTGAGTGGTCACCAGAAACTGCCTGATGCATTTTCTTCCGTAAGATTTTGGTCATGTTTGAGGAAAGTGACATTCTTCCACCTAAATAGGCCGGTACTTTGGATGATTTCCCTTTTGCCCGTTTTACATATACTGTCATGTCCCTGATCTTGATCAGTTCTAAATTCCGCCCTGCGAACCAAAATGTATCACCGCTATTCAGCTGTGCTATGAACCATTCTTCGACTGCTCCCAGGGATTTTCCACTCATATATTTAACCCTAAGCATGGCATCACTGGCAATGGTTCCAATACTCATTCGATGGCGGCGTGCAACTTTACGATCATTAACCTTATATAAACCATCCTCTTCGATATCCACTTTTGAGTACTCATTATATTGACTCAGTGATTTTCCACCTACTGTAATAAACTGAAGAATAGCTTCCCATTCCTTGTAGGAAAGGGTTTGATACGCAAATGTCTTTTTAATTTCATTATAGGCCTTATCAGGGTAGAAGCCATCAGATACAGCTAATGTTACCAAATATTGTATAAGTACATCATAGGGTTTGATGATAGGGGCTCTACTTTCCATTTCTTCTGAATTGATAGCTGACCTTAATGCAGCAGCCTCTACCAGCTCAAGAGCATGTGTTGGTACAAAATAGATCCTGCTTGTTGAGCCGGGTTGGTGGCCACTCCGGCCGGCACGCTGCATAAATCGAGCCACACCTTTGGGACTGCCGATCTGAATAACTGTTTCAACCGGACTGAAGTCTACACCAAGGTCCAGACTAGATGTACAGACCACAGCTTTCAAAATGCCTTCATGCAGTGAGGTTTCTACCCAATTTCTAACTTTTCTGTCCAGTGAGCCATGATGAATAGCTATGGTTCCGGCTAGGTCCGGACGCGCTTCCAATAAGTTCTGGAACCATATTTCTGATTGGGCACGTGTGTTTGTAAAAATAAGAGTTGATCGTGATCGGTCAATGATGGGTAAGATCTTGGGCAGTAATTTAAGCCCAAGGTGTCCATGCCATGGAAAATTCTCCATTTCGTCTGGCAGGATAGATTCAGCCTGAATGTTCTTTTGAACATTTGCTTTGATCATAACTGAGTCAGAACTTTGTAATGGCCCCAGTAAAACATCTCTAGCCTCCTTTAGATTACCAATAGTTGCAGAGATGCCCCAAACTGAAAGTTCCGGTCGCATACTGCGAAGACGGGACAGTCCCAGTTCGGTTTGAATACCGCGCTTTGACCCTATAAGTTCGTGCCATTCATCTACGATCACAGCGTCAAGAAGTTTGAAGTGACGCTCATATTTCTTTTGAGCTAAGAGTATGTGTATGCTTTCCGGTGTGGTGATCAACACTTCCGGCATCTTTTGGTTCTGCTTCTGTTTTACCGATTGAGAGACATCCCCGGTTCTTCTGCCGACCTCCCATGGGATATCCATCTCATCCACAGATCGTTGCAGGGCTATTTGAATATCTTTGGCTAGTGCTCTAAGGGGAGTGATCCAGAGTACTTTAAGGCCATTATTCGATCTTGACTGATAGTCGTCAGGGTGTTCATCGATCCACTTGATTAGGTTTGGCATCCAAAGGGCGAAAGTCTTTCCACTGCCGGTTGGAGCATTCAATAAGCCACTTTTACCTTCAAGAAAATCGTTCCACACCTTTTGCTGAAATGGAAAAACTTCCCAACCATTGGAGGTGAACCAGTTTTTAACTATTTGTTGCCCTTTCGATTTCAACCTTTACGATTTGTTTCTTTTTGAAGTCTAAATTGAAACGGCCTTAAAAACATTCAATTTTAACTAGATTCCCGGAAGATAGGCTATGGGTAATAACAGTAAACTTATGAGAAGAACTATGAGCCTGAAACGTGTTTTGACAAAGACGGGGTGAAAGAGCAACCCAAAAGTTAAGGGTTTATCATCTATCATCCATTTGTAATAGTGGTGCCGATGAACTGCACCCAGCGCCATTGTAACATGGCCATGCAGTATGGTGAGCATAAACGGGATTGAAAAGAGAAATGCACCTGCATATCTCAAAATAATGTCCATCCCAAGTAAGCCTGCGCACAGATAATATGGCCAGGCAAAAAGTACGATCATAGGTACGGTCAGGATCCAGTTAATGATCGCAATACGTTTATAATTGGACTCATTCAGCTCAGACATAACAGCAACAAGTCACTTTACATTAGATTTGTGAAGCAATAAGCATTTCAATTTCCCGGTAGGGCATATCAAACATTTTGGCCAAGGATTTCTTGGTGATATTGTTTTTGTAAGAATAAGTACCGTTTCTCAGGGCCACATTTTCCCAAAGACACTCTTTAATACCACCTGCGTCACCGATGGACAAAATATATGGTACCAATACATTGTTGAGGGCATATGTTGCCGTTCTGGGTACGTTAGCAGGAATATTTGGGACACAATGATGAATCACTTCATGTTGAGAATATACTGGGTTGGAATGCGATGTTTGCCGGCTAGTGGCAACGCAGCCACCCTGATCGATAACGGTATCTACAACAACACTTCCCGGTTTCATTGAAGCGATCATTTCTTCAGTAACCCAACAAGGGGAGCGCTCTCCCTCAGCCATAGCAGCCCCAATGATCACATCTGCAAACTTGAGAGCTGAATTCAAATATTGATGATTTGCAACGGCTGTAATAATTCTTCGATCCAGGGCATTTTCAAGACGTCGTAAAGCAGTCAGGTCGGTATCCATCACGAATACCTGGGCTCCATATCCCAATGCTGTACGTGCGGCATACTCACCTGTAATACCAGCTCCGAGAATAACAACTGTAGCAGGAGGCACCCCCGATATTCCTCCCAGCATGATCCCCTGCCCGCCACTCATACTCTCCAGATAGTGAGAAGCGATCTGAACGGCCATCGACCCGGTTATCTCATGCATCATTCGAACAATAGGAAACTCTTTATCTTCACCGCGAATATATTCATAACCAATTCCCGTGATGGATTTCTTGGCAAAGGTTTCCAGGTATTTCTTTGTTTGACTGCCAATATGCAGTGCTGATATAATTGATTGATCGGGCTGAAGGTACTCGAACTCATCCTCTATAAGGGGAGCGATCTTCAGGATAAGCTCAGACTTTTTGAAAACTTCCTCACAGCTATACGCAATTTCAGCTCCGGCATCTGCGTATTCCTGATCTGAAAAATTTGCAGCATCACCTGCTCCTGTTTCAATAAAAATCTCGTGACCGTTAGCTCTTAAAACAGAAACCCCACCCGGAGTGAGTGATACCCTGCGTTCATCGTAAGAGATCTCTTTTGGTAAGCCGATCTTAAGTGAAACCTTACTTTTAGAACGGATCAAATGCTTTTCAAGGGTCTTTAATCCTATCTGTTCTGTATCAAGGGGTTTAATATCCATTTGGAGTAGACTAGGGTGATTTTTTCGAAGATAGGGAAAATTGATGAAGAGTAAGAGCTCAATACCAAAAAGCTTATGGAGATGGATTATTCTCCGATCATTTCCCTAAATCGCGCTTCATCAATTACAGTAATACCCAATTTATTTGCTTTGTCTAACTTACTTCCAGCCGACTCACCTGCCAGAACAAAATCAGTATTCCCACTGACTGAAGAGGCTGTTTTTCCCCCATGTTTTTCGATCAGGTCAGCTGCTTCTTTACGTGTAAATGTTGGGAGTGAACCGGTCAGTACAAATTTCATTCCTTCAAAGATATTTGAAACAAGGGTTTCTTCTTTCTGTTGAAACTGGAGTCCGTATTCTCTGAGTTTATTTATGATCTGCTGGTTCTTATCATTTTGAAAAAATGAAACCACTGATCCAGCAATTCTGGGGCCAATTGAGTCGACAGCTTCGAGTTCTTCTTTTGAAAGTGTCTGAAGCCGGTCCATTGTTTTAAAAGCTTTGGCTAGATCTTTTGCGACTGTTTTGCCCACAAAGCGGATCCCTAAAGCGTATATAACTCTTTCAAAAGGCTGTTCCTTACTCTTTTCAATGGCATCGATCAAATTCTGAGCACTTTTTTCAGCCATTCGTTCAAGTTTAATGATCCGTTCTTTTTGCAGTTCATAAAGGTCAGCATAGGTTTGTATGAGCCCGGCTGAGACCAGTTGATCAACCACAGATTCACCCAGCCCCTCAATATCCATGGCATCACGGGAGGCAAAATGTTCGATTCTAATTCGAACCTGTGGGGGACAGGTAGGATTAACACATCGCCAGGCAACCTCATCCTCATATTTGATCAGTTCAGATCCACAGGCCGGACAATGATCCGGAAACTTGAAGGGGGGATCACGATCTTCCCGGTCAGGATTGACCACACTTATGAGCTGAGGGATGATCTCACCTGCTTTTTCCACTACTACGGTATCGTTGATCCGTATGTCTTTGCGCCTGATTTCGTCTTCATTATGTAATGAGGCGCGTTTAACTGTGGTGCCCGCCAGTTCAACCGCTTCAAGTTCGGCAACCGGTGTGATAGTTCCCAACCGGCCTACCTGAAGAGTGATATCATTTACGGTAGTGGTGGCTTGTTCAGCTTCAAATTTATAAGCGATAGCCCATCGTGGGAATTTAGAAGTACTTCCCAACTGATCACGCAAATGGCTTTGATTTACTTTGATGACCACGCCATCCGTTTCATAAGGCAGTTTGTGACGAAGTTCATCCCACTCTGAAATAATAGAGTGTACCTCATCAATTTTCGAACATATGCGATAGTGTTGTGATACAGGAAAACCAAATTCCTGTAACATTTCCGCCTTACGATATTGAGTCAGTGAATCGTCTTCACCATCCAACAGCATGTCGAATGCAAAGAAACGGATAGGACGCTGCGCCACCGCTTTCGGATCCTGCATTTTCAGGGAGCCGGCCGTGGAGTTTCGTGGATTGGCAAACACATTAAGGCCTTCTTCTTCCCTGCGTTCGTTCAACCGGGCAAAAGCCTCTCTTTCCATATAAGCTTCACCACGCACTTCAACAACATCAGGCACATTTTCGGGTAATTCTAGAGGAATATCCTGGATGGTTTTCAAATTGTTGGTGATATCATCCCCCTGTTGCCCATCCCCACGGGTAGCACCAAGTACAAACTTTCTATTCTCATATCTCAGCCGAATGGAAGCCCCATCAAATTTTAATTCGACCATATAGTCATAATCATCATGGCCCAGGATCTTTTTTACACGCCCATCAAAATCATTTAGTTCATCTTCATTATAGGTGTTATCAAGACTCAGGAGAGGAACCGGATGCTGGACTGTTTCGAAGTTTGAGGAAACATCTCCACCAACACGTTTGGAAGGGGATTCCGGGTCATGCAGGCCAAACTCATTTTCAAGTTTCTGAAGTTCTTTGAGTTTATCATCAAACTCTTTATCACTAATGAAGGGGAGAGCCTCCTGATAGTAAGCTTGATTTGCCTTGTTTAAAAGTTCGCGTAATTCTTTTACTCGCTCCTTAGCTTCACTCTTATTCATGAATAATGGGATACTAAAATCTTATAACATATTCGGTACTATCCGGAGCCCCGACCTCTAATGGAAATACAGCGGGGGCGGGTTCAAGAAATTCCGGCTGATCTAATATAGATCTTGTGATCAAAATTGCATTAAAGGTCTCATCAAAATAAGACTGGCGTGGATTTTCAATGATGTGGCCATTAAACAGTAATAGCATGCGACTGTATTGGCCATCCACTAATAAACTGTCACGAAATTCAAAATTAAAAGCATCACCCTGTTCCATCCAAAATGGATTTGTTTTCCAGTTAAAATCACTTGTGACTCTAACAGGTTCCAGTTTGTCAAAAGCAGCATACACCGTTACTGTAAGTGTATCTCCCAGTATTATCGGGGTGTTGTTAACCGGATCCGGTATTTGGTTGATCGTATCCGGGCTTTGAGTCGCAGAAGGAATATTTCCTGCCGTGGGTATTTGCGAATCATCTTCTGTTGTAGAAGGTTGAACTGATTCAACTTGTGGCTTCTCTACCTCATCACTACTGAATACTGCTGAAAGACTGTCCCAATAGAATATAGTTGCCAGTATGGCGATCACTAAAACAACAAGAAATGAGATGATCACCCAAAGATTTGAATGTTGTCTGACGGAAGTGAATTTTTTCCCCATATCTGCCCAATTTACAGAATGGACATCAGTTTGAGGAGATGTTTTAGGCTCTTTTGGGGTGGGTGTCGGTGTTGGTATTGGTTTGGGGTCTGATTTTGTTTCTTCCTCAATCGGTTCAGAACCTTCAGGATCAATATTTTCGATCCTTTGATTTATTTCATCCGGCCTTTTAGTATCAGCCAGAAGGCTACCTGAGTAAGTTCCGGCTTCCATTTCATTCAGAGCCTGTACTATCTCAGTATCCGGAATGCCAAGAACTTTGGCATAACTTCTAACAAAACTTCGGATATACGTTTTTGTTTCACCGGAATCGGTGAATATGGATCCATCTTCAATACTTTTCAGCGTTAAAAGCGGAATTTTTATTTCATTTTGTATATCCTCTAAAGAGAGGTTCTGTTTTTTGCGTATAAAGGCAAGATCTTTTCCAAGAGACATAGAATCCAATTTGAGTCTAAACAATATCTGAGAGAAGCTAAGTAATATATTGTGTTAGGAAAAGCAAACTTTTGCTTTAAATATAACGGGGATAGATATGGGTCTAAAACGGTTCAAGGATGGGTTGCTGGAAATATTATTTCCAAAAGTTTGTGTGGTTTGCGGACATAGTTTATCAGCCTATGAAAATGTGATCTGTGTGGAATGTCTGGGTTCAAAATTTGAAGAAACGACTCCCAATGGTTCGTCAACATCCGAAGGAGTTCTTCTGCCTGAGGGGATACAATTTCAACATGCACTTTGGACCTTTGATAAAGGAGGATATCTGCAGGAACTGCTTCATCAGTTAAAATATCACCGAATTACGGGAGTCGGTGTGGATATAGGGAGACAGATCGCAAAAAGCATGGAGCGAAATCCATTGTTCAAGGACTTTAGTAAAGAAGAATATTATCTGCTACCGGTTCCACTGCATTCCAAAAAGAGGAGAGTACGGGGATATAATCAGGCTTATTATATTGCAAAGGGTATTTCAGATGTAACCAAAGTGAAGATATTGCCTAAGCATGCTGTTCTGCGAGTCAAGAATACTATGACCCAAACGGGTTTTTCTCTTGAAAAACGAAGAAAGAACATTGAGAATGCGTTTAGGGTTACAACTCAGGATACCATAAATGAGAAAAATATCATCATTGTAGATGATGTATTTACCACAGGATCTACTTCTTTTGAATTAGCTTCTGTACTTAAAGCCTCAAATTGTAAAAAAATTGCTGTTGTAACCATTGCCCAGGCATGAAAGAGTGTCTTATTAAGGGTATATTCAGTACATGGAAAATTTTAAAAGAGGACGAAATGAGTGGCAGATGCTTGAACTACCCAATGGCATCACAACTTCTGAGGGTAGTTGGTATCATATTACAAGAGATGGTATCGAAAGGTACGTACCCGGTTTGCTGAAAGAATTTACATTGGAAAAGATAATCAGAGAAGCAGATGCCTGGGTGAAGAGTTCAGATGGGTTGGCTCTTATGCTCTATTTTATTTTGGTATACGCAACGGTGAATCCGCTTATTGCAATGGGGATCTCGTTGCTCTTTTATTTTGCCTGGTACTTCAATACGAGTGTGTTTGTTAATGTTGCCACCACTCCGGTAGCAAAGGTTCTTAATAACGATGGTTTTGTTTATACAGTATCCGCCATCTTTTTGATTGGTATGACCTTCAATGATTTTATTTCAGATTTAGGAATTTCTATTGATTTCAGTGCTATTTGGTACGGATTGGGACTATTTTTCCTTTACAAGGTTGGTTTATTAAGGATGCTTTTAAACTTTATCAGGAGTAAGTTTGGAACAGAATCATCTATTTCAAAGCAAGATCGGGTGTTAAATATGTTGCTAATCAGGTATGGAATGAAGACGGGGAACCTGACTGGAAAAGTCCAAGAAATGGAGAAAGAACTGATCCGAGTTGCCAACTATCATAAAACAAAAAAGAAAAAATAAGTATTTACAGAACTTATCAATATTTATGAGGCAGTTATTTTTTATCCGTCACGGAGAAACAGACAATAACAAGGCAGGAATTATTCAAGGGAGAAGTATTGATGCTTCCATAAATAAGGTTGGGAGGAGACAAGCTGAAGCAATCAAGCAGGCCCTTCAACCATATGATATTCATAGAATTGTTGCCAGTGGTTTGAGGAGAACCCATGAAACTTTAGAACCTTTGGCAAGTGAAAGGAAGCTGGAAGTTGAGAAATATTCAGAACTGGATGAGATCAATTTTGGGATATTGGAGGGGCAATCATTCAAAGAGATCAAGGGAGATGTGCTGGAAGTTCATGAACAATGGAAGTCCGGGAATGTGCATTTTGCACCCCGTAATGGGGAATCGCCACAGGAAGCCTTTAACCGGGCAAATGCAAAGATCATAGATGTGCTTGAGGCAACTGAAAATGAGAATATTGTATTCATGATCCACGGAAGATTGACTCGAATTTTGTTATCCGAATGGCTGGGATATGGGTTGAAAAACATGCATAAGATCGAGCATCAAAATGGGGCGATCAATCATTTGTATTGGGAAGCGGGCACTTTTGAAGCGGTTAGACTGAATATGACCGATCACCTGGTTGAACTGGTTTAAATCTTCATCAATCTTTACTAATTGAACTGTCATTATTTGCTTATCTTTTCAGGCTGTAAGAACCATTTTAATCAGCTTCTTGTTTTTTGATTTTAGAAAGCTAAATGAATTAAAAAAGTATGAGTGAAAAAGTAAGATCCATGTTTGCAGACATAGCCGATGATTATGATCGGATAAATAGTGTTCTCTCGTTTGGAGTGCATCATGCATGGAGAAAAAAAGCCGTTCTTGAAAGTGGTGCCCATGAAGGTGATCATGTATTGGATTGCGCCACCGGAACCGGTGACCTGGCTATTGAATTCAAAAAAACAGTGGGTGATTCCGGGTATGTATTAGGAACCGATTTTTGTGCTCCTATGATCGAACCGGCTCCTGATAAAGCTGAAAAAGCCGGATTGGTCATCGATTTTGAAGTGGCTGATGCCATGAATCTTCCCTATGATGATAATAAATTTGATATCGCAAGCATCGCTTTCGGCATAAGGAATGTGGATGAACCGGTCACAGCACTGAAAGAAATGGCTCGAGTCGTAAAACCGGGTGGAAGGGTTGTGGTACTTGAATTTGGTCAGCCAAGGGGGTTGATGAAGTTTCCTTATGAATTATACAGTCAGCATATCATGCCGGCAATTGGCGGATGGTTAAGTGGAAACAGAGAGGCTTACACGTACTTACCACGAACCAGTGCAAAATTCCCGGCCGGGGACAAATTTCTGTCTTTGATGGATGAATCCGATTCTTACGAAAGCCGGAGAGCTGTAAAGTTAACCGCCGGAATTGCATACGTTTATGTAGGAGTGGTCAAGAAATAGTATATTCTTTCCCGAATAAAAAAAGATAGTTTAATGAATATAGAACAGATCAAAAAAATACTGCCACATCGGTATCCTTTTTTATTGGTAGACCGTGTGTTAGAGGTAGACGCTGAGAGCATCAAAGCTTATAAAAACGTTACTGCGAATGAGGAATTTTTTAATGGTCATTTTCCTGGGCAACCCATTATGCCGGGAGTGTTGCAGGTTGAAGCTTTAGCTCAGGCCGGGGCCATAATGCTTATGTCGCAGTCAGAGGATCCTGAGAATACACTCATGGTTTTTACAGGCATCAACAAATGTAAATTCCGGAAACAAGTTGTTCCCGGTGACCAGCTGATGCTTGAAGTCGAACTTGGGAGCAAAAAACGGAATTTTGTAACCATGACAGGCAAAGCCACCGTTGATGGAAAGGTAGCTTGCGAACTTGAGGCTTCTGCGGCATTGGTTCAGCGGGAGAATGTATGAGTACCCAGAAATCTTCTGATAAGCCAGCTAAAATTACCACCCAGACCGTCGTGGATATGAAGGCCAAAGGGGAGAAGGTCTCCATGCTGACGGCTTATGATTTTACCATGGCCCAGATCATTGATCAGGCCGGCATTGAGATCATATTGGTTGGTGACTCAGCCAGTAATGTGATGGCCGGTCACGAAACTACGGTACCGATGACACTGGATCATATGATCTATCATACTTCTTGTGTGGTGCGTGGAGTCGATCGGGCTTTAGTGATCGCAGATCTTCCATTTATGAGTTATCAGGTAACCACTAAAGAGGCTCTTATTAGTGCGGGACGCATGATGAAAGAGGCCGGTGCCCATGCCGTCAAGCTTGAGGGAGGAGAGTACATTGTTGATACCGTTAAAAGAATTGTGGACGCAGGAATTCCTGTGATGGGCCATTTAGGGTTGACTCCCCAAAGCATTTATAAATTTGGTACCTATAAAGTACGGGCTACAGAAACTGAAGAAGCTGATGATCTGATCCGTGATGCCAAATTGCTGGAGGAAGCAGGGTGCTTTTCGCTGGTTCTTGAAAAGATTCCTGCAGACCTGGCAGCAAAAGTATCTGCTGAATTATCCATTCCAACTATTGGTATTGGTGCAGGCCCTTCATGCGATGGACAGGTATTAGTGATCCACGATATGCTGGGATTGAATAAAGAGTTCAATCCACGATTTTTGAGGAGATATGCAGATCTGAATTCAGTTATGACCGAGGCTGTTCAGAATTATATCAAAGATGTTAAGAGTAAAGATTTTCCAAACAAAGACGAGCAATACGGCGGATGAGCGACTCCAGTAGACCATTTATTTTAGTTAGTAACGACGATGGAATCTTTTCACCGGGTATCAAGGCCTTAGCAGAGGTAGCTGCTGAATTTGGAGATGTTTACATCGTTGCACCTGATAAAGAACAAAGTGCGGTTGGGCATTCCATTACGATTCAGGTTCCCCTGAGGTCAAGCAAATTTACCGTTGCCGGAAAGTTTGATGGTGAGGCTGTAAACGGTACCCCGGCTGATTGTGTGAAATTAGCTCACGGGCAGCTTTTGGATAGAAAACCTGATCTGGTGGTAAGCGGGATCAACCATGGAAGTAATGCCGGCATTAACATTATGTATTCGGGTACCGTGAGTGCTGCAACGGAAGGGACCATACTTGGTTATCCATCCATTGCTGTAAGCTGTACAGATTTCAGTGAGGATGCCAATTTAAGAGGTTGCCAGGAAGCAGCAAGGAGAGTGATCAGTTTTGTTCTTAAAAATGGATTACCCCGTGGAATAACACTCAATGTAAATGCTCCGGCCGGTGAATTTACGGACATAAAATGGACTCGTCAGGCAGATAGCCGTTATGTTGAAGAATATGAAAGCAGGGTAGACCCTTTTGACCGTGCTTACTACTGGCTGACCGGTAAGTTTGAATTACTTGACGAGGGAAATGATTCCGATATTCATGTTTTGAACAAAGGTTTGGCATCAGTCACTCCGATCCATTATGATCTTACAGCTTATCGTTTGCTTGAAAATGTTGATGAAAGGAGCCTGAACGAATAGTCAATGTTCGTTACTTGCCAGGTGTTTCAGCAGGTTCAACCAAAACAATTCATAAATTTTCTGACTTTCCTTATTCATCTGCAAATGCATCTGAGATATGTGAGATAAGGGTATTGTTTCTATATGTTTGGCCCATTTTGCGCTTTCAACAGATACAAACGTGTCATTTACCCCTTCCCTGTCAAAGATCTGGTTATTCTGAAATTTGAGTACCGGATTAACAGAATTTTTGGTGCCTTTTCCAACGGCTGCACTGTAGGAATAATAGGAAACGTCTTCCACATCCGGATTCTCAGGATTAAAGACCTGCTTAGTGTAATCCGCTGTGAGCTGCTCAAGAGACCCTAAGGCATCACTCTTAATTTTTGGGTAGATGTTATCTCCAAACCAATCGAACATCACGCTTAGTTTTTCGGTAACCAGTTCAGGCGTTTTAAGAATAAGATCAGCTAAGGGAGAGCCATGATGAGGAGTTGCTATGGTGGTTAGACTCGCCACTTTATCAGCTATACCGAGATTCGAAAGAGCATAACGCATATCCAATCCTCCCATGCTGTGAGAGACCACATTTACCTTATCACAATTGAAATCATTGCAAAATTCATTGATCAATCGTACCCAGTTTTCGGCTCTTGTTTCAATTCTTGCATAGGGTACAATATTCGGCGCAATAGCAGCAACACCATGTCCACGAATTTGCATACAGGGATCGTGCAGTGGCCCTTTTTTAATAACTGAACCGATGGCTCCATATCCGTGGCATAAAAATATGGGATGCTTTAACCTAACAAGGTCAGGTTGTGGAAACTCTTTGAGTTCGAACCGTTTTAAGAGATTATTTCGGTCAGGCATTGTGAGTCATTGAGTGGATAGAGAATCGAGTTCCGGATCGCTTGTCAAACGTATAGTTCGTATAACGGTATCTTCATGATATACATATATGTGCATATCACGTGAAGGAAATTTTATAATAGCCGGGACCTCAACATCAAATTTTTGAAGGTTTTGATGCAGGTCAACATGAAAAAGTGTCTTGGAAAATTTAGTTGGTACACGTACCCGGTGCTCCTTCCTGAAAAAACTTGAATCGATCCTGATAACGGAAGTGCGTATCTGTCCTGGAAGAATTTGCGAGCTGCTAAAATGTGAATTGATCAACGAATCAAGCTGTTGATCCGATTCTAACCTGTAAACAGCCCTTTCAGGGGTAGCAGCTAATATGATCCCACTTATCACACATGAAACGAATAGCAGGCCTGTAATGATCTTTTTGCTGTTTTCTTTACTAAACATGAACCGTAGTTGGTATCTAAATTTCAGTAATTTAACTTACGCAAAATCTATAAACTTCTGCCATAAAAGGATATGACAATTCAGGTCCGGAAAATTACTTCAAAAGAACAGATTGATGAGTTTCACCGGCTCCCCAAAAAATTAAATCAGGGAAATAAGTGGTATAGACCGCCATTCAGGTTTGAAGTTGAAAATGTATTCAACCCCGATAAAAATGAACGGTACCAAAAAGGAGGAGAATGTGAGCGGTTTTTGGTGTATGATGACAATGAGGTAGTGGGGCGTTTTGCGGTCTTCACAGATCCAGAAAAAGACAAAGCATATAACCCAAAACTTGGTGGGATTGGGTTCATTGAGATGAAAAAAGAACCGGAGGTGGCACAAGCGATCATTGATTTTGCAAAAGAATGGCATAGTGAAAGAGGCAATGCAGGTTTTCGGGGACCGATCAATTTTGGAGAAAATGACACGTTCTGGGGTGTTTTGATCGGTGGTTTCGAGGATCATAATGTTTATGGAATGCTCTATCACCCGGAATATTATGAAGAGCTTATTGAGCAGACCAAACCGGAAAAATTTGATGACCTCTATATGTATCAGTTGCATTTGGATCAACCGCTACCGGAACGGTTATTGAAAATTACGGATCGATTGAGATCAAAAGAAAATGTTGTGATACGGCCTATTGACAAAAAGAATTTAATGCGGGATGGAGAATTGATCCGACAGGTCTACAATCGGGCATTTCACAAGCAGATCATACAGGAAAGGGAGGAAGAGTTTATTGGGATCAGTGAGGAAACGATCCGTCAGATGGTTAAGAAATTGAAGCCCGTATTGATGCCCGGAACATCTCCGATCGCCTTTGTGGATGGTGAACCGGCTTCATTTCTGGTAAGTGTGCCTGATCTGCATGAAATATCGGCCAAAACAGGTGGCACCTTAAAATGGTGGCAATTGCCCCGCTTGTTCGGATTTAAGAAAAGAGCGGTCAAATTTCGGCCGTTGGCTTTTGGAACCGATCCCAGATATAGGGGGAGAGGTTTGGAAGCTCTGGTTTTTATTGAAGGATTTAAGTGGACTATAGAACACTATCCAAACTTAAAAGTGTTGGAAGGTGGGTTTGTGAGTGAAAAGAACTGGATCATGAGAAGAAGTCTGGAAGCTTTAGGATGCAAAATTGCAAAGACCTATCGTGTGTACAAATGGTTGTGTTAGGGATGATGTGAAAGGTTGTATTGTAGAAACTAATTCTGTAACCCTTAAAATTCTCAAATTCCAACACACGATACCTATCTAAAGATCGTATTCAGTATTTCTATCGCAATATCTTGCTTGGGGCCTTCGAAGGATTTATCTGAGTCGGTACTCAATAAATGTACTTTATTAGTATCGGATTCAAAGCCTGATCCTTTTTCTGAGAGAGAGTTTGCTATGATAAAGTCAGCATTTTTCCTCTCAAGTTTTTGGGTAGCGTTCTTGATCAGGTCCTCCGTTTCCATGGCAAATCCGATCAGGGTTTGACTCTCTTTTTTATGTTCCCCAAGCCAAGCCAGAATATCCTGGGTCTTTTTAAGAGGGATACTATCTTCGCCCTCTGACTTCTTGACCTTTTGGTCATAAACTTTAGCCGGGGTGAAATCAGAAACTGCGGCTGCCATTATGATGACATCAGCATTCTGATAATTCTGTACGACTTCAAACAGATCTGCAGCGCTTACGATCTTTTCAGTGTGAATACCATCAGGGATTGGAATAGAAAGAGGGCCGTGGATAAGGGTTACGTCAGCTCCAAGTTTCTGTGCAGCCTGTGCCATAGAAATGCCCATTTTACCCGAACTTGGGTTTGATATGAATCGCACAGGGTCGATATACTCTCTGGTTGGTCCCGCAGTGACGATCACTTTCTTGCCTTCCAGGGGTCCTTTTATAGAACCTATAATTTCTGAAGCCTTATTGAGAATTGCTTCAATTTCCGGTAATCGCCCTTTGCCTTCCAGACCACTGGCTAAATACCCGCTTTCAGGCTCCAACAAGTGATAACCTTGTTGTCTGACCGTTTTTAAATTTTTGGAAACACCGGGTGCTTCATACATTTCACCATCCATAGTAGGGCAGATGAGGACGGGGCATCGGGCAGCTAAAACGGTACTTGTTAGCATATTATCCGAAATGCCGTTCGCGACCTTGGCGAGGGTATTAGCCGTACATGGGGCGATCACAAACAGGTCGGCCCATTCTCCCCAATTGATATGCCGCGTCCAATCTGTGGATTCCCCTTCCCCCGGAAAAATATCAACAGCCACATCGTGACCTGATAGTGATGCAAAGGTCTCTAAACCAACAAAGCGGGTGGCCGAGGGTGTCATGGTGACACGGACTTCAGCTCCCGCTTTTTGAAATTCTCTAAGTAGAAATGCAGCTTTATATGCTGCAATACCCCCGGTAACACCAAGAATTATGCGTTTACCGGAGAGCATGATCAGTCTTCTTTGTCAGGGTGACGGTAATAGATCTGGTCATTTTCCATTTCAGTTACCGCCCGCTGAGTAGCGTGTGGTAATTTCTCAAAGGCTTTTGAAATGTTTTCCTGCTCTTCGTTGAAGGAAAACTCGTCTTCTTCTTCAAACCCTTCGAAATATTGCAGTTTTTCGTCAAGCTCCAATTTTTCCTGAGCAGCTATCTGACGGGCTCTCTTCGACAGGATAACAAGTAACTCATATTTGTTACCTGTTTTAAATTTCAGTTTCTCTATGTCTAATGTTTTGACTGCCATGGATGGTATCAGTTTTGATTCATGAATTTGACAACGGCTTGCTTAACATTCCTGTAAGCCGTTTCAAGGTCATCATTTATAATTACCTGATCAAAACGATCAGCGTATGTAAGTTCTTCTTTTGCACGTTCAAGCCGCAGAGAAAGTGTTTCATCATCTTCAGTCCCTCGGTCGGTCAAACGCTGTTTCAAGATCTCTATAGAAGGTGGCTTAATGAATAAACTCAGGCATTCATCACCGTAGATCTGTTTTACATTAACGGCACCTTTTACTTCGATATCAAGCAGAACAAAATAGCCCAAATTTAGTTTTTTATCAACCTCTGAACGCAATGTACCGTATTTCTTTCCGCCATAGAATTCCTCCCATTCCAGAAAGTCACCACTATCTATTTTTTTGTCAAATTCTTCATCGGAAAGAAAGTGGTAATGAATTCCATCCTTTTCACCTTCGCGGGGTGGCCGTGTGGTTGCTGATACAGAAAACTTTAGGTTTTCAAAATCCTCAAAAAGCATCCTTGCAAGGGTTGTTTTGCCACTTCCACTGGGTGCCACCAATATGATTACTTTGCCTTTTTGAGCCATTCTGGAATTAAATATTCAAGATTAAAAATGAAAAATAAAGAGATAATTTTGAACCTTTAATTTTTCATTTTGAATTAGATCATTCGACGTTTTGGACTTGTTCGCGGATCTGTTCCAGGGCTTCCTTACACTTTACCACATACTGAGCGATCTCAGAATTGTTTGCTTTAGAGCCTATTGTATTAAGTTCACGATTGATCTCCTGAGTCAAGAAATTCAACTGTCTTCCCGCCGGTTCAGGTTGTTCAACCGCTTCCTTGAAAAACTTGAGGTGTGATCTGAGTCTGACGATCTCTTCAGTTACATCCATTTTATCGACAAGGATGGCAACTTCCATCTCTAGCCTTTCAGGGTCGATCTTATCTTCATCGATAAGGTTGTTGATGCGCTCCAAAAGTTTTTCCCGGGTTTCTTCAGCCCGACCATTTGTCTCTTTAGTAATGATCTCAATATTATCGTCTATGAAATCGATTCGGTCGATCAGATCTTTTTTTAGCTGATCACCTTCCTGTGTCCTCATTTTGAGCAGTGATCTCAGGGCTTCCTGAAGGGCCTTTTCAGCTACTTCCCATTTTTCTTCCAGTATCGCTTCATCTTCTTCCTTATTGATGAAAACATCATTGAACTGAGTAATATCTCTGATCGTAACAGGTTCTTTTATGCCGGCAGCTTCTTTCAATTCCTTGATAATTTTGGAATAACCAATAACTTTATTGGTATCTACTGCAATTGAGGGGCCCGCAGAGTCAGCTTCTGAAACATTTACCGTGATATTGAGTTTTCCACGATTCACGGATTTCTGAACTAATTCTTTCACTTCCAGTTCCTTATCTTGTAAACGCTGTGGAAGTCGTGTGCTTACGTCAAGATATCTGCTATTCAGTGATTTGATTTCAACGGTAGCTGTGATCCCATTTTCAGAGGTTTCACCGCGACCGAAACCGGTCATTGATATGATCATTTATTCAAAAGCTGATGAAAATTGAGCGAGAAAATACAAAAGTAAACAGGGGATAAGAAATAACAATCAGTAATTATTATGCATCCTCGGTTTTTTTCAGGCTCACAGCATTCATGCAATAACGCAATCCACCTGGTTTTGGACCGTCAGGAAATACGTGACCCAAATGGGCATCGCAAACATTGCACAAGGCTTCGATACGAACCATCCCGTGAGAGGTGTCCATTTCATATTTCACGGCATTTTCTTTGATCGGTTGGGTGAAAGAAGGCCATCCGGAACCACTTTCGAATTTCTCCCCGGCATCAAAAAGTTCCGTACCGCAACATACGCATGAATAGATCCCCGGGTCGAATTTATAACAAAGATCACTGGAACCCGGACGTTCAGTGCCTTTTAAACGGGTGATGGCATATTGTTCATCAGTGAGTTCTTTCTTCCACTCCTCAGCAGTCTTTTCCACTCTTCGGTCCGGTTCAGGATTACCATTCTTGGCAAATTCTTTAAGATCTTTCCAGGTCAACATGCTTCAATAATTTGATTTTAATTGTAAGTTTTTAACACGCTGAGTTATAGCTGCGTTCTGAGGCCTGGCATAATTTACTTAAGCAGATCAAAGATCTTATTCGCAAAAGCTTGAGCTGCTTCCGGTGTGCGTCCTTCAGAATAAATACGGATAATGGGCTCCGTATTTGATTTTCGAAGATGCACCCAGCCTTCTGCAAAGTCGATCTTTACACCATCAATGGTATTTGGATCCAGGCTTGAAAAATGTTCTTTGACCATTTCAAGAACATCATCAGCATCCTTACCCAATTCGTTTAGCTGAATCTTATTTTTGCTCATATAATAGTCAGGCAGGGTAGAACGGTATTCAGAAGAACTCATTCCCTTTTCGGCCAATAATTGAAGTACCAAGGCAACGCCGACCAATGCATCCCGGCCGTAATGAAGATCCGGACAGATCACCCCACCATTGCCTTCTCCGCCGATCACAGCATCATGCTCCTGCATGACTTTCACCACATTGATCTCCCCAACAGCTGATCGATAGCATTTTTCACCATGTTCACGAGCTACATCATCTGATACCCGGGAAGAGGATAGATTTGTGGCACATGCACCGGGTTTCTTGGAAAGGATAAAATCGAAAGCTGTTGCCTGAGTATATTCTTCACCAAATAATTTTCCGGTATCATCAACAAGTGCGAGGCGATCCCCATCCGGGTCTGTGACCACACCAAGATCTACTTTCTTTTCCTTGACCAAGCCGCAGATCTCAGTTAGATGTTCGGGCAGTGGTTCAGGGTTGTGTGGGAATAGTCCATTTGGGGTACAGTGGATCTTATGAACGGTGTTAACCCCCAGGCGTTCCAAAAGTCTGGGAATAGCTTCAGATCCGGCTCCGTTCACGGCATCAACAGCTACAGAGAAATTCTTTGCAGCGATCTCTTCTTTTTTGATGTATGGCAGTTCCAGGATCTTATCAATGTGATCATCCAACAGATCGTGGTCTTCCGTGATAGTTCCGATCTTGTCATAGGATTTGTAATCAAATTCACCCGACTCTGCGATCTCGATCACTTGTTTACCCTGATCGGCATCGAGGAATTCACTTTTTTCGTTCAACAATTTCAAAGCATTCCATTCAGCGGGATTATGACTGGCTGATATGATAATACCTCCGGCGGCTTTGTGTTTTAAAACCCCCATGGCAACAGTTGGGGTGGGGACAATTCCTACTTTCACCACATCACAACCCACACTGGCAAGCGTTGCTGAAACGATATCTTCGCATATTTTTCCAGTCACTCTGGAATCTCGTCCAACCACTACGGTTCCACCGTTGAGCCAGGTACCATAGGCGGCTGTAAATTTTGAAAGATTTTGAGGAGTAAGGTCTGTGCCGAAAATGCCCCGAATCCCCGAGACAGAAATCATTAATGCCATAAAAATAGTGTTATTAGAATTGAAAATTCAGTGTAGGGGTGTTGTATCTATTTGGAGCGTTCAGGGATCCACGGAGTTTCCTGATCTCCCGCATCTTTATTTTCAAAGCGTGCGAGTACGAAAAGAAAATCTGACAGCCTGTTGATGTACATGATGGCCACTTCCGAGATCTCTTCTTCATGGCGGCATTCAACCGTGATGCGTTCAGCTCGTCTGCAAATAGTACGTGCAAAATGCAGTGTGGCTCCGGCTTGGGCACCACCCGGAAGTATAAAGTTTTTAAGAGGTTCCAGTTCTTCCTCCATCTCATCGATGGCTTTCTCCAGAAACTCCACTTCATTATGGCTGATCCGGTTGATCCGGACGTCCTTGGATGCGGGGGTAGCCAGATCGGCTCCTAATATGAATAACTGCTGTTGTACGGTTTCAATAAACTCTGCGCCTTTTTCAGACAAACCAAATGATGTGGCCATGCCTAAAATTGAATTCAGTTCATCAACTGTGCCATAAGCATCAATGCGTTTAGAACTTTTGGACACACGTTGCCCTCCAAAGAGAGATGTATTACCACTGTCGCCTTTCTTGGTATATATTTTCATGATCTGCAATTTTGTTTGAAAGTAAGGGTTTGCAGACTAAGCTGCATTTTTGTGAAATTCGTTTCGAAGAACATATAAATTCCTGATGCTTGCGATCAAACCCTGATATAATCTTCCTGTTTGGCTTTAAAATGGATCTGTAAATGTTCCATGCTGCTAATATTTTTTTCAAAAAGTCCGGCTTTTGTTTTTGGGCAGGCTACAATAAGTGTGATCTTTTCCAGGTATTCTGAATCAACCACTGTAAGGTCAAAGTCATTGATCAATTTCTGGATGGAATTTTCTTCGGGATACGGGTACACGATCTCATACATATGTACAGGTTTGATGGCCAATAGTTCTGCCTTTTCTAAGCATAATGACGCCCCGCGACCATAAGCCTCAATGAGTCCGGATTTACCCAATTTTGTGCCACCGTAGTGACGAACAACTACCAACCCAATATTTACCATCTCAAAGGATTTAAGCTTATTTAAAATAGGAAGTCCGGCTGTACCTGAAGGCTCCCCGTCATCAGAACTGAATTCTTTGGGTTGAGCCGGATTCAATCGCCACGCCCAGCAATGATGGGTGGCATCAGGATATTTGGACTTTAGCTCGTCGAGTTTGCTTTGAAAGATATCTTCAGTTTCAGCCGGGAAAAGATATCCCATGAACTTGGAGCCGCGCTCCCTGAAGGAAGATTCGTATGTTTTATCAATGGTTTTCAATAGTAAGTATTTGATGCTCCAAATGTAACGGTCCAACAGCCTAATTTCATTTCAAATCTTTCTCACACATACTCTAAAAATTCAGGGTGAGCAGGAACAAATGCTGTGAATGATCTCTGTGATCACCAAAGTTGAATCCTGTTGCCGTATTTAGACCTATTCTGCCTTGTTATTCAAAGAGGAAAAAGCGATTTTCTCAGCGCAGTTTAGCTTTTTGATAAAGTTTCAAAATTTATTGAAACCTTAGAAAGTTCAATACTGTTTGTTTATCACCAACTGAAAAATATCTAAGTAATAGTTTCATGCCTTCATTTACTAAAGCACTGAATTCTCAGGTAGGTCGAAAAGTTATGACAGGGATCACCGGTATTGGTCTTATGTTATTTCTGGTCGGACACCTGGCAGGTAACCTCTCGATCTTTGGAGAGGAAAACGCGTTTAACCTCTACACCCACACCCTCGAAAGTTTAGGGCCTCTGCTTTATGTGATCGAGGCCGCATTAGCTTTCTTCTTCCTGTATCATGCTATTTTGGGTATCTCCATTTGGAGACAGCGAAAAAAAGCCCGTCCTGAAGGTTACAACACCTATAAGACCAAAGGTGGTCCAAGCCATCAGACACTGGCTTCGAAAAGTATGATCATTTCCGGAACCATCATTCTCATCTTTCTGGTACTCCATATCTGGCATTTCAAGTTTGGTCCAACATATATGACCACTATAGATGGCACCCAAATGAGAGATCTGAGAAAGTTGGTCATTGAAGAATTCAATAAGCCTTTAGTGTCACTGAGCTATATTGCTGTTTTGGCTATCACCATATTGCATTTGTCTCACGGTGCCTGGAGTGCTTTTACATCCCTTGGAATGAAGCACGGTGAAACATCCAAAAAGGTTCAGGTCGGAGCATACATTTTTGCTATAGTATTAATGCTCGGCTTCATTTCCATACCGCTATACATTCTGGTAAGCGGGTCAGTTTGAACCAATAGGACATAAAGAGAATTACGAATATAGATTTAGCATTATGAAATTAGATTCAAAAGTACCCGGCGGACCGTTAGAAGAAAAATGGGATAAGCACATCAAGGACATCAAACTTGTGTCGCCCAATAATAAAAGAAAATTTGAGATCATTGTGGTTGGTACCGGTTTGGCCGGTGGAGCAGCAGCAGCCAGCTTTGCTGAGCTAGGATATAACGTAAGAAGTTTTTGTATTCAGGATTCTGCACGCCGTGCGCATAGTATTGCAGCTCAGGGCGGTATCAATGCTGCCAAAAACTACCCGAATGATGGCGACAGTATCTGGAGACTGTTCTATGATACCATCAAAGGTGGTGATTACCGATCAAGGGAATCGAACGTGTACCGTCTTTCTCAGGTATCAAATGAAATTATTGATCAGGCTGTAGCACAGGGTGTTCCATTTGCTCGTGAGTATGGCGGAAACCTCGCCAACCGTTCTTTTGGAGGTGCTCAGGTATCACGAACATTTTATGCTCGTGGACAAACCGGACAGCAGTTGTTACTCGGTGCTTATCAAGCAATGATGCGTCAGGTTCACAATGGAAATATCAAATATCATCCTCGCCATGAGATGCTTGATGTGGTTGTGATAGACGGGCAAGCCCGTGGTATTATCACCAGAGACCTTGTTTCCGGTGAACTCTGCCGATATGAAGCTGATGCGGTGGTGCTTGCTACCGGTGGGTATGGAAACGTATTCTATCTATCTACAAACGCTAAAAATTCAAACGTAACTGCAGCATGGCGGGCTCACAAACGTGGCGCTGCTTTTGCAAATCCATGTTACGTTCAGGTTCACCCAACATGTATTCCGGTTTCCGGAGATTATCAATCCAAACTAACCCTGATGTCGGAAAGTTTGAGAAATGACGGTCGGGTGTGGGTTCCGCGAAAGAAAGGGGATGATCGTCATCCTAACGATATTCCTGAAGATGAGCGTTACTACTACCTGGAAGAACGCTATCCAAGTTTCGGTAACCTGGTGCCTCGAGATGTTGCCTCCCGTAATGCGAAGATGGTATGTGATGACGGACTTGGAGTAGGAGATACCGGTCTGGCAGTTTACCTTGATTTCCGTGATGCCATCAACCGTGATGGAGAAGATACCATTTCAGCCAAGTATGGAAACCTATTCGAGATGTATGAAAACATCACAGGTGAAAATCCATACGAGCGGCCAATGAGAATTTATCCGGCCGTACACTATACCATGGGGGGGCTCTGGGTTGATTATAACCTCGAAACTACCGTGCCGGGACTGTTTGCAGCCGGTGAAGCTAATTTTTCTGACCATGGTGCCAACAGACTTGGAGCCAGTGCTCTCATGCAAGGGTTATCTGATGGTTATTTTGTATTGCCATATACCATTGGTGACTACCTGGCTAAGCAAGAGCCCGGTAAACGCTATGGAACCGATCACGACGCCTTTAAAGAAGCAGAATCAGCTGCTCAGGCTCAGATCGATAAACTACTGAATATTGATGGTAGCCGGACCATCATCGATTTCCATCGGTCTTTAGGTAAGATCGTTTGGGATAAGATCGGTATCGCCCGTAATAAAGAAGGGCTTGAATCCGCCATTGAAGAGATCCGCGCATTACGTGAGGAGTTCTGGAAGGATGTAAAAGTGCCGGGTGAGAAAAATAATTATAATAAATATCTGGAGTTTGCCGGAAGGGTAGCTGATTTCTTTGAGTTGGCTGAACTGATGGCTGTTGATGCCCTTGACAGAGAAGAATCTGCTGGTTGTCACCTCCGCGAAGAATATCAAACTGAAGAAGGTGAGGCTTTACGTAATGATGAAGATTATTCTTACGTAGCAGCCTGGGAATTCAAGGGCCTGAATGGCAAACTTGAGGAAACCCTTCACAAAGAAAATCTCGAATTTGAATTCGTTGAGCTAAAACAACGTAGTTACAAATAAGGAAGACATTATGAGCAAAGAAATGACCATTCATTTAAAATACTGGAAACAAAATGGCCCTAATGACAGGGGACATTTTGAAGAGTACACATTGGATTCAGTAAACGAACATATGTCTTTCCTGGAGATGTTGGATGTTCTGAATGAAGAACTGATACTTCAAGGACAAGAGCCGGTTGAGTTCGATTATGATTGCCGTGAAGGTATTTGCGGATCCTGTAATCTGGTGATCAACGGACAAGCCCATGGCCCTAAAGAACGTGTAGCGGCTTGTCAGCTTCATATGCGTAATTATAAGGACGGAGATCACATTACCATTGAACCACCACGAGCGGCAGCGTTCCCGGTCATCAAGGATCTGGTGGTTGATCGCTCTGCTTTTGACCGCATTATAGAAGCCGGTGGTTATGTTTCCATAAAAACAGGGTCAGCGGTAGAAGCAAACTCTATACCTATACAGAAAGAGAAGTCAGATGAAGCATTTGATTATGCAACTTGCATAGGCTGTGGTGCTTGTGTAGCCGCTTGCCCGAATGCATCGGCTTCATTGTTTACCGGAGCTAAGATCGCTCACCTTAATAAGTTGCCTCAGGGCGAGATAGAACGGTCTAATCGTGTAGTAGCTATGGTTGAGCAAATGGAAGAAGAAGGTTTCGGAGATTGCTCGAACTTTGCTGAATGTGAGGCCGTATGTCCGGTTGGAATCTCCATATCTGCTATTGCAGAAATGAGAAAGGATTACATGAAGGCCGTAGTTAGTGGAGATTGACCTATAACTAATTACCTGCCCTAAAATTCTTTACAAAAAATAGCGGTTCATGAAAATGACCCGCTATTTTATTTTTAAAGCTTGGTACCAATAACTTGAGCAAAGCTCAATTCAAATATCAATCCAATATCACTGTCTTGTTGCCATAAATAAAGACCTTGTCATCTAAAACCAGTTTGACAGCTTCAGCCATTACTTTACTTTCAATTTCACGTCCTGCCTGAGCCATTTCATTGGCATCATATCGGTGATCTACAGGGGTTGTACTTTGATAAATTATAGGGCCTTCATCCAGATCGTCAGTTACATAATGGGCAGTTGCCCCTATGATCTTAACTCCCCTTTCATAAGCTTGTTTGTACGGTTTGGCTCCAACAAAAGCAGGGAGAAATGAATGGTGAATGTTGATCAGCCGGTTTCGATAGATCTCAATAAACTCGGCGGTGAAAATACGCATATATTTTGCAAGGAAAATATAATCCGGTTTATAGTTGGCAAGTAATGCGAGGATCTCTTTTTCATGAACTTTTCGATCTTTATTTTTATGAGAGATCACATGAAAAGGAATATCAAAACGTTCTACAAAATGTCGTAATTCTTCGTGATTACTAATAACTGCCTGAATATTAGCTCGATTCTCATCAAATTCATTCCTGATCAGTAAATCCCCCAAAACATGATGTTCTTTTGTAGCCATGACAATAATGTCTTTATTCCGATGACTGCTCAAACGAATATTGGCATTTTCAGGTAGGTATTGTCTTAATTTTGCGATCAATGATTCAGCATCGAAGGCCCCCTCAATAACCGTGCGCATAAAGAAATGCCGGCTTTGGTGCTCTACGAATTCCCTGTTCAGTATGATGTTAAGGTCATGCTGATATATGACATCAGTGATGAGATGAATCAGACCTTTGGCATCCTCACAATCTATAAGCAGTGTTTGTTGATCGCTGGTCATGTAAGTAAAGACTTAATGAGCAAGGAAATATCCTCAGTTGTATTATATACATTCGGAGAAACACGGATTGAATCTCCACGATAAGAAACAAGGATATTTTCATTATCGAGTTTACCTTTTACTATATCCATATCATGATTTTTACCCAAACGTATTCCAAATAGATGTGAGCCTCTGAATCCTTCTTCTTCGATCCAGTAACCTGCTTTCCTTAATTCTGAAATACCATCAGATACAAGGTTCCTACAATAATTCTGAATATTCCCGGGCCCCCATTCATTAAGCTGACGTACAGCTTCCAGCATCATGGGGATGAGGATAAAGTTACTGTGTTCACCGACCTCATATCGCAATGAACCGGGCTGGTACCGGTCGTTGTAGTTTACCAGGTTAGAAAAATCCTCACTTTCGTAGCGATTGATCCAGTTTTCTTCAATGGGATCTCCATTATCAAGTGCCGGCCCGTAATAGGCAAGCCCTATGCTATAGGGGCCCATCAACCACTTATATCCGGCACAGATCAGGGCATCCGGCTTAATTTCTTGTATATCTAATGGTAAGGCACCAACTGACTGTGTTCCATCAATAGCAAGCCATGCCCCGATCTCGTTGGTTCTTTCTCTGATCTTTTTAAGGTCGAATAAAGTGCCGTCTGCCCAGTGAACATTGGCTACGGCCACTAATTTGGTTCTGGGATTAATAGCAGCCAGAATTTCCTGATTCCATTTTCTGCCACGGTTCTCTGTTGTTTTGGGTGGTTTGATCGTAATGATCTCAGCATCGTTTTCTATAGCTTTTTTTCGCCATGGGTAAACATTGCTTGGAAATTGTTCTCCCACAACGATGATATTATCTCCTTCTGAAAGGGGTAGATTTTTTGCTACATTCGCCATGCCGTAGGATACAGAAGGAATGGTGACGATCCTCTTTGGATCATTCGCATTTATAAGTTTTGCGTATTCAGATCTCAGTTCATCCGTTTCACCAAAAAACTCATCCGGAGAGATCTGAAACGGGTCACGTTTTCTTTTAACACCTTCTTGTCCGGCCTCTTCCACACGTCTCATAAGGGGCGACATATAGGCACAATTCAGGTAGGTAAAGGAATTATTTATTTGAAAATGTGATTTTTTGCAATCCATGAGTTCGTTATACTTGATTCATTTAAATGAGTTTGAATCTCATCATTTAGTATAACAAATCCCAACTGTTTTGTGATGAAGATAAGGTTAGCCCAAAAAAGTGATCTTCCGAAAGTACTGGAACTGAATGAAGCAGCTCTTCCTCATGTGAGCAAGGTTCAGCTTTCTGATATGGATCGTTTTTTAAAACAGGCGGATCCCTTTCTTGTGATCGAAAGTGACAATGAACTTGCAGGTTTTATGATCGTCCTTCAGTCGGGCCTCGATTATGGCAGTCTGAACTATGCCTTTTTTAATAATCATTATGACAATTTCGATTATGTAGACCGAATTGTGATCGCAGAGCCTTTTAGAGGTAAAAGTTTTGGAACAGCCTTATATCACCATCTTTTTGAGAACTCAGATAAAAAATATGTAACCTGTGAGGTCAATATAAAACCGCCGAATCCATTATCCATGGCTTTTCATAACAAACTGGGGTTCAATCAGGTAGCAGAACAGGTGACAGAGAATGGAAAAAAAAGTGTATCCATGCTGGTGAAACAAATGTGATCTTTATTTTCAATTTGGAATGAAAAGTGCTGAAGTTGCATTATATCGGTAACTATTCATCAAATAAATAGAGACACATGAAAACACTAAGTAAATTAACGGGAGTATTTGCAATTGTTGCAACCCTACTCTTTTCGACAAATTTAAAAGCACAGGACAGTGATATAGTAGATCTCGCTGTTGCAACCGATGACCTTTCCACTTTAGTTACTGCAGTGAAGGCTGCAGGACTGGTTGAGACGCTACAGGGCGATGGACCGTTTACCGTATTTGCGCCTACGAATGCAGCATTCGAAGCACTGCCTGAAGGCGTGCTGGAAATGTTACTGAAACCGGAAAATAAAGATAAACTGACAGCAGTACTCACTTATCATGTGGTTCCAGCTGAAGTTATGTCCGGTGATCTTGAAGATGGTATGAAAGCCGGTACAGTTGAAGGCAGCAATGCAACGATAAGTATCAAATATGGTGATGTAATGGTAGACAATGCCAATGTAGTGATGGCTGATATTGACGCATCAAATGGAGTTGTGCACGTTATTGATGCTGTAATCCTGCCACCGAGCATTAAGGAAGCTTTAGCAGCAAATAAGAGTGAAGAAAAGAAAAGTGACTGGTAAGCTATCAGTACCTAATTAAACTTTTAGCCGCATCCAATTTTATGGATGCGGCTTTTTTTATGTTTAGGATTTTCGGGGAATTTATAGAAGTCTCGGGCGGGCTTTGTATTTTGTGAGCCAAAGTAATTACAGATACAATTGGAAGATCTCTATAATAAAACGGAAAACAGTTTAAAACGGTACTGGGGCTTTGATAGTTTCAGGGAAGGCCAGGATGAGGTTGTACGCTCTGTAATTGAGGGTACTGATACACTGGTCTTGTTTCCTACAGGTGGAGGAAAGTCGTTGTGTTATCAGGCACCGGCAACTGTTTTTTCGGGTATGACCTTAGTCATCTCTCCTCTGGTGGCATTGATGCAGGATCAAGTTCAGCAGCTAAAAGATAAAGGGATCTCAGCTACATTTATAAATAGTACTATTTCCTCTTATGAAGTTGAGCAAAGACTAGTCAATGCCAGAAACGGAATGTATAAACTATTGTATTGTGCTCCGGAGCGCCTTAAAACTGATCTGTGGCAGGCAGAATTGCCCAATCTGAATATTGATCTCATAGCTATAGATGAAGCGCATTGTATCAGTGAATGGGGGCACGACTTTCGTCCATCTTACCGGGAAATAAGATCGTCTCTTGAAAGTATAGCAGAAAAGTGCAGATGGATAGCCTTAACCGCAACGGCAACACCGGAGGTTCAACAGGATATTGTCGATTCATTGGGTTTTAACGAGCCCAAAGTTATATCTAAGGGATTTTCAAGACCAAACCTGAAATGGTGGGTTACTCATGCCCCCAAAAAGAAGCAGGTTTTATTACAGTCGGTTCAAAAAGCTGCACAGAAAGGAGATGGTTTGATCTATGGCGGAACCCGCAGAAATTGTGAAGTACTTGCTGAACAATTTTCAAAATTAGGGATCAATACCGAAGCCTATCATGCCGGAATTGATCCCGAAAAACGAAGATCCATTCAACAAAGGTGGATAAATGGGGAAACCCCACTGGTGGTTGCTACCAATGCATTTGGAATGGGTATAGACAAACCCAACTGCCGGTATGTGATCCACGAAGAAATGCCTTATTCACTCGAAGCCTATTACCAGGAAGCGGGCAGGGCAGGTAGAGATGGAAAGGAAAGCTTCCCGATCCTGTTATTTCGTGATTCAGACCACACAAAAGCCATTGATCGGATAGAACAGCGATATCCTGGGTATGATGAACTGGATCACGTATACCAGATCTTATGTGATACATTCAATTTGGCGGTTGGATCAGTGATGGAGGAAAGTGAGACACTTGAGATCAGATCAATGTCGAAAAGGGGGAAAATCTCATATGGTAAATTGAGATCTGCCCTGAAACTTATGGACCAGTTCGATGTGCTCAGTATGCAGGAGGAAATGAAACCGGCTTTGGAACTACAATTTGTTCTAAGCAGTGATGGATTAAGAGACTACAAAAGCCGTTCCGATAATGACGATAAAGCTGAATTTGTTGATAAATTAGAGCGATTATTTGGGCCTGAATCATTCAGGGATACTGTATTTCTGGATGAGAACCTGATTCTGGATAAACTGGATATCAGGCATAATGCACTGATCAAGGGCCTTGATGTACTTAGCAGAAATGATAAGATCCTGAAGTACCAATATCATAATGAAAGAACAAGGGTAAAAGTACTAGAAGCCCGTACCCGTAAAATTCCTGTCACTAAAAAAGATGTAGAGTCATACAGAAATAACATATTGAGAAAGCTTGAACATATGCACGGATATGTTAATACCTCCCGGTGTAGAGAAGTGTATTTAAGAAGTTACTTTGGTGACTTGAATGCTGCCTCTTGTGGGCATTGTGATAATTGTTTGAAAAGTCGTAACTCCAGATCAGCTCCACCAACAAATGAGGAGTTTCTCAAAATTCAGGAATTGTTAACTGACGGAATAAAAAATATATCAGAATTGGTCATGGAAACGGGCCTTAAGAGAGAAAAAGTAGATCAAATATTACGCCACCTTATAAAGGAGGAAAAAGTAACCACTGTAAATACCAAACCCGGATGTTATACGGTCAACTGAGAGCTATGAATTTTGTTGATCCAAACTGTCAGGAGTCTGTAGTGAATCACGCTTTTGCCTTAGGGACTGGATTGAGTCGATAAAAGCACGAATTCTAAGCTCTTCATTATCCAGTTTTTTCAAAACAGAATCGATTTGCCTCAGATGTAGATCTGGCTGTAATTGATAGTATTTGTGCGTTGCCAGGAACTGTGAATCAGTTACGTTATAGGAATTAAAGACCACTTCCTTCAGGGAGTCAGCGTTCACACTATCCGGTTCAGCATTCCTATATGACTGTATATGCTGCATTTCAATGAGCAGGTCGATATACTGATCCTCGGGAATCAGATCATCTGGTTTTTCCGGTGAGCCCTGACTTGAACAACCGCTGAAAACCAAGATCACCAGAAAAGTGAGCAAGGGTGTTATTCGCTTCATTAAAAGGTAAATATAGTGTTTACTCTTCAGCATCTGGATTCTTAGGATTAAGTGGCCGCATCGTGATCTCATTGATCAGGTAATTATCATCCGTTTCCAACAGAAATTTAACAGTATTTGAAATATCGGTGGTCTTCATCATATTTGGATGATTTTCAACACCATCGATCTTTTCAAACAAATTAGTATCAATAGAACCTGGAAAGACGCAGGTTACTTTGATCCCATCATATCGCAGTTCTTTGAAAAGTGCTTCACTGAACCCCCTGACCCCAAATTTACTGGCATTATAACCTGAGATTGTAGGATTGCCCATGATACCAGCAATGGAAGAGATATTTATGATATGGCATACATTTTCATTTTCCTTCATCAATGGAACAATGAGGCGTGTGAGATAAAAAATTCCATTCAGGTTCACATTGATCATTGTATGCCATTGTTCCAGCGTGGTATCATCAACATTGGCAGAATACATGACACCGGCATTATTTATCAGAATATCGGGTTGATGGTCTGCATCAAAGGTTTTATTGACCCATTTTTCCAGTGATTCATTATTGGTAATATCCATTGTGACTGGATTAAATTGTTCACCAAGATCACTTTTAAGTTTGGTCAGTTTATCTTTGCTTCGTGCAAGGCCATATACTGTAGACCCGTTTTCTACCAGCATTTTGCAAAATTCAGCCCCAATTCCGCTGCTTGCACCTGTAACAATGGCAATTTTTGAGTTAAGATCCATTTTAATACTGTATTTTATTTTAAATTGTTTGTTTAAAAGTACTACAAAAAGATGAGTAAAATCGATTCGGATACCTCAAAAAAAACACTTTACCTGGATATAGGTAATTCTACCATAAAAGGAGCTTATAAAAAAGGTACGCAATGGATGGTCCTGACAGATGAACGATTGTTTACAGCCTTAGAGTTAGTAAACTGGATACAAAAACACCCAGATTCATTTGATCGAATAGTTATTGCGAGTGTTCGTGATGATGTGTCTGAGGCAGTTATAAGAGAGTTGGATCAGCACAAGACACTTGAAGTCACCGTTTCCGATATTCCCCGTGATCTTCTCAATTATGAAACACCAAAAAGTCTTGGGATCGATCGGTTCTTGTCTTGTTATGGAGCCACTAATCAAACCAATAAGTCTGTGGTTGTTATTGATGCCGGAACGGCAACTACCATTGACTTCATGGACCAGGACGATGTCTATCATGGTGGGGTTATCATTCCGGGTTTATGGGGATTTTCAGAGGTGTTAAGCCAAAAAGCACCGGCACTGCCTTTTGTTGAGTTAGAGATCCCAAAACTGTGGCCGGGTAAAAGTACAATAGATTCAATAAAATGGGGACAGGCCGGCTTTTATAAAATGGGCATTCTTGGATTTTTGAATAAATATGAAGAAGAGTTTGGAGATTTTGATTTATTCATCACCGGGGGTGATGCTACGGTTATTAACTCAATTCTGGAAGTAGAATCTAAGGTAAGACCTTATCTGGTATTTGAGGGTATTGAAAGGCTTGAGAAGAAAATTGAGACAAATAAGTAGGCACGAGTTAGATCGAAATGTAAAAAGGTCAGGATCGCATTTTTCCCCGGATCAAAGCCGTAACCATTTCAAGAGCCACTTTGTTTTTACCACCGCGAGGGATGATGATATCGGCATATCGTTTACTTGGTTCAACAAACTCAAGGTGCATGGGGCGTACAAATTTTTCATATTGGCTTAATACACTTTCCAGGCTTCGGCCTCTTTCCTCAATATCGCGCTGTAAGCGGCGCAACAGGCGGACATCATCATCAGTATCCACAAAAATCTTCACGTCCATCAGATCCAGAAGATCCGGCTCAGAAAATATCAAAATTCCATCGATCAGAATTACATCCGAAGGGGTTGCTGTAATAGTCTCATCCTTACGGGTGTGAAGTTCAAAGTCGTATACCGGTACTTCAACGGGGTATCCCTCCATAAGTGCCTCAACATGGCGGATCATTAGTTCTGTTTCCAATGAGGCCGGGTGGTCAAAATTTTGTTTTACCCGTTCATTAAAAGGAAGATGTCCCAGTTCACGATAGTAGGAATCATGCTCAATTCGCAGGATGTTATCGGTAGAAAATTCTTCACAAAGGTAATTGACAACGGTTGTTTTACCGGATCCGCTACCGCCGGCAACTCCGATCACTAAAGGTTTAGACATGTACTATATTATCAATTTGAAGCAGTGTTATATGCCTGCTTACTTTCATATTCAACTTTGTAGTCTCTGATAGCCCTGAACAAGGCAGAAGCCATGATGGACTGACCATAATCACTGGTTAGGAACCGTTGTTCTGCAGGATTTGTAATAAAACCGAGTTCGACCAAAACAGCAGGCATGGAAGCTTCAAATAATACCTGGAATCCTGCTTGTTTGACTCCCCTGGATTTCCGTTGGGCGCGATTCTTGAACTGATCATCGATCATATATGCAATTTTTTCACTCGTGGAAATAAAACCACTGTGTGCCAGTTCATAAACAAGCAGATCCTCTTCTGACAGATCCGTATTGACCTCTTCCTTGAACACACTATTCTCTCGCTTCATTACTTCAAATGCTGCATCACTTTTGTGAAGTCCCAAAAAGTAAACCTCGGTACCGTTTACATGCCGGTTGTGAAATGAGTTACAGTGAATGGATACATAAAGGTCTCCTTCAGCCAGATTAGCAAAATGTCCCAACTCTGCAAGGCCAAGATAACTGTCATCTTCACGCGTATAAACAACTTCAACATCTGGCATATGTTCATTGATGTATTCGCCAAGTTTCTTCCCAACGGCAAGAGTGATATCCTTTTCTTTTACTCCTTTATACCCGATCGACCCCGGATCTGACCCGCCGTGACCGGGGTCTATGACAACCTTATCAAATTTAAGTTTATTCTTTACATTGCTATAGGATGAACCATTTGAGGCCATCAAATTTGTAGAAACATCCAGAGGGTCTTCACCAATGATCTCCTCATACCAATTTCTTGCAATGAACTGTTGGGAATGCCGTTCAATTTCTTCTTTGGATGAGCGAGTGAGAGCAACAAGGATATCACTTCCATTTTTATCGTTATAGGCTTTGGCTTTATAATATGCGTTTTCATCCAGATAAATATCCACACCATAGCCATAATCAAGATCATAAAGGCGAACTTCTCTCAATTTTTCACTTCTTTCGGGTAGTTGTAGTCCGGTCGTGTCTAGATCCTGATCATACAAGACCATTTGTATAAGGTCGTTTGCAGGCTGAATGATCTCGAAAGAATCTACAGGGGCAGAAAGATGGTATCTGACAACATATCCTAAACCATCGCTGCGTCCGGTATTTGAGACCCTATCAAGAACATTCTGAGCAAGTAGATCAGTGCTTACCAACGAAATGAACAACAAAGCAAGCGCGTGAACAGTATATTTTGTGCGCATTTTATTGCCGGGGTTAATTATGTGAAAGAGTTTAGAGCCTAAATAGATGATGTTCCTAATGTAAGATATTCTTTAAACCATTGAAAGAGTTGGGAAAAAAGGATAAAGTGTATTTAAGTCATTACAACATAGCATCATATGATAATTTGACAATATGAGCTATATTGGACTACTGATTTTACGTAAAATTTTCATTCAGCAGGGCATCAAACGCATGGATCCTGATATCTCCAGAGATACCTTACTTAAACAGCTTAACGGGGAATGGCTCAAGAATATTGAGAACGAATTGTATACCCAGCTTGATAAAGATGCTCAACAGCTTAAAGAGCTGCTTAAGTTATCATTGGAAAGGCTGAAAAAAGGGGAATCGGAAAAAGCATTCAACGATCTGCTTCTTAAGATCAAGCCAACTGAGAAATCATCAGATGAAGAGGACGCTAACACAGGGAAAGATTCTCCGGTACCCTGGCTTGAGGCTGTAAATAATATTGCCGAAGAACTGCCGGAGAGTATAGAGTTGGTTCAGGAAGAAGAGCGGTTCAAAAGTATTAAAGATGACCGATTTCTTGTAAGAACCAATAAATTTGTTAAAAGAGCCTGGCGAGGGTATTTGGCAGGGTTATCAAAACTCTTTAGGTCAAATGAAAATGACCCATCTCAAGATTGGAAGCAAACGGTTCCCGTTCGATCTATTGTGAAGTTTCATTTTTTAGATCTGGATGAATGGATTAGAAGTTGGGATAATGAACTAAGAAGAATTGAATGTAATATCCTACTTGAAGTTGAAGCCCGGATATTACATTCAAACAACCTTTTTCAACTGATCAATGAACAGAAAGGGGATGGGGATGAAGTAAACAACGTTGATGAAGATAAATCGGATGATCAAAGGTTAACGGTTCCCAACGAGGAAGACATCGAGATCTTTTTTGAAAAGGCTATCGAGGAGGTTGATAATATCCTTAAAGCCCACAAGGGGTATCTCAAAGATAGTTTAAGACAAAAGCAGGATAAGATCTCGAATGCTTTTTCGCTTGTAGGAACCATTGAAATGAGTGGTGATGATTTTTCAGATATTCAGATCAACCGTAAAGAAAATCAGATCAGACAAAATTATGAAAGTCGGTCTGAGAATTGGCGGGAACTCAAGTTAGCCCTTGCCAATAAGCTGACCCTTTCCAAAGAATTCGTAAAACTTTACGAACAAGTAAAGGAAAGGATCGATGGGTTCTCAGATTCCATTTCACAATTTTTTGATGCTGGCATTTCTGACCCGATGAATGAGTTGTCTGAATTACTGGAGTCAACAATTCATCTATTTGAGGAAAATGATGAGGATGCTAAAAAAGCAGAAGATATTGTAAGGGGACGGAGTGAGAAAAGGGATCAGATACAAGAGTTTATTGAAAATAAGCTCATCAGGCCAATCAGTGAAGCCACTGAGGAAGCTGAACTCAGTACGAAACTGGATCGCTTTACTTCAGCTATTCAGGAATGGACCAATGGGTTGCCTGATAAAGCTATTTTAGTGGAAAAACTCGACCTGGCAGTGTTCCCGCCATCTTTTGACTTTGAGGAAGTAGAGTGGAAAACACTTGTTAAGCGGGTTTTAAACAATCAGATCACAAATCAATTTGTTCCAAAGGAGATTAAACCTGAACAATTCCTAACAAAAGTATCCGCAGAGATCAACGAGATCCAACAGATCATAATCACGAATCTTGAAATATCGGGTGAGGTTAAAAAATCGGATGAAGAAGATCCTGTAGAAGTCGCCAAAGAAGGCTTGATACGAGCCAGGAATAAACTTGACGAATTAAAGGAAAGTGTCTCTTCTCGTAAGCAGGATTTGGTCAGGAAACTGAATGAGCAGCGAAATACCGCTTTCACAAAATTAGCCAATTTGCTTGATAAACAAGATGTAAGTGACGTCAGAATGGCCGGGGCGCAATATAAGGCTAAAGAGACTGCGGTCGACTGGAAATCGAAGGCGCAAGCGATCTGGGCACGGTTTGTGGATCGCTTGGAGCTCTTATACCGGTTTTGCCACAAGAAGATCAGCTCATACATTGTAACAGTAAGAGATCTCCTGGGATTTACAAAGAAGGGCGATCTTGAAAGTACCAAGGTCGATCTGGCTACTTTTCTCTCAGAGACAGATGAAAAGATCGCTAAGCTTCCATTCATTTACCGGCGTTTATTCGATTTCCATAAAGAAGTGGATGCCCGCTTTTTCATCCGGCGACCTACCCAGTTTGATAATTTTAAAAAGGGTTACGAACTGTGGCAGAATAACTTTCCATCCTCTTTTGCTGTGGTCGGTGAAAAAGGAAGCGGTAAGAGCTTATTCATCAAAATGATAGAAGATGAGGTCTTAAACAAGAACGATATCATTGAAGTAAAGTTTGAGGGCACAGTAGCTGATAAGCATAAGATCATAAGCCAAATAGCCACGGCTCTGAAGGTCAGTGATGTTGAAAAAACTCAAGACCTGATCGAGGCAATAAGACGTAAGAAAAAAAGAGTGGTGGTCATACTTGAGAATATTCAGGATTGCTACATAAGGAGCATATCGGGATTTGAAGGAATTGAAGAACTCCTGTACCTGATCTCAGAGACTAACAAAGAAATTCTGTGGATGGTAAGTTGTACCCGCTATGGCTGGCTATACCTTAATAAAGTACTCAATATATCCAACTACTTTACACATGCGGCAGAGTCGGACAACCTGAGTTTGGAACAGATTCAGGAACTAATTCTCAGAAGGCATAATGCCAGCGGATACGATCTGAGATTTCTTCCGGATGAATCGTCCAAAAAAAGCAGGGCTTTTAAAAAGAATCTGGATGATGAAGAAAAAACACAGGAGTATTTGAGAAATACATTTTTTGAAAAACTCTCTAAGTTATCTGAGGGTAACCCATCTACTGCCATGATCTATTGGATCCGTTCCATTAAGGAATTTGATGATACCCACTTTTATATAAAACCATTTAATTTCAGTTCAATCGACCGGATTGAGAATCTTGATAGCTCTGACCTGTTTGCACTGACCGCATTTGTATTACATGACTCGTTATATCCTGAAGACCTGAGTAAAATTATGCATCAGCCTTTAAGTGAAAGCAGACTTACGGTTTCAAGGCTTGCTTCCAGTTCAATTTTGGTTGAGGGCAATGAAGGGTATATACTAAATCATCTGATCTACAGGCAAGTAGTAAGGGTTCTCAAAGAAGCTAACTTTATACATTGATGGTTATGGAGATGAAAAAGCTGAAAATATTGGTTAGCCTTTTTACAATGGTACTCATGAGTTTGACCATAGCAGAGCCCATATATGCATATCAGCAGGCTGATACTACCGCCAACGCTGATTCTGTTAAACAGCTGGATAAGAATACAGAGATCCTTATCTCAAAAAGAGTGGATTCACTGCTTGAGGTAAGATTATCGCGATTGGATTCATTAACCAATGCATTGCAACCAAATACTATTGAATCAGATACCACAACATTTTCATCCGAAAGTGGAGAAGCTATTGCACAGCTTGAGGAAGTAATATCCTGGCAAAAAGTGGTATTGATCATCTTGTTTTTTGTTATAACATACTATTTTACAACCTTCTTAAGTGCGATTCTGGATAATTTTTCCGAACGAACTTCAAAATATCGCCTGAAGATAAAGCGGATGGTTCCGATCGCCCGGGTGCTTATATGGACGGCAGCAATTTACATTGCTATTGCGGGAATCATACAACCACCTTATGCAACTGTGATCACGGTGTTGGCATCGGTAGGTATAGCGGTTGGACTTGCCTCGCAGGATGTGCTGAAAAACCTTTTCGGAGGTATCATGCTGATCCTGGATCGGCCTTTTCAGGTTGGGGATAAGATTCAATTCCAGGACCATTATGGGGAAGTACAGCAGATCGGCCTCCGGTCTTCCAGAATTGTGACCCCCGGTGATTCAGTAGTGACTATACCTAACGGTGAATTGATCCGTACGGCTGTTTCCAACGCAAACTCCGGAGCTTTGGATTGTTTAGTTGTCACTAATATATATTTACCGGCTGATTGCCCGGTTGAGGAAGTTAAGCAGATAGCTTACAAAGCTGTTATTTCTTCAAAATATGTTTATATGAAGAAGCCAATAAGCATTATGACGGAAAATGAAATGCATGAACGCCGGTTTATCCTGAAGGTAAAAGTAAAGGCTTACGTGCTGGATATCCGATATGAATTCCCTTTCCAAAGTGATGTGACAGAACTGATACTTACCGAACTAAAAAATAGAAATATTTTAAGGGATGAATTTAGAATGCATTCCGAAATTGAAACTTCAAATTAACCTTTAAACCATGTAAGTATGGAAAATTTAAAAAGAGTCCCTATCACAGTGATAATAATGGTAATGGTGGTATCGGGATGCATCACGCAAAAAGAAGAAGTATCCATGAGTATCGAGGACAGGCTTGATCAATATACTTCATTCACATTAGATGCAGATCTGTCTGAACTGACTGAAAATCAAAAACAAATGATCCCTCTGCTTATTGAAGCCGCTAAGGAGATGGAGAAAGTATTCTGGCTGCAAGCCTACGGAGATAAAGAGGAATTGCTTTCAAAACTGGATGAAAAAGAACAGCAATTTGCAGAGATCAATTATGGCCCATGGGATCGCCTGAATGGGAATGAGCCATTCATTGCGGGTGTGGGGAGTAAGCCGGCCGGCGCTAATTTTTATCCTGATGACATGCTGACTGCAGAGTTTGAAGCATGGGATTCAGAAGCCAAGGATGACCTGTATACTCTGGTTCGTCGAGATGGCGATGGGAACCTTATTACAATACCGTATCACGAGGCTTTCGCTAATGAGCATGAAAGGGCTGCAGAATTATTACAACAGGCTGCTGATATGGCAGAAGATGCCGGTTTTAAGAACTATCTTGAACTAAGGGCAGAAGCTTTGCTAAACGATGAATATCAGGAAAGTGACCTGGCATGGATGGACATGAAAAATAATACCATTGAATTGGTCATTGGTCCAATTGAGACCTACGAAGATCAACTTTTTGGATATAAAGCGGCACATGAAGCTTTTGTACTTATAAAAGATAAATCCTGGAGTGACAGACTTTCGAAATATGCTGATGTATTGCCTGAACTACAGCGAGGTCTTCCCGTTCCTGAGGAATATAAATCTGAGACACCGGGAAGTGATTCGGACCTGAATGCTTACGATGCAGTATACTATGCAGGGGATGCGAATGCTGGTTCAAAGACCATAGCCATTAATTTACCAAATGATGAAGAGGTTCAACTGGCAAAAGGTACCCGTCGGTTGCAGCTCAAGAATTCAATGCGTGCAAAATATGATAAGATCCTGATTCCCATATCAGAAGTACTGATCGCTGAAGGCCAAAGGCAATATATTAGTTTTGATGCCTTTTTTGGTAATACGATGTTCCATGAGGTGGCACATGGGCTGGGGATCAAGAACACCATTGATGGTAGCGGAACAGTGCGAGAAGCACTGAGAAACCACGCCTCAGCCCTTGAAGAAGGAAAAGCTGATGTGCTGGGACTGTATATGGTGGATGCTCTAAGAGATAAAGGAATGATAGATAATGGCAGTCCTGAAGAAGATTATGTTACCTTTCTTGCCAGTATATTCAGGTCTATACGATTTGGATCATCGAGCGCCCACGGGAGAGCAAACCTAATTCGGTTCAATTATTTCCAGGAAATGGGTGCATTCGATTACGATAAGGAAACTGAAACCTACCGCATAAATTTTGACCGGGTTGATGAAGCGGTTGCTTCCTTATCAGAAAAGATCCTGACTCTTCAGGGAAATGGTGACTACAATGCTGTGGATTCATTTGTGAAAAAGTATGCAGTTGAAACAGAGCAACTAAAATCGTCATTGCAAAAATTATCTGAACAGAATATCCCTGTAGACATCATTTTTGAGCAGGGTACAGGTGTTTTGGGGTTGAACTGAACACAAGACATTTAAAAATGCCCGTTCATTTTATTAAATGGGCGGGCATTCTTTTGCTTCAAATCTTCTTCATGAAGAATGAGTATGATCATTGATCAATATACTATGTGATCACTCATTTATGAATTAAGAACGCAGGCATGTTGTTTAAGTAGATGATAGTAATTCAAAATTATATCGAATATAATTTTGTCTCCATCATTCGATATCTTTGTAACGGTATTAACATTTTGAAGTTATAATGATAACATAACAAAATTCAGTAATACAATGTCTGCAACACCATCAACCATGCTGGAACTCGGAATCAAAGCTCCTGATTTCAATCTTGAGAGTGTCAATGGAGGGAACCTGTCTCTAACCTACACCAACCAAAGTAAGGGATTTGTGATCATGTTTATTTGTAATCATTGTCCCTATGTGCTTCATATTGAAGATGAGCTTGTTAATATAGCCAATGAATATATTTCAAAAGGAATTGGGTTTATTGCAATCAGCTCGAACGATGTAGATAAATATCCACAGGATTCCCCGGAAAAAATGGCTGAAAAGAATTATCCCTTTCCCTATTTGTATGATGAGACTCAGGAGGTGGCAAAAGCGTATAAGGCTGCCTGCACTCCTGATTTCTTTGTATTTGATGAGAATAAAAAGTTAGTATACCGGGGTCAGTTCGATGACAGCAGACCCAAAAATGACAAGCCGGTTACAGGTAAAGATCTTCGGAAAGCTCTGGATGCTGTTCTGGAAGGTAATACCATTTCTGAGGATAAACAGATCCCAAGTATTGGATGTAACATAAAATGGAAACCGGGTAACGAACCTGAATATTTTGGTTAGGATAAAATGAAAAAAGAACAGCTTCAAAAGTTAAGAGAAGATTACAGCAAACATTCCCTTGATGAATCTGATGTTAGTTCGGATCCCATTGAACAATTTGAATCCTGGATGAAAGAGGCTATGAAGGCAGAGGTTCCTGAACCGAATGCTATGACTCTTTCAACCGTTGATGCAAACAACAAGCCTCATTCAAGGGTTGTGCTTCTAAAAGGTATAGAAAATGGAGAATTTGTCTTTTATACCAATCAGCAAAGTGATAAGGGAAATGAACTGGAACAGAATCCCAATGTGGCTTTGTGTTTCCTTTGGCTTGAATTAGAAAGGCAGGTTCGTATTGAAGGGACTGCTGAAAAACTATCTCAGGAAGAAAGTGAGGAGTATTTTAAACAGCGGCCATATAAAAGTCAGATAGGGGCACTGGCTTCAAATCAAAGCTCAGTGGTTCCGAACAGAAAATTTCTTGAAAAGCGGTTTGAAGAGCTTGAAGAAAAATACTCGGAGGGTAATGTTCCAAAACCTGAATCCTGGGGTGGATATAGGATAAAACCGGAAGTTATTGAGTTTTGGCAGGGGAGAAGAAGTCGACTTCATGATCGGATCAAATTTGAAAGAGTAGGGAATAAGTGGGATATAAAACGATTATCTCCATAAATTGTAAACGCACATAATTCAAATTTTATAGCCTCTCATTACCTATGCCCAAGATCAAAGAGCAGCGTATGGAAGAGTTACCCAATCTCGAAAACACGTTGGTATACACAGAATTCAGTAAGGATAATCCGCCACCAAAAGGAGAGTGGAACTCTAAAGTATTTGACAAGTCCCAACCTATTGTTTTGGAACTTGCATGTGGGAAGGGGGAATATTCCATAGGTCTTGCTCAGATAGAGCCAGACAAAAATTATGTGGGATTGGATGTTAAAGGTAACAGGCTTTGGGTTGGAGCTAAGGAAGCCCTTGAAAAAGGATTGCATAATGTTAGGTATTTCCGGTCCTTTATCGATCACCTGGACCTTTACTTTGGAGAAAATGAGGTTGACGAGGCCTGGATCGTATTCTCAGATCCTTATATTAAGAAAAAGAGAAAACGGCTTACTCATCCGAAATTTCTTAAGCTGTACCGAAAGGTCATGAAGCCGGGATCTATCATTCATCTCAAAACTGATAGCGATATCCTGTATGAATATACCAAAGAGGTCATAGAGAAAGAGGGACTTGAGCTTATCATGGATGAACCTGATGTTCACAAAAATCGGCCGGATGATCCAAAACTGTCGATAATAACCTACTACGAGAATATGCATATCCAAAAAGGTAAGACGATCAAATACCTCTCTTTCAAAATTTGATCGGTTCAGGCTCTTCAAATCATAAAATTTGAACCCACTCTTGATTTTCGCTTTGGATTGGTTAAATTAGATCAGTTAACACTGTTAACCAAAATCAGGAAATGAGCGAAGTAAAACCTCTGCGAGATGAAATATTAGAAATCAGCCGGTCAATGCTGTTTAAGGATGGATATAAATCATTATCCATGCGTAAGATCGCAAAAAAGGCTGGGGTGACAGCGACAAGTATATACCTTTACTTTGAAAATAAAGACCATTTGTTGCATACCCTGATCGAAGAATCTGTGGAGGATCTCAGCCGATATATAGAAGGAAAAGCCTTACCGGTAGGAAACAGTATCGATCGGTTCAAGGCGATCATAAGAGGATATGTTGAGTTTGGACTGAAATTTCCTGAAAAGTATGAGATCATTTATAAAGTGAAGTCTGATTCGATGGCACGATATCCTAAGGAGAAATTCCGAAAGGCAAGACGTGCTTATGAACTTTTGGTTAAAACCATTGAGGAGAGTGTAGAGAATGGGCAGATGGATGTGGAAAAACCTTTGATTGCAGCCTATTCGATATGGGCTCAATTACATGGTGTCGTGTCTGTGATTTCCAATGGCAGGTTAGACAGTCGTATAAACAAAGAACAATTTATTGAATATTCGATCGAGCACATAATACAGGGATTTTTGGTCCGTGCTGCGGTCACTTAAAAAATGGAGAATAACATGGAAGCTATTACTGAAATACTTGGATTTTTTGCTGAGGTGCCTTTATGGGCTTCGATAGGATCAACCCTATTGATCTTAATGGTGCTGGGTTTTACAGGTGCTCCATTATGGCTTTGGGCGATAGCCGGTTATGCTGGTTTAGCGGGTCTGAATGCTCCTGTATGGTTATTTATAGCATATACGGTTTTTGTTTTGGTATTCAATTTGAAAGCGCTTCGAAGGTTGGTTTTGAGCGGACCTCTTATGAAACTGCTGGATGCTATCAACTTTCTACCAAAGATCTCCGAAACAGAGCAAACTGCGATCGAAGCCGGAAACGTTTGGGTTGAAGGTGAACTTTTTTCTGGTAAACCGGATATGAAACGTATTTTAGAGGAGGATTATCCTGAACTTACTGAGGAAGAACAGGCTTATGTGGACGGACCTGTTGAACAGCTTTGTGAAATGGTTACGGACTGGGATGTGATGGTTAGAAAAGGCTTTACAGATGAGGTCTGGGAATTCATGAGGAAAGAAAAATTCTTTGGTTTGATCATCCCTAAAAAATATGGCGGACTCGAATTCTCTGCTACTGCTCATAGTGCCATTGTAGCCAAATTAGCCTCCCGGTGCGGCCCCCTGGCTACTACGGTCATGGTTCCGAACTCTTTAGGTCCGGCTGAACTTCTGCTGCATTACGGAACCGAAGAGCAAAAAGACCATTATTTGCCTCGATTGGCAACCGGGAAGGAAATACCATGTTTTGGACTTACTGAGCCAAACGCAGGCTCTGATGCCGGAAGTATGCGTTCGGAAGGCGTTGTATTCAAAGGAGAAGATGGAAAGCTCTATCTCCGAATGAATTTTGAAAAGAGGTATATCACTCTGGCAGCTATATCTACGGTAATAGGTTTGGCATTTAACCTGAAGGATCCTGATCATTTGATCGGAGAAAAGGAAAACAGAGGTATTACCTGTGCGCTTATCCCGTCTGATACAGAAGGGGTTCAGCTTGGCAGAAGACATGATCCACTGGGAATTCCATTTTATAACTGCCCGATCGATGGTAAGGATGTCATAATTCCAGTTGATTCAATTATTGGAGGAGTCGATGGAGCAGGCAATGGGTGGAGAATGTTAATGGAATCTTTGGCGGTTGGACGTGGTATTTCCCTTCCGGCTCAAAGTGCAGGTGGTTCCAAAGTGGCAACCAGAGCCATCGGGGCTTATGCTGCCATCCGGAAACAATTTGGGCTCAACATTGGTAAATTTGAGGGTATTGAGGAGCCGATGGCTCGCATCGGAGGTTATACTTACCTGCTTGAAGCCGCAAGGCGCTATACAACCGGGGGGCTAGACAGAGGTCAGAAGCCAGCTGTGGTAACAGCTATTGCCAAGTATAACTTTACTGAGCTTGGTAGGGAGATCGCTAATGATGCAATGGATATAGTTGGTGGAGCGGGTATCTCAAGAGGCCCACGAAATATATTCGCAAGCACCTATACGGCTCTTCCAATTGCCATTACCGTGGAAGGGGCAAATATTCTCACCAGAACTCTCATGATATTCGGTCAGGGTGCGATCAGATGTCACCCATATGCTTATAATGAGATCGATGCCCTTATGAACAAGGATGTCAATAAATTTGATAATAATTTCTGGAAACACATCGGACATGTGGTCACAAATATGTTCAGGTCCATTATCCTTAGTGTGACAAGGGGTAGGCTCGCCGGTTCACCTGTTAGCGGACCGGCCTCAAAATACTTCAGGAAACTATCCTGGGCATCCGCTTCCTTTGCATTCTTTGCAGACCTTGCATTGGGTTCATATGGCGGTGCTTTGAAAATGAAAGAAAAAATTGCCGGACGCTATGCCGATATTCTCAGCTATTTATATCTGGCCTCAGGAACCCTGAAGCGGTTTGAAGCTGAAGGACGCAGAGAGGCAGACAGAGCTTACTTTGAGTGGGCAATGGAGTACAGTTTCTTTAAGATCCAGCAAGCCTTTGAAGGGATTTTAAGAGAGATCAAGGTACCCGGTTTGAGTTGGCTGTTTAGATTGGTTGGAGTATGGGGAAGATTGAATCCGATCGGAACGTACCCGTCAGATAAACTTGGACACAAGGTAGCACAGGCTATGCAGGTAAGAGGTGATGACAGAGATCATATCACCTATGGAATGTATCTGCCAAAAGACAAAGAATCTGCATTGGGTCGATATGAATATACCATGAAGTTAAATGAAGAAGCCTGGCCTGTCTTTAAAAAGCTTTATAAAGCCACAAAAGCTAAAGAACTGCCCAAGGAACCTTATCTGGAAATAGCTGACCTAGCGGTTGAAAAAGGAGTGATCACAAGCGAAGAAGCTGAGCTTGTTAAGAAAACCGAGATCGCCAGGAATGATGCTATTCAGGTTGACGAATTTACGCTGGAAGAATACCTGAATGAAACTCCAACCAGACCAAAAGGAGAAGGAAAAGTTTCTGAGTTAGTGTCTTAAACAGAAATACATTCAATTATATAAAGAAAAGGGAATTCAGAACGGATTCCCTTTTCGTTTGGTGATTAGTTTCGTCGGATCTGGAATATCGTGTTGGTTACAATAGCTGCAAGGGAAACGATGGTAGATAGTACAGTGACACGTTCTGCAGTACTCATTTTTTGTTTTTCTTCTTTAGGTGGAATGATAACCGTTGAGCCCGGTTCTACGTCAGGATAATTCTTAAAGAAGAGAAATTTTTTCGTTCTATCCACTTCACCATTCGCATATACAACATAGGCCCTTTTGGTATTGGCCTGTTCGGTAAACCCACCCGCAGAGCCCACATAACTCTTGAACGATTTTGAGTTTTCATATCGGACGTTGATAGGATAAAGAACCTCACCTCGTACCTGAACTGTCTCAAGGCGCTTTGGAATGTTAATTTCGTCACCAGCCTGAAGCAATAGATTATAACTGGAATTTTGGTTGTTGAGTGCATCTTGTAAACGTATACCTACTTTTGAAAGTGACCTGACTCTTTGATCTAAAACTGAATCTGCCAGATTAACTTCTCTTTGATCAACCTCATCTTGAATATCCCTTGTTAAGGAAGCACCCTCTGCGTAAGCAAATTCAGTGAGGCCACCGCTTTTATTGATCAGGTCTACTAACCTGAAATCACGGGAAGGGATTGCATATTCACCGGGAAATAAAACTTCTCCGGATATTTTGACCGTTTGTTGGGTTTCATAGGAAGGTGATTTACGAATAAAGACCTGATCAAACGGTTTGAGATCGATTTCATCCAATTCATCAGAATAGGTCAGTCCATTTTCAATATTTACTGTTATGATCTCTGCAATTTCGTTATGGATAGTTCCCGACCGGTCATCTTCGATCCTTCGTGCAATTTCTATATTGTAAGGTGCGGCTTCATCTCTGAATCCATCAGCTTCAAAGATCAGGTCTTTTAAGGAGCTATTATCTACATATGGATAACTTCCCGGGCTTAATACTGAACCTGAGATCCTTACAGTACGAAATTCCCTAAGATCAAAAATCGATGAAATTTTGATGCGATCATCCTTGATGAGTTCAATATCGTGAGAGGCAGAATCTGCAATCAGGTTACTTAAATTTACAGGAATAGCCTCTACCGTGTAATCAGGTTGGGTTCTGTAAATAATGGCTCTTTCCATGAACGCATCACCCATAAGTCCTTCAGCATTATTGATAAGCGTTAGGAGAGTTTGATTTTGTTCTAGTTGATAGACACCGGGCCTGAATACGGGGCCTTCAATCTCAACCTTATTTTCATACCTGTCAAGTACACGCTGGGCCGTTATTATGTCACCTGACTGTAATACAGTGTTTGCTTGATCAGGGTATAAAATATCAAGTACTCTTTTTTCTGTATCTGTATTTCTCTCAACTTTGACCCGTTTAGTATAGGCGTATTGATTGAATCCGCCGGTATAAGCGAGTAGGTCTTCGAAGGTTTCTCCCTCAAGGGTTTCAAACAGGCCAACTTGCTTAAATTCACCTTTAACCTGAATACGGTTTTTATAGGGATCCACTTTGATTATATCCTGATCTCGTAAAGTAATATTCGACCCAAGATCACCATTGATCAAAAAATCATAGAGATCGATCTCTTTAAAAACTGAACCGTCACGCAGTACTTTGATGGATCTGTAAGTACCATCTTTATTGGGCCCACCGGCTGCATAAAGGGCATTGAACACCGTTGAGAGAGACGAAAGGGTATAGGTTCCGGGTACATTAACTTCACCAATAAGATTAACTTTAATACTTCTTACATCACCCAGCGAGATCTGTACGTAAGTGTTCTTATTCTCTCCCTTTAGGCCAGAATAGATCTCTGAAAGTTTATTGGTCAGCCTCTCACGGGCTTCCTCAATGGTCATTCCATTTAAATAAACAGGCCCCAGATTACTGATACTAACGGCACCTTCAGGGCTAATCGGAAGTTGATAGGTATTCTCAGAAGCTCCCCAGATATCAATCACGATCTCATCTCCGGGTCCAAGTACATAGTTTGCCGGAGTTGGTATGTTTACCGACGGCTCAAAAGTCAGATACTTATTTGTAAATATATTAGCTCCAAATACGGTGGAAGAATCCTGCTTCTGCTTGTTTAGAAGCACATCTACCGTATCAACTCTAACACTATCATAAGGCGGGATCATGCCTGGAGGAAGCTGGCCCTGAGGCTGTCCTTGCTGTGTTCGTCCTCGTTCTTCATCAGATTCCTGGGTAGTATTACCTGAGTTAGAACGGACATCATTAATTCTCCTTCGCAGTTTACTGACCTCTGCAGGGTCCATACCACGCGTCAATGCAAGTTGCTCCACCTCAGATATACTCAGACCACGGTCTTGCATACGTTGGTATAACTGACTTATTTGAGCATCACTAAGCTGATCAACTTTAATATTCTGAAAGTCGATACCAACATCTTGTGCAAGAAGAGGGAGGGACAGTACCGAAAAAAGTAAACCGAAAACAATATATTTTATTTGTCGCATTCAGTATCGAAAGATTTTGAAATTAGATTGTTTAAGTGCGATATGCTATACTGATAATCAATGCAGCAAGTTAAGAAACAAATAATTAAACCACTAAAATGAACTCACCTATCATCAAGTTTATTGCCAAAGCATTTGGCTTCTTTGTGATTTGGTATCTGGTATATGATCTGTGGTTGTTGCCTGCGGGTGACCTGGACCGTTGGTTGTCTCTGAATATTGTACAGGTTGGAGTCGGTATTCTTGAGATATTTGGGTTTGATGTGTACAATTTTGGTCGGGTCATGGGGTTGAATGAATTTCCCGGCGTTGAGATCGTAGATGGCTGTAATGGTATAACCGCAATCGGGTTATTTATGGGTTTTATTTATGCATATCCGGGAGAATGGAAGAATAAACTGAGTTTCAGTCTTTTAGGTGTATGTCTGATTTACCTGGTCAACCTATTGAGAATTATATTACTGGCAATAACTCAGGCTTATTATCCTTCTTTTTTTGATTTTATGCATGACTACTCCACCACCACAATATTTTACCTATTCATCTTTTTGTTATGGATGATATGGGTGAATTATACTGAGACCTCAATTTCAGGTCCCTGAACAAATGATCTATCTTAAGAAATTTTGTCTGATCAGCTTATATCTGCTGATTCATTTTCTCATCCTTACGGAGGTGAGAACAGCCCTGTTTCAATATCAGATCAGTGGGGTTAAATCCTATTATTCTTCACATGACTCTGAGATCACCATAAACAGGATTGATACCCGTATAATCGATTTTAATTATCCGGTATCAAATAAAAACACAGAGAAAGTTTGGTCCTACAAAATTCCTTATGGTTTTTTCTTTTTACTTGGAATAATTGGCTTGATCATAGTCGGTTCTGATAGAAAGTATTATATAGTGTTATTGCTTTCACATTTTGTTGTACTGCTAATGGGCAGTTTGGTATTTTATCTGTCAATAAATGTGAATACGTGGCTTTTGGCGATCAGTGACCTTTTAACCCGATACTTTACTCCAATGGTATCGATCAGTGTGGTTGCGTTTGCCCTGCTTGAGAAAAGAAAATAAAGATTTATGAAAGATAAGCTGAACCATCAGTCTGAGATCTTAAATGATTTGGTTAGGGTAGTTACAGTCGGTAAAGAAGAAGATGTGAAGCTAAATAATATATATTCACAGCTCGATGATGATAGGCCTATCTGGATATTGGGTGCCGGCAAAGCTTCATTACGAATGGCCCGTCAGGCAGAAAATTATTTTGGAGATCGGATCAAAGATGGGTTGATCATTACCGATTCAATACCTGAGAAATTAAATTACACACAGGTGTTTATGGGGTCTCACCCTTATCCAGATGAAGATTCGGTTTCAGCATCCTATGAGTTACTGGAATTTGCTAGAAAGATCCCGGTAAAAGATCAGGTGTTATTCTGTCTTTCAGGGGGGGCATCCTCATTGTTTTGCATTCCCGTTGGTGAATTAGAAACTAAAGATTTGAGCCGGGTTTACAAGTTGCTATTGAACTCCGGTGCATCCATTCACGAGATCAATACGGTACGTAAGCATTTAAGTGAGACCGGGGGAGGGAAGTTGGGTAAGCTGCTTTCTGATCACAGCTTGTTTTCAGTGATAATCTCGGATGTTCCGGGTGATGATCCTGCCGTTATTGGAAGTGGTCCCACGGTGCCTGATCCAACTTCTTTCAAAGAATGCTTTTCGGTTGTCAAGAAATATAAGATCTGGTCTAAATTACCTCATTCAGTAAGAATATTTATCTCTAAAGGAATGCATGAGGAGGTTGAGGAGACTCCCAAGCCGGAAAATAACAAATGGGAGAAACATAATGTGGAGGTTATCTCTGCAGCTAAATTGATAGCCATGGATGTTGGGGAAAAGCTTCAGGAAATTGGGTTTAATGTGAGTATTTCCTCAAAAGCATACGATATGGACCTTTCTAAATTATCAAAGATGATCTGCAGTGAAGCCATTAGTGTTCTTAGTAAGAGAGGGGAAATAGTGAAGCCGGCAGCATTGGTATATTTTGGTGAAAGTAAGGTCAATGTTAAAGGGGAGGGCAAAGGGGGGAGAAATCAACACCTGGCACTGATGGCAGCCATATCGATTGAAGGACAACATCCGGTATCTGTGATGAGTCTGGCAACAGATGGAATTGATGGTCCAACGGATGCCGCAGGTGCCATTGTCAATTCAATGAGCACACTGAAAGCTAGAAAGGAGAATTTAAAGCCGGAAGCATACCTCCAGGCATATAACTCATATGAATTTCACAAAGATATGGGAACCCATATTCTAACCGGTCGAACCGGAAAAAATGCTATGGACCTTCAAGTGATATTGATAGATCATCCTTAGTGTTAGAATAAAATTCTTTAAAAGTTTCAAAAAAGAATTAAAGACTAATATAAGGGAAATAAAAGTCTAAGTATCTTCAATATTAGAAATTAACAGTATAATTGATTAAATTTATCGTGTTCAATCAGTTATTTATTCTGTTATGGCATTTCCGAAATTAGATCAAACCGACAAACAGATCATACAGATCCTTCAACAGGAGGGGCGGATCGCCAATAATGAGTTAGCTAAAAGAATTGGTTTGACCACAACACCAACCCTTGAAAGGGTTAGGCGTCTTGAACGTGAAGGTGTTATTGAGGGGTATTCAGCAAAAATCAATAAGGATTCTGTAAGCCGGGGATTCACTGCTTTTGTCAAGGTGACGTTAAAGGTACATCAATTGAATTTGATGGAGGAGTTCACTTCGGCAATTGAAGAAATTCCAGAGATCCTGGCTTGTTATCATACCACGGGCGATGGTGACTTCTTACTGCATGTGGTTGCTAAAGACACCAAAGATTATGAGCAACTCATGAGAAATAAGTTGACCACTCTGCCGGATGTTGAGCGGCTTCATACAAGCATCGTTTTAAATACAATCAAAGATCAATCTCCAATCCCAGTTTATCATGAAGACCAAAGTTAGACCTACATTTGCATCAGCTGCCATTCATGGCGGAAAAGGGAAAAAAGATCAGTATGGTTCTCATACCTCACCGATCTACCAGACATCTACATTCGTATTTGATGATGTAGAATCAGGAGCTAAGGCATTTCGGCATGAAGAGGGTGGAGCTAGCCACGTTTATTCACGACTTGGTAACCCAACAGTAGAGGAGTTGGAAAGAACGATCTGTGCCCTTGAGACGTATAGCCTGAATGATCCGGAGTGGTATATGGGAATGGTATTTGGGAGCGGAATGGCGGCGATATCCACTGGAATTATCAGTTTTGCCTATGGTGGACACATTATTGCCCAAAACGATCTGTATGGTTGTACGTCACAATTCCTAAAAGAAGAAGCACCAGGGCTCGGCTTGTCCGTTTCGTTCACAGATACTTCTGATATCCGAAATATCGAACATCTACTGAATGAGCATCCCGAAACGAAATTGATATACCTGGAAAGTATTGCCAATCCAACTTTACGGATATCTGATATCAAGGCGATAGCTCAGCTTGCAGAATCCTTCGATGCACTTCTCATGGTAGATAATACCTTTGCAACCCCCTATCATATACAACCGCTTGAATTGGGTGCAGACATTGTAGTTCATTCAACCACAAAATACCTTGGCGGGCATGGTACTTTGATCGGTGGTGCAATGGTAGCAAAGAAAGAACTCTTTGAAGAAGCCAACACCTTTCTTTTCCGTAAAAACCTTGGTGGAATAGCCGGACCCATGGATGCCTGGTTAACAACGAACGGTATCAAGACATTGCCATTACGCATGAAACAGCATAACGAAAATGCTATGAAGGTCGCAAAATGGTTGGAGGCACATCCGAAGGTGGACCATGTGTTTTATCCGGGATTAGAATCACACCCACAGCATGAACTTGCAACGAATATGATGAAAAATGGGTATGGGGGAATGATCACCTTTGATCTAAAAGGTGGGTTTGATGCCGGTGTTTCACTTATGAACAATGTTAAGTTATGTACCCTCGCTGTAAGTCTTGGAGCGGTTGATACACTCATTCAGCATCCGGCATCTATGACGCATTCAATTGTGGCTGATGAGATCAAAAAAGCTGCGGGAATCACTGATGGTTTGGTTCGGATCTCAGTTGGCGTAGAAGGAGTTGAGGATATCATTGCAGACTTGGAGCAGGCATTGGAAATTCAAAATTAAAAGTTCAAAACGAAAAATAAGGTCATCCATTAAATAGTATTTCTATCCAGGGTGACCATCCGGTTATTCATTTAAATTTAAAATTTCCGCCGGGCTTTCTTACCAACCACCACTGGCACCGCCGCCGCCGGAGCTAAATCCTCCACCTCCGCCGAAACCACCGAAACCGCCACCTCCTCCGAAGGAACCTCCACCGCCACGGTTGCCCCCGCCGAATCCTCCTCCATAAAAGATAATTCCCCCGGAGCCTATGGAATGTCTGCGACCGCCTTTACCTCGTGTGATGAGTATGAAAATAATTATGATGAAAATGATAAGGACATCTATAGGAAATCCATCACCGGATGAAGTTTGTTCAGGAAATCCCTCAAATTCGCCTGCAGCAAGATCTATTAGAACATTGATGGATTGATCCAGACCACCGTAGTAATCATTAGCCCGAAAACTTGGGGTGAGGATCTCATTGATGATTCTACCGGCTATAATATCGGGAATAGCACCCTCCAAGCCGTAACCGACTTCAATTCTCATGGCACGGTCTTGTTCAGAAATTAAAATCAATACACCATTACCTCGGTCTTCATACTGAATATTCCATTCATTATGTATTTTAAGCGCAACATCTTCAATTGGATAACCTTGCAGGCTTTCAATCGTGGCAATAACGAAGGCATTCGTTGTAGTATCACGGTATGCCCTTAGTTTATTTTCAAGCTGCCTTTCTTCGGACTGGGACAGCATATTTGCATAATCATTGACCATGCCGGTGGGTTGGTCGGGTACAAGGTCCTGTGCAATTGTGGGTATAGTTAGAAAAACTAAAAATAGGAGGGTCAGAAGTTTACGCATCATCCTCAATGTTTTTGTTATAACTGATGGTATTTGATAGTTCGTTGATATCACCCTGTTGATAAGGGAAATACTCTTTCAGTTTTTGACCGATCTGTAGAGTGACTTCTGAGATCCCGGTTTCATAATCCTCTTTTTTGAAATAGGAGATGAGTAGTTTTACTTCATCTTCCCAGAACGATTGTCCAACCTTTTCATGAATGCCTTGATCGCCCCAGATTGCAACTTTGTGATCTTTCCAGGCTATATAAACGATCACACCATTTCGCAGTTCTGTCTCATGCATTTTCAACTCAGAGAATACCTGTCTGGCTCTTTCGATGGGAGAATCAGCGTTGCATTTTTTTTCAATATGAACACGAATTTCACCGGAAGTTGCTTCTTCGGCCTGTTGAATTGCTTCAACGATGTGTTCTTCCTGTTCCTTTGTTAAAAATTTTGCCATACGTTTTATTTGAGACGTAAGATTTTAGACATAAGATGAAAGACCGATCTTTAGTGTCTAAAATCTCATGTCTTACACCTCGTGTCTACTTTCTATTACTAATTTAATTACTAAAATCCACTTCAGGAGCTTGTTCTGCCCCCTGTTCAGCCTGGAAGTATTCTTTTTGCTCAAACCCTATCATGGATGCAAAAAGACTGGTTGGGAATTTTCGAATTTTGGTGTTAAATCCTTGGGCAGCCTGGTTAAAACGCATACGTTCTGTAGCAATACGGTTTTCAGTGCCTTCAAGCTGTACCTGAAGATCTCTGAAATTTTGATTGGCCTTCAATTCAGGGTACCGTTCCACGGTAACCAGCAATCTGGATAAAGCACCGCTAAGCTGGCTTTGGGCCTCCTGAAACTGCTGAAACATTTCGGGATTATTCAAGTCGTTGGCATTGATATTAATGGAAGTAGCACGGCTTCGTGCTTCAATAACATCTTGAAGGGTTTGTGATTCAAAATCTGCAGCACCCCTTACGGTATTTACGAGATTGGGAATCAGATCTGATCTGCGCTGATATTGATTCTCGACCTGTGCCCAGGCACTGTTAACTTCTTCTTCTGCCGTAACAAGGCTGTTATTAACGCTGATTCCGTAAAAAACGAGGAGTGCCAACACTCCGATAATGATCAAAAATTTAGCTTTCATGAGTTTCTAATTTGTGGTTTATTTGATGCCCCTATACGAGCAGATGTATTAATTGTTTTAATCTTCTGTTTATTTGTATTCATAACAATAATCAAAAACTATTCCATTGTCACAACTCAATCCAAAATTCATCTTTTTTGACCTGGATGATACGTTATTAGACCACAAAAAGGCAGAACAAGCCGGACTAAGTGACGTACATCGACATTTTGAAATTTTTAATGACATACCGGAAGAGCACTTAATAAATACATACCATCATATCAATAAAGGTCTTTGGGAGGCGTATGGGCGTGGTGAGATAGATCGACATGAACTGCACCAACGTCGTTTTCGGGAAACGTTTTTGGAACTTGGAATAAATGATTCTGTTCATGAGGAAGCCGGGCAGGTATATATGAATTATTACAGGAATCACTGGGAATGGATCGATGGTGCCAAAGATTGTTATGATCGTATCACAGAACGATATGATGTCGGTATAATTACCAATGGTTTTGCCGAAACACAATGGCTGAAAGTAGACAGGTTCAACTTGAAAGAAACCGCTCGCCATATTGTCATTTCAGAAGAGGTTGGAGAGATGAAACCTCATCCAAAAGTATTTGACCATGCCACCGAACTGACAGGGCTTGAAAGACCTGATATTCTGTATATTGGCGATTCTTTTACCTCTGATGTAGTTGGTGGAGCAAAAGCGAGCTGGCAGGTTGCCTGGTATACTCAGAATCCAATTGAGCAGGGGTATAAGCTGGCAGATCTTGTATTCAGTGACTTCAAAGAATTGCTGAGATCACTGAATATTCAGGATTGAAAGAGATGCCTTTATCTAGTTTCTTTAAAGCTAGATAAAGATGTTTTTCTGATCGATATAGGTTAGAGAATCAGCTTTCCACTCCAATGTTAACTTCCAGCGACCATCTTCAAAGTCTGAAACCGGGATGGATTGTCTGCCATTTTCATCGAGCTGAAGTTTGAAGCGTTTATCTTTTTCGGAATCATTTGGCCTGTAAAAAGTTATATGACCGGATAATGAATCGGTGATAAGAGCCTGAGGGAAGGTGATCTTGATGGATACGGTTGGTTCATCAAATAATATCAATACCGGAGTATCAAGATTCTTTGCCCTTTGAAGACCATCGATGGTTTCCTGATATTGAACACCTTCTTCGTAGTGATCCTCTGAAACAAGATAGAATTCAAGGCTTATCAGATAACTTACAGTACTCAGTGTTGCCAACACAAATACTACGATGGCAATGGTTATCCCGGAACCCCAGTTAAATTTCTCTTTCATAAAATTAATCGTTGGAATTGTTGGCCGGACCTAAAAATCCGGAAGTTACAGTTTCTAATTTATCATCGCCCGAGTATACCTCAAACGTAAGTTCGGTTTGTGAACCGGAAAGCTGATCTTCTGATAGCTGAACCATAAAGCGACCTTCTGCCGAATTTTGGGACTCCACAAGCTCAACCATACCAAGTGATACAATGGTGCCCTCCGGTGTGATCAACCTGATCTCAACAGGGATATCTTCAAAGGTCTTATTGAGCACCTTAACGTTGTATATGTTGCTGTACCGATCTCCCGGTAACTCCTGGTATAAGGTGCCGGGTTCACGTAAAATGGTTGTTTCTGTGTCGGGCCGTAAGGTCAGTAAAGTGACAAATGTAGTCAATAAGATCAGTAAGATGCCGGAATAGCCGGCCACGCGTGGTGTCAATACTTTTTGTTTACCTTCACGAATGGCATGTTCTGATGAATATCTGATCAGCCCTCTTGGTTTATCAATTTTGTCCATAACCGAATCGCAAGCATCAATACAGGCGGTACAATGCACACATTCAAGCTGTGTTCCATTACGGATATCTATACCCATTGGACAAACTTTTACGCATTGATAACAGTCAATACAATCACCAAATTCGGTATCGGCACTGAAACCAAGATCCTCAAGCGTAGCCTTTCTGTTTTCCAGTTGGAACCGGTCTTTAACACTAGCTCGATTTTCACCCCGTACGTAATCGTACATTACGTTTATAGAATTATTATCCAGCATAACTGATTGCATTCGGCCGTACGGGCATACAAAGTGACAAACCTGTTCACGCATGAAAGCAAACACTCCATAAAAGACCCCACTGAAGATGATCATGGAAGCAAGCCCACCTGCATGTTCTGAGGGGGGATCAGTAATGATCTCAAAAAGTTGGTCTTTGCCAATAATGTAAGCCAAAAACATATTAGAGATCAGAAAAGCCATTCCGTAGAATACAGTATGTTTGGTTACTTTCTTTCGGATCTTTTCAAAATTCCAGTCCTGTTTGTTCAGTCTGATCTGAGCAGCAGAGTCACCTTCGATCCAATATTCTATTCGCCTGAATACCATTTCCATGAAAATGGTTTGCGGACATGCCCATCCACAAAAGAGTCGTCCAAAAACGGCTGTAAAAAGAACGATGAACAGGATGAAGGTCAACATTCCAAAAAGTAGTAAATGCAGATCTTGCGGCCAGAAGGCTACACCAAAGATCACAAACTTACGCTCCAGTATATTTAGAAGAAGAAGTGGATTCCCGTTTATAGTGATGAACGGTCCGCTGAAAAAGAAAGCCAATAATAATACTGCTACGATATTTCTAGCATTATAAAACCTGCCACTGGGTTTTTTGGGGTATATCCAGTTTCTCTTTCCTTCCTCATTTACCGTGGCAAGGTGATCACGAAAGTTTTGTTTATCAATACGACGATCTTCCTCTGGTTTAGCCATTTTTTACCTCACGCTAATAATATTAAAATCGAGTGATAACCTATACTTGTTATGACCACTCACTCTCTAATGATATCGTTAATTCTTGATGATATTATGAATAAAATAAAAAGTGACAGGGCACCCGGGTATTTCCCCGTCACTTTATAATTGAACTATAAACTACACTCTGAAGCCCGTGGATCCAGAGCTTTTGGGTTTGCCGGTTCAGAGCCCTGAATGGATGCAATATAACTGATCACGCTTTGAACCTGCTCATTGGTCAGTCTTGCGCCACTACCATAAGCGATCATCCCGCGATCAGGGTATCCCTCAATTACACTGCTGGCAACTTCCGCAGCACTGCAACCATGGATCCAGAGATTGTCTGTGAGGTTAGGCCCAACCAGGCCTTCACCGTTTCCACCATGGCATGTATAACATAAGTTGTTGTTGCTCATGTATATCTCACGCCCTTCTTCAATACGGTCCTGATCTTCAAGGTAGGCCCACTCAAATTGAACGGGTGCGGCACCTTCTCCACCCTCACCTTGAGGCTCCAGCCCATACTTTTCAGCAGCAGCGGCAATTTCCTGTTCGTATAATTCTTCCTGAGTAGGTCCACCAAGCATGTAATAATATGCCAGGTATCCCACGCCCCAGGCAATGGTAAAGTAAAACAGCCACAGCCACCAGACCGGCATGTGATTATCCAGTTCACGGATTCCATCATACTCGTGATCCATTAGCAGATCTTTTTCGTCATCAAATACTTTCATTGGTCAGAATTTTTAATGTTCATGTTGTCGTCATCTTCAAGGGGAAGATTAGCAGCATCTTCCCAGTGCTTTTTCCCTTTTACGATCAGATATATGATCAGTCCCACAAAGAACACGAAGAATATGATCAGGGAAATACTGGGGTATATGCCGATGTCTTCCATTGCGCGGAGCACGTTTTTATACATGACGATCAGTCCTCAACCTGAGGTTTAAAATTAGCTTGTAGTCGCTCATTAGATGGCAGGTCTTCCCACGGGTTCTTATTGCCTTTTATGTCAATTCCCATGCGCTGCAGGTATGCGATCATAGCCACGATCTTGGAATCGGATGTGATCTCAATCCCTTCGATCTCACCAAAACCATTCTGCTTCAAACCATTTACGATACTGTTTGCCTGCGCTTCATAGTCACGAATTGCCAGTTCTTCATAACCTTCAGCATAAGGTACCCCTACGGTACGTAAAGCAGAGATCCGGTTGGGTATACTTTCAATATCTGCCTTTTGAGTGAACATCCAGGGGTAAGCCGGCATAATGGATCCGGGAGAGGTGGACGTTGGGTCGTACATATGGCGTACGTGCCAGCTATCGGGATACTTGCCGCCTATACGGTGTAAGTCAGGACCGGTTCGTTTGGATCCCCATAAGAATGGATGGTCATAAACAAATTCCCCGGCTTTTGAATACTCACCATATCGTTCGGTCTCTGAACGGAATGGCCGGATCATCTGCGAGTGACAGTTATTACAACCTTCTGCTATGTAAATGTCTCGACCCTCGATCTCCAGAGGGGTATATGGCTTCACACTGGCTATAGTTGGTACATTGGAATCTACCAGAGCAGTCGGTACATACTCGATAATACCTCCAATAAGGATCACAACCAGGGTGAGAGCAGTGAATTGAAGTGGGCGCCCTTCAAGGCGACGGTGCCATTTTTCATTGGTTCCGGCAGCCGGATCGATAATTGCCTGAGCTTCGTCAACTTCCTCTGCTTCAAATGATCCCTGACGCGCTGTCTTCCATAAGTTATAGGCCCCAAAAGAAGCACCAATTATAAACAGTGTACCACCAATCGCTCGCAAGCCATACATTGGCATGATCTGGGTTACAGTCTCAAGGAAGTTTGGGTATTGAAGAAGACCTTCAGTTGTGAATTCTTTCCACATCAAACTTTGTGTGATACCACCCCAATACATTGGGATCACGTAGAATATGGCCCCCATAGTGGCAAACCAAAAGTGGATATTTGCCAACTTGATGGAATAGAGCTTCGTCTTATATATACGTGGTGTGATATAGTACAGCATCGCAAAGGTCAGGCCACCATTCCACAGAAGGGCACCATTATGAACGTGACCAATGATATAATCTGAGTAATGAGCGATCGCATTCACATTTGCAATGGAAAGCATCGGGCCTTCAAATGTAACCATACCATAAGCGGTTACACCAACAACCAGGAATTTGAGAACCGGATCTTCACGAACACGATCCCATGCACCACGAAGGGTTAGCAATCCATTCAACATACCGCCCCAGCTTGGTGCGATCAGCATCAAACTGAAAACAGTACCAAGAGCCTGAGCCCAACCCGGAAGTGCGGTATAAAGCAAGTGGTGTGGTCCAGCCCAGATATAGATAAAGATCAATGACCAGAAGTGAACAATAGATAATCTATATGAGAAGATCGGTCGGTTAGCCGCTTTCGGGATGAAGTAGTACATGATACCCAGGAATGGCGTGGTTAGGAAAAATGCCACTGCATTGTGCCCATACCACCACTGTACAAGTGCATCCTGAACACCGGCATAGATCGGATAACTTTTCAGCAGTGTTGCAGGGACTTCAAACGAATTAACGACATGGAGAACTGCTACAGTAACAAAAGTTGCTATGTAGAACCAAATGGCTACATATAAATGCTTTTCCCGGCGCTTCATGATCGTCATGATCATGTTGATGCCAAATATCACCCATATAATGGTGATAGCGATATCAATGGGCCATTCGAGTTCAGCATATTCCTTACTGGTGTTGAAACCAAAAGGGAGGGTTAAGACCGCAGAGACAATGATCGCCTGCCATCCCCAGAAATGGATCTGACTGAGTTTCTGACTCCACATCGGAGTTTTAGTAAGCCTTGGCAGCGAGTAGTAAACACCGTAAAAGATGGCATTACCGGCAAAGGCAAAGATCACCGCATTGGTGTGCAGTGGTCGAAGCCGTCCGTAACTCAGTTCAGGTATAAAGCCAAGAAAATCCGGCCAGATTAATTTTAGGGCAATGGTTAGCCCAACGATAAAACCGATGAGGCCCCACGCCAGCGAGGCGACCCCGAATTTTCGGACAATATCGTTATCGTAATGAAAGGTTTCTAACGTTGATGATGACATTTATTCATCCCGATGTTTTTGGTTATTGGTTTTTTTATCTGAAGATTTTTTATCAAAGAGCACACGCATAGAAGGGGTGTATTGATCATCGAACTGTCCGGAACGTACCGCCCAGAAAAACAGGCCGAGAAATATCAGGGCCACGAGCAAACTGAAACCGATCAGCATATAGATCACTTCCATATTACCAGCCCTCCCTTACGTGCGAAATATCGTGTAGTTAAAAAGGTAAACACCATCACACTGATCGAGCTTAGCGGCATAAGAACAGCAGCTACTAAAGGTGATAAGTGTCCGGTTATAGCAAAACCCAAACCGATAGTATTGTACAATAGGGAAAGCACAAAACTAGCTATGATGATATTCATGCTTTTCTGTGAAAAGTTTATGAAGCTATGAAGTTTGTTCAAAGAGTTTCCTTCCAGTATAGCATCGCAGGCCGGTGCAAAGGAACTGACATCATCGGCGAGAGCAATGCCAAAATCTGACTTTTTCAGAGCTCCGGCATCATTCAACCCATCCCCAACCATGATCACGGATCGCCCTTCATTCTGAAGTTCGGTAATAAAGTCTAATTTCTCTTCAGGTTTTTTGTTGAATAAAAGGGAATCGCTTTCCTGAAAATAAGTTTCAAATTCCTGACGCTGCCCTTCATTATCTCCCGATATGAGATATAAACGAACCTGTTCTTTGAGTTGCTTCAATAAACCTGATATACCCTTTCGCAGTCCTGCCTTGATCCCAAAAAATCCCCGATACTCATTGTTGATGGCAAGATGTACAGTGGAGCCAATAAATTCGTGAACCGGAATCTCCTGAAGATCCAGTTTTGTTTGATCTGAAATGAATTGCCGTGATCCCATGCAAATTGTGTGGCCTGCAATGGTTGCAAAGATCCCTTTACCGGGTATTTCATGAAACGTATCAGGATTAAGGGAGCCGTTTAAAGTTGTTATGTCAGCAATTTTTCGGCTCAATGGGTGGATCGAGTTACCAGCAGCGGTTCCCACCAACTTACTATCATGATCGGTCAGTGTATCACCAAAAAATTGAATGTTAAAGGCATCAGAATTTGTGAGGGTACCGGTTTTGTCAAATACCACTGCCGAAGCTTTGGATAAATTTTCGATCAAAAGGTGGTTTTTCACAAACAAACCGTTAAGTGAAAGTACATTCAGGGCTGAACCAAGAGTGAAAGGAGTGGATAATGCAAGAGCACATGGACATGCAATGATCAAAACAGCAGTAAAAACTGACAATGCAGCATCCATTCCCGTACTTTGCAGCCAGTAGAATCCGGATAAAAAGGCGATTCCCAAAACAGCCATGGTAAAATACGGGCTTATCTTATCGGCGAAGGTAGTAAGCTTTAATTCTTTGTCGTTATTCTGAAAGGCTTCGTGATTCCAGAGTTTTGTCAGATAGCTGTTTGCTACACGCTCTTCTGTCTGCAATTGTGCTGAACTACCTATGAGTCGGCCGCCGGCGAAGACTCTTTCACCTTTATTCACTGTAACAGGCTCCGATTCACCGGTAATAAAACTATAATCAAAGTAGGCCTGATCTGATTCAAGCGTTGAGTCGCAGGGCACAAGTTCCTGATTGCGAAGTCTGATTTTAGTTCCGGTTTCAAGCTTATCCAGTGATAATGAATATTCTCTGCCTTGTTCATCCAATACATTTATTGCAATAGGTAAATAGGAACGGTAATCCCGATCGAAAGACAAACGATGAAAGGTCTTTTGTTGAACAAGTTTCCCGATCAAAAGAAAAAAGATGAGACCGGTAAATGAATCCATATATCCGGTGCCGGTCATAGTTACGATCTCATATACACTGCGGCTGAATAGTGCGACTATACCGATCGAAATTGGAACATCCAGATTGATACCACCCTGTTTAACAGCAGCGAAAGCAGATCTGAGGTAGTCACTGCTGCTATATACTAACACAGGTATGGCAAGTATGATATTCAGTGCACCGAAAAAGACATGGAAATTTCCACCCAGCCCACTACCCGTCGTGTCTAGATAATCGGGAAAGCTGAACAGCATAATATTCCCGAATGCAAAACCTGCAACTCCCATTTTCAGCCATAAAGAGCGGTTTTGATGAGAGGACACAGATCTTGAGTCCAGTTTATCTAACCTTATCTCCGGTTCATATCCAATCGTAACCAACTGCTCTACAACATCACGAAGATTGGTAGTATCAGTATCAATGAGAAGAGAAAGTTCACGTTTCAAAAAATTAACACTGTTTTGAAGCACTCCGGCATCCAGTTTTTGGAGGTTCTCAAGCAGCCACACGCAGGATGTACAGTGTATATTCGGAATGTAAAGACTGAGTGATAATCGGTTCTTATCCCGAAATTCTGATATACGGTCAATGACCTCATCATCTTCAAGATAATCGAACCGTGGTCGATGCTTAGAATTCTTTAAATTTATTCCGGGGTTTGAATCCAGGTCATAATAATTACACAGGCCGCTTTCATCCAGGAGCTGAAAAGCTGAGCGACAACCGTTGCAGCAAAAAGCTTTGTCCTCATAATGAATGGTCTCGTCAGTACAGTCCTCACCGCAGTGGTAGCAAATCTCAGATGATATGGTGTCGACTGCTGGCTGCATTAACTTAATGAAGGCACCCCACTTGAAAATTGCAAACGAAGATCGAACCAGGTTTGAGTCATTTTTTCATCAACCTGAGCAAAGGTGGTATCCTGTAGCCATTTTTCAATTTTCTTTCTTTCAATAGACCAGAATTCATGAAAAGGACAAGGTTCAATATTACCGCATCCTTCTATCCCCATGAAACACTTATCGAAGAATTCGGTACCGTCAATAGCGGAAATTACATCCATCATTGTTATCTGATCGATCGGTTTCGCCAGGTATACTCCACCATTCAATCCCCGTTGTGATTTGAGTATACCGGGCTCCTTCAGCTTTGCGAGAACCTGAGAGAGGTAGGCTGTAGGGCAATTCAATGATTTAGATAAACTGGATGCAGAAATGGCTCCGTTTCCGGCATGCTTAGATATCGCAATAATAGCAGATATGGCATATTGTGAGCCCTGTGAAATTAGTCTCATAGGAGTTTATTAAACCGAATATTCAAATTCTAATATAGATGTTAGATTTTAAGAATATTGTCGTGCAGAAGCAATAAACTGCAAAGTTTTTTTTAATTCTGATCAATGTTTGTGAGAGATTGACCGGCAGTTGTTTACAGGCATTTGGAAGAAGACCTTAAAGAAAAATTCACAATGGTTGTTTATTATTTGTTCAAAATCATCAATCAAATAAAAGAGACATGAGCAAATACAGAACGGCAGATGAGGCGGTAAAGATCATAAAGTCAGGGGATCGGGTATTCGTACACGGCATTTCAGCAACACCGGTACAACTGGTGGAGGCCATGACCCGCAGACATAATGAACTCAAAAAGGTAGAAGTGGTTCACCTGCATACTGAAGGGCCTGCACCTTATGCGGACCCTGAGTATAAAGACAGCTTTTTTGTTAATGCCTTGTTTGTTGGTGCAAATGTTAGAAAAGCCATAAATGAAGGCAGGGGTGATTATGTGCCTGTTTTTTTGAGTGAGGTCCCGAATCTGTTTCGGCACAACATCATGCCTCTGGATGTTGCACTTATTCATGTATCTCCCCCTGATAAGCACGGTTATTGCTCGCTGGGTGTTTCAGTGGATGCTACTGTGGCTGCGGTTCAAACAGCCAGGTATGTGATAGCGCAGGTGAATCCAAATATGCCCAGAACTCATGGTGACGGTCTTATACATGTCGATCAAATAAATGCCCTGGTTGAAGTGGATGATGCTCTCCCTGAACAATTTGTACCTGAACCTGATGAGGCTGAGATGAGGATAGGTCAGTTTTGCGCTGAATTGATAGATGATGGTGCTACCTTGCAGATGGGGATAGGGGCTATACCCAATGCGGTACTTAAAAGCTTGACAGGGCATAAAAACCTGGGAATTCATACAGAGATGTTCTCCGACGGGGTCATCGAGTTGGTTGAAAAAGGGGTGATAACAGGTAAGAAAAAGAAAATTCACCCCGGCAAGATCGTCAGTGGTTTTGTGATGGGTACTCGAAAAACCTACGATTTTATCGATGATAACCCGGCAGTTGCCATGCTGGATATTGCCTATATAAATGATACCGCAGTTATCAGACGGAATCCAAAGGTAACCGCCATCAACAGTGCGGTAGAGGTAGACCTTACCGGTCAGATCTGTGCCGATTCAATTGGTACCTATCAGTATTCAGGAGTAGGCGGACAAATGGATTTCATTCGTGGAGCTTCTTTGTCTCCTGGAGGTAAACCTATCATTGCACTTCCCTCCGTGACCCGAAAAGGGATAAGCCGTATTGTACCGCATCTGAAGCAGGGTGCCGGTGTTGTTACGACCCGGGCGCACGTTCATTATGTGGTAACGGAATATGGCATCGCTAATTTATATGGAAAGAACATGGGACAACGAGCTGAAGAGCTGGTTAATATAGCTCACCCGGAACACAGGGAAGAATTAAGCAGATCTTTATTCGATCGGTTTGGTAAATGATTTGATCACGTAAGTGAATAAAATATTGGCAGGACTCATTAATGGTTTTTGCAGGTAATTAATCTGCTTAAACCATTAGAGGCTTTTCTTAAATAATCGTACCTTCTATTCCGTCTTAATTCAGCCGGTCAAAATAGATCGGTTCAATCCCAATTCTATTTACCATAATGTCAAAATCTGCCATTCAGGAACCAACAGTAAACCTGGAACTTGCCTTAGATCACGGACTCACAGAAGAAGAATATGAAATGATACTTTCCCGTTTGGGACGCACTCCAACGTTTACGGAGTTGGGTGTGTATTCCGTGATGTGGAGTGAGCATTGCTCGTATAAGAATTCGATCATAGAGCTGAAAAAGCTACCATCAGAAGGTGAGAACCTATTGGTTGGAGCCGGTGAGGAAAATGCCGGGTTGGTGGACCTTGGAGATGGACTTGGTTGTGCATTTAAGATCGAGAGTCACAATCACCCGTCTGCTATAGAACCCTATCAGGGAGCAGCGACAGGAGTTGGAGGTATTCACAGAGATATCTTCACCATGGGTGCCCGACCGGTGGCAAGCCTGAATTCCCTGCGTTTTGGCTCTATGGAAAATCCCAGAGTGAGGTATTTGCTGGATGGGGTTGTGAGAGGTATAGGTGATTATGGTAATTCTTTCGGGGTTCCGGTGATCGCCGGTGAAGTGGTATTTGATGAAAGTTATGAAGGTAATCCACTTGTAAATGCCATGAGCATTGGATTGGTTAAAGAAGGAGAGACGGCCTCTGCTATTGCTGAAGGTATTGGGAACCCGGTATTGATCGTGGGAGCTAGTACAGGTCGTGATGGAATTCATGGTGCAACTTTTGCCTCCGAAGAGATCAGTGAAGAAAGTGAAGCTAAACGCCCCAGTGTTCAGGTCGGTGATCCCTTTACAGAAAAATTACTACTTGAGGCAAGTCTGGAAGTATTAAAAACCGGCGCTGTGGTTGGAATGCAGGATATGGGAGCTGCAGGTATAGCCTGTTCCTCTTCCGAGATGACAGCCAAGGGGGGACAAGGCATGAGAGTGGACCTCGATAAAGTGCCGGCCCGTGAAGATGGTATGACGGCCTATGAATTGCTTCTATCTGAAAGTCAGGAACGTATGTTGATCGTTGCTGAAAAAGGCCGTGAGCAGGAGATCATTGACGTTTACGAAAAATGGGATCTGCACTCTGTGGTGATCGGGGAAGTGGTAGAAGGCGATAAGGTCACCTATTGGAAAGAAGGTGAGATCAAAGCGGAGATCCCTGCAGAGCATTTAGTACTAGGTGGTGGAGCACCGCAGTATGTCCGTGAGACAAAGAAACCTGATTATCTGGAAGAAGTACAAAACTTTGATTCTAATTCGCTTGACCACTCCAATGATCATAATGAGATCATAAAGAAATTACTTGGCTCACCGAACATCGCTTCTAAAAAGTGGGTTCACGAGCAATATGATACGATGGTGAGAACAAATACGGTTACCGGCCCCGGTGCTTCCGACTCAGGTGTGATCCGTATCAAAGGAACGAACAAGGGGTTGGTTGCCAAAACAGACTGTAATGGCCGATATGTGTATTTAAATCCGCGTAAAGGGGGACAAATTGCGGTGGCAGAATCAGCCCGTAATGTAGTTTGCTCCGGTGCCAAGCCTATGGCTATCACCAACTGTTTGAATTTTGGTAATCCATATAAACCCGAAGTCTATTGGACTTTCAAAGAAGCATTGGGTGGAATGGGCGATGCTTGTCGTGCACTAAACACTCCGGTAACAGGTGGGAATGTCAGTTTTTATAACGAAAACCCTAAAGCTGCCATCTTCCCTTCTCCTATCATTGGAATGCTTGGTGTGATCGAGGATGTAGAAAAACACAGAACTACGCCTGCATTCAAAAATGAGGGTGATGTGGTAATGTATATCGGAGCTGATCGAAAAGGCCTTGGAGGCAGTGAATATTTAAAAGCCGTTCACGGACTTACAACCGGTGATGCCCCGGAAATAGATCTGGATTTTGAGGTTAAACTTCAGGAAACCCTGCTGACTGCAATTAAGCTGGGATTGATCAATGCGGCCCACGATCTGTCTGATGGTGGTCTTGCAACTACATTAGCTGAAATGGCAATATTTGGTAAGAAAGGCGCCGAACTTTCTGTTGAAACGTTGAACGGTTCTATCCATGAAATTCTGTATAGTGAAGCTCAATCAGGTGTTGTTATTACTATACCAGCTCCGGAGCTTCAAACGGTAAAACATCACTTTAAGGAAGCCGGGGTTCCGGTTTTTGAGCTTGGTGTAGTGAAAGGTGAAAAACTGATTATCAAAGATCTTTTTTCGATCGATGTAACTGATGCAGATGAGATCTACGAGAGTGTGTTGCCTAAGGCAATGGCGGGTTAATTAGGTTTAGATATATCGGTTTTATACACACTCTCTATCTTTCATGGCTTGATTATTCGTTCCGACGCAGAGCGTCTGAACGAGGTCAAGTGTTGTAAGAAAGATTTTGTCAGGCATTGATATCAAGTTTGATCTTTTGATCATACCCAGACTTCTCCAACTACTTCCAAGGACCTCTAACGACCCACGATCATCTCGCTCAGACACTCTGCGTCGGAGCGAAAGTGAGGAAACGTACTAGCTCAAACCTTTGAAACTTTGATCCTATTCACCTAGTATGGTAACATAGGAATTAAATAAATATAGGTTAGATGATGAATTTACTGTCGAAACATTGCTTTTCAGTCCTGCTATTCATTTCAGTCTCGTTCTTAGGCTGCCAGACAAAACAAACACCCCAACCATTTGATGAGCAATTCTCTAACGAGCTGGATATTGCCCCTGAAGCCTATTTCGATTTTTGGCTGGGTGGATGGGAAGTAACCTGGGAGGAAGCCGGTGGAACGGTCGGACGTGGTACAAATTTTATTGAGAAAACCCTGGATGGAAAAGTGATCCAGGAAAACTTCCGGGTAAATGAAGGACAAATGGCAGGTTTCATGGGGACCAGTATTTCTGTGTATGATGCCGGAACTCAAACATGGAAACAGGCGTGGGCGGATAACCAGGGAGGTTATTTTGACTTCTATGGCAGAATTGACGGTACCAAACGGATCTTTCAAACCGAAGTTCAGGAAATTGGGGGAGACACCTTGTTTACACAACGCATGGTTTTCTACAATATCACCGAGGATTCGTTGAAATGGGATTGGGAATCATCGATCGATGGGGGCAGAACCTGGAATTTGAACTGGCGAATCAACTATAGAAAAGTGGACTGACGGAACGAAATATTTTGAGATCTGATTTTCAGGTGTGACTATTCATCAAGAAAGAAATAACACAATGAAAGGTAAGATCGTACTGATCGTCGGTGGATCCGGCGGAATTGGAAGTGCAACAGCTAAGAAGTTCGGTGAGGCCGGAGCAAGGGTAGTTTTGGCTGCCAGAAATAAGGTGAAAGCTGAAGAAGTGGCTAAAGAGATCAATGATTTCGGGGGAGAAGCATATGCAATAGAGACTGATGCCACCGATCCCGGCTCTGTTGAGAGAATGGCTAATGAAGTTGAAGGGCAGCTTGGGAAAATTGACGTACTCATCAATGCTTTTGGGCAGGGAATTATCCAGCCTTTCATGGATATTGACCCCGCTGATGCCAAAGAGATCATTGATGTAAATGTGTTTGGAACGTTTTTGGTAACCCAAACGGTAATGAAGCATATGAAAGAGGATGAGCCGACTTCCGTTGTAATGTTTCCGGGTACCATGGGTAAGTATGTGATGAAAAATGCTTCAGTTTATGCAGCTTCCAAGTTTGCGATCCAGGGGTTTACAAAAGCACTCATTGAAGAACAAAGAAGGGGGAAGACAAGATTTTCATTGCTCTATCTGGGAGGTGTAGATACCCCATTCTGGGATGATGATCGTGTTAATATGAGAGTCAAAAAGGATATGATGCTAACCACAAAGGAAGTCGCCGATGCTGTTTATTATGCTGTCGACCAACCTACCGGTTCCGTTCTAAATGAAATGGTAATACAGCCGGAAAGTCATCAGCTTGTTTAATTTAATTGAATAAATTTATCAGACCTTCACTATAATATGACTTATTGGGTGGTATATAGAGTATACTTTTAAAACTTGTTGCCTGTATATTCGTTTTATATCATTGAGGACCACTAAATAAAAAAGGAAGGTATATAGTGAGTAATGATTCCCCGCTGATCCTTGTGATCGAGGACACCGAAGTTATTTATGAACTATTGTTATATAAGCTGAAGAAAAGCGGTTACCGGGTCGAACATCGAGCGAACGGTAAAGAAGGACTGGAAGCCGTAAAAGAGCTGCAGCCTGATCTGGTACTTCTTGATGTTATGCTGCCAAGCATGAATGGGTTTGAAGTACTCAGAAACATCAAGGAAGATAATGAGACTAAAGATATCAAGGTGATCATGCTTACCAGTAAGAACCGAGAAGAAGATATCATGAAGGGGCATAAACTCGGGGCTATCAGGTACATAGAAAAACCGTTCAAACCCAATATACTAATGCTTAGGATAGAGGAAGTCCTGGGAAGCTAGTGCAGACCTAAACAGCCCCTTATATGGATGTCTCTATATATTTGCTTGTTGTAGTATCAGTGATCCTATTAGGGCTGACCTTATTGTTATTTGTCAGTGCCATATATATTCGCCTTAGACATCGAAAATGGTCTGCTGAGGTCGAACAATACCGGAAAAAGTTGCTTCCCCATATCCTTGATTTTTTGGAAGATGGAGATGAAAAAGAGGTTGAAAATCAATTTACGGGAGCAAAACTGGAGTATTATGCATTTGAAAAGATCGTCACAGAGATGCTGACACAAGTTGAAGGAGCAGAAGCTGACAGGCTAAAGGAATTGTTGTTTCTTGACCCAATTTTTGACCATCACTATAAATTACTTACCTCAAAAGATGACGTAGACCGGGTAAAGGCCTGTAACTATTTCAGTAACGTTCGTTTGATAAATTTTAAGGTCATCAAAAGATTGAAAGAATATCTGAAGTCACCGAACCAAATGCTGGTATTCTCTGCTGCAACTGCATTGATGGGAAGTGAGGATGTGAACCTAAGGATGGAGGCCCTGAGTTCCGTAGCTAAGAAAAACGCTATTTCAGATATGGCTCTGATCGAACTGTTTCACAAGTTCCATTCTGACGAGGATGACCAAAATGAAAGAGAAGGTGAAGCTCTAAAAGAGGTACTTGAGGATAGGGAAATTCCATCTGAGAACCGGGCACTGTTTATTAAGGGAATTACGGAGATAGGGTACTATAATCTTGTGAATTTCCTGCTCGAAAAACTGATAAACCCATCTGATCATTGGGGTGATCCAGGCGTTATAGTAGCCATCATAATGGCCCAGGGAGAATTCAATAACGTCAAAAGCATTGATGTGATACGCAGGTATCTTGATCATGATCATCCGGACGTAGTGGTGGCTGCGGTATCTGAATTGAGTGATTATGGCAGTGAGAAGGATATTAGTTCCTTCTTCAAACTCCTGCACCATCCGAATAACAATGTAAAAAAGTCCGCGGTTTTTGCGTTACTCCAGAATGAGGTGAAGGAAACAGATATCGTACAAGAGGTTCCTGAACCTGATATGAAGCAGATCGCAAAATATATATTGATGTATATGAACGAAAAGCATGATGAAAGCAACTTTTGATGGCTGAGATCCGAGAAATACTACAACAATTCGTCAATGTCATGGAGCCCGTCGAATGGGTCTTCATAGGGTATTTCCTTGCGGTGAATTTGACATACATTTTGCTCGTCCTGATCTCATTTTTTTACATTCGCCATCAGCAAAACTATTATCAGGTATTTAACCTCAAGGGATTATTCAACTCAAATTTATATAAGCCGGTCAGTATTTTGTCGCCGGCATATAATGAGGAGGTCAACATCATTGCATCCGTTGAAGCTCTGCTTCAGTTGCATTTCTCTGATTTTGAGGTAGTCGTAATAAATGATGGAAGTACCGATAATACCCTCAAACTTCTGAAGGATCATTTTGAGCTGTACGAGATAGATCAACCCGTGGAATTGCCGATCGAACATAAACCGATCAAAAAGGTATATCGGTCAGCAACTTATCCGGAACTCAAAGTAGTTGACAAAGAGAATGGACGCAAAGCAGATGCCTTAAATGCCGGTATCAATGTGGCATCAAAAGATCTCATTTGCTCCATTGATGCGGATTCTATCCTGGAACCTGATGTGCTGCTTAAGTTGCTCAAGGCTTTCATGGAAGAGGAAGATGTAGTTGCTGTTGGGGGAATTGTGAGGATCGCCAATGGTTGCACGATAGAAGATAATATTGTCAAAAAGGTGGATCTCCCAAAAAGTTATCTTGGGAGGGTACAAACAGTGGAATATCTGCGGTCATTTTTATTCGGGAGAGTAGGTTGGGATTACCTCAACAGCCTCCTGATCATTTCCGGTGCTTTTGGTGTATTTGATAAAAAAGCCGTGGTTGAGGTTGGCGGTTACCTCCATGATACGGTTGGAGAGGATATGGAGCTGGTTGTAAGATTGCATCGCCACTATCGGGAAAAAGGGGAATCGTATAGGGTGCGTTTTTTACCGGAGCCGGTTTGCTGGACAGAGGTGCCTGAAAGCTGGTCGGTTTTGGGAAGGCAACGAAATCGCTGGCAGCGTGGTCTGGCAGATACTATGATGCGACACAGGAAAATGTTGCTTAACCCAAAATACGGCAGACTGGGTATGCTGGCTATGCCCTATTTTTTCTTCATCGAAATGTTGGGCCCTGTAGTTGAATTACTGGGTTTTGCTTATTTGCTGATCGTGCTTTTACTCGGTGGATTCAACTCAACATTTGTGTTGCTGTTTCTAACCGCTTCAGTATTTCTTGGCATGGTTTTGTCGGTAACTTCGGTTCTGTGTGAGGAACTTTCATTTCGCCGATACCCCACTTTGGGCAATATTGCCACTCTTACTACATATGCATTTTTAGAGAATATCGGTTACAGGCAGATCCATACATGGTGGAGATTTAAGGGTCTGATAGACTATATGAAAGGAGATAAGGAATGGGGAGTTATGACGCGGACCGGATTGGCCACCAGGGGGGATATAAACAAGGGATATAAGAAATTGAAGGGATCGATATCAAATGTGTTCGGCTCATTTAAATACTGGGCAGTGATCTATGGAGTCACGATCATAATTGTGGCTCTTATATTGCACGTATTGATCGATAATGGGATCATCCCTGATGTGTACTCTATCATCAGCTCAGAACTGGGAATTTGAAGAATATTGAGTTAATCGTGAATATTATGAAATACCTTGATCAACGCCAGGCCGATTTTAATTGGACACCCTATTGTGTACTAAAACGCATCGTTCTGTTGGTAATTCTGATTCTTTCTGCACAGATGACCCTCGCCCAAACGGTTGAAAATGTAGATGTGGCCTTCATGGAAGCTCGTGAGCTGGCATTTGATGGAAAAAGAGAGGAAGCGAGGGAGCTGGCTTATGCTATTCTTGAACGATCACCGGATTATCACGATGTGAGAATATTGATCGCACGAACCTATGCCTGGGATGGCAGCTATGATAAAGCCCGGAAGGAATTGAATTATGTGCTTGAAAGGCAACCTGAATATAAAGATGCACTTTTTGCTGCTATTGATAATGAGCGCTGGGCCGGGCATGAAACAGCCATGCTGAAATATTCAAAACAGGTGGTAAAATATCATGCTGTTGACAGCGATGTATTATTGAAACGAGCTGAAGCACTCAATGCTGCAGGCAAGGAAAAAGAGGCGTTGCAGATTTTGAACCAGCTGGAACAGATCGATAAATCTAATGAAGAAGCCCAACAGCTTAGAGAAAGTATCAAAACTTCAGGTCAGGATTATACACTCACAACAGCTTACACTTACGACACCTTTGAGGATGTCTTTGATGACATACATAAAGCTTATGTCCAGCTTTCTCGCCGAACAGATTACGGGTCGATCATTGGCAGGGTAAATTATCAGCGACGATTTTCTGACGATGGCATACAGGCCGAACTAGATTTCTATCCATCCATAGCCGAGGGGTGGTATGGGTATGTGAGTGCGGGATATTCTTCAAGCGCCCTGTTCCCGGAATTCAGGGCAGGAGCAGAACTTTATAAGAACCTGCCAGCCGCTTTTGAAGTATCAGCCGGTTTCAGATACCTGAAATTTAACAGTGATGTTTGGATCTATACGGGAACCATATCAAAATATCAGGGAAACTGGTTATTTACAGTACGTCCATACATCACCCCAAATTCTGTAGGTGTTTCGCGTTCTTTGAGTTTACTTGCACGAAGGTATCTGGCTGGACCTGAAAATTACATTACTATCAGGGGAGGGTTTGGGTTCTATCCGGAAGAGCGCCGTTTTCAGGATGTTTCGGGAGATGTATTCTTTACAGAGTCACAGTTCATAGGCGTAGATGGTTATAAAGAACTCAGGTATAATCTGTCAGCTTTCATTTCACTGGATCTGGCCCGGCAGGAACTTACTTTTGATCCGGATAACTTTATCCGTGTTATAACCCTGAATGGTGGTGTGGTCTATAAATTCTAATTCTCAGATAGTTGTTCCTGCAAATCACGTAAATTCATGTTGTCAGGATCTTGCTCTAACCCTTTTCTGACCCAGACTTTAGCACTGTCTATGCTGCCAAGTAGATAATGAGACCGGGCTTTCCTGAAAATTAGCGGGATATAGGTATCATCTATTTTCAAACCCATTTCAGCATATTCCAAACTTATTCTATGTTTGCCTTGCCAATAGTGGACATCAGTCAGGGCATTATATGTGTCCATATAATTTGGGGCTCGTTTCATGACTTCCCTGAATTCGGAAATAGCTTTTCCATATTCTCCACTCCAGGCCAAAGTGCGACCATACAGTAATCTTGCATCATGATAGTTAGGAGAGCGTCTCAATACATGCCTAATGACGATCAATGCATACTCATAATTTGATGAAAATGCCGAATCCCGAGCCATATCGAATAATTGAGGGTCATTTAGTTCAGTGAGGTTCTCATTACGCAGAAATTGTATCTCGTTTTCGAGATTGTTCAATTCACGTATTTGAGACTCAGACAGTTCAATAAGTTTATTTTCTGTGGTTACGTGGTCATTCCTGGCTTTAAAGGTCTCAAACTCCTCATTTAACTGCTCTCTGATCCCGGAGTCATTGATCTCACCAAGCAACATCCCTTCATTTAACCTGTAAAGCCGGTTATCAGAGATGAAATACTCGCCTGACAGATAATCAACCATGTTATTCTTGGTTCTCATAAAAGGGATATTCTTATTTGAAACGAATTCTTCGCTGCTACTGAGTTCGCTTCCAAGCCAATGTACCTGATCCGGGGTTGCGAACTTATTATCAAAATTCTGAGAAAGATATGCGATCAGAGTTGGTGCTACATCCAGATGAGACGACACCCCTTTGAATTCTCTGCTTTGATTGAGTAGAGGAGAGTAGATCATGAATGGAACATAATAGCGGTCGATACGATCACGATGAGGGATCGGGACCATGCGGTGGTCTCCGGTGATAATAAAGATCGTATTCTCAAAATCATCCCTTTGTTTGTATCGGTTAATGAGTTGCCGGATGGAATCGTCGGTATAAAGTAGTGCCCTGAATAGTTCAGGGTGATCTCGAAAAGTTTGTGTATCTGATGCAGGAAGGTCAGGGTCAGAAAGCCGTTCCTCAAAGATCCGATCGAATTTTTGGGTATCTGGAATAATGAACGGTTCATGAAAATTGAGGGTTAAATATATATCGAGACGAGGAGTGGCGCTATTGAAGTCATCCAGAAATGTAAAGGCAAAATCATAAAGGTCATGATCGGAATATCCCCAGCTGAATCCCCCCTCGATCTCATCCATTCGCTCATAGGTGTCGGGAAAGCGGGAAGAATTGATCAACAGGTCGACTCCTTGCCTTTCCAGAAAAAGATCCAGGTTATCAAAACTTGTATCGTATCCACCAAAATAATTGGTTTGGTATCCATTGTTATTCAGAATGGAAATGAAAGAGTGATGCTCGGGCATGCGATAGCCAAGATCCATGAAGCCACTGCTCCCATAAGGCAGGGATCCGAAAATGGAGGGTTGAGCATTGAAAGATCGACCGCTTGTGGATAGAAAGTGGGTCCAGTATAGGCTTTTACTTGATAAGGAATCCAAAAAGGGGGTAAAACCTCCGTATGAGGCATTAGGGTTTACTACGGTTCCTCCCAGTCCTTCAACAATGATAAATACAAAATTCGGTAACCGGTCAGTGTGGTTCAGAAATGGACCTAAAACATCCTCAGTTTCAGGTTCCTTCATAAATGGATATTCTTCTCCGGAATACTGCTTTTCTGAAAATGAGGAAAACACAAGACCGGCTGATTCACCAAAAAAATAGGAAGCCTTATTTACTGAAAGCGCATAGGTTAACTCATGCTCATATTCACCTTTTGAAGGATAGGTCAGGAAACTCAAAAGGGCGCATATTGCAAGTATGATCAAAAAGATGTTTTGGAATGCATTGCTGAATTGTGATCTGCCAAGAACCTTAGTTGTGTAAAGGAAAACAAAAGGGAAGATGACCAATGGGACCAGTTCTTTAAGCCCAAAACGGACCGAAGTGCTCACAGTATCACCGATCTCTGAGAAGTTATAGGCCCAAAGGTCGACCCCGAGAAGAACCAACACTTCACTAAAATACTGAATCAAGGCGATGTAGATTACAATAAACAGCACCATGAATGCTTTGACATTCTTAGAAGCGTAATTTGGAATAAATTTGGCGAGTACTGCCCAAAAAGCGATCAAGGTAAGCCCCCAGAATGAAAACAAGAAAAGATCGGGAACCAGAGCTTTGAGGTAAATGAGAAATGATCCTTCAGGAAGCGTGAAATTCTGAGATAGGAGTATGATCTCATACACACGTAACAAAAAACCAAGGAGTAAAAATGAGATCACAGTTGCGATCACATTTTTAAACTCCTGATCGGAAAAGGGAAGGTAACTGATAACGGTTTTCAATGCCTGGATCTGTAGTCTATGATTAAACAGTAGGCATCTATAATACCATCGTAAGTATTAACCTGAAAGCATCATTTATCAATCAACAACCGGACATTCATCTACTTTGGCTTTATAAGCTTTTTCGAGAATGTCGAGCCCTTCATCGATCTGATCTTTGGTAATGGTGAGAGGTGGACGGAAGCGCACCGTATTTGGACCGCACGACAGGATCATCAGTCCATTGGCTACACATTCCTTGATCACGTGATCGCGGGCATGGGTGTTGGGCAGGTCAATAGCACAAAACAATCCTTTACCTCTTGGATTCGACAGGTACTCGTGTTTGTCAGCAAGATCTTCAAGTTTTAATTTCAGATGATCTCCGACAGTGGCTGCATTCTCCACCAGGTTATCTTCTTCTATTACCTCCAGAATACGCCCGAAGCGAACCATATCCACCAGGTTACCGCCCCAGGTTGAATTGATCCGGGATGATACGTGGAAACAGTTGGTTTCAATGTCGTCTACTCTTGTGTTTGCCAGAATTCCACATACCTGAGCTTTTTTACCAAAGGCAAGAATATCAGGTTTAACATAATGCTCATGAGCCCAGAACTTTCCGGTCATGCCAACCCCGGTCTGTACCTCATCATAAATAAGCAGGGCTTCATGGGTATCTGCCAGGTCACGTAAAGCCTGATGGAATTCCGGGCGGAAATGTCGGTCACCGCCTTCACCCTGTATCGGTTCGATCAGAATACCGGCAATATCATCCTTAAAGATCTCAAAATAACGTTCCGCCTGAGCTATGGCCATTTTTTCTTGCGCAGCCGTTGCTTCTATGTTATCCTTTGTGGCAGGGTAGGTCATGGCAGGACTAACCACACGAGGCCAGTCGAATTTCGGAAAGTATTTAACTTTATTTGGGACTGTATTAGTGACCGACAGGGTGTATCCGGAACGCCCGTGAAAAGCTTTTTCAAAATGGAGGATCTTATGGCCTTTTTCCTGACGGTATCCCTTCTGAAAGTTCTTCTGCACTTTCCAGTCAAAGGCTACTTTCATGGCATTTTCCACGGCCAGGGCACCACCTGATATAAAAAAGGAGTAAGGCATGTAATCAGGAATTCCAACCCGGTCGAAGGTAGCCAGGAACCGGGCCATGTCTTCGGTATAGATATCAGAGTTGGAGGGTTTGTTGATCGCCACCTGAGCCAGACGCTGTACAAAGTCATCGTCGCCGGCCAGTTTTGGGTGATTCATACCCAATGGGTTGGATGCAAAGAATGTGAAGAAATCCAGATATCTCTTCCCTGATTTGGAATCGAGAAGGTAAGCTCCCTCACTTTTTTTGAGGTCAAGTACCATGTCGTACCCATCAGTGAGAATATGTTTACCTAAAACTTTACGTACGTTATCCGGATTGATATTCAAATTATCTTGCATTCGTAACTCCTATTGTTGAATTGTTTCTACAAATCTACCAAAAGCTTCATATGGGCTCAATAGCGTTTAAATTCACTAAAGTTGGAATAGGGATTTCAAGCAGGTGTGTTAGAGCGCGGAGACATTGAAATGTCGTATGATGTAAAATCAGAAAAAGCAGGCGTTGCTCGAGATTTGAGGTATACCCAATATAGATCTTTTGATAGTGACGTGCCCGCCGGTGGTCGGATTATAGTCGGATTCGAACCTGCGTCCGCCAATCGGCGGATAAGAGCCCGACGAGCTTAGTTAAATTTTTCGTTTATTACTTCCCATATAAATACACGTCCCTTAGTTGATTTCAGTTGTTTTTCTCTGCGCATGGCTTCCTTTTTAGTATCAAATTCTTCTGTGTAGACCTATTCCCAGGGACGATATTTGATGGTCCAGCCTTTTTTACCTAATGAGTTATGAGAAAGCAAGTGTTTCTCCAGGTTTGATGTGTACCCAATGTAGATCTTTTGATGCGAAGGTGAGTATAGAGCGTAAACAATAAACATGAGTCATCGATTTTCTCATGAATATAAAAAAAGCCTTCTGAAATTAATCAGAAGGCTTTTTGTAGTGGCGGGGGTAGGATTCGAACCTACGACCTTCGGGTTATGAGCCCGACGAGCTACCAGCTGCTCCACCCCGCGATGTCAAGACTTAAATATACGGCTAAATACCATTCGATATCAAGGGTAATTTGAAATAATTTTGTTCTTGTTTCAGTGATGCTTTTCCTATTTTCAGCAAAAAATAAATAGACAGAATTATATGATCACATCAAAGCAAGCAATTGAACTGGAAGACAAATATGGCGCCCATAACTATCACCCGCTGCCGGTGGTACTATCAAAAGGAGAGGGTGTGTATGTATGGGATTCTGAAGGCAATAAGTACTTCGATTTTTTGTCAGCCTATTCTGCGGTCAACCAGGGGCACTGTCATCCAAAGATCACAAAAGCACTGACAGATCAGGCCTCAACCTTGTGCCTGACCTCAAGAGCATTCTATAATAATGTGCTTGGTGAGTATGAAAAGTATGTGACTGAGTATTTTGGTTTTGATAAGGTTCTGCCTATGAATACAGGGGCTGAGGGAGTGGAAACAGCCATCAAGATCTGCCGGAAATGGGCATATGAAAAGAAAGGGATCCCTGAGGAGGAAGCTCAGATCATCGTTCTGGAAAATAACTTTCATGGGAGAACCACAACCGTGATCTCATTTTCAAATGATCCGGATGCCCGCAAGAACTTTGGTCCGTACACTCCGGGTTTTATTAAGATACCATATAACGATGTTGAGGCACTAAAAGAAGCACTGGATCAACCAAATATTGCCGGAGTACTTGCCGAACCGATTCAGGGTGAAGCAGGCGTGGTTGTGCCTGATGATGGATACATCTCTCAAATGGCTGAACTCTGCCGCGAAAGGAACGTATTGTTTATGGCGGATGAGATCCAGACCGGTATTGCCCGAACCGGTAGTTTATTGGCTGTGTGCGGGAACTGTGATTGTCAGGGGCATTGCGAGCAGCAAAACACGTATACCAAGCCGGATATTCTGATCCTCGGTAAAGCACTATCCGGAGGAGCCTATCCGGTATCAGCGGTCCTGGCTGATGAACATATCATGGAAGTGATCAAACCCGGTCAGCATGGGTCAACTTATGGAGGTAATCCACTGGCATGTAAGGTGGCAATTTCAGCTCTTGAAGTTGTTAAAGATGAGAAACTGGCGCAGAATGCCCGAAAACTGGGGAATACCTTCAGGGCCGAAATGCAGAAACTGGTCGATGAAAATGAACTATTCGTAAAAGTTAGAGGTCGCGGACTTTTGAATGCCGTGATCATAAATGACTCACCAGAAAGTGATACCGCCTGGCGATTTTGTGTGGCATTGAAGGATAACGGTTTACTTGCCAAACCAACGCATGGCAATATCATACGTTTTGCCCCGCCATTGGTGATGACGGAACATCAGCTTATGGAGTGTGTAGCTATCATTCGAAAAACACTTAAAAACTTTGCCTAAAAAAGGTCATAATCCTTAAATAATGGTAGGGTCAGTTAACATATAAACAGGACTCCGGGTTGTCATCAAATTCACAAGGGTGTATCCGAAGTTCTGTTTCTTTTGAATATTTACTCAGTACGATCTGTTGGTTGGGAGATGGTTCTGAGAGAGCCGTTGCATCATCTATCGAAAGGTGATCATTTCCTTCCATATAACCGATATGTGTGAATTTGAATCGGATCTTATCGCTGGAGAATTCACTGCAATCGATCCAATCAAATATTCCAAAAAGTAAAATAGAAATATCATTGGGAGAGAAGACAAAAGATAGGGTATTTGTGCTTTGATCGTAGTTGTTATCGGTTAGTTTAGTAGTCCATAACCAGGTATTTCCGGCTTTAGCCCCCACCTCAACATCCAAACGTTCACCGGCATCCAGATCGATCTCCGATAATTGAATGCGATACTTACCTGCACATTTTGCATTATCAGTTAAAACATCAAGAGCCGCGTTTTTGGTTGTCACCGTTGTGATATCTGAAGAAACTCCTTCTCCATCCTGTAACTCGATCCGGTATCGGGTATCAAATTCAATTGGCATATCAATTTTAAAGTTATGGGTATATAGACCATCAAATTCAACGATCTGGTCTTCCATGAGTTCAGATTGATCGTTTTCCAGATTCGTGAATGTCATTTTAACATTCATCGGGAGGGTTCCTTCCTGATTTAGTAACGCTTTATTGTTGTGAACACGTATAAAATTGGGTGACTCCGAAATATTCAGAGGGCCATAGATCGAGTATTCTTTGCCCTCTTTTACAATAGGCTCTATGGATGTATCACATGATATGGCGAAAATGGATATACCGGCTATTAACCCAATTAATTGCAGAAATTGATACTTACTCATTAAATTTTATGGTTTCAATTAATATTCAAACTAAATGATAAATAGGGCAGCAAGCGGGTTTGGTTGACCACTTCAAATTCTACAATATCCACGTAAAATATATTTTCCTGATCATAAGCATTGATCGCGCCGACTTCAGCACCTAACCTCATATTCTGTGAAAGGTCAAAAAACCGTTTTAATGATACATCTAACCGATGATAAAGAGGAAGCCGTTTACTGTATGGTTCGGTATAATAGGCAGCTGCGGTTCCCGGTTGAGTTGTGGGATCGGAATAGGGAACATTGATCCGCAGGTCCGTTGCATAAATTTGGGTATAGGGAAAGCCGGACCCAAATTCCCAGTTAAAACTTAGATCGAAACCTTTGTACTGATAATTCAACAAGGTATTTATTTTGTGCCTTTGGTCATGGGCAGGATAGTAGCTAAGTAACTCGTTACCTGCCCAGTTACCTAGATCATTTCCCTGAGCTGAATACTTGATGTAACCCAGACCATACCCAATGGACCCAAAAAAGGGACCGTTATCGTATTTCAAACGAAAGTCGAGGCCATAGGAATTACCTTCTGCCCGTACAGTCTCAGTTTCAATACCCACTTCCTGGGACCATCGTGGAACAGGGATATATTTAAGTTTTTTGTAATAACCCTCCAGGTTGATCGACCAATTTTGGCCTATGCGGTTCCTCCAGCTGGCAATACCATGAAATGCTCTTTGAAGCGGATCACCCTGCCGTGTAGGAGTGTATAGTGTAAATGTGGACCCGGCATCTCTTGGATCTGATATGCCCTCCATGATCTGGGAGTACAATCCGGTTGCTACACTGAATTCAGTTCTATTGTTGTTAAAGGGATTGTACTGTATGCGTAGTCGTGGTTCGAATCCTGAAGTGTAATTCATGGTAATTTGAGTCCCGACTCCGGGCTCAAGAATCAAACGCGGTGTTGCTTGCCATTTTGTTTTCACATAAAGCTGTATAATTGAAGCAATAGTACTAATGCCCTCATCGAAGGTTGTAAATCGTTCGTTAGCCTGCCCTTCAAAACTCTGATACCAGACATTAACTCCATAATCAAAAGTGAGAACCTGTAATTGTTCCTGCAGATCAATTCTAAGGTATCCCTGATCTACACGGGCATACCGTTCGTTTTCAAGTCCGCTGCCCTCAGAATTCCTGAAAGATGAAAACCCGGCGGATATTTCAAATGGGTGATCAAAAGTTTCATCAAACCCAAAACACCTGATGCCGGCACCGGTATTTGACCAACCCAAAATTGTATTACGTTGGGTATTGATCTGCCCCTCATCATTGGTGTGAATAGCGCTAAGACTACAATTGAAACTCTCACCTTGCAGGGAATATCTGGCTATAAGATCATAAAATTCCATGTTCTGTTTCTGAGTCCCCAAATAGCCGGAAAAATTTTTGATGTTTGACTTTCGACCACTTAACATGAGTGATGAGATTCCTTTTTTGAGCGGGGTTTCAATAAATACGGATGAAAGATATGGACTGAAACCTACACTGCCCTGTACCTTCTCAAGGTTACCCGTTTTCAAATTAACATCAATGATCGCTGAGGTGCTGTTCATATAGCGATTATCGAATCCCCCTGCCATTACTGAGACATTATTAACAACTTTTTCTGGAAATGCTGAAAATAGGTTGGAGATATGAAAAGGTTTCACGAGTGGAATGTTGTCAACCAATACCAGATTTTGTGAAGGAGTTCCTCCCCTTATATAGAGGTCTCCACCCTGATCGCCAGTGCTCACTATGCCAGGCATACTTTCGATGTAGGCCATAAGATCACCTTCCAGGGTGGCTGATGGAATTCGGCCTATATCGTCAGCACGAATTTTGGTAATTCCAACAGTGCCGGTATTTTCTCCTTTTTCAACGACTTCGAGTTCGTCTAATTTGCCAATACTTTCCCGCAAAGTTATTCGCTCAATTTTGGTCTCATTTTCTCCGATCTCATAAAATGCTTCAAAGGTCTCAAAGCCGACGAAAGATATTTGAATACGATAACGACCGGCTTTTAAGCCCCTGAATTCTACAAAACCATCCCGGTTGGTGATACCATAATCAGAATAATCATCATTATCTCCCTCATAAAGTAATACATTGGCACTAACAATTGGTTGGCCGCTTTTCTCTTGGATCACATAACGAAGTATTGAATTTGATTGTGCATAACAAACGGTTCCCCAAGAGAGACAAATGAAAAAAATCAATAAAGAACGCAACAAATAAGTCATATTGAATGAATGTTTCGATAAATCGAGAAACTTGAAATGTTTAAACCCCTGTAATTTAATAAAGCAAGTATTTATTATTGTAACATGAACATGTTATAGTAATTATAAAATAATTACTTATACTGAATCTATTGTTTATGACGTCTCTCTACACTTCTTAATAGTTTATTTTTTCTGTAAAATTATGCAGGACCAATATGATTTAAGTTGACCGTGTACGAATCTGAAAATATAGACCTACACTCATTTGCAGATATTTCCTAAGATAAAGTCGGGCTGTCATCATTTAAAAAATAAGATCGTAAAAGAACGGTGGTTCGGATTTTGATGTAATTATTAGGCAGATAGTTTAAAACGTGTTATTATAATATTATTCGATTCACTTAGTTTAACTAAGGCACGTGTCAGGTTATCAGATATTATTACCATAATGCTTAGACCTAATATTAATTTACTTTTTGGGCTACTTATACTGAGCTTATTCGGCTGGTCCTGCTCCGACAGTTATATAGATAATGTTCAGAGAGGAGGGTGGTATAATTATGAGGCAGGCTTACCTGAACTTAGACTCTCCACGACCAGCTTCTATAATGAAAGCGGGATGCCCACCATTGAGGTTTCCGGTGATGTGGTATATGGAGGTCTTATCTACAAACAAAATGATGCAGGAAAAATTCAGGCTGATATATCCATAGAGATCATAGTCCGGGAAATTGAAACTGATGAAATTGTAGCCGAAGACCTCTTTTCCAGGGCTTTAATTGCCGATGATAATACGGTGATCCACAGTCAGGACCTGTACAGGTTTTCTGAACAATTTCAGGTTGAGCCCGGAGAATATGAAGTGAGTGTGACAGTGACGGATGAAAACTCGGGTAAGCAGATGCTTAGAACGAACAGGACTGAGATCGAAGGCGTGGATCAGGGAATTGTTTCGATATCTGAGGTACAGATCTTTGGTAAAGAGAATTCTATAGATGGATCTGAGTTCGTTCCTGTTACGACCTATGATGTGCCTGCTAATCTTGATTCACTAAAATTCATGGTTCAGATCAACAATAGTTCTGACTCACCGATCGATATTCGCTCGAACCTGAAGAAATTCAAGGCTGACACATCCATAGCCTGGCCCATGAGCATTCAGAACTATCCAAGGTCGAGTATACGCTATCAGGGCATTGAGTATGATGAGTTTGAGATCATTCAATCCGGTTCAAGAACCATTGATCAAAATGGCTATATATTTATAGAATATGCATACGGTGATCTTGAATTGGGCAATTATCGCCTTGAGATCTTTATAGAAGGGAAAGATGATCTGCGTACTGAAGGGGGGAGGGAATTCGGAATCAAGCCGGCTTATTACCCAGCGGTGAAGACTCCCCGCCAACTGGCAGAGCCTCTGGCATATATAATGACCGACAGTGAGTATGAAGAGCTTATGTCAATTGAAGATGAAGATTCCCTGAAGGTGGCCATGGATCGGTTTTGGTTATCCAATATTAAAAACTCAAATCTGGCAGAAGATGTGATCTCACTCTATTACACCAGGGTAGAAGAGGCAAACAAGCAATTTTCAAATTATAAAGAGGGATGGAAAACAGATCTGGGAATGGTCTATATCCTGTTTGGGCCTCCCTGGAGCGTAAATGATGTATTGAACAGCAGGGTAATATTATCCTATACGTATAATTTGGATGATCCGGAAAGAAATTATTTATTTAGAGTCTCCGATATAAGGGGTAAATACTTCCCGTTTGATAATTACATACTACAAAGAGAGATCTATTACTATACTTTAGAATACAGACAAAAGCAGCGATGGAGAACGGGACTTATTCTAACAACAGATCTCTGACCAAAACATAACGTTAAATTAATGGTACAATGAAAACATTTAAGATTTTATCAATAACACTGACTTTAGTCCTAATAGCATTTCCTGCATCAATAACTGCGCAGGATCAACTTGATGAAAATGATATCAAGGATATGGTATCCCGCAATGTGATCCCTACGATACAAAAGACAGAAGTATCCGGCAGTCCCTATGTTTCTGACGACTTTACTGAGGGATCTTTTGAGATATATAGTGGCCGCAGTGCCTCGGCTCTATATATGAACTATAACATCTATGAAAATAGAATCGAATATAGAACCGGAGACCAAACCTACGGAATTGATCCGGCCAGTATAAGGCAGTTTACCCTTAAAAAAGATGGAAAGGACCGAACCTTTAAAAGAGGGTATGAATCCAAGCGTCTTGATGGGGATGAATTCGTAGAAGTAGCTGCTGAAGGGGCTTTATCCTTTTTGATCAAGCATGAAGTTAATTTCAGTGAGAACGCCAGTTCGGGCTATGGTTCAGCAACCAAGCAGGCTTCTTATTCTCATAATGAGCGATATTATTTTAAAGAAGGTGATGACGTGTCTTACGAAAGGAAACTCAACAACAGAAGGGTTATGCGCTATTTTGATGGAAATAAAGATGTTGAGAGATATATAGAAGAAAGAGGACTCGATATGTCGAACCCGGCTGATGTAGCAATGGCAGTCAGTAAATTCAATGAAGTAAATTCCTGAGAAGTTCTTTTATTTCTATTTCTTATTTATAAATAAGACAATTATTTTATACCTACATTCAAAGCGATAGTTAAGGGGCTATCGCTTTCTTTTATTAATTTCATCAAGAAGAACATTATCATACAAATGAGACCATCTCTATTATTAACACTGCCATTTCTATTTCTTTTAACGTCTTGCGCTTCCACTTCAAATCAATACTTGGCTTCTGAATATAATGACAGGGAGCGAAACACCACCTTAAGCATACTTCCAATACAGGCGGAGGTTTTTTTTGAATATTTTCCGGGATATACGTTTGGAAAGCTTGAAAATGAAGAGAACGGGACCTTTGAACAATATCTGCCTACTTATATTGAAAAAAATACTCAGGCCGATGTTAAAGAGATACTCACCGCTTCCTACCTGCAAGGCAGTCAATTTGAGTTAAAAGACTTGCCATTGGGATCCGAGTCTCAGTTTCAGATCCTGGGGCCTAAGGACAATACTTCCCTGACAAGTGAACAGATCAATTCCCGTTTTACCCTGATACTGGATCAATTCAATTATCAAATGTATGATATTGAAACAGGAGGGGGTAATTATGCCGGACATGAGATGGAAACTGAAACCAGGCTGAGATTTGAGACCAAATATCTGATCTGGGATAACGAAACGGGCCAGCCGGCCGCATGGGGTAAGGTCAATTCGGTGAAAAGATACACAGTTATGGAAAGGGAGGAGTTATATCAGCAGCTTCTGGATGAAGCCATGCAGCAGATCCTCAACAAAAGCCCGTTCTCCTGACCTGAGATATTTCCGAAGTTATTCTGATTATTTAATCCAATGGGCACTAATGGATTAGTTGAGCGGGTATTAAACTCCCGGTGCCGGTTAATTCAACATTAAAATGAAAATTCCCCTCTAATTATAATGAACGGCTATTTAGCTTATTATATTTTTGTATTTCAAGTTTATTATAAATAATATCCGAACTGATACATGTTTGTTAAACATTTGATAACTGTTTGTTAAACATTTTTTGTCTTAACCTATAATCTAAACCAAAGCTACTATGTTTAAAAAGCTACTATTTACAGTATTTGCTTTGTTATTGTCGGCTAGTGCATATGCACAAAGCGGCACCTTAACGGGGCAAATTACAGATGCTGAAACAGGAGAACCGTTGATCGGTGCGACTGTTTATATTGAATCCATAAACAGAGGTACCCAATCCGACGTTGATGGTAATTACACAATTACCGGAGTTGACGCCGGTACCTATACTGTTTCATACCGCTATGTTGGTTACGTAACAGTAAATGAAGTTGTTGAGATCGGATCAGGAACCGTGACACGTAACGTTGAGTTAAGTGTTGATGTTGTTGGTCTGGATGAATTCGTTGTTTCCGGATATGCTGTACAGCAGAAACGGGAAGTGACCGGTTCTATTTCAACTGTTTCTTCACAAGATCTTGAAAACGTTTCACTGCAGAACACAGAATCCCTGCTTCAGGGTCGTGCTGCCGGTGTAAACATTACCACTACGTCCGGTAACCCGGGTGGTGCATTCCGTGTAAATATCCGTGGTAACGGATCTATTAATGCGGCTACTGAGCCTCTTTATATTGTTGATGGTGTGCAGATCTCTTTTGCTCAGCTATCATCTCAGGCCAGTACATCCCCACTTAACACATTGAACCCAAGTGACATTGAGTCTATTGAGGTACTTAAAGATGCGGCTTCTGCGGCTATTTATGGTGCTCAGGCAGCTGCCGGTGTTGTGATCATTACTACCAAAGATGGTACTGCAGGTCCAACACAAATTACCGCGCGCGCCGAGACCGGTGTTCGTTCTCTTGCCAGAAATGTAGACTACATTAATTCTGATCAATACGTTGAGTACATGGGTGAAGGCTGGGCATTGAATGCCGGTGTAACTCCCGGTGGCGATTACAGCGCTTATGAAGACGCTTACCGAAACTTCTTCTTAGGATTCTTCGGCAGTCCTGTGGAAGCCGGTGATCAGCTTGCCAATACAAACTGGCAGGACTTTATTTTTGACGAAGGTGTGACTCAGAAGTATAACGTTTCTGCTTCCGGCGGTAACTCTTCTACTACTTTCCGTATTTCCGGTGGTTACGAAGGAACTGAAGGTACAGCCTTTAATTCAGACTTTACCCGTTTGAACCTGCGTACCAATATCGATCACGAACTGGCTCAAAACTGGAGAACCAGCGTTCGATTGAACATTTCCCGTTCAGGACAGACCGGTGTTTGTCAGGATGGTAACTTTATTAACTGTCCTCCGTCACAGGCTATGTTCGAAGCTCCGATGAGTTTCCCATACCTATTTGACGGTTCATACAACCCAAATACTCGTTTCGGTCTTTCAAACAACCCGGCTGTACAGGCTAACGAAGTTGATCGTGAGAACACTGTTACACAGATCCTGAGCTCTATCAGACTTCAGTATCAGGCCAACGACTGGTTATCATTCAATGGTAGCCTGAATGTTGATTACCGTAATACACAGGACAATCAGTACCGTTCAGCAATTGCTGCGCCTGCTCAAAATGGCTGGATCAGTTTTGCCAACCGTAATGTTGAGAACTACCAGGGTAACTTGATAGCGAATGCTACCAAGACTTTTGACGGTGTTCATTCTGTTTCCGGTTTTGTTGGAACAGAGTACCGATCTGATTATTCTGAAAGTCAGGTAACACGTGGTGACGGACTACCGGGACCATTCTTTACCGTACTTTCTGCCACTTCAACTCCAACAACTGCTGCCGGTATCAACAGTGAGTGGAGACAGGCAAGTTACTTCGGTAATGCCAAGTATACCTATGACGAAAAATACATCCTGAACGTTGTGGCCCGTTATGACGGTAACTCACGTTTCGGTCAGGATACCCGTTGGGGTTTCTTCCCGTCAGTTTCTGCCGGTTGGAGAATCTCTGAAGAGGATTTCCTGGATATTGATGCGGTCAACGAATTGAAATTACGTGTTGGTTACGGTACTACAGGTAACTCTGCGATCGGTAACTTTGCTGCACGTGGTCTCTATTCTGCCAGTGGTTCTTACTTAGGATCTACAGGACTTCGCCCAACACAGTTAGCAAATGCTAACCTTGGATGGGAAGAAGCTAAAGAGATCAACATTGGTCTTGATTACGAATTCTTTGATGGCCGCCTGTTTGGTGCTATTGATGCGTACCAAAAAGATACAGAGGAACTACTTTTCGGTCGTCCACTACCAAGTGACAGTGGTTACGGAAGTATTACCGAGAACATTGGTGCCGTACGAAACACCGGTATTGAATTTGAAGTAAACTCTGTGAATGTGGTACGTTCAGGATTCAGATGGCAGTCACGTTTCAACGTGTCTTTCTCTGACAACGAGATCCTTTCTCTGCCAAATGGTGACCCAATTGGTGAAGATGATCTGTTCACCAGCTTGATCGAAGGTCAGCCTATCGGGCAGATCCAGGTAGTACGCTGGGCCGGTGTGAACCCTGCAGATGGTCGCCCTATGTGGTACGACGCTGATGGTAACATCACCTACACTCCAACCAACTCCGTGGATGCCGTGAACTACAAAGATGGTGTTGCTAATACTGTGGGTGGTTTTGGAAACACGTTCAGCTATAAAGGCTTAAGCCTGGATGCATTCTTCCAGTTCAGTTTTGGACAGTGGGCTTTCCCGAATACGGATTACTACTTTACCAGAACACCTGACTTCCTGATGAACCTTACAACAGAAGTATTGGATAGATGGAGACTACCTGGTGATATCACGTATTACCCACGTGCAATGGAAGCAGGAACTGATTTTGCTGAAACGGCGAATTACCGTACTCAGCTAAGTACAGCTTCTATTTACAATGCAAGTTACATTCGTTTGAAGAACGTTTCTTTGAACTACAATCTGCCTGACAGATTCACTCAAAGAATTGGACTGAGCAGTGTGACCTTCTTTGCATCTGCTACGAACCTGGTAACCTGGACTGCATGGCCATTCTATGACCCTGAAGTTGCCTTTAGTCCAAATGATATCTACAACAACCTGACGGCAGCTTCTTATCCAACAGAGCGCCAGGTTAATGCCGGTATTGAAATCCAGTTTTAATTAAAAAATTAGATAATCACATGAAGAAATTTAAAACACTAAAATACGCACTGGTTATGGCCTTATTAGTAGGCTTTACCGGATGCGACAGTATGTTAGATGGTGTGGAACCTTCCACATCCGTTTCATCTGAGGTGGTTCTTACCAGCGAAGAAGGTGTTGATGCACTTAGAGCATCTATGTACTCCAAGATCCATGAAAATTTCAGTATGACTACTGAATATTTCGTTGCACCGAGTGCATTTACCGATGAAACACGTAACCGACCGGGTTCTACCCGTTTTCAAGCACTTACACAAGCTACCGGAACAAGCGGTGGAACTGCCCATATGAACAATTGGGGATTGTATGAGATCATACAGGATGCCAATCTGATCATAGGAGCTGTAGAACCGTCTGTATTCGAAGATCCTGCAACTTTGGATCAGTACAGAGGAGAGGCTTTAGCTCTTCGTGCTTTTGCCATGCATAACATGGTGAGAGTATATGGTTATGAGCCGGGTAACTTTAGCCAGGGTCCTGAAGGAAACTGGGATGCCGGTATCATTATCCGTACTGAGCCTACTTTAGACCTGTCTGATGCAGATCTAAGACCAAGAAGCTCTGTGAATGATGTTTATACTCAGATCCTGAATGACCTTAGCACAGCTAAGACTCTGCTTTCAGGTGTTAATTCTGATAGCCGCTTTGTAACTGAAGCATTTGTTGATGGCTTGACTGCTCGAGTTAATCTCTACGCAGGTAACTGGGGGGCTGCTGCAACGGCCGCACAGAATGCCATTGATAATTTCCCAAATCCATTGGAAAACACAGCTGCCGGTGTCGCAGATATGTTTGATGAAAGAACATCAAATGCACATTCAGAAGCATTATTCCTTATCGTAATCAATCCTGATACAGAAGGTGGAGGGTTCGGTAACAACGGTCCGGCTACCTATACTGCAGATGGATTCCTTGCACAGCTTCCAACTCAGTTCCTGATTGATAAGTATGATGCTGCTGATTACCGTTTAGGGTGGTATGAAGACTGTACTACAACACAGTTGAATCCATTGACTCAACCAACAAACTGTGACGCCGTTAATGATAACGGACTTGTCATAACAAAGTTTGGTGGTGAAAAAGGTAACTCTGTTGATGATATGCCAATGATGAGACTTGCTGAAATGTATCTTATCCGTGCAGAAGCACTTGCTAAAGATGCTAACAGCCCGGCTGCCGGTGTCGCACCGCTTCAGGCTTTAAGAGATGCCCGTAACACAGGTGCAGTACCTGCTGCTGCGTTGGTTGATCTTCAGGCGTTTGAAACGGAGATATTGGATGAAAGAATGAGAGAATTAGGCGTTGAAGGCCACCGGTTCTATGATCTTAAGCGTTTACAGCGTGATGTCAGAAACCCTGATGGAACACTGAAAATGCGTACAGATTCTTACAGAATTCTGGCTGAGATCGGATCCGGTCTGAGAAACGTAAATGACCTGTTGGTTGAAAATCCAGGTTACGAATAACTTACCCGGATAATCGACTAAAATTTAACTCAAAATATTTTTATCCAATGAAAATTAAATTACTTATAGCGTTACTTATTCCGCTTTTGTTCGTCAGTTGTGATGACTTGTTTGACAAAGGCGATGTAGAGAAAACATACGACGGACCGGCTCAGATCGAGTTCAAGCCGCTTCAGCAAGAAGCAAATCAGGCTTCCGGTTCATTCGATGTAGCGGTTCAGTTGATAGGCGAGGCCAGAGATTCTGACCTATCCGTTAGCTTTACTGTAGATGGATCCTCAACAGCCGTTGAAGGAACACACTATACCCTCAACAGTACCTCAGCAACTATTGCTGCCGGAGCTTTTGCAACTGAATTTACCATCGATGTGATCGATGGGGTTCTTGCACCGGGTGAGGATGTTGCATTGATCCTGAACCTACAAGATGCAGATGGTGTTCCAGCTGCTCCTGAGTTGGATCAATCCACTACATTTATCTTTGAACCACTACCGCAATAATCTTAGATAAATAGTTATATTTAAAGCCATGCCTTTCAAAGGGCATGGCTTTTTTAATTTAATTCACCAATTTTATGCGCAATTCAGTTTTTACCATTTTAAGTTTTTTAATTACTATTTCATTTCTTACGGGATGTAACCTGTTTAATAACGACATTCAGGTGGAAAAGAGGATGTCACTTTATTTTAAAGCTGAGAACCTGGGAGATACCCTTTCATCGGCTGATCAGGATTCTTTAATTATCACAGATTTTAAATTTGCAACAGACCGATTTATTGTAGCAGGAAATGATATAGAACTGGAAAGTTCACAGGGGGTAAGTACCTTTTTATTTACCTATGACCTAAATGCAACTGAAGACAGGCTTATTATTGATGTTGGGCTTGGTATTGCAGATAATGTCACATTTGACCGATATTCAATGTTCATTGAACCGGTTCCTGATAATGCAGGTATCCTTGACGATGATTTTTATGGGGATGAAAATAATTACTCTATGGTGATCAAAGGTTCTTTTAACAACAAGATTTTTAATTTCAGGATCTCACCAACAATTGACAGGGTATTTAGCTTTGATCCTGTGACGCTCAGTGATATTGATGAAACCATATTGTTAAGTAAAACAATTGACCTGGCTGATGTGTTTGTCAATCCTGATGGGTCAATTTTGGATCCAACTAACTCAGCTAATAATTCTGTGATCAGAGAAAGAGTCAGAACCTACCTGGAAGTTGAAGGATTTGCCGTAAATATCTATTGATGATCATTTACGAAGTGTTTTGTCACTTTCGCTTTTAAGCTCTCCTGTAAATTTTATTCATCCATAATCCATCACCTCGTCCTAACCTGGCAACCCATTAAGATCGTAGCATACCGGACGGAATGATGGATTATTACATGAACTGACTCCATCATTCGGCTCAGTCTAAATTCAGATCAAAAATATAAGTACAGCGGAGCCGGGTGATGGATCGGTGGATCATACAAATAGCCTCAACTATGTCAACCCATTCACTAAAACAAGTAAAACCCACTCAATACTTCAAAGACAATTAGCATACCACCCAGCCATGCTTCGCAAAAGGCAAGGTTCATCGCTGCGCTCTGAATGACGGGTTGTTCGATTATAATTGTGAGGTTTATACGCGGTCTGTCATTCTGATCCTGCCAACTGGCGGAGAAGATACTTGCCTATTTAGGGCATTAGGTCAAGCACTACCAATGAAAACAGCCACTGCCAATTTGATATTCATTGCCTACACCGATGCTTCGCAAAAGGCAAGGTTCATCGCTGCGCTCTGAATGACATTGGAGGTTAGAAAAGATTCAAAAATTTAATCCAGCCCCGGTCATCTTGAGGGTACTCCCGAAAGATCTTGCCTATTTAGGGCATAGCTGCATTTCATGTCACCTCATTAGGTACTACCGACAAACCACTCAATTCAAACACCGTTGCTCCGCAAAAGGTAAGGTTCATCGCTATCGCTCTGAATGACTATGCTGGAAGTGTTTTATTCGGTGGCCATTCTCCCAGGATATTCTTATTCATGGAATTCCAGTTAGGGTTTCTTTCGGTAATTAAATCTTCTTTCCACTTTCTACTCCTTCCCTTGATCATTTTTTCCGCTTGAATTGCTTCCCTTATGGTTGGAAAGGCTTCATACCAAACCAGAAGATGGCAATAATACTTTCCGGCAAATGTATCCGAGGAACCACGATTTAGATAATGCTCTACTAATCTTCTTCTCAGATCATTTGTTACACCAGTGTATAATGTTGTTTTGTTAGGGTTAGTTACTATGTAGGTGTAAGATTTCATGCTTAAACATAATAAATAGGTCATTCTGAGGGTACTCCCGAAGAAACTTGCCTATTTAGGGCATAGCTGCATTTCATGTCACCTCATTAGGTACTACCAACATATCACTCAATGCAAACACCGATGCTTCGCAAAAGGTAAGGTTCATCGCTGCGCTCTGAATGACGCTGGAGGTTAAGGTAAATACAAAAACTAAATCTAACTCCGGTCAACTTGATCCGACAGCCGGCGGAGAAAGATCTTGCCTATTTGGGCATAGCTGCATTTCATGTCACCTCATTAGGCACTACCAACAAACCAATCAATGCAAACATCCATGCTTCGCAAAAGGCAAGGTTCATTGCTGCGCTCTGAATGACTTACTGGTTACTACTTTTAACTCTTCCAATATATAATCAAAAACTATCGATGTGGGTTGCCAGAATACCACACTTACCTTAATTAAAAAGGACGGCTCAATATACTGCCGGACAGCCAACGTTCGATCTGCCTTCGCTGGACGTTATAGTAATAGTTATTTCTGCGAAGGATATAATTATCAAAAGGATAGAATTTAGTTTTTAACTTAGGCCGGTCAAATACAAAATTGGTTTCAGGGTCTTCCCGGTTATAAGAGTACGACCAAACCATCTGGCTGGTATAGGTGTTTACATACATTGGGGGGCCAAACAGGATATACATCATACCGGTGTCAGTTTTCCAGCCTTCCTTAAAATTGGAAAATTGCTTATTGGCTTCCTCAACACGTTCATAATAAAGGGAGATCACTTCCCTGGCTTTATTTGAGTTTTGCACATTAGACAGCCAAAAGCGGTCAATGGCATTCTTTAATGCTTTAGGATCTTCGATAGCCATCAGCTGATCATATTCTTTTTCGGTCATCAGATAAGCCAGGGGGCGTGCTAACTCTTGTGGACTCTTTATAGAAGGATAATGGGGGCTTTTTATACCGAATTCAATGGCTTTGTATATCCGGTCTTCACCTTCACCGGAACTCACTTCAAGCCTGTAATTCCCTCTTTGAAGTTCATGGAAATTGTATTCTATGATAACATTTCCGGGCTGTGTCAGGTTACGAACGGAGGACTGAACTACCTCAAAATCATCATAGTCAATACCTATGCGCTGAATACTGGATGGGGAGTAGTCACTGTAGTTCATGGGACGGGCGATACTGGTATCCGATTCGAACCTTAATAAACGCATTTCTACATTAAGACCGGTATCAGCATCCCTGTTGATAGCCTGAAAACGGAAGCGCAAGGAATCCATGCGTGAAGGAATATCGTAAGTGGTGGCCTGATTGAAGGTGTTATTTTCAGCATCAGAATTCTTGGTTAGAAGGCTGACATTTGTAATAGCGGAAGTATTGGTGCCGGGGGCAGGAACCGTAACAGTATTTCTTCTAATGGTTTGTTTGGAAGACTGATTGTCTGTCAGACTGATCTCAACCAATAGCTCACCCGGGTCAACTTCAAACTCGTCTTCAAATAAATAGATGTCCTGACTGTTTACGATCGCATTCGTTTCGTTACTGATCACATCGCTGAAATTCTCTCTTAATAGTATGTTTCCTGTATCTGAATTTTCTTTTACAGTGATTTCTATAGTAAAACGTGCAATATATTCATCATTTTCATTGGCATAGATAAGGCTGCCTTTAACCAACTCACCGGTAATATTCAGGATCGGTTTGTTGTCACTGTTGATGTAAGCCGTGGCTGCCGTTCTTAATTCCGGAAAACCGGGACGGTAGTTGTATGAGTCACCGCGGTCAATATCATCCACATAGGAATTTGAACACCCTGATAAAATAAAGAAGATGCTAAGTATAAGGCCTGCAGTTAGTAACGAAATTCGATCAGACATGACAATGCGTTTATGAGTTTTTAGTGCCAATGTACATATAAACAAAGGGTCTTTCTATTTATTATAGTTCGTTTTGAGAATAATCATTCCATATAGCTCTATATGAAGTTTATATGAATTGTAAATAAATGTTAGAAAAAATTTTGATGGGAACGATTATAATAAGTATCATCCGATTCATCTAACAATAAACTAAAGAGGACCTAGTATGTTAAAAAAGCTACTAATCAGTTCGTTCATGGTCCTGGTTTCTGTTTCTGCTGCCTTTGCGCAGACGACAACAGTGACCGGTACCGTTACTGATGCAGATACTGGTGAACCAATTCCGCAGGTTGCGATCTATATCACGGATTTGTCAACCGGTTCTGCTACTAATATTGATGGTGAATACACTATCGATGGCGTTGATTATGGTACTTATACTTTCCGTGTGAGTTCCGTTGGATACATCACCATTGAGCGTGAGATCACTGTAAACGCGAATAACAACACCTTCGATTTTGAGCTGGCACAGGATATTCAGCTGCTTGAAGATGTGGTTGTGACCGCTTTCGGTGTGAGCCGTGAGCAGAAATCACTCGGTTATTCCGTTCAGGATGTAAATGCTGAAGACCTTGCACGCGTTGACCAAAACAGCGTTGTTGGCGCACTAACCGGTAAAGTTGCCGGTGTTCAGGTTGTTCAGAGTCCAACTATGGGTGGTTCTGAAAGAATTCGTATCCGTGGTGTTAACGGATTATCCGACGGTCAGCCATTATTCGTTATTGATGGTACACCTGTTGATAACAGTTCATTCCTGGTATCAGGTGGTGGTAGTGCCCGAGGTCGTGACCTGGGTAACCTTGCTTCTGATATCGACTTGAGCAGTGTTGCAAACGTTTCTGTACTGAAAGGTGCTGCTGCATCTGCCCTGTATGGTAACCGTGCGGCCAACGGTGTTGTACTTATTACTACCAAGAGTGGCCAAATGGGTGAAGATCAGCCCGTACGCGTTGATTTCTCTAACAGCACCTATTTTGAGAATGTATACATCCTTCCAAATTACCAGAATCAATACGCTGGTGGTTATACACAGGATTTCATCCAGTACACCGACCCTGCAGATGGTCAGACCTACAATGGACTGAACTATGCGGCCGATGAGAGCTGGGGCCCAAGAATGGATGGTACTCAATACCGACCATGGTGGTCTTGGTATGATGCCGATTTTGATGGTGATGGCGTAAGTGATTACGGAAAAACCATTCCATTGACACCAAATGAAGACAATATTCGTAATTTTTATGACACTGGTGTCAGGGTTTCAAATAAACTTTCCATTTCTGGTGGTTCAAGTAATTCAGCTTATCGTGCTGGTTTGAACAACACCAATCAAAGTGGAGTATTTCCAAATTCTACACTTGATAAAACAGCTGTTACTTTTAATGGTTCATTGAATCATAATAACAAGCTGACTTCAAGTGTATCATTCAATTATGTGAATACGCAAGGTAAAGGCCGTCCTGCTACCGGTTATTCTGCTGTACAGGGTAACCCTGCTCAGGCTATGAACCAGTGGTTCCAGCGTCAGTTAGACATGGACAAGCTCCAAAATTACCGTTCAGATGACGGTACGATCATGTCGTGGAACATTCGTTCTGCAACAAACCTTCGTCCGTTGTATTGGGATAGCCCATATTTTACCGTTTACGAAAATGTTCAAAATGATGACAGGGACCGATTGTATGGTAACTATAACCTGTCCTATAATGTAAATGAGAACATAGAATTGATCGGTAAGTTACACCTTGATACCTATTCCTTTACTGCTGAAGACCGCATTGGAACCGGTGGTTTGGAAGAAGACTGGTATTATATTGCTCAGCGTTCACGACGTGAAGTGAACTATGAGGGTGGAGCCAAGTTCAACAAAGATTTTGAGGATTTCTCATTATCAGGGTACCTGGGAGGTAACGTCCTGACTCAGGATTACAGTTCTACCATCCAGCAAACCGTTGGTGGCCTTTCCACACCTAACTTCTTTAACATCGATGCGTCTATCAACAGACCAAATGTAACGAGTTACAAAGAAGCAAAAGAGGTACGTAGTTTATTCGGTACAGCCACATTGGGCTACCGTGATCTGGCATACCTTGATGCTTCTTTAAGAAATGACTGGTCATCCGCACTGCCATCAGACAATAACTCATACCTCTACTATGGACTTTCCGGTAGTTTGGTGTTTACTGAGTTTGATGCTTTCAGTGATCAGAGCATTCTTAGTTTTGGTAAGGTAAGAGCTTCTATCGCGCAGGTAGGAAGTGACCTTGACCCTTACAGAATTCTGCAAACATTCAACAGCTCGACTCCTTACGGAAGTCAGCCTGCACAGTCTATTCCTAACGTGCTTTCTAATCCGGATCTTGAGCCGGCCATTTCGTCCGACTATGAATTGGGATTAGATCTGCGATTCCTGGATGGACGTCTCAGAACTGATGTGACATATTATAACTCTGTTCGTGAGAATGAGATCCTGCAGCTTGATGCTCCCGGATCCAGTGGTTATAGTGCTACTTTGGTTAATGCCGGTAAATTTACCACCACCGGTTGGGAAGTTGCTTTAGGTGCAACTGCAGTTGAAAGCAGAGATCTGACCATTGATACACAACTTAACTGGTCTAAGAGTAAGTCTGTTGTAGACGAACTTGCCGCAGGTATTGATACCCGACTGCTTGAAAGTGCATACTTTGGTATTCAGCTGTTTGCAGTTGAAGGCGAAGAATGGGGTAGAGCAATCACTTCCGGTGGTTACGGTGGAACAGCCTACCATGAAAATGGTAAGCCGATCATCAACTCCAGCGGTACTTCATACGAACTGGAATACAACAAAGACCTTGGAAACATCCTTCCTGACTGGAATGGTGGATTCAACCTTGATGTCAACTACAAGAACTTCTCTCTTGGAGCGTTCATTGAGTTCCAGAAAGGTGGTCAGTTCTATTCTATCTCTAGAATGTTTGGTGCTTATTCCGGTCTTGTAGAAGAGACAGTTGGAAACAACACTTTAGGCAACCCACAGCGTGATCCGGTATTGGATTCCAATGGAAACGAAGTTGTGTCTATACCATTAGATCAGGCAGCTTCTAACTCCGGTGGTAAGCTTCTTGAAGGTGTTGATGCCAACGGAAACGATATGGCTTACCTTGTAAACTCAGTTTCTTACTGGGGTAACATGTTCTACAACAAGGAAGAATGGTTGGAAGATGCAAGTTATGTGAAGCTTAGAGAGCTTGAACTTACTTACAACTTATCTGCCAGTACCCTTGAAAGGTTGCCTATCAACCGTGCAAGCGTGTCATTGGTTGCTATGAACCCACTGCTTATCTATTCTAGTGTTGACGGAGTTGATCCTTCAGCTATTCAGAATAATGCAACCGGGTTTGGATTCTGGGAAGGTGGTACTCTACCGGGTACTCGCTCCTTTGGATTTAATGTCAATATTGGATTTTAAATCATAGGAGACAGATTATTATGAAATTTCTAAATAACAATTATATGAAAGCAGCAAAGAAACTAGTTCTTGTTATGTTACTGACGGGACTGTTCATGAGTTGTGATGACTTTGGCAGTATCAATACTGATCCAAATAATCCTTCTCAGGTTCGAACAGATCTACTGCTCACAAATGCTCAACGCAGTATGAGTGATAAGGTAGGTGCCGTTATGGGAACGATCTGGGTTCAGTTCATTACGGAAACACAGTATACTGAAGCTCAGGAATACCGAGAGGTAAATGCTAACTTCAATGGATGGTACACAGGTCCTTTGCAGGATCTTCAAACCATTATAGATCTGAACTCTGATTCAGAGACTGCCGGTGATGTTTTATCAGGTGGAAGTAATGCCAATCAGATCGCGGTTGCGCGAATTCTGAAAGCATATTTCTATCAGATGATCACTGACCGCTGGGGCATGATTCCCTATTCTGAAGCACTTCAGGGTAGTGAAAACCTGCAACCGGCTTATGATATGCAGGAAGCGATTTATACTGATATCATCGGAGAATTAAAAGCAGCCGCAGATCAGATCGATCTTGGTTCTGCTGCCGTAACAGGTGATATCCTTTTCGAAGGAGATATGCAGAAGTGGATCAATTTTGCCAATAGTTTAAGAGCCCGTGCGGCACTTAGATTATCTGAGACCACAGGGGCTTCATTGACCCTGGCTGAAAACGAGTTTGCTGACGCGATCAGTGATGGCGTTATCACTGAGGATATCATGTATCCTTATCTGGGAAGTGCAGATAATGAAAACCCATGGTATACACGTTTCAGAACACGTACAGATTACGCGATCTCTGAGACCATGGCTGAATTCATGAAAGGACTTAGCGATAACCGAATACTGGTTTATGCTAATCCGGCCCCTGACTTTAGTAATGGAGACAGTGAAGTTACTTTTAATGAGATACAGGGAATGCCATTTGCTGAGAATGCAGGTGACACACCTAACTCTGAGATCTCCTTCCCCGGTTCTGCAATAGGTGCCGGTGGACCAGGTGTTGGTATTCAGGATGCACCACTGCCGATCATTACTGTAGCTGAAATGGAATTTGCGCAAGCAGAAGCCATTGAGCGCGGTTGGATCACAGGTGTTGCTGCTGATCACTACTATGCCGGTATCGAAGCTTCCTGGAATCAGTGGGGTGTTTACGGAGATGGAACAGATTACTCCAACTATATCGCTGACCCTGAAGTTGTTTACAACTCAGCAAACTGGGATGAACTGATCGGTGAGCAGAAGTGGGTTGCATTGTATCCAAACGGATATGAAGCATGGTCTGAGTGGAGACGTCTTGGTTTCCCTGCATTGACCCCTAACCCATTTGGTGTATTGGATCAGATCCCGGTACGTTTTACGTATCCAACTTCTGAGGCTACTAACAACACAGAAAACTACAACGCTGCTGTTAGTGCACAGGGTCCTGATGAGCCGTTAACCCCGGTTTGGTGGGATCAATAATTCAGTAACATACTGAAGTACATTTTAAAGGCCGCTCTGTTTACAGAGCGGCCTTTTTTTATGCAGTTAATTTTAATCATCATTCAGAGCGAAGCGATGAACCTTGCCTTTTGCGAAGCATCTGAGTTAGCAATGAATGCCATGGAAGTAGTAGCTACAATTAGTGCATGCTTAAACAACTTTCCCTGAATAGGCAAGTTTCTTCGGGAGTACCCTCAGAATGACATACATGTTTTTACTATTGATTCAATATTCAACAAAGGGTCATTCAGAGCGCAGCGATTAACCTTGCCTTTTGTGGAGCATGGTTGGCTGGTATGTGTTGAATGTTTGTAGTGATTGGGGTGGGGAGTAATGTTCGCCAGTAATCCATCATTCCGTCCGGTATGAATCGGTAATCAAGTTTAATCGAAAGAGGACGGGGTGATGGATGGAGTCTGCTTGAAGTAGTATGCCTAAGTATTCAATGATCAGTTACTATTCTATGGTGGTCCCTTGGTCTAAAGTAACTTGGGTTAAAAAGTTAATGCATAAAGATCCATCACCCGGTTCTCTTCGAAAAAAACTATTTAAACATAATCAGATTGAACCGAATGATGGATTAAACAAAAACTGGTCCCACCAAGAGTCATTCAGAGCGAAGTGATGAACCTCGCCTTTTGCGAAGCATCGGTGTTTACATTGAGTAGTTTGTCGGTAGTACCTAATGAAGTGACATGAAATACAACTATGGCCTAAATAGGCAAGTTTCTTCGGGAGTACCCTCAGAATGACTGTGGTAGGATTAAATTTTTGTAATTACCATAACCTCCTGTGTCATTTAGAGCGAAGCGATAATCCTTGCCTTTTGTGGAGCATTGCAGAAGGCATAGTGTGGGGTTTAGGCAGTGACTGTTTTGTTTACAAGGTAGCAGTTATGATCCCACCTGAAAGCCACAACTGCCTGACCTTATATTCAATTTGGAAGTATTTATTATCTCTTTGAAGTACGTAATGCTCAAAGGGATAAACATCGGACCTCGATTTATTTCTCTCAAAAACAAAATTGTATTCCGGAGCCGTTAGGTCATAGGAATACGCCCAATTTATTTCGTTAAGGCTCTTGGTTTGATAGAAAGGAGGACCAAATAGAATATAAACCATACCCATATCGGTTTTCCAGCCATCCTTAAAATTTGAAAACATTTTATTGGCTTCCTCCACACGATGGTAATACATAGAAATAACACTTCTAGCCAGAGATGAATTTTGAATATTTCTAAGCCAAAACCTGTCAACAGCGGCTTTTAAAGAATCCTTTGACCTGATCTGCATTAACTGATCATACTCTTTTGGGTCCATTAGGTAGATCAAAGGCTCAGCTAATTCCCTGGGAGATTGAACCAGTGGGTAGTTATCACCTTTGATGGAAAAATCACGGGCTTTATAGAGTTCTCCCTTTTCCTCAATATTTTGCCCCACTTCAAAACGATAATTTCCCTGAGGCAGGTTATCAAATACAAATTCGACCGTTACATTACCCGGTTGTGTCAATTGCCTTTGTGTACTTTGAATGACCTCATAATCGCGCATGTCGATACCCTTGTATTCTAAACTGGATGCTGACCGATTGGTATAGGTCATGGGGTCGGCAATGGTTGTATCAGCTCTGAATTTGATCAATCTGGCATTGAAGGTAAGTGGTGAGTCATCTCCGGAGGTATTGGCTACCTGAAACACGAATTTCAAGCTATCGGCTGTTTGGTTTACATCATAGGTCGGTATAGGTATAAAATCGCCCGAAAATTGGTTCTGTTTAGCAAGCAATCGAATACTTGTGATATTTCGAACACCGTCTTCCAGGATCGGAATATGAGCTTTTTCTTCTCTGACTATAAGTTTACCGGTTGCCTGATCCATTACAGAGACAACTACATCGAAGTAACCTGCTGAAACCTCGTATTCCTTATAGAAGTTGTATAGTTCCTCATTGAGATCATTATTGACCTCATTTTTGGTGATGGAAGCAGTAAAAGTATCTGAAAGAACCGAATCTGTGGTTGTATTGTTAACTTCAATATTTACACTGATGGATGCGATCAGTGTATCATCCTTACTCTTATAGATAAGGCTGCTTTTGGGAATAGTACCTGCGACCCTCATGAGTGGTTGCCCTTCTTCAGTGATCGTGCCGGCCGGTTCAAACCAAAGTTCAGGCAGTCCCGGTTTATATTCATAAGTTGAACCCCGTTTGATATCTTCTACATAGGTATTTGAACAGGCTGCTAAAATGAATGCCAGGCCGATCGTTACAAATGCTTTTATATGGAAAACCTGAAAAACTCTCATAATTTGACCTCATCTTTTAAAAATCAATTCCCAATGATTGCCACATTTAACCTATCTTTAGCTAATCATCAAAAAAGTACTCACTCACTTAAATAATCACTCTTTATGATTTCTGCAAGGAGACGAACAAAAATTGTCTGCACCATAGGTCCAAGTTGTAATACCCAGGAAAAGATCGAAGACCTGCTTTTGCACGGAATGAATGTAGCTCGTGTTAATTTTTCTCACGGCACTCATGAGGATCACGCAAAGGTCATTAAACATATACGTAAGGCCGCTAAAAAATATAAATACAGTGTTCCTGTACTAATGGACCTGCAAGGACCCAAGATCCGTGTTGGGCAAATGAAAGATGGGGCACAGGAACTGAAGACCGGCTCAACCGTTAAGATTACGGCTGAAGATGTTGAAGGAACAAGTAAGATCGTTCCTATTGATTATAAGGGATTGATTCGTGAGGCAGAGGAAGGAAATACCATATTACTGGATGACGGCTTACTGGAATTCAAGGTTACAGCACAATTACCCGATTCACTGGAAGCAAAAGTGGTTGTAGGTGGTATTCTCAAGTCAAGAAAAGGAGTGAACCTTCCAAACGTTAAGATCTCAGTGCCTTCACTGACAGAAAAAGACATTAAAGACCTGGCATTTGGGATCAAACAGGATGTGGACATCATTGCCCTTTCATTTGTAAGAACCGCCAAAGATGTAAGAGATATTATATCAAGGGTACGCGCAGCGGGGAGTCAGGCAGCTATCATTGCCAAAATTGAGAAACCTGAAGCATTGGATGTGATCGATGAGATCATAGAGGAGGCGGATGGTATCATGGTAGCCCGTGGGGATCTTGGGATCGAAATCCCTACTGAACAAGTCCCTGTAGTTCAGAAAATGATCATTGAAAAATGCAGATCTGCAGGAAAACCCGTCATTACGGCTACACAAATGCTGGATTCCATGATCACAAATCCACGACCTACAAGAGCTGAAAGTTCGGATGTGGCCAATGCTGTATTGGATGGAACCGATGCGGTCATGCTCTCGGGAGAAACCGCAGCCGGGGCATTTCCCATGGAAGCTGTGAATGTAATGGATCGGATCTGCCGTTCTATAGAAGATAACAGACCTCAATTATACAACAGCCTGGGATACCGCAAACCTGAATGGAAAGAAAAGCAGGTGATCGAATCGTTAGCGTTTTCATGCGTCACGATCTCAGATAATGTTGAAGCCAGTGCTATCAGTACTATTACTCATTCCGGGAATACGGCACGAAGGATCGCGAAATTTCGCCCAAAAGTTCCTATCGTGGCATTTACGGAAAACAGAAAGGTTCGCCGGCAGCTTAACCTGGTTTGGGGGGTATATTCAGTACGCCTGGATGAACTGTTCGATACAGACAAGAGTGTCAAAATGATGGAAGATTATCTCAAAGAAAATGGCATGGTGAAAAAGGGCGATCGTGTGATCGTTGCCACCGGAATGCCCATTGCCAAGAGAGGCCGAACCAACATGATCAAGGTTAGCACGATAGAATAGCATGTATCTTAGTGTGTAATATGGGTATTCGAAATATTTTTCTTTGGATCTTGGTAGTTGCTGTGTTTGCAGGATGCAGTACCTCGTTACGGTCTAACTGGAAAAACTTCAATGCTTATTATAATACCTTTTACAATGCAAAAAAAAGCTATAGGGCCGGCTTAGAGAAAAACGTAAGCCAATCCAGGGATTATAATCCGCTCATACCGATCCGCATACACCAGCCACCTGTCAATGCCGGGTATCAGGATTTTGAAAGAGCCATACAAAAATCGGCTGATATCCTTAGAAAACATGAAGAGTCCAAATGGGTGGATGATGCATTATTTCTGATTGGCCGTTCCTACTATTACCAACAGGAATTTTACTCTGCTGACCAAAAATTTGATGAACTTTATCTCACCACACAAGATCAGGGGCTTCAAATAAAAGCCATACTCTGGAAGAGCCGAAACTATCTGGATATGGGATTGAACTCAGAAGGGGTAGCTTACATCAGTGAGCAACTCAATTCTAATCAGGATCAATGGGATAATAGTGAGATCGCAGAGTTGAGAACCATGTTGGCTCAGCATTATGTTGCATTGGAGAACTGGAATGCTGCAGAAGAAGCCTTAAGAGAGTCGGTACCTTACCTGGATAGTCAGAGTTTAAAAAGCAGGGGGTATTTCCTCTTAGGTCAGGTTTATGAGGAACTCCGAATTTATGAGACAGCTTATGGAGTCTATGATAGGGTAAAGGATCACTACAGTGATTACAGATTACAATATCTTGCACAGCGTAAAAAAGCTGAATTGGCCAGACTCATGGGAAGAAATGATATTGCTGCAGATATTTTCAATGATATGCTCAGGGATGACAAAAATGTGGAATATCTCTCAGAACTTGATTTTGAGCTAGCGCGGACAGAGCATCAGAGAGGAAATTATGAGAGGGCTGAAGTGCTCTATAACAGGGTGTTGCATGCAAATAATGCCCCTGTAAAGCCTGAGATCAGGGCCAGGAGCTATAACGGACTGGCTGAGATCCACCGGTATGGTTATGATGATTATATGATGGCTGCAGTGTATTATGATTCTGCAGCGCAAATAAATGTTACAAGAGATCTTTTGCCGGCTTCTTTCAATGCATCAGAAATGGCAAATTCATTTGGTTCATATTCGCGGATCAAAAAAGAGCTTTCCCGAGAAGACAGTTTATTACAATTGGGATTGTTGTCTGAAGAGGAACTTGATTCCGTTGTTACAGTGCTTAGAAGGCAACGGATCCTTGAATTACAACAACAGCGACAGGAGAGAAACAGGGAAGACCGTTTAATGACGGTAGATCGATCTGGAGTACAGGATCAGGACCCATCCGGCAGAAATGGATTCCTTAATACGAATAATCCTGCCTTACAGGAAACGGTTAAACGGCAGTTCTATCAGATCTGGGGAGAGAGACCACTGGCAGATAATTGGCGGGTTCAAAGCCTGATGAGGACACAGATCGTTGATGATCAGGTTTCTGAAATAGATGAAGGTACAGAACAGACAATATTACTTGATGTAGAGATCGACCTTAGTGAAGTTCCATTTACCCAAAATGAACAGGACTCAGTTAGAAGAAGGATCTCAGCCTTACAGTATGAACTCGGTAACCTGATGTATCTTTCAATGGATATGCCAGATAGTGCTGCCTACTATTTTAGAAAAGCAATTGAAAACCCTTCCGAAGATCGAATCAATATGGTTTCTCTGTATTCTTTATCAGAATTATATGAAAGTGCAGGGAATGCCGAACGTTCTTTGGAGTATGCAAACAAACTCCTTCGGGAGTATCCCAACAGTAGTTTTGCCCGTGAATTGAGAGGTGAGAACCGGGATGCTGGTGAAAGTAATGCAACAGAGAGATTGATCGATGCATTTAACACGATCATGCAAAGTGACAGCCTTTCAATAACCATAAAAGCTGATTCACTAAGATCTCTTTCTTTAAGCTTTTCAAATCAACCCAGGTCTGACCTCATTCTATACGAATCGATACAGCTTTATCTAAAAGCGGGAAGTGAAGATTCGTTGTATTCTGAAAGAATAACAGCCTGGCAAAATTATAAAGACCATTCCAACTTTGATTCTGCATTAGTTGACAGGAACCTTTCTGACTCCCTGTTCATGGCATTGCCTGATTCCCTGGATTCCGAAAATGGAAGATCAGTGAGATCTGATTCACTCAATTTGATGAAAGACCCGCTTAGGTTGTTTCCGTACCAAAGTGCAGCATTTGACAGCGCCAGAAACACGATAAGTATCTTTCTTGACACTTACCCGAGTTCATCTTTGATAGACAAAGTGAAGACGATACAAGATGAGATCACACTGGCTGATATTGTTAAGGATACATCAGAACAGCAGGAACCTGATAATGAAGCAAATGTGCTTCCTGATCAAGTTGAAGAAGAGGGGTACGTAAGTTGTGAGAAGATCGAAAGAGAATTGAATTTTAGGTCCGGCAGGAATGAGATCCTGTCACTGATCAGTAATACCCCGAACATGGATATATTATCTATCAGGTTCAGGGTCAATCATAGAGGGTTGGTTGATTCATATGTATTGCTAACAGATGAAGTGAGTAAAGAGACTTCAGAAGAACTGGATAGGATCATAAATAATATAGTGGTTTTCGATCCCACGATCTATCAGGCCAGATCTGTACCTGTGGCTTGTACAATTATAATTTCGGGTGATCAATAAGAGCCTTATTAATTCTTTTGGCAAGTGAGGGGCCTTCATAGACCATGCCTGTATAGATCTGGATCAAATGCGCCCCGGCTTCGATCTTTTCAATGGCTGCCTCAGGACTGTCAATGCCGCCTACGCCCACCAAAGGCTTTTTACCACCGGTTATCTCACTGATCCATTTTACAACCTGTGTGCTGCGTTTCTGGATGGCACGGCCACTTAACCCTCCATTACCAATTTCGTTGAGAATAGTTTCTGGAGTATTTAATCCTTCTCGGATTGATGAGGTATTTGTAGCCACATAACCCGCAACCCCAAGATCTTCACAAATTTCGATCAATTTTGCCAAAGCAGATCGTTCGATATCTACCGTGAACTTCACCAAAGAGGGTTTACGCCCACTTTTTGATAATTCCAGAGTCTGTAGCAAGTCACGGAGTGCCTGAGGGTCTTCAAAAGTTTTACCTTCCCCTGTATTTGGGCAAGAAATATTTATGGTAATGTAATCAGCAACAGACTGAGCTTTCTCATAGCTATAGAGATAATCCTGAAGGGCAGCATCCCCATGGATAGAAGCATCATTGGTTTTTGCAATATTGATCCCCAGGGGAATATTCAGGTCCATTCCAGACAACCTCTTCGTGATAACATCTGCACCTTCGTTATTGAGGCCCATTCGGTTAATGAGAGAATGATCTCTTGGTATCCGAAAGGCACGAGGTTTTGGGTTTCCTTCAGAGGGTTTTGCCGTAATACTTCCCACTTCTACAAATCCAAAACCGAGGGCTTGCATGGCTTTAGGTGTAGTTCCGTTCTTATCGAAACCCGCAGCAAGTCCAACAGGATTAGGAAAATGGCAACCAAACAAGTCCTGTTCAAGGGAAGGGTGCTTTGTCCTATAGACCGATGCAGCCAATAATTGTAGGATTTTAGAACGATGCGTCAACGAAGCGATCTTAAGTCCTAATTCATGGGCTTCTTCTGCATCTTTGTTAAATAAAAGCGGTTTAATAAAATTTTTGTAGATCATTGGAGCAATAATACGAAAAAACGTTCAAAAAGAGTTGAAGAAGCCTTATTATCGGTCGCCCGATATTATGAAAACAAATCGAAATTACATATTAAACCTGATCGATCATTTTCAGACCGAGGGAGCAGTGATGCTCCTGGAATCACAAATGATGGACCATCCGGCCAGCACAAAAAGCTATCTGGCAGCGAAACCGAAAACGTGGATCAGGGCTTCCGGAGATGAAATCACTTTATCTACAAACGGTCATATCGAAGAAACAAGGGGGGATCCATGGGAGGCGTTGTCTGATTTTTTCAACATAGAAAAAGATTGGTTGTTCGGTTACCTGGGATATGATCTCAAAAATCACCTTGAAGAACTCAAGAGCTCAAATAAGGCATTGGTTGATACACCTGAAATGTTCTTTTTTGTACCTGAATTTCTCATAGAATTCGATAAGGAATATTCCTGTAAAGTGTTGAAAGGACAACTTCCTGAATTACGAAAAGACCTGTATGAATCTTCGCCAATTACACTGAAGCCGATCAAAAGTATTGACCGGAATAAATATCAGGAAACCATCCGACAAGCGCAGAGAGATATCTATGAAGGTGAGTACTATGAGATCAACCTTTCACATCCTCTGGAATTTTATTTTAAGGGAGATGGCCTGAGCCTGTATGAAAAAATGAGAGTACTGGGTCCCGTGCCATTCGGTGCGTACATGAATTTTGAAGGTTTCGAGATATGCAGCTCATCACCGGAACGGTTCTTAAGTAGATCCGGAGATACAGCATGGTCGCAACCGATCAAGGGAACTGCTCCAAAGTCCGGCGGGTTAGAGTCGGCCCGAAAACTGGCGGCATCAGAAAAGGAAAGAGCCGAAAATCTTATGATCGTGGATCTGGTAAGAAATGATCTTAATAGAATTGCGGAAAAAGGGACAGTCAAAGTCACCGGGTTATTTGAGATCCAAAGTTTTGAAACCGTGTATCAAATGGTATCCACTGTGGAGTGTGAAATTCCCGAAGCTACGGATAGTTTGGAGTTGATTAAGGCCTGTTTTCCTATGGGATCTATGACAGGGGCCCCCAAGATCGCTGCCATGAAAGCGATCGATGTTTTTGAAGAATACAAGAGAGGTATCTACTCGGGAGCTTTGGGTTATTTTAAACCCAATGGTGATTTTGACCTGAATGTGGTGATCCGTACGGCAATTATTGATGGTAATAAATTAGTGTATCCAGTCGGGGGCGCCATAACAAGTGATTCTGACCCGGAAGAGGAATGGGACGAAACCATGCTTAAGGCTAAAGCCATCACAAATTTATATTCTGAATGAGATTATCCTGAATGAACCTCCTGAAATAAAAGTTATAGGAGCAAACGGCATAAATTTCATTTCAGAATAAAAGCAGTATGAGAGCGAGCACCCTTGGTGAGTTAAAAGAAAGTGGTTGGAAATCGGTATCCGTTAAGGATGAGATACGGCAAAATCTGATCAAGAAGATCAGAAGCAAAGAGAAGTTATTTCCCGGTATCCTTGGGTATGATAAGACGGTATTACCCCAAATACAGCATGCTCTTCTTTCGAAGCATGACATGATATTGCTGGGGCTGCGGGGACAGGCTAAAACCCGGATCTTGCGGATGTTGGTTCAATTCATGGACGAATATATCCCCGTTGTGAAAGGTTCAGAGATCAATGATGATCCGCTGAATCCATTATCTAAGTTTGCCAAAGACCTGATCGCAGAGAAAGGGGATGATACCCCTGTGGAATGGCTCCATCGGTCCTACCGCTATGGGGAAAAACTGGCCACGCCGGATACAACGGTTGCCGACCTCATCGGTGATATTGACCCGATCAAGGCAGCAACAAAAAAGCTGACCCTAGCAGATCAGAATGTGATAAACTTCGGACTAATTCCAAGAACAAACCGGGGCATTTTTGTGATCAATGAATTACCCGATCTACAACCTCGAATTCAGGTAGCCTTACTTAATATCATGCAGGAAAGGGATATTCAGATACGTGGCTTCAATGTACGTATTCCGCTGGATGTAGCCATGGCATTTTCAGCCAATCCGGAAGACTATACAAATCGAGGGAATATCATCACCCCATTAAAAGACAGGATAGATTCTCAGATCATCACTCATTATCCGAAGGAATTGGGAATTGGAGTTGAGATCACCAAACAGGAAGCATGGCAGGAACGGCCATCAGGAATCCGGATCCATATTCCGGATTTCATCCGTGAAATAATTGAAAAGGCAGCTTTTGAAGCACGCGATTCAGAATATGTAGACCAGAATAGTGGTGTGTCAACCCGAATGACGATCACCGCATTGGAACAGGTTGTTTCTTCTGCTGAACGCAGAGCTATACTGAATGATGAGTCAGAAACTACGGTACGGGTTGCAGACTTGTTCCACATGGTACCGGCGCTGACCGGTAAGATTGAACTGGTTTATGAAGGTGAGCAGGAGGGAGCCATAAGTGTAGCCAAACATATTCTCGGAAAAGCCATAAGTGGGATCTTCAAGCTCAATTTCCCGGACCCACAGGCAAAAAATGATGAACAGAAATCTGTCTACAAGGAGATCACTGACTGGTTTGCCAACGGAAATGAGATCAATATCAGTGATACCCTAACGAATAAAGAATATGATAAAGCTTTAAAACAGGTCGCAGGCTTAGACACATTAGTTAAGAAGTATGTCAGCAATAACCCTAAGGAAGAAATAAACGCCTGGAAAGATCTTGTATTGGAATCACTGCATCAAAATTCCATGCTCAGCAAGCAGGACCTTGATGACCAAACACTTTACACAGATATGCTTGGTTCGATGTTCTCATCCCTGGGAGGATTTGACGATGAAGACTATGATGAATTTGAGTAATAAATAGATTGAATTCAGTTTTAGTTAGTGTTATCTTTAAGGCCTTTGCAAATTTCAAGCAAGTACAAGACCATGAAAAAAGGAATTCATCCAGATTACAAAGAGATTACAGTATTAATGAGCGATGGTACTGAGATCGAGACTCGCAGCACTATGGACACTAAAGATGGTGTTTATCGCAGTGAGGTAGATTCTAAAAACCACCCATTTTATACTAAGAGCAATACATTTACATCAACAGCCGGCCGTGTTGACCGCTTTAAGCGTCGTTACGGAAAAGGCGAAGATAAGTAAGCTTAGCAAAAATTTTATTAAAGGATGTATCTTAACTGGTACATCCTTTTTTTATTTAAGCCGATCATGGACATACAAAAATTTGAAGTCGGACCATTTTTAGAAAACACTTATCTGTTAACAAAAGGAGATGAGCATGTGCTTGTCGATCCTGGTTTTTCCCGAGAACCCGAGTTTCAGGAGCTGAAAAAAAGTATATCCGGTGAACTTAAAGCCATAGTGCTAACTCACGCACATGTGGATCATGTATTGGGTTTGAAAAGGACTTTAAGAGATTTTGATGTGCCGGTATATTACTGTTCAGAGGATCGGTTCTTATGGGAGAATTTTGGAAGTCAGTCTCAAATGTTTGGTATCGATCAGGGAGGCCTTGATTTTATTCCTGATAATTTACCAACGGATGGGGAATTCGAGATCGGCTCATTCAAGTTCAAATGTTTGTATACACCGGGACACTCACCAGACCATCTATCCCTTTATTTTGAAGAAGAGGGGATACTATTAGCCGGTGATGCTTTGTTCAAAGAGAGTATTGGGCGAACCGATCTTTATAAAGGTAGTTTTGATGTGCTGGAAAAAAGCATCAGAGAAAAGCTTTATACCCTACCGGGTGAAACGGTGGTTTATCCGGGGCATGGCCCTGAGACAACTATTGAGCACGAAAAGAAGAACAATCCCTTTGTTCAGGGATCATAAGTTTTAGTCTTTCTTCTTTTTTAGCTTATCTATCTGTTGCTGATAGTGTTCTGCTTTTTCAGGGTTGATCTCGATCAAGCACTTATACATTTTTATTGCCTCTTTCAAGCGTCCCTGGTTAGCATGTATCTTGGCCAGGGTTTCTGACACAAGGTCATCCACTTCTTCCGAATCCTTGGAGAGATCCGTATCATCAAAATCTTCGTCCTCACCCGGTATTTGAATACGTTTGGATTCAACCTGTTCAAGCATTTCAATAAGACGATCCAGATCCAGAATAGAAGAATGGCGAGCGGCCTGTTGAAGTTTTGTTGTACCCGAATTGTATGATGAAGAGGGTACAGTAGCATCAAATTTTTCGGGATGAACCAGAAAGTAGTGCAGGTGTTCCATCAAGGGACTTCCGGGTGCGTAGGTCTTTGCTTTCAGTGCTTCTGCTATAGCTTCTTTATCCAAGCCCCGCAGGTGATAGAACCACGAGAGTAAAAAATGCCCAACAGCATCAGGACCTCTCTTTTTTAGATGTTTTTTTAGCTTTTGAGAGATCAGCTTAGGATCCTCATCAAACTTCTCCACATAAGAAGAGAGTGATTTGGGAATGTTAAATGGAAAATCTTGCATAGGTAGAATTAAGGCTGATCAATAATAACGTGTAGTGTACTTACAATCAAAGCTATTTGCCTACCAATTACTAACTGCATCATTGAACATATTGTTGGCTACTTGTTCTAATGCAGACCGGGCAGCTGTTCGCTCTCCGTCAATGGGGTTTTGGGCAGGATCGTAAGTGGCTCTCCCATTGAAGGTTTTATTCCATTCAGGCTCTTCTTTGGAGGCATACTTAAAAGAAGCACGAACTGAAATGGAGACCTGATTTTGCCCTGTTTGTTCATCACCGCTTATACTGAATGGCCGGTTAGAGTATGAAGTGATAGTACCATCCAGAATAGCATCCGCATCTTCTTCCGTATTTGACAATTGTAACCGGCTTTGGTTTACAAAACGCTCAATCAGAACCTGATTGAGTTGATCACCAAGTTCACCTAAGCCACTGTTAGATTGATCGGGAAAGAAAGGGATGTATATGGTATTGACTCCACTGGGAATGGAGGCACCGGTAAAACTATAAGTAATACACCCTGAAAAACTAAAGCTGATCAGGATCAACAGAAGTATACGCAATTTAGTCAAGCCCATACTGATCCAGTTTTCTGTAAAGGGTTCTTTCGCTGACACCCAGTGTTTCTGAGGCCTTTCTTCGGTTACCATCAAAACGTTTTAAAGCTTGTTGTATCAAAAATTTCTCAGCTTCTTCAATGGAAGGTATCTCATCATTCTGGAGAAAACCGGCCAATTCTGATTCTTCAGATGTCTCTATTTCCTCATCCTCCGGCATGGATTGCATGCCAAGGGTTGCATGATCGCCCAAATTGATATTCACACCAGACACATCGGTTTTGTCTACCTCTTCTTTAACAGACGGAGGTAGGGCTTTTAAGTTTTTGGCTGAGAATGATGAGTATAGAAAGTTGGCAAACATCTTTTTCACATCTGCAATATCATTGCGTAACTCAACCAATGCCCGGTAGACCAATTCGCGGTCTTTCTTATCAAGTGGTTCATTGTCTTCGTAAGAATTACTTTCACGATCGCCTTGAGCAACCATTGGCAGGTTATCTGCGCTTCCCTGATGCTGCCTGCCCTTTAAATATTTTTGAAGTTTTTCCTTGTCGATAAACTGGGATTTTTCAAGTACCACCAACTGTTCCGCTACATTTCTCAGCTCCCTGATATTTCCCGGCCAGCGGTAGGAGATCAGCAATTCCCTAGCTTCGTCAGAGAATCCCTTAAACACCGAATCATAACGGGCAGAATACTCTTCCACGAATTTTCTGAATATGGGAATGATATCTTGCTGTCGGTCTCTGAGCGGCGGTAATTTGATCTGCACAGTATCAAGACGGTAGTAGAGGTCTTCTCTGAAATCACCATCCTGTACCATTTGCCAGAGATCCTGATTGGTTGCCGCTATCACTCGAACATCGGTTGTTTGAACCTTGCTGGAACCAACTCTGAAGAACTCTCCGTTTTCAAGTACCCTGAGTAATTTTACCTGTACATTCTTGGGTGTATCACCGATCTCATCCAGGAAAATGGTGCCACCGTCTGCTTTTTCAAAATAGCCTTCCCGGGATGTTTCTGCTCCGGTAAAGGCTCCTTTTTCATGTCCGAATAACTCACTCTCAATAATACCTTCCGGTATAGCCCCACAGTTAACTATCACAAGATTATTCCTGCTACGGTTACTCATAGCGTGGATGGCCCTCGCTGTTACGTCTTTACCAACGCCACTTTCACCCTGAAGGGTAACGGTAATATCTGTTTTTGCCACCTGCATGATCTTATCGATCACTTGCCGCATGGCTTCAGATTTACCTAGTAATCCGTATTGTTCCTGAAATACTTCTCGGTCCATATATAATGATTCATGAATACTGAGGCCGGAAGTCTATCTTTCAAACCGTCCTCTGATTTACTTACTGACAGATTGGCGTAAGTTAATGATTCTTACTTTAGTAAGTAAATTTAAACTACACTGAAAATGGGAAACAGTTTACTGCTTGAGAAGTTCGGTGGCGTGCTCAACAGGTATCTGTCTTGTTTCTTTAAAGCTGGAAAGAACCAGGTTGGATCGGGTCTTGCTCACGCCTTCCCAAGATTGGATCTTGGATAGGAGTGCTTCAAAAGAACCTGTATTCTTGGTTCTGACCTTAAGGAAGTGTGAACCATCACCCGTAATGGAATGACATTCGAGAACTTCGACTTCACTTATAGCTTTATCAACAAAGTTGGAATAATTTTCAGAGCCATCAACCTGAACAAATATAAAAGCTGTGATATCAAAGTGGAATTTCTTGCTATTCAGAATAGCCTTATATCCTTCGATCAAACCACGCTCTTCAAGTTTTTTCATTCTTTCTGAAACAGAAGGCACAGATAAATTCACGATCTCCGCAATAGTATTGCGCTGTGCACGCCCGTGTTCCTGAAGATGATTTAGGATCGCAATGTCGGTTTCGTCTAACAATTGGCTCATTTTAATGGGGTTAATGCCTTAAAATACTTTGAATGATCAATGATAACCTTAATTATTTAGGTAGTCAATCAAAAAAGCGCTTCCAAAATAATTATCATCAAATTGATCGCTGCTTCTAAAAAAGGTGCGATATAAAATGGAATACCTCTTATCTTTGAGAAAAATCAATCAGAAAGAATAACAGGCAATGCTCGACATCAATTTTATCAGAGATAACCAGAAAACAGTAGAAAATGCGATCATCAACAAAGGGGAAAAAGATACTTCAATAGTTGAGAAAGTGCTGACTGCTGACCAAAAATGGAGAGCAAAAGTTCACGAGGGTGATCAATTAAGAAGCGAGAGCAATACAAAGTCTTCCAGGATCGGTCAACTTATGGGAGAAGGTAAAAAAGAAGAAGCACAGGCCATCATCAAGGAAACATCTGCCATGAAAGAGCAGATCAAAGAGATCGATGAAAAAGTAAAAGAGTTACGTAAAGAGCGTGATGAACTTCTGCTTAGAATACCTAATGTGCCGCACCCAAGTGTTCCTGTTGGTGCGAATGAAGATAGCAATGAGACCTTCAAAACCTGGGGCGAACCGGATGAGAGAGAGTGGCTGAAACCACATTGGGAATTGACAGAGCGCCACGGTTGGGTCGATTTTGAACGCGGGGTGAAAGTAACCGGTGCCGGTTTTCCATTTTATGTAGGGCCTGTTGCACAACTTCAACGTGCCTTGATCAATTACTTCATCAATGAAGCCGTGAAAAATGGTTACACAGAATTACAGGCTCCATATTTTGTGAATGAGGATTCAGCACGCGGAACGGGTCAGATCCCTGATAAAGAGGATATGATGTACGTGATCCCCAGAGATGAGTTCTTCACCATTCCAACGGCTGAGGTACCGGTCACCAATTTTCACAGGGATGAGATACTTGAGTTGAAAGAAATTCCTAAAAAGTATGTTTGCCATACCCCGTGCTGGAGGCGGGAAGCCGGCTCCTACGGTAAGGATGTCCGTGGTTTGAACCGACTTCATCAGTTTGATAAGGTTGAACTGGTCAAGATGGTAAAACCGGAAGATTCATATGATGAACTTGAGAGTCTCCGTGAGCATGCTGAATCATTACTTGAGGCCTTGGAGCTGCCATATCGAACATTATTGATGTGCACAGGCGATATGGGATTCACTCAAAGTAAAAAATATGATCTTGAGGTCTGGAGTCCTGGACAAAAACGCTGGCTGGAGGTTAGTTCCTGTTCAAATTTTGAAGGCTTTCAGGCCCGAAGAATGCAGCTAAGGTATAGAAAGGATGAGAAGGATATTGAGACGGTTCACACTCTTAATGGTTCTGGACTCGCACTGCCAAGAGTGGTATCAGCTATTCTGGAAGCTTATCAGGAGGAAAATGGCCGGGTCAGGGTTCCTGATGTTCTCAAACCATTTTTTGGGCGTGACCATCTGTAAATCAATGCAAAATTGAGGTGTTCTCACTTCATTTATGGAGTAATTCAATTTGATTTGAGGAAGGAAATGTTATTTTGGAGCGAATTTTAATAACTCCAAAGTGTTGATATGAAAAAGCCGTTTCTACTTTTCCTTCTTTTGTTAATTGGATTGCCTGCCGTGGCGCAAAAAAGGGCGATGACCACAGATGATTATCTTAATATGGTCAATCTGCGTTCCCCCATTATTTCACCTGATGGTGATTTTGTCATCTTTGGTAAATCAACACTGAACTGGGATGACAATAAATATGAGACAAAATATTATCGTATTTCATCACAGGGTGAGGAAGAGTATCAGTATTTGGGTAAAGAGGGAGGAAGTGACCTGAAATTCTCACCGGATGGCAAGTACTTATCCCTGAAAAGAAATGTAGATGATAAATCACAGATCTTTTTGCTGCCAACTGCCGGTGGTGAGGCTGTTCAACTGACAGAACATAAGAATAGTGTTGGTTCCTATGAATGGTCCTCAGATAGTAAGAATATCTACTTCGAATCGGATGTGCCAAAGTCTAAAGAAGAGGAGAAGAAATACAAAGCCGGGTACGATCATTTTTTTGTAGATGAAGCTCCGAATGGTCAACAGGAAGGTGAGTGGAATCACGTATGGAAGTTCGAAGTTGACTCAAAGGAAGAGACACAGATCACTCATGATGAACATATAATTGGTGAATTTGAAGTATCCCCGGATCAGAAAAAATTACTTTATACAGCACGATTTGAGAACAGACGTAATCAGGGAAACCTGTCCGAGATCTTTTTACTTACGATAGGAGATAGCGTCGCTATTCAGCTAACAGATAATAAAGCTCCTGAAAACAGCCTGACCTGGCTTCCTGATAACGATCAGTTCATTTTCAGCGCTCCTGATGATGAAGAGCATGAACTGAGGCAGGACAAACTTTGGAAGATGAATGCTTCAGATCAGCAATATGAAATGATCTCAGGGAATTATAATGGGGATATCAGAGGCTATGAGTTATCACCTGATGGGAAAACACTTTATTTCAGTGGTACGGTAAAAACGAATACCAATTTGTTTTCCATAAATACTGAGAATGGAAAAGTGAAACAGCATACCGATATATCAGGTACATTACGGGTTGTAGATTTTAACCGGGACAGATCCAGGATCCTTTTTACGAAAGAGGATATTGTGACCCCAACTGATCTGTATGTAGCCGAGATCGATCAGTTAGCTGATCCTACACGTTTAACAGATCTGAATCCGATGGTACGAGACAGCCTGATACTGGCAGATTATGAGATTATTTCATGGGAAAGCAGCGATGGCCTGGAGATCGAAGGAATAAAGTATCTTCCGCAAGGATCAGAGAAGAACGAGAAAGCCCCATTTTTACTGCATATTCATGGAGGTCCCGCCGGTGTGTTTACGAATTCATTTTCTGCCAGATACCATGTTTGGGCAGGATTGGGTTATACTCAGCTTGCGCCAAATGTACGTGGAAGTACAGCTTATGGAGATGATTTCCTGAGAGGTAATATGCGTGATATAGGTGATGGTGATTATCAGGATCTTATGACCGGAGTTGATAGGTTGATCAGCGAAGGACAGATCGATCCAAACAGGATGGCAGTACGTGGCTGGAGTTACGGTGGTATTCTGGGTGGAACCGTGATCACAAAAACGGATCGATTCAAAGCTGCTTCTCTTGGGGCTATGGTGTCCGATTGGTCTTCTGAGTATGCCCTTGGCTTCAATTTTGATGTAAGGCTTTGGTACATTGGCGGTGAGCCGTGGACAAATCCGGAAGATTACAGGATGCGATCACCGGCAACACATGCTGCGAAAGTTACCACACCAACCCTGTTCTTACATGGAGCCAACGACAGGGTGGATACTCCTGAACAGAGCATGATCTTTTTTACATACCTTCAGGATATTGGAAAAGTGGATACACGGTATATCAAATTCAAACGAGAGGGACATGGATTCCGGGAGCCAAGAAATCAGCGAACCCGAGATATTGAAGAGATCAAATGGATCCAGAAATATACTTTAGGAATAGACTGGACTCCATGGGAACGGGCTGAAAAAACCAAAGAAGATGATGAGAAATCCGAATAGATCTTTGTATCAGGCTATTGTTAAGAATCAAAATTGAAATGGTCCCTGTAATAAGTAAGTTGCAGGGACTATTTTATGATGAAAGGTACAATGTCAGACGTTTTTTTTCGAAAACCAGATTACACCCCAAATAATGCCAACAAGAGCGAGAGCTAAGCCAAATCCACCCAGAAAGGCATACAACAGATAAGGGATGATCAAACTGATCACTATGCCGGTGATAGCTTTAAGAGGAGCTGCCGCAACCGCAGATGCTCCAATGAATGAATTAATTAGTCGGGCTATACGTGTAAACATATTGTGGGTAATTATAATTAGTGCAGTTTAAGCTGCCTACGATTTCTCGACTAAAAAGATTCAATTTAACGCAGGTGATGAATCGATCAAGTATATCAGTAATGAAGAATTACTCAAACGACACACTTCATCAATTTATATTAATTAGGCTACTGCGTGAATCTCCGTCTCATCAAAGTTCAGTAGCAATTCCAGAATGGGTTGCATTTCATCATGTTCCATTAATTCCATGCGAAGCTTTTTCCCATTTCGTACCCCTTTAAGATACTGTCCATAATGTTTTTTCATGATGATGACCCCATATCGTTCACCATGTTGCTGAACTGAAAGCCTGAGTTGTTCGGCACATAATTCCACTCTTTGCCTTACAGTTGGTTCGGGTATCAATTCACCTGTTTCAAGATAGTGTTTGGTTTGCTCAAAGATCCAGGGATTGCCAATTGCACCTCGCCCGATCATTACACCATCCACACCCGTTTCTTCAAACATTTTTTTTGCAAGTTCAGGTGAAGTAACATCTCCGTTTCCGATGATCGGTATTTCCAGACCGGGTGTATCCTTTAGCTTTTTAAGCCAATCCCAGCGGGCATCCCCTTTATACTTTTGAGCCCTGGTTCTGGCATGTACCGTAAGAGCTTTAACTCCTAGATTTTGAAGCATCAGTGCAACTTCCTGTATCTTGATGGTGTTATCATCCCATCCCAAACGTGTTTTAACTGTAACCGGACGGTCCTTTACTGCATCAACAACAGTTCCAGCCATGCGCTCCATCATTCCAAGATCCTTGAGACATCCGGCACCGGCGCCTTTTTTAACGATCTTGTATACCGGGCACCCAAAGTTGATATCGACCAGGTCCGGATCTTGATCAACAGCTACTTTTGCAGCACCTTCCATAGCTTCTTCACGTCCCCCAAAGATCTGAACACCAAATGGCCGTTCCATTTCCTCGAAATCCATTTTCTGCATGGCAATGTCAGAATCACGAATGAGTGCTTCCGAGCTGATGAATTCAGTGAACACAATATCAGCCCCTTTACGCCGACAGATCTGTCGAAATGGGGAGTCAGTTACGTCCTCCATGGGGGCAAGAAATAAAGGTTGATCCGGTAATTCTATTGGACCGATATTCATAGGATTAAATTATTTTTGATTTTTAGAACAAGTAAGAAAGATAAGATATTTCTGAAGTCTTTTTAAGAACTAACGGATTCAAACAAAAAGACCCCATCAGTTTCACCTGATGAGGCCTGGTTTTCGGGGTACAAAAAATGTTATGCAGTTTTGAAGGTCATGTTATCGACTACTTCTTTAAACAATCGGTGGGAATTCAAACGTTCCTTATGATCATAGATATATGAAGCGGTAATAACTTCGTCAACGTTGGTTTGATCAATAAATTGGGATAAGCTCTCTTTAATTTTATGCGTATCACCAATGAAGGAGTAAGCCAACATTTGCTTCAGTGCTGCCTGATATTGTAACGGTATAACATCATTAATGTTGTCAACAGGTGGTGGTAATGGCTTGCGTTCTCCGGTGATCACTCCGACAAACATTTGCTTTGTTGAAGTTGACAGATATTCTGCCTGTTCAGTGGTATCAGCGGCTATCACATTTATCCCGGCCATTACATAAGGCTCACTCAATTGCTTTGAAGGTTGGAACTCCTCCCTGTAAATTTGAATGGCCTCCATGAGTTGTTGCGGGGCAAAATGACTGGCAAAAGCGTATGGCAGACCTAATTTTGCTGCCAGATGGGCACTGTCGGTGCTGGAACCAAGGATCCAGATAGGAACATCAGTTCCTTCACCGGGGAAAGCCCGTACCTTGGCTTCGGCATTTTCACCGGAAAGATATTTTTGTAGAAGTGCTACATTTTTGGGAAAGTTGTAGATCTCCTTCATTCTGTCAGGGCGGATGGCGTGAGCGGTGGTTTGATCTGTGCCGGGGGCTCGTCCCAAGCCCAGATCTATTCGCCCGGGATACATAGTTGCCAAAGTTCCGAAGTGCTCGGCAATAATGTATGGCGAATGATTGGGCAACATAATGCCACCGGAACCAATTCTAATGGTCGAGGTCGCCTCAGCCATATGTCCCAGGAGTACAGAGGTGGCAGAACTGGCAATATGCTCCATATTATGGTGTTCAGCCATCCAGAAGCGATTGTAGCCCAGTTTTTCTGCATGTATTGCCAGTTCGCGGCTACGCTCTATGGCTTCCTTCGCATCACTGCCTTCGGTTACAACTGCCAGATCTAAAACTGAATATGGGATCATATATTAATCTTGTTCCTGAACTGTACTGAATTTCTCTTTGAACCACTGCTTTGAATTCACGCCTATGTAGTACATGGATGGAACCAAAAACAAGGTTAGGAAAGTGGCGAAACCGAGACCGTAAATGATGGTCCAGGCCAGGGGACCCCAAAAACTAGCGTTATCTCCACCAAAATATAGGTTAGGTTCAAAGCTGGCAAAAAGTCCATAAAAATCGATGTTGAGCCCAATGGCGAGGGGGATCAACCCTAAAATTGTTGAGGCTGCCGTTAGCAGAACGGGGTTCAAACGTATAGAACCTCCTTCAATTACAGCTTCCTTAAGGGATGAACCCTCATTTCTTAGAATATCGATATAATCGACCAGAATGATCCCATTCTTTACCACAATTCCGGCAACGGCAATGATGCCCATACCGGTCAATACCACAGAGATATCCATTCCAAAAGTAGCAAAACCGATGAATACCCCAATAAGACTGAACAAGACCTGAGACATGATGATAAGTGGTTTCCCGATTGAGTTGAATTGTGCAACCAGGATCAGAAAGATGAGCATGATGGCAGAAAAAAGTGCAACCACAAGGAATTGCCCGGTTTCTGCCTGTTCTTCCTGTTCGCCGGTTAAGTTCACTTCATACCCTTGTGGAATATTGAATTCCTGTAAGGCCTCCCTGATTTGAGCGTTGATCTCATTTGCGTTATATCCGGTCAGAACATTGGAAGACAGTGTTGCAACTCGCTCCAGGTCAATTCTGTTTATGGCACCAACACTATTTGATAAACGTGGGGTGGCTACAGCAGAGATAGGAATGAAGCCGGTTGGTGTACCCACTTTCATATTCATAAGATCAGTGATATTAGAACGATCTTCTTCTAACAGTCGAAGCGTCACATCGTATTCATCTTCGTCTTCACGGAAGGTCGAGATGGGTTCGCCAAGTAATGCAGTTCGGATTGTACCACCTATCTGGATGTTACTTATCCCGTAGCTATTCGCTTTCTCGTTATCAATATCAACGATGATCTCAGGATTGTTTACCTGAAGGTCTGAGCGGAGTTCTTCAATGCCTTCAATTTCCTGCTTCTGAATAAAGTTTTTAACATTCTCAGTTAGTGTGATCAGCTCTTCAAAACTCTCTCCGGTGATCTCAATATTGATCGGTTTACCGGTAGGGGGACCGTTTTGTTCTTTTTCAACCGTAATGGTGGTATTCGGAATATCCTGAACATTATCGCGAATGTCGTTAAGTATATCTTCAGTGGAAACACCATTTCTATATTGATAGTCAACAAATTCCACCGTCACTTTACTTTTATTAGGTGAGGGGGTTGGATCAATACTGTTGGGAGGATTTGCACCGATCGCAACATTGGAAATGACTGATTTTACGACAGGATTATCCCGGCCGATCACTTCATAAACCCTTTCCTCGATCTGGCGGTTTACACGGTTGGTTTCATCAAGATCAGTTCCTGCCGGCATTTCGTTGTAAACATATACGAAGTTCGGTTCACTTTCCGGAAAGAAAACCACCTTTGGAGAAACCAAACCAAGTAGAAAAATACTGAAGATGAGAAATACAAAGGTACCTCCCAGCGTGATCCAGGGTCTCCATCCAACAAGTAGCCACTCGATCAGGTCATGATAAACGGACTGAATCTTTGGTAATGTTTTCTCATTGAATTTGCGAATTAGCGGCTTAAGTACAAACCGTTCAAGCAACCATAACAAATAAAGGAAAATTAGAAGGTTGGCTACGAATAGTCCACCCGTTAAGTAAAATATAACTGCGAGTACGCCAACAACACCGGTTGCGATCCAAAGAAACCTGTTATCCGTTTCTTCTTTTTTAGTGTGGTCCTCATTTTCACTCATGAAGGAAACGGCAAACACCGGATTCATGATCAAGGCAACAATTAGGGAAGCTACAAGTGTCAAAATGATGGTAACCGGCAGGTAAAACATAAACCGGCCAATGATCCCACCCCAGAATAGTAGGGGGAAGAAGGGAGCAATTGTGGTAAGGGTTCCGGTGATCACAGGAAGTGCAATTTCACCGGCTGCTTTTTTAGCGGCTTCCATTTTACCCATTTCACCCTTGTTGACATGCCTGTAAATATTCTCTACGATCACAATAGCATTATCAACCACAATACCCAATCCAAGAATAAGTGCAAACAACACAACGATATTGATCGAAAAGTCGATGGTCGGCATAACCGCAAAAGCAATAAGGGAGGAAAGTGGGATCGCGAGCCCAACAAATACAGCATTCTGAACTCCCATGATGAACATCAATACTAAAACAACAAAGAAGAATCCCAGGATAACGGTATTGAATAAGTTTGAAACACTGTCTTTTGTGTCCTGAGATTGATCTCCCGTGATCGTAATATTCAGGTTTTCGGGAAACTGATTCTCCTTCAGATCTTGTATGATCGCCATACTTGCCTCTGAGGTCTCAATGAGGTTCCCTCCACTTTTCTTTTTTACATTGATGGTGATCACAGGTTCGCCACCGAGACTCGCGTAGCTTTCGCGGTCTGCAAAAGCATCTTCTATGCTGGCAATATTTTTCAGGTAGATTTCATCACCCTGCACATTAGTGATGATCAGTTCTTCCAGGTCACCGGCGTCTTCAATTTCTCCATCTACACGAACAGAGCGTTCCATGGATCCAATTTCGAGCTGTCCGGCTGATATGGTCAGGTTCTTATTCTGAACGGCAGTTCTGATATCATCAAATGTCAGGCCTACAGCTTGCATCTTATGGAGGTCCACATTGATCTGAATCTCTCTTTCCAATGCCCCAATGATCTCAGCCTCATTCACATCAGCTAAGCTCTCGATGCGATCCTGTATTTCATCAGCAAATTTTTTCAGTTCTACCAGGTCAAAATTACCGGATAAATTAATGTTTAAGATCGGCTGATCATCAAGGTTGAAATCGTTTACCTGTGGCTCTTGTGTAAGCTGGGCAGGCAGTTCAGTCCGGGCTTTCTCAACAGCATCATTTACTTCCTGTTGGGCCACAAGTTTATCCTTTTCGGTAGTGAATTCAATTGTGATAATAGATACAGCCTGTTTGGAAACACTGCTGATCTTATCTATCCCATCAATTCCTTGTAGTTCTTCCTCAATAGGCCGGGTGATGACGTTCTCAATATCTGCCGGTGATGCGCCAGCATAGATGGTTACGACATTGAAAATTGGTATTTCTACCTCTGGAAAAGATTCTTTGGGTAACGTAATGTACGAATAGATACCAATGATGGTGATCAATACCGTTAGCAGGTATACTGTTGTTCGGTTGTTGATCGCAAGACTCGAGATCCTAAATTCTTTAAAATTCATTTTCTGTTACTCAGTTCTGATCTGTTAATTTTCTTGTATGGAAATGGCTGAACCATCAGACAGGTTTGCATAACCTGCTGTTATTAGGAGATCACCGGTGTTCAGGCCGCTTGTGATAATGAGGTCATTTTCATAATTAAGGCCGGTGGTCACTTCTCTGTTTCTGGCGATCCATCCCTCTTCTGTTTCTTCAGCTACAAAAACATATCTGATATTGTTAGCCTGCTGTACCGTATTCACAGGTACAACGATCTGGTTTTCAAGCTTTGTGTCGTTTATACTGACCCTTGCCATCATATTCGGTCTGATCCCTTCAACACCACCGGGCAGATATACTTCGACTCCAAATGTTCGGTTGGAAGGGTTAATGGCTTTACTCACTACATCCAGTTGTTTTTGTACTGACATATTGAGACTTGGAAAGGTGATCTCCACACTGTCGGTTTCATCAACTCTGGTTATGTAGGCTTCTGAAACTTCAGCTGTTACTTTCAATGCATCAGAATTTGATATCTGAAAAACGGGTAGGGCAGGACCTACAGTTTCACCCACTTTTAGGTCAACTCTGTCAACAGTTCCGGATATGGTGGCTCTGATGGTGTAGTAGTCATATTGTTCTTTCAAGCTGGCAAGCTGACTTCTGGCTGATTCATACTGTGTCTTGGACTGCAAAAACTCTACCTCTGAACCGATGTTTTGTTCACGAAGGTTTTGCTGACGCTCAAATAATGTCTTAGCCAGCTCCAGCTGCGTTTCGGCCTGAGCGAGTTGGTTACGAGTGATCTCACCATCAAGTTTGGCGAGAATGTCTCCTTTTTTAACCTGTTGACCTGCACGAACCAGAATTTCTTCTACTGTTGCAGATGTTTTTGGGGTGATCATGATCGTTTTATCAGATTCAACATCACCCTGAACATTCACATAATGCCTGAATGTGGAGGTCTGAACCTCATTTACATAGACAGGGGTACTGGATCGGGTCTCATTTGCGCCATTTCCCTGATCACCATTGCCACAAGCCGTGACTAATAAGAATATTGCTAATACCGATATTTGAAATTTCATGCTAAATACTTTCATCTTATTTGAGTTCGATTTTTTCTTTAATGTCTTGGATATCCTGACTTACAAAAGGAACCTGGCCGATAGCTTGATCATATTGTGCCTTTGCCGAGAGGTAACCTGATACCATTTGTGCATAGTTGATCTCAGCCTGTCTCAACTGAAGGTCAGCGTCTGTGACCTCCTGTTGTGAACCGACTCCGTTTTGGTAGCGGATCAATGCCCGTTCATATCCACGTTCGGCCTGTTTTAAAGCTTTCATCAAGGCGTCACTGGTTTGTAAAGCCTGTCTAACGCCTTGTTTAGCTGAATAGATCTCTTTGTTTGCGGTTTGCTTAGCCTGATATAGCTGCAACTCGGTATCCTTGATCTGAATCTTCGAGCGTTGAATGGCTGCATCACGGCTGAAACCCTGAAATATTGGAAGTTGAACACCGATGGTCAGTGTTTGAGCTCTTGCCCGTGTTTGTTCGGTTCCGAAGAATACAGGCTTCCCCCTTTGAGAGGCGGTCCAGTTCAATCCATAATTAGCAAAAACCGTTGGAAGGTAAGAGCTGCGTTGGGCATCAAATTGTTTACCCTGCAGTTGTTTTTGAATGTCTAAGACTCTTAAGTCACCCCGCAGGTCGAATGCCTGTTCAATTTCTGCGGAATCTGTACTAAGAACCAGGGGAGTCATGGAGTCGATCTCTCGCAACTCTTTATTTTCTGGGTCGGCGGACGAGTTTGAATCTATCCTGTAATCACTCAAATTTCCTTTGATATCAACAGAGAGTTGAACCGGTAATCCCATTACATCTAGTAACTCACGAAGTGCTTCATCAACAGCAAATTCAGCTTGAGTTAGCTGAGGTTCAAGATTACTCAGTTGTACTTCAAGTTGCAGTACGGCATAATCGTCAGTAAACCCTTGTTCAAAAAGTTTCTTGGTATCTTCAAGGTTCTCCCTGACTCGTTCGATCTGTGTTTGGACTAATCGTAACCGTTCTTTAGCAACCAGCGCCTGATAATAAGTGATCCGGGTTTGTGTGACTATACCCTGTGCTGTTGCTCTCATACCTTCAGATTGAGCAGCTTTATAGAGCTCAGAGCTGCTAATACCCACGAAGGCTTGTCCACTGAAGATGGTTTGAGAGACAGTTAGGCCACCTTGCCAGTTATTATCTGTTCCAAATGCAACCGGTATCAATTCATCAGGATCGGCATTCTGATCAAATATGATAGCCGGAATAAAGTTAACAGGTACTTCAAGATTTCGTGTGTAATTTGCTGAAGCAGACACCTCAGGCATAACATTACTCCAGGCATTTCGCACCTGTTGGTCAGCATCCCTGACTGAAAGTAAAGACCGCTTCATTTGCGTATTATTGGCAAGAGAGATCTGAATGGACTGCCGCAGATCCAATGTCTGCGTTTCTGCTGACCTTATTTGTTGAATATCCTGTGCATTAGAGGTGGAAAATATCCCAACACAGAATAATATGATGAGCATCCCGGTTAGCGCCCAGGAACTGCGTAAAAATTGGTTCATGACATTAGGTTGATTATTGATAAGATGTTTTAAAGAATTTCTTGTTGGCATGCCTTTAATCATTGACTGAATTGGACATTTAAAAATTGCTCCATGAGTTCATTGAGGGATAACTCCTGATCCTTGAATATCTTTGTCCCCTGATTTTTATTATCTAGAATATAAAACTGGAGAATCCCTCTCATTTGGAAGCCTATCTGGAGAGTGAGTATCTTTGGATCCAGTTTTGTAGAGATACTGCCATCCTGAATGCCGATCTGTATGGCTTTCAACATCAGCATATTCAGATCGTTTTCAATGTGAATACATTTTTCAGCTATAGAGGATTCTTGTTCATTTTCAACGGAACCGGAGTTTCTGTATAACAACATGGCTTTTGTAAAAGTGATGTTCTCCTGTATCATATCCAGAAATGAAAAAACCATGCCTTTTACGAGCTCTGAACCCGGCTTGTCCTGCTGAAGAGAGACCAGGAATTGCTCATGTAAAGATTGCAGTGCACGTTTCTTTATAGCCTGATAAAGACTGGATTTATCTTTGTAATACAGATAAAGAGTTCCTTTACTTAACTCAGCTTTTTCTGCGATCTCATCCATGGTGGTTTTTTCGAAACCTTGAAGGCCGGTCAACTCAATGGCAGCATCAAGTATTTGGTCTCTGCGCCGATTTTTTTCTCGCTCTTTACGTTCTTTTATTCCCATTTACTGACTGTTAGTCATTTATATATATTCGTTAAGAATCATTACTGGTATTCTGCATGATTGACAAAACGAAAACTACGAAGAATAGTTTCAATATTACTATCAGGTACTGAAACTTTATTTTAAAATTATTATAACTGCATTGGGGGACCTCATATGGTATTTAAGGCGCATAAAAGCGGTTACAATTGTAACCTGGTAAAAACAAAACCAGGCAGATGTATTCTTGTTTTATAAAAAAATATTGAACGGTCAGTCATTTTTTGTGCGTGAGTATAATTTTCAATGAGAAAAGCTTTTAGTCTTTTTTCAGTGAGTTGCTGGTTATTGGACAGTTTTATGCTGAGCTCAATAAAAAAGCATAGCACTATATGGTCTGCTGCTATTGGATAATTACTTAAAGTTCTCTTTAGCCATTTCCCTCTTTTAGGCTTATATTTTCTACCCACTTACTCACTCATAAAAAACAATTTTAAATAAGGGAAATAAATTATGTCACTTGGAATTAACAGTATCGAAGAACTACTGGGAGATGAGGCTTCCGAACTCTTAGAGCACAAATGTGAAACCATCAGTAAAGACAGATTGATCCAACCATCTGCTTCTTATGTAGACGAAGTTTGGTATCATTCCGACAGAAATAACAGGGTACTTCAGAATCTGCAGCGACTTTTAAACAATGGCCGTTTGGGTGGAACCGGATACTTGTCAATACTTCCTGTTGATCAGGGTATTGAACATTCAGCCGGTGCATCATTTGCCAAGAACCCGGATTACTTTGACCCGGATCATATCGTGAATCTTGCTATGGAAGCAGGATGTAATGCAGTTGCCTCAACATTTGGAGCCCTAGCTTCAGTTTCCAGAAAATATGCGCATAAGATCCCTTTCGTGGTAAAGATAAACCACAATGAACTTTTGACTTACCCAAATAACTACGATCAGATCATGTTTGGCACGATCGATCAGGCTTATGATATGGGAGCTGCGGCTGTTGGTGCAACTATCTATTTTGGTTCAGAAGAATCAAACCGTCAGATCCAGGAAGTAGCACAAGCTTTTGCTTACGCGCATGAGTTAGGCATGGCTACCATTCTGTGGTGTTATACACGTAACAATGCATTTAAAGTGGATGGCGTTGACTATCACAGTTCTGCAGACCTTACCGGTCAGGCTAACCATATCGGTACCACTCTTGGGGCTGATATTATCAAGCAAAAGCAACCGACAAATAACGGTGGTTATAAAGCGCTTAATTCCGGTGATTCCAGCTATGGAAAACTGGACGAGCGGATCTATACTGAATTATCATCTGACAATCCGATCGACCTGACGCGTTATCAGGTAGCGAACTGCTTTATGGGCCGTGCCGGTTTGATCAACTCAGGTGGAGCTTCAGGTACAAACGACTTTGCTGATGCCGTAAAAACTGCGATCATTAATAAAAGAGCAGGTGGTATGGGACTTATCAGTGGTCGTAAAGCATTTCAAAGACCATTAGGTGAAGGGGTAAAACTTCTGAATATGATCCAGGACGTTTATCTGAATGATGACATCACACTGGCATAAAGTTGCCTGAAATCTTATCAGCCTTGCAGGTATTCCTGCAAGGCTTTTTTTATCCATTTCATTAGGTCATATCAGTTGAGTTCGGAGCATAAACATATAAGACAACCTCAGTCATTATTTTCCCGAAAATACTTGATCATCTCTGTATTTTTGAGTTTAGTGACAATGGGCGCTGTTATATATTGGACCTATACGCCGGGTGTGTTAAAACATTTAGCTCCCAAAAGGTTACCGGGATTGGGCATCGCTCTTGTTGTATCCCTGCTTAGGGTATGGTTTTCAGCTGCTAAGATCAGGTTTCTGGCTGATAAACAACTAAGCTGGCTGGCTTCGATCAGGGTAGTTCTGGCATGGGACTTTACTTCTGCTGTCACTCCATCAACAATCGGTGGAGCACCAATGGCTACCTACGCGATGACCAAAGAGGGCCTCAAGCTGGGTGATTCGGGTGCGATCATATTATATGGCGTTTTATTGGATCAGCTTTGGTTTGCAATGGCCATACCGATCTTGTTATTTGCCGGAATATTCTACGAGGTTGTTCCACCTGAAATAGGGTTAGTAGGCGATGTTTCAATGTGGTTGTTATATCTCGGGCTTTTGAGTTATGCGAGCGTATTGGCATATGGGGTATTGGTAAATCCCTCTGCCATAAAAAAAGTGGTCAAAATAGTTTTCAAGCTGCCGATCCTTAGAAAAATGAGCGATAAGATCGAGATAGAAGCAGAAAACCTTGAAGAATATGCCCATCAACTGAGAAAGAAACCGTTCAGTTTCCTGTTGAAGGCCTTCTTTTTATCTACTATGTCCTGGTTAATGAGAATTGCATTGCCAACCATCGTGGTTCTCAGTTTATTACCAGCTCCTGAAATACTATCGGTTCTGCGAAGCTTGGCTATGAACCTGGCATTTCTAGTTGTTCCTACTCCCGGTGGCAGTGGAGGAGTGGAAGGTCTATTTGTACTTTTTCAGGGACCACTGATAGCTCGGGAAGGCTTTATTGGTCTTGCTGTATTTCTATGGAGGATCATTAGCTATTACATTAGCATCGGCCTGGGTATCATGGCAACTACCTGGTATGTGAACCAAAAAGTAGTGGAAATTAATAAGGATTAGAATGGCGAAAACGAAGACCCAATTTGAATGTTCCAACTGTGGGTATATTTCCCCAAAATGGAATGGAAGCTGTCCTTCGTGCGGGGAATGGAATACTTTTGTAGAAAAAACAGTATCAAAGGGAAAGTCGTCAACAAATCATAAAGCAAAAGTTGAAGGACTTGAGTCTACAGCGGCTCCTCAAAAACTGGAAGATGTAGAGACCTCAGAAAAGACCCGTTTCAGAAGTAATATCAGCGAATTGGATCGTGTATTGGGGGGAGGGTTTTTACCGGGTTCTTATGTATTGATTGGAGGTGAACCGGGAGTTGGCAAGAGTACACTGACCCTCCAGATCGCTAAAGCCAATCCTGAATTGACTATTTTATATTGTGCCGGAGAAGAATCAGCCGGACAGATCAAGCAACGAGCTGCCCGGTTAGGTGTGGAATCTGAAAACCTGCTCATCTACAACGATACTCAGGTAGATAACATCATAGCTGAAGCCCAAAAGATGCAGCCTGATCTATTGATCGTGGATTCTATTCAAACCGTATACAGAACCGAGTTATCAAGTATGCCGGGTAGTATTCAGCAGGTGAAGGAGTGTGCAGCACTTTTTCAACAATTGGCAAAGCGAAAGAATATTACCACTTTGGTGATCGGTCATGTAACTAAAGAAGGGGACATCGCCGGACCACGTGTTCTGGAACATATGGTTGATACCGTTCTTCAATTTGAAGGGGATAAACAATATACATACAGGCTATTGCGAAGCCTTAAAAACCGATTTGGGGCAGCCCAGGAAGTTGGTGTTTTCGAGATGAAATCAGATGGGTTAAGCGAAGTTTCCAATCCATCAGAGTTATTTATTTCAGATAAAACGGCAGGGGTAAGCGGAAATGCGGTGGTTTGCACGATTGAAGGTACCCGACCACTATTGATCGAAGTTCAGGCGTTGGTTACTCCATCTGCTTACGGTTCTCCCCAAAGAACAGCGAATGGGTTCGACAGGAATCGGTTATTGTTGCTGCTGGCAGTTTTGGAAAAACGGGTTGGCAAGAATTTTTCCAATCATGATGTTTATCTGAATATTGCCGGTGGTTTTCGGTTGAATGATCCGGCAGGTGACCTTGGTGTGTGCTGTGCTCTTGTTTCAAGCCTGATGGATGAAGCTGTAGCCCAAAATATGGCCTTTGTCGGTGAAGTAGGGTTAGGGGGAGAAGTGCGTACTGTTCCACATTTAGAGCAACGCATCAAAGAAGCAAAAAAACTTGGATTCAAGGATCTTGTTTCACCTGATTCAAAACAGAAAGATGGTATCAGGTATTTACATCAAGCCATAAAAAAAGCCCTCAGGTAAAACCGGAGGGCTCGAATTCGTTACACTTCGTTTAGAAGTTGTCGCGATTGCGACGTCGTTGTTCTCGCTTGGCTTTTTTCAAAGCTTCGCGTCGCTCAACTGAAGGCTTCGTATACTGTTGACGATCTTTGTATTCGTTGAGAACACGTGATCGAGTTACCAGTTTCTTGAAGCGGTTTATTGCGCGATCAACACTTTCGTTGTCTTTTACTTCGACTCCTAACATGAAGTATCACATCCTTTCTTTTGATTTTTGGTTCCCATAATTGGGAACATTAAATATACAAACTCTTTTACTGATAAAAAATTAATGCAAATCTCTGGTTGGTTCCGACACAGAGTGTCAGAACCAGGTGTAATTCGTATTGTTGAAGAATGTGAGTAACCAATCAGGATCTTCTTTTAGATGGAACTCCACTACCTCGCTCTGACGCTCTGCGTCGGTGAGGATCACTCTACCCGCTTGTTGATGATCAACTCATCCGGTATGTCAGTGCCTAAAACCCCGATCCCAAATAGTGCATAGTCATATCTGGCAGGATCTTTGGGGTCCAGTACCTGCATTCTTTTGGTAAGTTCAATGACGGCTTTCCAATCATTTTGCTTCCTTGACAGAAGACCAAGTTTACGGGCTTGTCGTGCTACGTGTACATCCAGGGGGATCTTAAGTTCGGCTGGTGATATAAAATTCATAGTACCGGGATCTACAGGACTGTTTTTTCGCACAACCCATCGCAGGTACATGTACAATCTTTTGGCAGAACTGTTCTTTTCCGGATTTGATACATGTTTACGAACCCGTTGAGGTGTTTCCGGATGAAAGCTAAAAAACTGCTCATGGAATACAGCCATAAGTTCACGTTCTTCCCGCATAGCCAGATCATAACAGTAAGACCAGAAGTTTTCAAAATCACCAAACTTCAATAGAATGGATCGCAATGATTTGGTGAGCCAATGCATATCTACAGGTTTGAAAGTACGGTGCTTAAAACCGTCAAATTGTTTGGCATCAGAGTCCGAGTAATTCCTGATAAAATCAGCCGGACAGTTGTTCATTCGAAGTAGCAGATCTTCCACCTTTGCATTTACAATATCCCGGCGCCCCCAGGCCATGGTGGCTGCAAAGAAGCCAGCCAGTTCACGATCATTCTTTTTCTCAAATGCATGCATGAACTGAACCGGATCATCGTTAATATAATCAGGTTGCTCAATTTTATTATTCAGATCATCAAGAAATGGCTTAAGTTTTATGAGTTTATTCTTAGAGATCGTTCGATATCTTTTTCTCTTTCGGGGCAAGGAATTTTTATACTTTGAAGGGGTTTACAATTTTACCGTTAGCGATTTTATGGACGGTTATATCACAATTATACAAACAAAATACTGTCAAATTGATTCATATAATTAATGATTGGTTTTTAACGCTGGTAGACCATTATATGGATGCCCATTATGGCAAAAGAAAGAGACGAATGCTTAAAGGTCATCCATCGACAGTAGTTGAGATCGGGGCTGCCTATGGTTCCAATTTCAGATATTTGAGACCGGGCACAAAATTGATAGTGATTGAACCAGATGACTCCTACAATAAGGTCCTTCAAAAAAGAGCCCTTAGATTCAATATTGATATAGAGATCTATAATTCTGGAGCGGAAGATATTAACCTGCCCTCGAATTCAGTTTATATGGTATTGGGTAGCCTGGTTCTTTGTACTGTGGAACTGCCTGATCAGGTTTTATCAGAGATCCATCGTGTATTAAGAAAGGAAGGAAAGTATGTTTTTATTGAGCATATAAAAGCCGATCATCATACATGGTTATGCAGATTTCAGAACCTTATAAAAAAACCATGGAAATGGTTTTTTAACGGATGCGTTGTAACCAGGGATACCGGCAACAGCATAAAGATGGCTTCATTTGAAAGGGTAGAACTCGAAGAATTCAATAGCAGGACCGTCTTTTTACCGATCATTCTACATATTGCCGGTGTCGCGATAAAATGATATGGGTTATCCCACTAACTTTTCGGTAAGTACCTTATTGGCCTTTGGGAAGGGGTATTCCTCAAGCTCTTGTTTCGTAACCCATCGCACTTCCTGACTTTCTTTTGGTTTTGGTTCCCCGGAAAGAAGTTTACAATGCCATGCATGCATGGTGATGGAAAAATGGGAATAGGTATGCTTGAAGTTCATCAACTCTCTATATGCCTTTACCTCAACTCCGAGTTCTTCATTCAATTCTCTTTCAACGGTTTGTTGAATGGTCTCATTCTCTTCCTTTTTGCCACCTGGAAACTCCCAAAGCCCACCAAGCATAGCATTGTTAGGGCGAAGAGCGATCAGGACCTTATTATCTGCATCACGCTCAATAATACCAACACCAATAACATGATGAGGTTTTTTCCTGGCCGGAGATTTATATGGGATCACAGCGGTTTTTGCCATTTTAGCAGCAACACAACCTGTCTGTACCGGGCACTCGTTACAAACGGGTTTTGAAGGGGTACATACTTCAGATCCTAATTCCATTAGGGCCTGATTGAAATCACCCGGTTTGTCTTTATCAATGAGCTCATCAGCCAATTCCTGCACCTTCCTACGGGTTTTGGTTCTGCGGGTGTCATCCTCAATACCATAATACCTTGTGAGCACCCTGATGACATTACCATCCACTACGGCATTTGGTTCATTGAAGGCTATACTGGTTACTGCTGCCGCTGTATAGGGACCTACACCTTTCAAATTTATGATCTCATCGTACGTCTGAGGAACCCGACCATTGAAATCATCAACCACCATTTTTGCTGCGGAATGAAGATTTCTGGCACGACTGTAGTATCCAAGGCCTTCCCATGCTTTCAAAACATCTTGTTGGTCAGCTTTAGCGAGTTCATAAACGGTAGGGAACAGTGAAATGAAATTTTGGAAATAGGGAGTTGCCTGCTGAACCTGTGTTTGTTGTAGCATGATCTCTGAAACCCAGATCTTATAGGGATCGGCTTCACCCCGCCAGGGCATTTCACGTTTGTGGTGTCGGTACCATTTCAGAAGTTCGGAACGGAAGTCCTTAGGTTGCACGTATTGAGTAAGTCTGAACTGCGATTAATTTCGGCTCTTTGATCAGTTGCCGTTCTGTGGAGAATCTCGTGAGATATCAAGTACGTTAAGAGTGACCTCTACAGAAGAAGCTGCTCCAAGTTTATCCGTCGCGATCACTTTAAAGGTGGATTCACCAATTTGACGGTCTGATGGAGTCCATACAAATGTTCCGGTCTTTTCATTCAAAGTCGCACCGTCCGGCATATCAACACCTATAAATCTGATGATCGAATTTTGAGGGTTATCTGGGTCGATGGCACTGAAATTGAGTTCATACTTTTCATTCACAGCAATGCTTGAATTTCTAACCGGACTAAATCGTGGGGGTGAATTAAAAGACCTCACATCTGCTAAAAAACGGGTACTGTCAGAACGGCCGTCACTGTCTGTTGCAACCACAGTGAACCAGTGACTTCCAACTTGATTTACATTTGGTTGCCAGAAAAACCCCTGTTTGCGGATAAGAGCATTTTTAACATTTGATCGATAAGAGAATTCAACACCCTGTGCAGACTGACTTCCTTCCATTTCCAGTGGCAATAACAGAGGGGCAGGGTAAGTTATGATCTGATTGGGAATAGCTTTGATCTTAAAGCCTGAGTTTTGAGTATTATTATCAGCGATAGTTGACCCGGATGTATTACCAACTTTTAATTCAGAGACCTTATCATTTTCAGCGATCCATAATCTGTTTTTATTCTTGGTCAGGAAATTTTTAGCTGCACCATCAGTTTTCCATGGATTCAGTGAGTTTGAATCCATACTGTATACCCACACTTTCCCATTAGCCGTTCTTACAAATATTCTGTTACTCCAATTATAAATACTGTGAACGTTTTCGTTCACCGTACCTAATCGTTGTCCAATACCGGTAGAGCGGATCACAAAAATCTCACCTCTGTCATTAGCTCCCCAGATATTTTCATTGTCCACAAATATGTTAGTGAGGTTGGTATTGAGAGTGATCTTCTGACTGAGATCCAAAGCTTGGTCTTCATATTCAAATACAAGCAGGGATGGTGCATCGGTAAGCACAAATAATTGTTTACTTAGAGCTGTAGATCGTACATCAAGAACTTTGTTGCCGGAGATCTGGCCTCTGCCAATGATCTCAGGTGCTGAGTCTACAGTCTCGGGTGTTTCAAGGGAGATCTTGCCTAATCCATTTTGGCCAAGAGCAATAAAAAGGGCATTGCCTATTCTGGCAGCTGCAAATGGTTTTTGGGGAAGAAGTGTAGAAGAATAAACCCCCAAAGCGGAAGTGGGCTCAAGGATGGTTAATCTGTTAGTGTCTCCAAAAAGATATGCAAAACGGCTATCTGCCATTATAGTGTCACCTCTTCTTTGCATTCCTGAAGATGTATAAAGCCACTGAAGGGAATCGGAATAGGCTCTGAAAACAACCATACCTTCAGTTTCAGACAGGATGTAAAGATGGGTTGGAGAAGACTCCATTGCGATGATCTCCGGGATCTCCATCACTCTCGAGAAATCCTGCATGAGTCTATCCTGAGCTTGAACAGGAAAGGTGATAACAACAATAAAGAATAGCGTCAAAAATTTTGTGATAGATGATCTCATAGTTTTATAACCAATTGTGCATTTTATACCAGTGAATGGTGCGTGAAATACCTTCAGCCAGTGAGATTTTGGGTAAATAACCCATTTCATTTTGAGCTTTATCGGAGCTGCAAGTCCATTCCAATATAAGCTCGTTAGCTTTTTCTTTATTCACAACGGGATAGATCCCAAATAATGATGAAATATTTTCAATAACCGCCGCTGCTTTTTTTACCAGGTTTGGTTTGATCTTAAGTGGGATAGTTTTTTTTCCAAGTACCTTTGAAGTAACCGCACGTATTTCATTCCAGGAATGAGTTCCTTCACCTGAAATAAAATATGTGAAAGTGCCTTTGTCTGTCTTACGGGCTGCATGTAATATGCCATCCACCAAGTCACTTACATACACCATTGATACTCTTGGATTGTTCCCATCCCCGATGATCGGGCAAATACCTCTCGAACAACTTTTGAAGAAAGAAAAGATCTGATCTTCCCTGGGCCCATAGACCGCAGGAGGTCTAATTATCTTTATACTGTCTTTATCGGTGGCAATTTGTTTGACCCGGTTTTCCATTTCTTTCTTTGAATGCCCATACATACTGACAGGCTCCATAGGATCTGTTTCAGTTTTTGGAGATCCATTACTTGGGCCGGCTGCAGCGAGGGATGAAAGCAGAACAATGTTGGTTACCCCTTTTTTTTGAGCCAACCTGACCAGGTTCTCAGTGGCTTCGACATTTGCGCGCGTGAATTCTTTTTTTGTCGGGGCTTTCACAATAGCTGCTACATGAAATAAGACGTCAACTCCATCAAGGGCTTTTCCCAATGCTTTCAGATCGTTGAGGTCACCGGAAATTTTTTTGTAGTTAAGACCGCTCAGCCATTTTTCATTATTTCTGACAAGGCAGCGGATCTCATTATATTGCCCAGAATCTAAAAGTGCTTCAACAAGATGACTTCCTATAAAACCAGTTCCACCGGTTACAAAGGCTTTCATTAAATTCCTTATATTTAAAGATTGTTTACAGAAATAAAATAATAAGAATCTCTATTTCATTGCAGGGCGATCAAGATACGAATCTGCCACCTGCTTTTAAATTTTTATGAAAGAATTAAGAATCGCCCTTTTTACAGGAAATTATAATCACATCAAAGATGGCGTTTCCCTCACTTTGAATAGGTTGGTCAAGTTTCTTGAAGACCAAGACATCCCTGTTCTGGTATTTGGACCAACCATTGATGAGCCGGACCTGGAGCATAATGGAACATTGATCCCACTGCCTTCAGTGAGAATGCCGGTTTCCGGAAGAGGGGAATACCGAGCTACTCTTGGATTGTCACGTAAGGCAAAAAAAGCACTCGAAGATTTTGATCCAACATTGGTTCACATTGCCACTCCGGATATTGGTGGATTAAAAGCCAAAAAATGGGCACAAAAACATGATGTTCAATTAGTAGGTTCTTATCATACCCATTTTACAAGCTATCTAAAATATTATGGGTTAACGCTTATCGAATCTGCGGCCTGGAAATATTTGAGTTGGTTCTACAATGCCTGTACTCATGTGTATGTTCCTTCTCAATCCATGATCGATGAACTGATACCACATGGCTTTGAGACGGAAATGAGGATCTGGGCAAGAGGTGTGAATACAGATCTTTTTTCACCGGAAAAAAGGAGTGATGCCTGGAGAAAGGAGCAGGGATTTGACAGCGATGACATCGTTATAACCTTTGTGTCGCGTCTTGTTTGGGAAAAGGAACTTGATACGTTCCGGCAAAGTGTCCAGAAACTGTCTGCTGAAAATAAAAATATAAAAGCCATGATAGTGGGTGACGGGCCAGCTAAAGAAGAACTACAAAAGTTAATGCCGGAAGCAGTCTACACCGGTTTTTTAAACGGAGAAGAACTTGCCACAGCTTATGCCAGCAGTGATGTATTCATGTTTCCATCGCATACCGAAACTTTCGGTAACGTGACTCTTGAAGCCATGAGTTGTGGATTGCCCTGTCTTGTGGCAAACGCCACCGGTAGTCGCTCGTTGGTAGAGGATGGTGTGAATGGATTTTTAGGTGAACCACAAGACAAAGAAGATTTTACAAACAAGCTGAGAAAGATCATCAGCAGTGCAAGCCTTAGAAAAGAGATGGGTGATAGCTCCAGAAAAAAAGCACTCAGTTATGAGTGGGATCAAATTAATGGGCAGTTGCTTCAAAATTACAGGGAAGCATTGAATACCCCACAAAGAAAGAAAATATAATTTAAGGATCTCCCTTTTATGAAGATCATTGACGTTGCCGAGTTTTATACAGATCAGGGTGGAGGAGTTAAGACCTACATCAATCAAAAGCTTAAATTTGGATCTCAGATGGGTCACGAGATCGTGATCGTTGCTCCCGGTGAAGACTGGGGTGAAGAAGAGCGTGACGGTGGTCGTGTTATCTGGGTGAAAGGTCCCCGTTTACCGGTTGACTGGAGGTACTACATTTTGTGGCGAGAAAAAGCCGTACATCAGATCCTTGATCGTGAAAAACCGGATATTGTGGAAGGGTCATCGCCATGGACCGGCGGCTGGTTTGCCGGGAGGTGGAAAGGTGATGCAGTTAAAACATTCATCTTTCATCAGGATCCGATAGCGGCCTACCCTCAAACCTTTTTTGGTCATTCTATAGGTTTTGAAAAGATCGATAAGCTTTTTGGCTTTTACTGGAAATACCTCCAGAACCTGAGTGATCGATTTGATGCAACTATTGTAAGTGGTAACTGGCTGGCCGACCGGATCGGAAAACACGGCGTGAATAATCCCATTGCTGTTCCTTTTGGGATCGATAAAGATTTCTTTTCACCAAATAGAAGGGATCAGAATCTGAGGGCTAAACTGTTAGCAGACTTTGGGTTGCCAGAGGATGCCCATCTAATGATAGCTATCAGTCGACATCACCCTGAAAAGAGGTTGGGAACCATGATCGATGGTTTTATAAAAGCTTCGGAAAAAAAACCAATGGCACTTATGATTTTCGGTGATGGCCCGATCAGAAAGTATGTGGATATCAAAGCAGGAAAATCAGAACACGTAAAATTGATGGGTTTCACTGAAAACAGGGACGAACTGGCCAATATTCTCGCGTCATCTGATTATTTTTTACACGGTTCTGCGGCTGAAACATATGGTATTGTTGTAGCAGAAGCTGTTTGTAGCGGACTTCCGGTAGTAGTTCCTGAAAGAGGGGGGGCTGCTGATATAGCAAATCCTGAATTGGGTGAAACTTATGAACCCGGAGACAGTGAATCATTCACTAAAGCTGTATTGGATATTGTAAACCGTGATAGGGTTAAACTGGTTGAAGCAACAAAAAAAGCTGCAGAAAATGATATAGTGACAATGGAAGGGCATTTTAAAATGTTGTTTGAAACATACCAGGAATTATTGGATACAAAGGACAGTTACTAGTTCAATATATTTCTCACCCTGGGCATAGATTTGCATGTAATTCAGAAGCATTCTTATAAATTTATTATCTTTGCTCAGATAATTACTTTTTATATCAGCAGTCGGTATTTATAACATTCTTAATTATAAAGCGTTAAGATCTTTTTGCCGACTATATTTTGATGTTTATTTAGAATCTTTTTTAAGGAAATCACCTAATGGCCGATAACAAAACAAGCGCCAAGAAATCAGATATTTTTTCCAAGGCATATAATTTCAAAAAAGCCGACGAAGTTAAAGCAGCGGGATTATTTCCATATTTTAAACCGCTTGAAGCTACAGATGGAACCATAGTAGAGATCGAAGGTCACCGTGTTATCATGGCAGGATCCAATAATTATCTTGGGTTGACCAATGATCCACGAACGATCAAAGCCGCACAAGATGCCCTCACCAAATACGGAACTGGTTGTACCGGCTCAAGGTATTTGAATGGTACTCTTGACAGCCACCTCGAACTTGAGGAAAAACTTGCTGAATTCATGGGCAAGGAGGCATGTGTATTATTCAGTACCGGATATCAAACCAATGAAGGTTCAATACAAACCATAGCCGGGCGTAACGATATTATTTTTTCTGACAAGGATAATCACGCTTGTATTGTGGTTGGTACCCTTGTTTCTAATGCAAAAACCGTGCGTTATCACCATAACGACATGGATCAGCTTGAAAAGTTGCTGCAGCGTGCTGACCCTGAATCCGGTAAGATAATAATCACCGATGGTGTTTTTTCAATGTCAGGTACATTGGCCAATGTTCCTAAGCTGGTTGAACTTGCAGAAAAGTATAATGCAAGACTTTACTTAGATGATGCCCATGCAGTAGGGGTTGTTGGAGATGGAGGCCGCGGATCTGCATCAGTTTTTGGACTGACCGATAAAGTGGATCTGATCAGTGGTACTTTCTCAAAGTCTTTTGCATCACTGGGTGGATTTTTAGTTGGTGATAAACCAGTTATTGAATTCATAAGACACAATTCCCCTGCTCACATATTCAGTGCTTCAATGCCTCCCGCCAATGTTGCTACAGTACTTAAAGCCCTGGAGATCCTTCAGGAAGAACCTTGGAGACTGGAGCGATTGGAAGAGATAGCCAACTACATGCGTAAGGAACTTAAAAACCTTGGTTTTAATGTATGGAACAGTCAAAGCCCGATCATACCTGTTGTGATCGGTGAAATGATGGACTGCTTCCGCTTTTGGAAGGACCTATTCGAAGAAGGGGTTTATGCCAATGCGGTTGTTCCTCCGGCTGTACCAAAAGGACAATCTTTACTTAGAACAAGCTATATGGCCAGCCACACGGATGAACATTTGGATCAGATACTGGAAGCTTTCCGAAAAGTGGGTCTGAAACATGGCATTATTGATAGAAACGGACATTCAGGTACTGAGTAACCCAAAAAAGTAGTACCAAATGAATAGCTCCGGTGTCACAGTTGTTTCTACCAAAGATGAACGGAAACGATTCCTCGAGTTTATCTACTCATTTTATCAGGATGCAGAGCATTGGGTTCCACCGCTGCGGATGGATCAAAAGAAGCTTATTGATACTGATAAGAATCCTTTTTTTCAAAATGCCGAAATAGAGCTTTTTATAGCTGAAAAAGGTGGAAAGGACGTGGGGCGGATCGCGGCTATAGTTGACCATCGATTCAATGAGTTCCATAACTCAAAGACGGGGCACTTTGGTTTTTTTGAATGTATTGATGATCAACACACTGCAAACCTATTATTTCGGGTAGCTTCTGACTGGCTGCGAGATAAGGGAATGAATAAAGTGATGGGGCCTGCCAGCCCAAGTATGATGGATACTATTGGGGTACTTATAGATGGTTTTGACAAGGATCCTTACGTATTGATGCCCTATAATTATGATTACTACGACAGGCTCATCAAGTCTGCCGGGTTTGATAAAGAAATGGATCTGTATGCCTATATGGTTGATACCGAAACCGTTTCTATGGACAGGATGAACCGTGCCATGAAAATTGTTAAACACCGGCTTCCTGATATCGAGATCCGGCCGGTTGACCTGAAAAACCTAAAATCTGAGATCAGGATCGTAAGAGAGATCTTTAACCAGGCCTGGAAGAAGAACTGGGGGTTCATTCCTTTGACCGAGGCTGAGTTTGATGCCGTCGCAAAAGACCTGAAATTCATTATTGATACGGATTTTGCACACATTGCTGAAATGGAAGGGAAGCCAGTAGGCTTTTCGATCGGAATCCCAAACATTAATGAGATCCTGAAAACGATGAATGGGAATCTATTTCCTTTTGGGATCTTTAAATTGCTATGGAAAAAAAGGAAATTAAACACGCTTAGAACGGCACTTATGGGGGTGGTTCCGGAACATCAGGGCAAGGGAATAGATGCATTATTACATCACCGGTCCATACAAAACGGCCTGAAAGGTGAAAATAAGACCGAATCGGAAATGAGTTGGGTACTTGAATCAAATCCGGAAATGATACGCGTTGCTGAACGCATCGGTGGTAAACTGGACAAGACCTACAGGATGTACTCAAAATCGCTTTGAGTGACTGACCATTTTTAACAACCATTTCACAACATCTACATAGTTTTTCCTTATCTTTTTAAGGCTATGAAATAAAATTTTCTTTGCTTTGCATGAAAGGATTCAAATGAAAGCAAAGCGATGAACTTAACCTCTAAAAGGAATAAGAAAGATGAGTGATTTTCGTATAGAGAAGGATTCAATGGGTGAAATTAAAGTGCCAAAAGAGGCTCTCTATGGGGCACAGACACAACGTGCACACGATAATTTCCCTGTCAGCGGCATCAAATTTAGCCGAGAATTTATTGAAGCACTTGGATACGTTAAAAAGTCAGCAGCTGCAGTTAATGCAGATCTTGGTCTTTTAGATAAGGGAGTTGCTGAAGCTATTCAGGCTGCTGCCCAGGAAGTTATTGAGGGTATTCATGACAAGGAATTTGTGATCGATATCTTTCAAACCGGGTCAGGTACTTCAACAAATATGAATGCCAATGAGGTTATTGCTCACAGAGCCAATGAACTTAAAAATAACGTGGATGTAACTATTCATCCAAATGATCACATCAATTATGGACAGAGTTCGAACGATGTGATCCCTACCACCATCAGAGTAGCTGCTGTTAAGGCAGTCAATAATAATCTGATCCCGGCACTTAAGCATCTGCAGGAGACGTTCCTGAAAAAAGGAAAAGAATATTCAGATGTGGTTAAGACCGGCCGAACTCACCTTATGGATGCCATGCCTGTAACTATAGAGCAGGAGTTCAGTGGATACGCCCGCCAGGTTGAATTGGGGATCAAACGGGTTGAGTCAGCTTTGGAAAGAGTGAGTGAACTGCCACAGGGTGGTACTGCGGTTGGAACAGGGATCAATACACATAAAGATTTTGGAAAGGATTTTGCGGCAAAAATTTCTGAATTGACCGGTGAGAAGTTTACCGAGGCTGAAAACCACTTTGAGGCACAGGCTACGGTGGATGCCCCGGTAGAATTAAGTGGACAGCTTAAGACCATTGCAGTTGGTATGATGAAGATCGGTAACGACCTTAGATGGATGAATTCCGGACCTAACAGTGGTATTGGTGAAGTTGAGCTAGCCGCTCTTCAACCGGGGTCATCCATTATGCCGGGTAAGGTCAATCCAGTGATCGAAGAGTCACTGACCATGGTATGTGCACAGGTAATTGGTAATGATTCTGCTATCACTATTGGAGGGCAGGCAGGAAATTTTGAACTAAATGTAATGCTTCCGGTTGTGGCTCATAACTTGTTAGAGTCGATCGATATATTGGCAAATGCCGCCAGAAATCTGGCTGATCGTTCAGTCTCACGGTTGAAGGTCAAAAAAGAACAGATCGCTGATATGGTGGGTAGAAATCCTATCCTGGTTACCGCCTTGAACCCAATTATTGGGTATGACCTCGCTGCTAAAATAGCTAAGAAAGCATTTGCAGAATCTCGTCCACTGAAAGAAGTGGCTAAAGAAATGACCGATCTTTCTGATGAGGAACTGGATAAGGCACTGGACCCGATCAAGATGACCAAGGGCGGCTTTACGGAATAATGGTGGATAGCCTTCTTAGCGATTGATATAGAACGTTAAGAAGGCCAAAACCTGTTTCATAAAAAAGCGCTTTTCCTTATACTGTCGCCCCTTTCGGATGGTGCTTACCAAATTTCAGAACTAATTTTATAAAATGGCTAAAGCGAAGAAAAAATCGAAGACGAAGAAATTTACTGCAGCTCAAAAAAAAGAGATCCTCAGTGATTTTAAACTGGGTTGGGTAAGCCGGCACATGTCACTTATCGGACGCAAGGAAGTGTTAACCGGTAAGGCAAAGTTCGGGATCTTTGGTGATGGTAAGGAAATTCCACAAATAGCTTTAGCAAAACAGTTTAAAGAGGGCGACTTCAGATCAGGTTACTACCGGGATCAGACTTTCATGTTGGCTATCGGGGAGGTTACTCCACAGCAGTTGTTTGCTCAGTTATATGCCCATGCTGATGTAAAGGCAGATCCAAGTTCAGCCGGGCGACAAATGAACTCACACTTTGCCTCCCGCCTGATCGATGAAGATGGGGAGTGGAAAGATCAAACCAAATACAAGAATACCGCTTCCGATATTTCACCGACAGCAGGGCAGATGTCACGCTTATTGGGACTTGCTCAGGCATCAAAGGTTTACCGCAATGAAAAGGCTCTGAAGGGCAAAGAATGGAAGAAATTTTCAAACAAGGGTAATGAGATCGCTTTTGGGACCATTGGTGATGCCAGTACCTCTGAGGGGGTTTTCTGGGAGACCATAAATGCCGGTGGAGTATTGCAAATTCCAATGGTGGTTTCCGTATGGGACGACGGTTATGGTATTTCAGTTTCAAAGAAATATCAGACCACCAAGGAAAGCATATCTGAGATCCTTAGTGGCTTCCAGCGAACCGAAGATAAAGAAGGATATGAGATCCTTACGGTTAAAGCATGGGATTATGAAAAGTTATTAGATACCTACGAAAAAGCGGCTGAGATAGCACGAAAGGAACATGTTCCGGTGTTGGTTCATGTACAGGAAGTAACACAACCCCAGGGGCATTCAACATCCGGTTCACATGAAAGATATAAGGATGACGAGCGCCTGAAATGGGAAGAGGAATACTGCTGCCTTGAAAGAATGCGCAGATGGATCCTCGAGAACGACATTGCCAAAGATGAAGAGCTGGATAAGCTTGAAGAAGAGGCTAAGACTGAGATCAACGAAGCCAAGAAGGCGGCGTGGGATGCATTTATGAAACCGATCAAGGAGGAAAAGAACATCGTTTTGGATCTTTTAGCATCCCTGCTGGATGAAACCGGTGTGAATGAAGTCGGGGAATATGCGAAAGCACTGAAGAATTACCCAACAGCCATCAGAAAAGATATTCTATCTGCTGCAAGGAAATCACTGGCTGTTACAGCCGGTAAATCGGGATCCTCTCGTAAGAAACTTGCAGAATGGGTAGAAAATTCAATGGAAGAGAATCACGAAAGATACTCATCACATTTATACAGTGAAACTAAGTATTCCCCATTAAACATTGAAGAGATCAAGCCTGAGTATGATGAAAAACCAAAGAAAGTAGACGGCAGGCTTGTGCTTCGAGATAATTTTGATAAGCTTTTTGAGCAATATCCTAACACACTTGTCTTTGGTGAAGACACCGGCCAGCTTGGTGATGTCAACAAAGGTTTGGAGGGTATGCAGGATAAATACGGTGAGATCCGCGTAAGTGATACCGGTATTCGGGAAGCTACAATTCTAGGTCAGGGAATAGGTATGGCAATTCGTGGCCTGCGCCCAATAGCCGAGATCCAGTATCTGGATTATCTGCTGTATTGTTTTCAGGGGATCTCTGATGACCTTGCAACCATTCGATATCGTACCAAAGGAGGTCAGGCGGCTCCGCTGATAGTAAGAACACGTGGTCACCGATTGGAGGGGATCTGGCATTCCGGGTCTCCAATGGGAATGATCGTCAATGGCGTGAGAGGTGTGCATTTTTGTGTGCCTCGTAACCTGACACAGGCTGCCGGGTTCTACAACACATTATTACAGGGTGATGATCCTGCTATCGTGGTAGAGCCATTGAATGGCTACAGGCTCAAAGAAGACCTGCCAACTAATCTGGGAGAATTCACGACACCATTGGGCAAACCGGAGATCGTCAATGAAGGAACTGATATAACCGTAGTATCTTATGGTTCCACATTTAATATTATTGAGGGTCTTTTACCTCAATTGGATAAAGCGGGGATATCAATTGAATTGATAGATGTAAGGACTTTGCTTCCATTCGATATCGATCATACAATTGGCAAGTCACTTAATAAAACCAATAGACTGTTGATCGTTGATGAAGATGTTCCCGGTGGTGCTTCGGCATACATACTGCAAAATATTCTCGAAGATCAGGATGGATATTTTAACCTGGATTCTGAGCCTAAATGCCTGACTGCAAAAGCTCACAGACCGGCATACGCATCTGACGGTGATTACTTCAGCAAGCCAAATGCCGAAGATATCTATGAGGCGATCTATTCCATTATGAGCGAGGCTGACCCGTCACGATTTCCGGACATTTACTAAGTTTCAGGTCTAAAAAGTAATTATATCTCAAATTGAATAAGTGATAGATGTTCTTTGAATAAAGGCATCTGCCACTTTTTTTAGGATATACTAACTATCTGAAGGCAAAGACTTAAAATTTGCTCAACGATTCAGAATGAAATGAATCGGTCTAAAAATACAGCGATCCAAACCAAAGGCAGATAGGCAATAGAAGCAAACATCATTTTTTTGGCGTTCTTCTTGGTTCGGTTCATTCCAAAATTGATAGTGTAAGCTGTAAAACCCAGGGCAAAAAGCATCCCAAGAACAAGGAATATCATCCCGGATATATCTAACTGATAGAGAGCAAGGGTAACCGGGAATAAACCAAGTACACAGATCATAGACCAGAATAAGGTCTTGTAACCCTCATCGTCCTTTTTCGGCAGCATTTTAAGACCGGCGCTGGAGTAATCATCCTTACATAGCCATGCAATGGATAGTACATGAGGAACCTGCCAGAAGAACATGATCCCAAAGAGTAACCACATGCCGGGTTCTGCTATGTTACCGGTTGCAGCAGCCCATCCACCCACAGGAGGCAAAGCTCCGGGAATGGCACCAATAGCGATATTAACCGGTGATACTTTCTTCATTGGAGTATAAACCCCCAGGTAGATCAGTGCTGTAATAAATGATACCGCACCGGCAATAGGGTTTACGAGTAGGATAAGATAGAATAATCCTGTAAAGATAAGGGTCAGGGAAAAGATCTTACCACTTTGTGAATCAATTCGCTGGTCAGGAAGCGGGCGATTTGCTGTTCTTTTCATAAGTTTATCAGAAACCCGCTCAATGAATTGGTTGTGAGCACCGGTTCCTGCAGCTATCAAATATGTTCCGATCAAAGCATGGATCAGAATGGTAAAATCAATATCAGTTCCACTGCCCAAAATGAAACCAACGAGCATGCTCACCAATACGGACATCGTTATGCCCGGTTTGGTAAGTTGATAGTAATCAGAGATGACCTCAGTGAAAGGCCTGTTAATAAATACGTTTTCGTTAGCTGAATTCATTTACTGTGCTTAATCAGATCCTGCTTTATGAAGCAATCATGAAGTTAAGACAATTTCCTGATTTTTGTTAGGATCTTTACCGATTATTTGGAAAGAAATACTCTTATAGACGAGTGATAGTGTAAAAATTAATTATCCCGTTGAATCCGAGATAATTACCCTCAGTTATATACGAATTCACAAGATCTTAGGTGCCCAGGTCTACAGTCGCTCAAGGAGATCATTGAGAAATACCCGGATCTCAGACAGATCTTTTTGAGCTTCAGCACTTAGATCAGAGGTCTTCTTTTTTTCTCCATTTGTTAATATATCCTGTACTCCCTCAGTGCTATATTTTTTGTCATGGAGCAGTTCCTTTATTCTGAAGATCAAAGCCAGTTCACTTTCCTTATAGACCCGATTACCGGCACTGTTTTTTTTAGGCTTTAATTCAGTATAGGTTTTTTCCCAGTTTCTTAGAACATGAGGTTCGAGCCCGGTTAATTTGCTGACCTCACCCATTGAGTAATACAATTTTTTCATAGCAGGCAGAAAGTGTATTTTAAAACCGTTTTATTTTACCAAAGTAAACTAATTTTGATCATTTATAAAAGGTAACATTTTGCAAGATAAGGATACTGATTCACATATTGATATAAGTTTAGTGATCCCTGTTTACAATGAAGAGGAGTCACTTCCAGAGCTGGAGGAAGCTATTTCAAAGGCTTTGTCAGGTCTGTATACCTATGAGATCATTTTTGTGGATGATGGATCTTCAGATAACTCATGGAGTGTGATCAAAGAGCTTTCGGCCAGGCAAGCTTTTATTCACGGGATCTCATTTCATCATAATTACGGAAAAAGCGTAGCATTGCAAGCCGGCTTTGAAAAAGCCCGGGGAGAGTTTGTTGTGACCTTGGACTCTGACCTCCAGGATGACCCGAATGAAATTCCGGAAATGATCCAAATGCTGAAAGATGGGTATGATCTCGTTAGTGGCTGGAAAAAGGAAAGGCACGATCCGGTCTCAAAGACCATTCCATCAAAATTCTTTAACTATGTAACCCGAAAAGTGGCCGGTATCAAGCTACATGATTTTAATTGCGGATTGAAAGCTTACAGGGCAGAAGTGGTTGAGAATATTTATTTATATGGAGAGCTGCATCGCTACATTCCTATGCTTGCAAAAAGAGAGGGTTATGGCCGCATAGCTGAGAAAGTAGTTACACATCACCCGAGAAAATATGGAAAGACCAAATTTGGCCTATCCAGATTTATGAATGGATTTTTAGATCTGGTGACGATCACTTTTGTTCAGCGATACCTTCAAAAACCCATGCATTTTTTCGGTACCATCGGGGTCTTATTATTGATTGCCGGTGGATTCATAAATTTATACATGGTGTATGTAAAAATGGTTTTGGGTGAGGGAATAGGAAACAGGCCTTTACTGTTTCTCGGCATATTATTGATGGTGGTAGGCGTTCAGTTTTTCTCGACTGGATTACTTGGGGAATTGATCAACAAAAACCATGTAGAAAAGCAAAAACCCAGGATACGTGAAATTGTTTAAAGTCTGCTTGAAGAGAGTAAATACCAAATAGCGTTGTAATCAATTTCCTTTCAATTTTATAAGGGATACACCCTCTCAATCTACAATTGTGGTTTCCTATGTTTAACATCAAGAAAACAGGAAATGAGGCCACAATATGGAAGACAAAAAATATGCCAAATGGTTTGAAAAACTTCCCAGGGATGGTTCCCCAAAAGTAGAAGCTAGAGTGTCAAACAACAAGAGATCCAGGCATTTTGATGACCATACTTTTTTTGATCCCAATATTAACGAGGCGTTTAAATGGATAGAGTCCGTAGCAAATCAGCTGGGAGTTTGGGAAAGAAAAGACATTGCCTGGAAGGTGCTGAGGGAAGTTATGCATATTATCCGGGACCGAATAACTATACAAGAGGTTTTTCACCTTTCAGCCCAATTACCGGTTCTTATTCGGGGAATGTATTTTGAAGGTTATTCAGTATCAGATAAACCGGATAAATTTCACGTTAGCGAGATTGAGACACGTTTAAAAAGGGTTTTAAGGGGTACACCTAAATTAAAGCCTCAGGATGCTTTTGGTTCAGTGGTTATGATCCTGCATTCATACATAAGTGATGGTGAACTTGATGATATTTGTGATACTCTGCCTAAAGACATTAAAGATTATTGGGAAAAAAGTATAAAATTAGAAATGCATTAACATTTAAAATCAATTAGTCATGCCAATTTCCAAATCTAGAGCTACAGGTTTAACTCGAAAAAGAAAGAGATTTTTAAAAAAATTCAGGTCAGACCTTAATAAATGGGATAATGAATTAAACGATTTAGAGTATGAGATCGATGAGAAGGTTCTTTCAATAAAAGAGAAACTGATCAGTAGTATGGATACTCTTCGTTACAAACGCAGGTTAATGGAATATAAGCTGAGAATGTTTGAAAGTTCAGGGGAAGAGACCTTCGAACTAATACAAAAAGAGGTTGAAGTGATCTGGAAAGATCTCAAGAAAGGATATAATTCCTTACTTAAAAAAGTTAAAGATTGATAACCATTGATTATCGATCAGGTGGTAATAATTCTATCTCAGCCAAATAAAAATATCTCTCTCCTTCTCGTATCAGTTCTCCTTTGTGCACTTTAAAGGTGGCTCCGGGATGAAATGGTAGGTCACTATCATCTACCATATTGATCAAGTCCGGTGTCTGTCCACCATCATTTTCCCATCTGATCTCTTCAAAAATATCAGGAGCCGTTAATTGCTCAGGGAGTATCTCGAATTTGATATTATGCAGGGTGTTAGGTCGCTTGGATTCAGGTTTCATTTCAGTTCCGGATTTAAATGATGACAGTAGCATTAGAAGATTCTGGTTTCCCGGGCATAACCAATAGTGGAACCATGGTACCCTGGCTCATTTCTTTTGAATGTTTTTTGCCAATTATTGAAAATAAATTTTGATACCGAACCGTAACGATCAAAGAAAAATTATGTTCATTCACTTCCTCGTTAACGGTCTTTAAAAGGTCCTCTGATTCGATCAGTTCATATTCGATCTTAGTGTATTTAATATTCTCAGCAACATAATCCTTAAGTCCGCGAAACAGTAGATCTTCTTTTCTATCCATTGATTTGGTAACGTGAATGATCTTCAATAGAGAATCATGATGTGAGGCCAGGTCGCATACAAATTTTAGGGCATTCATGTCATGGGGACCGTAATCTGATGTAAACAGGATGTTCTTAAAACCCGTATACTCACCGTATGGAGGAACAACAAGAACCGGAACCTCAGATTGCTGAACAATTTCTGAAGTAGTACTGCCAAAGAAAAGACGTTCTAAGGCACTTCTGCCCTGTGTACCCATTACAATTAGATCTATATCATACTCTGAAGTTGCATTCAAAACGGAATAGACTGACCTGCCTTCAAATAAGTGGCTTTTAACTTTCAGGTTTTCATATTCATTTTGCCCATGTATATCCTCTATCATTTCCTCGAAAAGTTTTTCAACTTTACGGGTCACATTTTGTTTGATGTTTTCTACCATAGGAGCAAAATCATAGGGCTCCTCTATAGAATGCATAATGTGTAATTTTGCTTTGTTCTCCTTGGCGAGACTCATAGCGAAGGACAAAGCATGCCTGGCGTTTTCTGAAAAGTCGGTAGGATAGAGTATGTTCTTAATTTTCAGACTCATTTCGATCTCCATCGTTGTCGGTTACATTGATTATAACCGCTATCTTCAGTAAAGTTTGTAATACAAGTGATCAAATAGATGTAAGGGTTTCATCTACTTTTGATGGTGATCAGAGGTCTTTTTCCCATTCAACGATAAGATGATCATCGTCAGTTAGTGTAGTTATCAACTTCCCTTCATATGCCAGCTGTAAGGCATTTCCGATCCTTCTCGCTAAATGAATCCCGGTAGTTGTGAATTCAGTATCCTTTGTTCCGTTCCTCATATCCATAAGTCTTTCAAGGGGGTGGGCTGAAAGTTCAGATCTCGAAATATTTTCGATTAATTGAATAATTTCATCCTTGTGGCCGGAAAAATAGGTGCCTTTCAGGACAACGCGGCCAGCAGGTTCATTATGTTCAATTCTCTTGCAGGAGGGACAAACACCGTGTTCATATTTATCCGGAAGCGTATTCCAGGTCCACTCATTATTGGTGTATAATGCACCACATCTTGTACATACTGTATCCACGTTGGTATCTATGCCATTTAATTTTTTATCGCCATTAACCTTATAAGCTGCATCGTCTGTTTTCACTACAAATATACTTTCCTCATTAACTCTGAATACATTGGGTGGTTTTATTGTCTTTTTTTAAAAGCTTTAGCTTCTTCCTTTAATTTCAGTTTTAAATTAAAAGGTTGTTGTAGTCATTTAAAAAACTGTTCTTGTAAAGGATTTGCTTACAAGACTCTATACGTATATACAATATTAAGTTGATCTATATTGTGTACAATATAATTGAGGGTTAACTTAATGCCGTCGTTGGGTCACAAATTAATAATTTTTTTAATTGAATACCTTTTCAAACTGTAACTCAGCGAATTTCAGTTTTATTGGCAGCTGCCACTAAGGCATTCCAGGTAGCACTTCGATTAATGTCTTTTTCAGCAAGTTCACTTAGCCAGATATCTGCGTCTTTGGTTTCCTGCAAATTGCTAAGTAAGGATTCTGCTATGTCGTGTTGCTCCAGTACCTTAGCATACGCAATTGATGTTCCATACCCGGCCACCTCATAATGATTAATATGCTGTATGGAAGTTATAAGGCTTGCATCCCTGACTTCCGGGATCTGACATCTGTTGGCCAGGCCAATAGAACTTTTAATAAGAGCTTTTATTCCAACACAATGTTCCCCTTTGGGGTTTTCTTTAAGTATCTCAAATACATGTTGCAGTCTTTCTCTTTGGTGTTTGGTATGCTTGATCTGAACGATGATCAGGTCATCCAACTCGTCTGATTCAGAAATATCAACCGCTTCTTCCAGGAATATCAGTTTTCGATTCACACCATCGTATAGATCCCGGAGCTGTTCCATCATGAGGTCATAGAGATCAATAATGTCATTTTTTTTCATTAGCTCGTATTTAAGGTTTAAAATAGGAGAGAGTATTTTTAGATCCTGCCATTGAATAAGTATGAAATCCTGATCATAACTATAAAAGGGCAAAGCAACTTTTATAAGTGGGGGAAAAGATTACATTGTTGTAGGGAAGTCCATTAACATATATTTCTAAGTAAATAATTATGATAAAGGTGAGACAATAAATCGTTAATTTATCATGTCATATCATCAAATATTGGAGTGTATAAATGAGCTTCATGGAAATCATAGGATCAAGTAGATCAGATTTGGAAGATAAATCTCTGATAGTGCTTAATGATCTTCCAGTGATGATCCTTATCTCCGATCTGGACGGTAAAATTGTGTACTCCAATCAATATATAGAAACTGTTTTGGGTTTCTCTTTTCAGGACCTCCAGGATCTGCCAGTATGGTTTCTCTACAAAGAGCAGGATAAAGGGGAGCGGCTTTTCAATAAGTGGAAGCAGAAGGCCAATGTTGGAGAGACCGTTTCGTTTAATTTAAATATCCAGCTTTCGAATAAAACAAAGAAATGGCTCGATGTTAAGGTCAGAAAACCGAATAAGTCACAGTCAGAAGGATTGGTATTATGGACTGCCTCGGATATCACCAGGCTGAAGATCATGGAGCGTGACCTTGCCAGGAATAAAGCAAGGGTGGAAGCTTTTCTGGAATCTGCAGCAGAAGGTATACTCACTACCAATAAAAATGGGAATATTCTCAATTTGAACCCTGCGGTGGAACAAATATTTGGATATCGTGAATCTGAGATGGTAGGAGAAGAGATATCATCGTTTATCACCTTACCAACATCAGAATTTGCTGAAGCGGATCTAGTAGGTAAGAGAAGGATGCTGATGGGCCAAAAACGTCAGGTACAGGCTATACATAAAGATGGCCACATTTTTCCGGTTGAACTAAGCCTAAGCAAAATTACCGCCGGTAATGATATTTTCTATACCGGACTCATCAGGGATATAAGTGAGAGCCGTAAACTAGAGGCTGAGATCCTGAAAATAGCAGAAAAAGAACGCTTCAAGATCGGGCAGGACCTGCATGATGGAGTTGGGCAAATGCTTTCAGCGATCGCTATGATCAGTGGAAATCTGGCTCGAAAAGCTAGAGCCAATGGTCTTTCTTTAGCTACAGAGTTAGATGAGATCACTGATATGATCCATGAGGCTGATCAGGAGGTAAGACAACTTTCACATGGCCTAGCTCACGTAGAACTGGAGAATGAGGGGCTTCAGTTTGCATTGAAAAGAATGTGCGAACGGTTTCAGTTATTGTCAGATACGCGCTGCCGGTTTGTTTGCAGCCCGGGTTTAGAGATAAAAGACAATATTACAACCCTGCATCTATTTCGAATTGTTCAGGAGGCCATACAAAATGCGATAAAACACGGAAAGCCTAAGGAAATCAAGGTTCAGATTAAGAAAGATGAGAATTACATTGTATTGTTGGTAGAGAATGACGGGGATGGATTGATGAATGATATCGAGATAGAAATGCAAAAAGGGATGGGACTAAATACAATGAGATACCGTGCTGAAATTCTGGGAGGTAATTTCAGCATTGATAATACATCGGATGGCCGGACCAGGGTAAGGTGTATCATTCCGATTCCAAGTGAATAAAAAAGTCAATTAAAGGGAGCAAAAAGATGAGTTTTAACTTTAAAAAACGAGTAATTGTAGTGGATGACCATCCAATGATGCTCAAGGGATTGGTGATGACATTGGATGCCGAGCACGGTTTTGAGGTGGTCGGAAAGTTCAGCCGGGCAGAAGAAGCCCTTCAAACTTCAATGGATCTTAATCCGGATCTGGCCGTTGTTGATATTTCCCTTCCTGGAATGAGTGGTCTTGAACTTATTAAGAACCTGATCGGTATGAACCAAAACCTGAAGATCCTGGTGGTTTCCAGGCATGAAGAGACCTTATACGCCGAGCGAGCTTTGAGAGCCGGTGCAAAAGGATATGTCATGAAACAGGAAGCCGGTGATGAAATGCTGAAGGCGATCAGGAAAATATTGAATGGTGGAATTTATGTAAGTGATGAGGTCAGTGAAAAACTCCTATTGGGAATGGCTTCGGGGCAAAAAAATCTATCGCAGTCACCCATCGATCTTTTGAGTGACCGGGAACTTGAAGTATTCGAAATGACCGGCCAGGGAAACAATACAAGGGAGATAGCTGAACGTCTTCACCTTTCAGTTAAAACGGTAGAATCATACAGAGCACGCATTAAAACAAAGCTGAACCTGGATAATGCCACCGAACTTATGATGCATGCCGTAAAATTTGTGGAAAATGAAAAGAAAGCGAAATAAATATTTACCCTTCTAAAAACCTGAGATTATTCTTTGTAAGGGATTTCACTAAAAAGTTCCCCATCATTTACCTACATCCCTTCTAAGGAAGTTCTGTCATAATATAGCCCAAATAATGTATTTCTTTTATGTAAGGTATCATTAAGCCGAAGAATTGAGAAATACTTACAAATTAAATTGAGGAATTATGAACAGAATTGCGAAATACACCCGACAATCTCCGATAGAATCATTAAAACATCAAATGGATCGTTTTTTTGATGACCTGTCCCCATTTACCCTGAGAAGCAATAATGAAAGTTTAATGGGTTTGGACCTAATGACACCGGATACTGATATGATGGAAACCGAGAAGGAATATATCGTTGCGGTTGATCTGCCCGGGTTCCAAAAGAAAGACATCAAGATCAACTACGAAGATAACCGTTTGATCATCAAAGGAAGCAGAAAGGAAGAAACCAAAGAAGAGGAAAAAGATTATTTACATCGGGAACGCTATTTCGGTGAATTTATTCGCTCCCTCACTTTGCCAACCAAGATCAAGGAAGATAAGATAAAAGCCTCGTTCAAGGATGGAGTACTTACTGTTACCGCCCCTAAAGTGGAAGTAAGTCAACCTAAACTGGTTACAATTGATTGATCTGAACCCAGGAGGTTTTAAAACACCAACTATTTTGGACAACCTTGACCGTGACGGATCTTACTTCAGGATAGCTATGTCTGCTACATCACTGATCCTGCCAATAGGATTGTCACCACAAGGTTGTCCTTTTAATCATAAAAAGGTCATCGCAGTTTGATCAGACCACGATAATGGGATAAAAGAAGGCTGAATAAATAATGAAGATACCTGACAGATCAAATAGGGCTATCAATACTTCGGATGAAGTAGTTCATTCATTTACCATCAGTAATCCGTTGAATGGTGGTACCGGATCTGTAACAGGTTAATGGAAAGGAGCAGTCATGGAAGAGATATATGAAAAGCTTGTAGTGAAGTTCAGTGATATTGGAATAGAACATATACCGCTTGTGGGTGGTAAGAATGCCTCTCTTGGGGAAATGATCCATAACCTGGGTAAAAAAGGCATCAATATTCCGGATGGATTTGCCACTACGTCTGAAGCATATCGGCTTTATATAGAAGAAAATGATCTTGAAGAACCAATAAATGCCATTTTAAACGAATTTAAAGCAGGTCATATATCTCTTGAGGAAACCGGAAGCAGTATCAGGCAGCATATTTTGAATGGCATATTCCCGGCCTCAATTGGCGAGCAGATCACTGAAAATTACAAACAGCTCGAAAGCCAATATGGTACCAAAAATATAGATGTTGCGGTACGCAGTAGTGCCACGGCTGAAGATCTTCCACATGCTAGTTTTGCCGGACTTCAGGAAACTTATTTGAATATCAGGGGCACTGCCGAACTTATTGAGGCTTGTAAAAAGTGCTATGCCTCTTTGTTTACAAACAGGGCTATATCCTATAGGGAAGAAAAGAATTTTGAGCATATGAAAGTTGCCCTCTCAATAGGGATCCAAAAAATGGTGCGTGCCGATAAAAGTTGTTCCGGTGTAATGTTTACTGTTGATACGGAAACAGGTTTTCCGGATGCAATTTTGATAAATGGTTCATGGGGGTTGGGAGAGAATATTGTTCAGGGCACAGTAAACCCGGATCAGTTTTATGTATTCAAACCATTTTTAAAGGATAAAAGCAGGTCGCCTATTATTGAAAAGACCTTAGGCAGTAAAGAGCTTAAGATGGTCTATTCAGAAGATGGTAATACCAATACTCATAACATTCCAACCAAGAAAGCAGAACGTCAGCAATTTGTACTTAGTGATAAAGAAATTCTGAAGTTGTCAAGATGGGCGGTTGCCATCGAAGAACATTACCAAACTCCTATGGATATTGAGTGGGTAAAAGAAGATGACACAGGAGACCTATACATTGTTCAGGCCCGACCTGAGACAGTACAGTCACAGCAGTCAGGAAGGGTTTTAACCACATATACCATTGAAGAAAATAACAATGAGGTATTAGCTCAGGGAATTAGTATCGGAAGCAGTGTAGTACATGGGGTAGTGAAATTGGTAAAAAGCCCCAAAGACCTGAAGCACATTCAATCCAACCACATTCTTGTTACAAGGATGACAGAACCGGACTGGGTACCTTCGCTAAAGAATGCCGCAGGTATTATAACCGATTTTGGTGGAAGGACCTGCCATGCTGCTATTGTTAGTAGGGAATTGGGAATTTCTGCGGTGGTAGGTACCATGAATGCTACCAAAATATTAAATAATGGAGATATGGTCACCCTTTCCTGTGGTGAAGGTGACCGGGGTAAGGTATACGAGGGATTCGTTGACTTTAAAATTCAGGAAGTAGACCTGGAAAAATTACCGCCTACTAAAGTGGATATTATGCTTAATCTGGCTACTCCAGAGTCGGCCTTTAAATGGTGGAAACTACCGACCCGGGGTATTGGACTTGCCCGGATGGAATTCATTATCAGCCATCATATTCAAATTCACCCCATGGCACTGGTACATCCTGATAAGATCGAGAGTGAACAAGAATTTGAGAAAGTGAGAAAGCTTACAAAAGGCTATAAGGATCACGAGACCTATTTTGTGGACAAGTTATCGGCAGGTATCGCAAAAATAGCTGCATCTCAATATCCTCATCCGGTCATTGTACGCACCAGTGATTTCAAGACCAATGAATATGCTCGCCTCATAGGAGGTAGTAGTTTTGAACCACACGAGGAGAACCCAATGATCGGTTGGAGAGGAGCTTCCCGTTACTACAGTGAAGGTTATCGTGATGGCTTTAAGTTGGAGTGTAAGGCCCTAAAGAAAGTTCGTGAAGAAATCGGTTTTAAAAATGTGATCATAATGATCCCATTTTGCCGAACACTGAATGAGGCCGAAAGAGTGCAACAGGAAATGTCTTTAAATGGGTTGAAGCGTGGTGAAAATGGGCTTGAGGTATATATGATGTGTGAAATTCCATCCAACTATATATTAGTGGAAGAATTCGCTGAATATTTTGATGGGTTTTCGATCGGCTCCAATGACCTTACGCAGCTTATTTTGGGTGTTGATAGGGATTCTGCTGAGCTTGCTTATTTGTTTGATGAAAATGACCCAGCCGTTAAGAAAGCCATACGTGATGTCATCAAAAGGGCTCATGAATCGAAGAGAAAGGTCGGGTTTTGCGGTCAGGCTCCAAGTGATGATCCGGATTTCGCGACTTTCCTGGTAGAGTGTGAGATCGATTCTATATCACTGAATCCAGATAGTGTCATATCCACCATCGAAAAAATTATAAATGCCGAGAAAAAAGAAGTACCCGCTTGATCATGGTTTCATGCATGAAAATAACCACATACCGAAAAGCGACTTGGTAGAGATCGCAACGGCCGGTGAAGAGAGAGCCATCGGGCGGGTACGTTCGGTTCGAGGAAGTGTCATTGATATTCGTTTTGAACAGCACCTTCCGGAATTGCAATCGCTGCTGGTATCTGACTCTAAACGATCCATATTTGCAGAAGTAACTGCTCATGTGGATGAAGAAACCGTGAGAGCACTGGGACTTAACCCTACTGCCGGACTCCAAAAGGGAACGGTATTTTATGATACCGGTGATGCCCTCAAAATTCCGGTTTCGCCACATCTCAAGGGACGTATGTTGAATTTATTCGGTGAACCGGTCGACGAGAAAGGTGAGGTCGAAGCTGCAGAATATCGATCGGTATTTCAACCGGCCGTTCCGTTATCAGCTCAACAAATCGGACAGGATATTTTAACCACCGGAATAAAAGCTATGGATCTGCTTTCACCTCTTGAAAGAGGGGGAAAAGCCGGACTTTTTGGAGGAGCAGGTGTCGGGAAAACGGTTCTTATCATGGAAATGATCCGAAATATGGTAGCCCGCCACGAGGGTATCAGTTTATTTTGTGGTATCGGGGAGCGTTGCCGGGAAGCCGAGGAATTATACCGGGAAATAAGTGCCGCTGGCGTATTGGAAAACACCATCATGGTATTTGGCCAAATGAATGAACCGCCCGGTGCCCGATTTCGTGTAGGGCAGACGGCATTGACCATCGCAGAATATTTTAGAGATGTGCATCGCAGGGATGTTCTTTTACTGATCGACAATATTTTTCGATTTGTGCAGGCCGGCTCAGAAGTATCCGGATTGATGGGGAAAGTAACCTCCCGCCTGGGTTATCAGCCCACATTGGGTAGCGAACTGGCACAACTCCAGGAACGAATCTGCAACACCAAAAACGGTAGTATCACCTCTATTCAAGCTGTGTATGTTCCGGCCGATGATTTTACTGATCCGGCTGTGACGCATACGTTTTCACACCTCTCATCTTTCATTGTCCTTTCAAGAGAACGGGCTAGTCAGGGATTATATCCCGCGATAGATCTGCTGAAATCAGGTTCTAAAATGTTGGCTCCACATATAGTGGGCGACCGGCATTATCGCGTGGCTCAGGCTGTAAAAGAGGCTCTGGCTCACTATGAAGAACTTAAGGATATCATTTCTATGCTGGGAATGGAAGAACTTTCTTCTGAAGACCGGCAGCTGGTAAATCGTGCCAGGCGTTTAGAACGATTCTTTACACAGCCTTTTGCCGTTACTGAACAATTTACCGGTGTGAAAGGCAAAATGGTAGGAATTGAGGAGATCATCTCAGGAAGCGAACGAATATTAGATGGTGAATTTGACAACATACCCGAACAACGATTATTCATGATCGGAAATATAGACGAGGTCAAACAACATGATGCAGCTTAAAGTTATGGAGCCCGAAAAGATGATCGTGGATGTACAGGCTGATAAAGTGATTGCTGAAGGACAAAATGGTTCGTTCTGCCTGGAACCCCGGCATGTGGATTTTGTGTCAGTCTTGAAGACCGGAATATTGCTTTACACATCGGGAGATCAGGAACACTATGTCGCAGTGGATGAAGGAGTTTTGGTAAAGTGTGGAAGGCAAGTGTTGGTTTCTGTACTGAATGCTATAAAAGGGGATACCCTGGAAGAATTGAAACAGCGTATCCTGAAGGAATTCAAAAAAACGGAAGCGATGAATCAAGCATCAAAAATTGCTTTAAAAAGTATGGAAGCTGATCTACTGCTACGGTTTATGGAATTCGAAAAACACCAATAATTCAAATTTATGAGCAAAGTTGGAAGAAGATAAACAAGGAGAACAATTGGCAGAGAAGATAGGTGATAAATCATCTCGCAAGCTTCGTGCCCGAAAAGAGAAGCATAAGGGACTTTGGTATGGATTGGGCATGTTTGGTTTGGTAGGCTGGGCAGTCAGTATTCCAACGCTCTTGGCGCTGGCACTCGGTATCTGGATAGATCATAGCTATAAAAGCAAATACTCCTGGACCCTGATGCTTCTGGTTCTTGGAATTGGGATCGGCTGCATGAATGCCTGGTATTGGATCACAAAAGAATCAAGAGGATAACATGGAATGGATCAGATTAATATTACCACTTTTGATCGGTGTTGGATTGGGTTTTCTGTATTTCGGAGGTTTGTGGCTTAGTGTTCAGAAGATCAACACCGCATTGTATCCGGTTTTATGGATGATCAGCAGTTTTGTTATTCGGATCGGGATATTATTGATAACGTTTTATTGGTTAGTGATGGTTAGTTGGACGTATTTAGCTGTTGCCTTTATTGGGTTTCTGATAACAAGGTCCGTATTCATTCAGCGATTCAAACCGGTCAAACACTTGTCGGCGGGAGAGGACTATGGAATTTAATATTGATGATATCATCTATTGGGAATGGGGGTTTTTGAAAATTAATGCCACGCTTTTGTATTCCTGGCTCATCATGGGGCTGTTGGTTGGAATGGGCTGGCTTATCTCCCGAAATTTAACTTCAGGCATTGATATGAACCGGCGTCAGGCATTTTATGAATCACTCGTGGTATTTATTGTTACTCAAATTGAGGAAGCCACACAGCAGAAAGCGGACCGGTATTTCCCATTCATCAGCACCCTTTTTTTGTTCATTACATTCTCGAATGTGATCGGGGTGATACCGGGAGTGCATTCACCAACAGCTTCACTCACAACAACAGCTGCTCTGGCATTCAGCGTTTTTGTTGCGATACCGGTTTTTGGTGTGAGTGCACGGGGTTTTAAAGATTACTTTTCACAGTACGTCAAACCCACACCGGTGATGCTTCCGTTCAATATAATCGGAGAACTATCAAGAACCCTGGCATTGGCCATTCGCTTGTTTGGGAACATAATGAGTGGGAGCCTGATCGTAGCGGTGTTGCTGAGTTTGAGTCCTTTGTTCTTTCCGGTGGTCATGCAGGCTTTTGGGTTGGTGATCGGGGTTATACAGGCGTATGTGTTCTCAATATTGGCCCTCGTCTATATTGCTTCGGCCACTCGTACACATCCTGCAAAAAAATCTGAAACAGAAACAGGATCATTAACCACAAACATGGAGTAATTATGGAAATGGAAGGCATTATTGGCATGGTATCGATCATTACGGCAGGGTTCACGATCGCTATAGGTTCGATCGCCCCGGCATTGGGAGAGGGGAAGGCTCTGGCTCAGGCACTCATGGCCATTGCTCAGCAACCTGATGAAACACCGGCTATTACCCGAACGCTTTTCGTAGGTCTGGCGATGGTGGAATCAACGGCTATCTATTGTTTTGTGGTAGCACTGATACTCATTTTTGCCAATCCATTCTGGAATTATGTGATGGGAGGGTAGCGTGGAACTTGACTGGTTCACTTTTGTAGCACAGATCATCAATTTTCTCATCCTGCTTTGGTTGTTGCAGCGGTTTCTGTATAAACCGGTTCAGCAGGTAATGGAAAATCGGGAAAAAGAGATCACCAACCGTCTGGAAGAGGCTCGCCTTACCCTGATAGACGCACAGGAAAAATTGTCAGATCACCAACAAAAACTCGACCACTTTGAGGAAAATGAAAAGTCAATGTTGGCCGAAGCCAGGCAGGAAGCCGAAGAATACCGAAAGAATTTACTGACAGAAGCACGATATGAGATCGAAAAACTGCAGGATCGCTGGCGTAAGACCATTGATGAGGAAAAAGAACAATTTTTGACGGATTTAGAAGAGCGTTCATTCGAGAAGGTTTTGGATGTAGTGCGAAAGATCATTCATGAATTAGCAGATCAAGAGCTGGAACATCATGTATTGACCAACTTCATTCAAAAGGTAGAAACCATTTCACCTGAGCAGATCGAAATATTTACTCAAAGCACAGATCATACACTTGAGATCACGACCGCTTTCCCCTTGAAAGAAAAGGACAAGCAAAAAATGATAGCAATTTTGCGTGAGATCTTTACCACTGATGTTGAATGTGGTTTTTCAGAACGACCGGAGTTGGGGTTGGGTATCGAGATAAGGACCTCCGGATGGAAAATGGGCTGGAATCTGAGATCCTATCTGGAAGAAATGAGAACTGATATGGCTTCCATCTTAAGGCGCGCAGCCGGTGAAGAAACCCTGAATTCCACTGAGGAACCTATCCTATGAATGATCGATCTCTGATATCGGTGGCATCAAGTACATTTTCAGGGTTTGAAGAAGTGTTTAATCAGGATAAAAGGTTGCAGCTAAGGGAATATGGAAAAGTGATATCCGTGGGTGAAGGTTTTGCCCGTGTCACCGGCTTGCCCAATGCCGGAACCGAAGAGTTGGTATGGTTCGAAAATGGATGTCCCGGCCTGGTCTATAACCTGGATGCTGATGAGACTGGTATCATTCTTTTAGGGGAGGAAAAGGATATTGAAGCCGGACTTGAAGTATACCGATCCGGTAACATCCTGGAAATACCGGTAGGTGAAGAATTGATTGGCCGTGTAGTAGATCCCCTGGGACGACCTTTGGATGGGAAAAGACCACTTATAGCAAAACAGAAGTACCCGGTAGAACGACCGGCTCCACCCATTATTCACCGGGCGCCGGTTGAACGTCCGCTGCAAACCGGAATTAAAGTGATCGACGCACTTTTTCCCATCGGCCGCGGTCAGCGAGAACTCATTCTTGGGGATCGCCAAACCGGTAAAACGACCATAGCTGTAGATTCCATTATCAATCAGCATGACAAGGAAATGATCTGCATTTACTGTGCCATTGGAAAACAAAATGCAGCCATCGCCCGGGTGATAGAGGACTTGCGGATAAAAGGAGCAATGAGGTATTCGATCATCGTTTCGGCAAGCAGTGACAGCCCGGTAGGCTTACAGTACATAGCGCCGTACGCAGCAACCAGCATTGGGGAATATTTCATGGAGCAGGGTAAAGACGTACTGATCGTATATGATGACCTCACCTGGCATGCACGGGCGTACCGGGAATTGGCTTTGTTAATGAGAAGGCCGCCCGGTCGGGAGGCCTATCCCGGAGATATTTTTTACATACATTCGCGGTTATTGGAGCGCTCTACTCATTTGAAACCGCTTTATGGCGGCGGATCCATGACCGCTTTACCTATCGTAGAGACCCAGGCTCAGAATATCTCTGCATTCATTCCAACCAATTTGATCTCTATTACGGATGGTCAGTTATATTTGTCACCGGTGTTATTTCAAAAAGATGTTTTACCAGCTGTAGATACGGGGAGATCTGTTTCCAGGGTTGGTTCCAATGCACAACTTCCGGCCTATCGATCAGTTACTAAAAAGTTACGATTAGCTTATGCCCAGTTTGAAGAACTCGAGGCTTTCTCACGATTCAGTTCCCGGCTGGATGAGGAAACCCAAAAACTGATTCGTCGCGGACGATTGATCAGGGAGATCCTGAAACAACCTCAGTTGAGTCCCGTTTCTGTGGAAGAACAGATTGTAATACTCTTGGCAGCTACATCTGATCTGTTGGATGATATTCCTCCAAAAGATATTGCAGCTCTAAAACAGAGAATTCGTGCAAAAGTAACTTCTATGTCGGAGGAAATAGATCATAGAATGAATTGGCAGGATCATCTTGAAGAAAATGACCGGGAATTTCTGTTGGATATTGTTCGCCCATTGATCATGCTATCACCGGAGGAGGGTTAACTATGCAAAAGCTGGAATACCTTCAACGTAAAGTACATAGTGCCGAGGAACTTCAGTCTATCACCCGAACCATGAAGATCCTGTCAGCAGTCAGCATTCGACAATTTGAGGAAGCGGTTAAGTCTCTGGCTGAATATTTTGATACCCTGGAAATGGGAATGCAGATCGTATTGAGGTCAGCTCGATCTAACATTTTGTCTATAGAGAAAAATGAAGATAATTCAAGTAAAGGAGTGATAGCCATTGGGTCCGGACAATCGCTATGTGGTCCTTTTGATGAAACGCTAACAGCCTATATCCATGAAAAAATTGGGGATTTTAAGATCGAAGACCTTCATTTCCTGGTGTTGGGCGAGCGACTGGCAGATCATTTGCAAAATGATGGGTTTACGGTCGACAAGAGGCTTGAGATACCGGGGAGCGTTGAAGGTATCAGTTCGGAAGTACTGGCTGTACTGAATGGTATTGAGCAATGGCAGGTGGAACAAAAGATCGGTTCCATCATTCTGATACATAACAAACCAATGGCTCGAAAGGGATTTACGCCCAGGGTTCAGCATTTATTACCACTGAATAAAGCCTGGCTTGATCACCTTACCAACCGCCCATGGCCTACCAATAATTTACCTCAGTTCACTATGGATATAGATCTGCTGTTCATGTCATTATTGCGGCAATATTTGTTCGTCTCGTTATTCAGAGCCCTGGCCGAATCACTGGCAGCTGAAAATGGGAGTCGCCTAAGTTCTATGCAGCGGGCTGAGAAGAAGATCGAACAACGGTTGGATCAGTTACGAAATGAGTTTTTACACGAACGACAGGCCTCCATCACTGAAGAACTTTTGGATATCATGGCGGGGTTTGAGGCGGTTTCTCACCGGGAGTGACCGTACTGAGGATATAGACCTTAATCCGCCTCTCGATCAGGAGTACAGCAATGGATATTCGTTTCTCCATTTTCAGGTTCAAGAATGGAGCCGGTTACTCGGTTTGGGCGGAAGGTGGTACAGCCCTTCAGCTTTAGTTCATAGGCCAATTCATACACATTCTTGAAATCATGAAAAGGGTGATCTTCAGGAATATTGATGGTCTTAGAGATGGAATTATCAACATAATGCTGAACTACAGCCTGCATCTTAAGATGATCTTTGGGTGATAGCTGTCGCGCCGTTACAAAATACTCGGGAAGGGGCTCATGCTGCTTTTTCCCCATGAGCCATTTCTGATAGGCAAAATCAGTTATGGTGTGCGATCCGGTATTTCCCTCTGCATCCAACACTTTACGGTGGTAGGTAAAATCAAAAACCGGCTCTATTCCACTTGATACATTTCCTGCCAGCAAACTGATGCTCCCCGTAGGTGCGATGGATAAAAGATGACTATTTCGGATTCCCTTCATCTCAATGCCTTCTTTTAAATGTTTGGGTAGTTTTTTAATGAACGGTGACTGCAGGTATCGTTGCTTATCAAAAAGTGGAAATGCTCCTTTTTCTTTGGCCAGTCCAATGGATGTCTGATAAGCCGTGTGTGCGATCAGCTTTATGATGTTTCCGGTCATCAATCGGGCTTCCTCACTGCCATAATGAAGTTTCATCATTATGAGAGCATCAGCCAGACCGGTGATACCAAGACCAATTCGCCGCGTTTTTAATGCTTGGAGCTGTTGTACTTTGAGTGGGAACCGGGAGATCGAGATCACATTATCTAGCATGCGTACGGCTGTGGCAGTGATCTTTTTCAGGGCTTCCTCTTTTAAATTGGCCTGATCCGAAAAAGGTCGGTCGATAAACTGTGTTAGATTGATGGAACCGAGATCACAAGCTCCATATGGTGGCAGAGGGACTTCTCCACAAGGATTGGTGGCTGTAATATGTTCACAATAGTACAGGTTGTTCATATAATTGATGTGATCTACAAAAAGTACTCCCGGCTCTGCATAATGATAGTTTGCTTTCATCAGTGCCTCCCAGACTTCCCGGGCTTTGACCACCCGCATGACCGAGTAGGATAGAGGGGAATCCGTATTTTGCCATCCTTTTTTTACAATTGAATTTGTTGTTTCTGCTTTGATATCACCCGTAGGAAAAATAAGTGGCCACTCCTTGTCTTGCCGAACAGCCTGCATGAACTCATCTGTTACTAATATGGAAAGGTTGAAATTTGTGAGCTCACCCGGTTTATGTTTTGCTTTTATGAACTCAAAGATATCGGGGTGATCGCAGCGCAGGGTGGCCATCATCGCTCCGCGACGAGATCCGGTGGAAAGCATAGTGGCACACATAGAGTCCCAGATCTTCATAAAAGAAACGGGACCTGAAGAAACGGTATTGCTTGTCTTGGCGATGCATCCTTTGGGCCTTAAGGTGGAAAAATCGCACCCGATGCCACCACCTTTCTGCATGGTAAGGGCACTTTCTTTTAGGTTTTCGAAGATGGAAGGAATGGAATCCTGCATTTTCCCCATCACAAAACAGTTGAAAAGAGTCACTTTATGCTTGGTTCCTGCTCCTGCAATAATGCGCCCGCCCGGTATGAACTTAAAGGCTTTAAGTGCCTGGTAGAAGTTTGTTTCCCATTTTAATTGCTCTTTATCTTCGGCATTTGCCAATGCCTTAGCAATACGCTTCCAGGTATCTTCAATAGATTTTTCTGTACCAAAAGAACCTGACTCCATTCGGTATTTTCGAGCCCAAATCTGTTGTGATAGTGTATTCTGGAATCCATGCAAATTCATATACGATGCAGGTTTTTTTGACCTTTAGAAGTTATTTCCGGTTTCTTATTAAATGGAACTAAAGATGAGAAATCACCTCGTTCTTTTAGGATCAGGAAAGCAGCATATGCAGCAACTAACGGGAAAGGAAAAGCAGACCCCACACCCAGGGGAGATATTGCGATCAAAAAGATCATAGCACCTGCAGATGCAATTTTTACCCAATAACCATACATGAACATGCCCAATGCTATTAATGCCTGCCCTATGGCTATCAATGTGACTATTGGGGTTATGTGGTCAGCAAACCAGCCTAGAATGAGATCGTGATAGATCGGAATGGCAAGGAAAGCAAATTCGATGTAGAGGTCAGGTGTCTGAGAAACGACCGTTAAATTCTTCCAGGCCGCCCAGCCAAATAAAAGAGCAAATATAAACCTGCCGATCTTTGGGCTTTTCCAGGTTGCGAATAAGATCAGCAGACCTGCAAGATTTGAAAAAACCCATGGTATAAAATATAGATCCAATCCTTTCATAAATTTCTTTTACGGATGTTAAATTGGTAGTAAATAATAGCAAAAGGGTTGTATATAAATTCAGGGAAACAAGTGGATCTATTTGTAAGGAATTCCTCCCTGCCGTTTTTTATTTGTGGATGTCAGGTAATGCCCTGCATTAATATTAAAGCTGTTGAGTTATATTATTTAACACATAACAAAACGGGAGAGGATCATGTCTGAATTGATGCAATTGTACTCATTTATTACGGTTGGCTTGTTGATCGGATTTGTTACAGGGTCAACGATCAAAAAAGAGGGTATATCTTTTCAAGGGAATTTATTCTGGGGCGTGGTGTCAGGTATCATAAATGGATACATTGGACTGTGGTTTTTACCCGGGGATGGTATATTCTTTGCATTTCAGGGTACCTGGGCCGTTCTATTTTTGATCAATGCTTTTCATTATCACCATATTGAAGATATCCTGCTTTATCCCGATACAAATGCAGCAGTTATTAATGAACTGACATTTAAAAATGTAAAGTAGTCTTAAGTTAAATAACTTACACTCTGCTAATTTCAGATACCGATTTTTCGATCTTTGTTAAGATCCGTTTTACCTGTTCCCAATCCGTATATTCATGGTCATCTGAATTGTCGGTTTGAGTGTTGTTTCTTGGAGCAATATTACGGGCGATAAATTTTTTAAAGAAATTATATTCTGAGTATCGAATAGCTCCGGCCAAATGTTCGATAAAAGTTGGATGCCAACCTGTTCGGCTCAAAAAATCCTTGGTAATTTCTTCAAGCTCTTCCCAACCCTCGGGTTCATCATTGGCAGCAGTCAGGCTAACGGTCACAAAGACGCCAACAACATTATTCATGACCTTTGCATAGTCACCGGCATATTGCTCAATAGAGTCCTGAAATTTGTCATTATGAACGGAAGAGGCGATTATGACTGCATCAAAGCCAAACGGACTTAAATTTGGACCGGTGGAATTGTTCAGTGAGACTGTATGTCCGTTCAATCTTGCTTCATTCTTTAATCTTTCACAGATCTTACGGGTTTGTCCTTCTACAGTACCGTATACGATCAATAACTTCATGGTGATGGGATATGAGTGATAAGTTAGGACAATGATATATATTGCATGGATTCGGTACGGTCAGGTATTTGGCAAAATGAGGGTAAGGAATACCCTTACATAAAGGAGAGTCTAGAATATCAGAAATTATAATCTGTAGGCTGTACCTTAAAAAACTACCGGATCCAGCGTACACGAGCTAAACTTTCAGCATCATAGGATATATCCAGTTCACCCTCATACGAATTCCTCAAAGCATCCCCGATCATTTTTGGCAGATGCATTCCTGTTGTAGTAATGGTCAGTTTACCATCAGACTCAGAGATCTTGATGATACGTTCCAGAGGATGTTGCTCAGATTTTTGTTTTTCAAGGTTTCGAATCAAATTCAGGAGCTCATCTTTATGAGACTGAAAAAATGATCCTTCGACCTCGATATATCCTGCGGGATAATCGTCCCGGATGCGTTGGCAAGCCGGACAGATCTGTTTGTTATCAATAAATTCTAAGGATTTCCAAGTCCATCGCCCATTAGTAAAAACAGATCCGCAATCCGGACAAATGGTAGGATCAGGCAATTTCTGCGTTCTTTGGTAAGGGTCGTGGCGGTCATCGTCAAAGATCCGGGTACGTTCTTGTTTAAAATAATATCTCTTTCCTTTCATACAGCTTATATTTATACCTTTTGAAGCATTAATGGCTCATTTCTGAATTTTGATCGTTTAATGAATTTTAGTACCTCTGCATCATTTTGATTCTCAAAATGCTCATATGCCTGGGATACCGCGTAAAAATTCTCAGGTGTTTCCAGAATCACAACATCAGATACAACATCCTTCAATAGCCTTGGGATCTCAGGACCTGATACCGGAGCAGCAATAATGATCTTAGCAGCCCCGGCTTTTTTGCACATTTGAATGGCAGCAAATAGAGTAGCCCCTGTAGCAATACCATCATCCGCTAAGATGATGGTTCGGTCTTTTATATCCGGGATCGGAGCTCCTTTTCTGTAAGTATGGATCCGCCGCTTGATCTCTGTTTGCTCCTTCTTAATAACCTTTTCTATCAAACTTCGATCAAGATGTGATTTGATCCGTGGATTGAAGAAAAGACTTTTATCCTCTGCAATAGCACCAAAAGCGGTCTCAGGTTGTCCTGGATATCCCAGTTTTCGAGATATGAGTATAGACCAATCGCAGTTAAGAACTTTCGCCAGGTAGTATCCGATCTCAACACCACCCCTTGGAATGGCCAATATCAGGGGCTTCTCCTCTCTATATTTCTCTAAAGCCCTTGCCAATTTAATTGCGGCATCCTGTCGGTTTTTGAACATGGGTTTTTCAATCCGGGTTTTGGCGGACTGCCTCTCTCAGTTTGGTCAATTTAACTTTCATAATCAGAAAGGTTTGAATTTTTCGCATTGATACTAAATCGTGTATGTGGTACAGCTTCTAAACGAGCCCTGGAAATGGGTTGACCTGTCGCCTGACATATACCAAATGTTCCATTATCGATGCGTTCCAATGCGTCGTCTATTTGTTTGATATATTTTCGGGTTCTCTCCATGAGCTGATAATTAAGAGTGTCGCTTTGTGTATCTGTTCCTGCTTCCTGAATATCAGAGGCCGGCATATAATCCGGGTCATTATCATTATCCAGTATGTTGATATTCTCAGTAAGCAAGCGGATCTCTTCTTCAGCATTTTTACGTTTAGACAAAAGTATCTTTCTGAAATAGTCCAGTGATCTTTTATCTAGGGGAGAAGAAGGGATATTGACTTTAGAGATCTCCATGGCGATGAATTAGGGATTAGTGTAATTAAATTTAAGACCACTCACTGATCTTAATACTCCAGATGAATATTTACTGACAGCAGATATTTATTTTTTTTGTAGTAGAATTCACTGCATCCAGGTATAAAAAAAGCCCGCAGTATAAATACTGCGGGCTACTCAATAATTAGAAAGTTAACTGTTTCCTTACGTCGGTATGAACCGCATCAAGTAATAGAGGTAATATCTCAGCTCATTACAAGCACCCTCAACAGTTCGCTTTCGGGTATGCCGTTTAACGGGCATTCCTTACTGATAACCGAAGCATACTCTTCAAAAAATCCATTGGATTGATCTTAGCAGTAACCGACGGCTTCTTTTTTCGGTTGATCCCTGTTCTATTTAAAGGATCAGAGATTATGCTGTTTTTTAAAATTAACTACCATTAAATCAAAGACTCTGACCTAATGTAATTCATGCCAATGTGAACAGATGCAGGGAATAGGAGAATCGGGTTGTAGGAATTTCCACTCCTAAAATGTAATGCTCATGACTTGCACTACCCGTAATCTATAATTACATAAAAAAAGCCCGAAGCAATTAAGCTTCGGGCTACTCAATAATTAGAAAGTCGGCCATTTCCTTTCGTCGGTATAGTCCGCATCAAGTTATTGAGGTATGATCTCAGCTCATTACAAGCACCCTCAATGGTCGGCTTTCTGGTTTGCCGTTTAACGGGCATTCCTTATTGATAACCGATATACACTAACTAAAAAGATCAATAAAGACCTGTCTGATCAGTAACTGGCGGCATATTTTCCCAGTTGATCTTCATTCTATTTAAAGAGATGAAGATTGTACACTTTATTTAAACTAACTACCATTAAGTCAAAGAATCTGTTATTAATCTATACCATGAAAGGGTCTTATAAAGCAGGGTAATAACTCAATATCATGTAAGTATTTTCCGGGCTAATATTGTAGGGTGATTTATTTTTGTTTACTTCCTGATAAATATTCCATCATAAAGATGATACTTGGCAGCAACACCAAAGCTGCAAGCAGTGAAAGACCAATTCCCCAAACGGCTAGTTCTCCAATCGTTCTTAGCCCCGGATGGATAGAAAACAACAGGCCACTGAAACCAAGCATGGTAGTAAAGATGCTAACACTAATATGCTCTCCGGTAGACCTAAGCACTTTTCCGATCGATCCTTTTCCTTCTTCTTTATATCTATGCACCATATGAATTCCACTGTCGTCTCCAATACCCAGAATGGTTGGAAATACCACGAGGTTATAAAAATTCAATTTCCAGCCAAATAAGACCATTATTCCAAATAGCCAAATAAAGCTGGCAATCAAAGGTAAAAGTGCCAGGATCACCCATTTGATATTTTTAAGGATCAACAACTTAAATATGATAATGAAGGTTATGGTGAGTGCAACCATTAGCGGAGCTTCATCCATTAACAATCGCAACATATCTGAAGCCACAATAGACGTAGAACCGGCATAGTAAGTGATTCCATTGGCTAAGGTGACTGAGCTCACATCATCTGCAAAATCCATAGAGTTACGCCCATCAGATAACCCTACGGCAGGGCGAATGATCACAAGATTCCCAACTAAACCTGAAACAGATGTAAAAGGGGCCTTTATGAAATCGGGTACGCTGTCTAGTGGTATGATATGTTGTGTAGAAGCGGCCTCCCTAAGCCTAAGAATATCCCGGTTCGTAGATTTGATAAGAAAAGGGTCATCCAGTAATTCATTGATCTTGGTAATTCGCTCGATCTTTTTATTGGCACTATCGACATCAAAAGGATAACGGTCCTGAAAGATCTCAACCTCTTTGATAGTGGGGGAGCTGAAATCCATATCCATACGTTTTCTCAATATATCTGCTACCTGAATAGCTACTGAGGGATCGTTTACAATGATGTAGGCTGAGTTCCGATCACTTCGGCCCCGTGAGGCTGTAGAAGCTACTCTGTTCATCTCATGATAACGTTCATATTCAGGTTCTAATTCTCCAAAATCATATTCAAATGAAAGGTTTGGAATTTCGATCACAGCTATGGCAGTTATGATTACCGAAAGCCCAATGACACCCATGGAAATAAATTTCCACTTGTTAATATTTCTGTTTGAACCAACAGGAAATTCAGCGTCACTTTTGTGTGGTGTTAAAGTTTCGGTATGAAGGTTCAGAAATGGACTGCGTTCAAGTAAAACGAGCAAAGCCGGTAAAAAAATGATATAAGCCACTATCGCAAGCATCAGGCCAATTCCGGATATAGTTCCAAATTCACTGAACCCCTTGAAATCGGCAAGCATAAGTATGAAAAAAGCAGCAGCGGTTGTTATACCAACAGCAAAAATGGCTTGACCGGTTGTCATAAATGTGGTCTCAATAGCTTCTTCTACTGGTTTTCCGGTACCACGTTCTTCTGTGTACCGGGCAAAGAAATGGATCCCAAAATCAATACCCATGCCGAATAAAAGCAAACCAAGTGTTGAGGTCATAATATTGAGGTGACCATAGAGCAGGTAGGCGAGTCCAAAAGTCCAGCACAGGCTAAGCACCAAAGGTAATCCCATAATGATCGTATGAGCCGGAACTTCCTTGAGCTGAGTCAACAGTCTTCTGCCATTTAACACATTCCCGAATCGAATACGATAACTTTTAATATAAAAGTATCCAACCACAGCCAGCATTAATATAAGTACCCCGATGCCGAATGAGCCTTTAACATCATCGACGATCGTTTCAATTTCTATGAGTGTACGGATCATGCGACCTGCTGCATAAACCTGCATATCAGGGTGGAAGGAAGAGGGGTTCAACTCACGAATTAACTTGTTGAGATCGGAATAAGCATCCCGGATAAATGTTAACTCCGTTTGAGCATGACTCGGGAAAAATTTGACAACAAGGACCGTAGAGTCAGGAGAAATATTATATTCGGAGCCTACCAGTTCATCGTATTTCGAGTTTAGTTCATTACCCAATGAATCAGTGTTAAGTCCGGTGTCATCCTCCAGATCAAAGTAAAAGGGATTCGCTTTATTTTTGGCATCATTTATCTCGGCTTCCAGATATTCCTCTAGCAGGTCCAATTCAGATGAAGTGGCAAAATAGAGTGCATTCCGCTTCATGAACTCGATCTCACGCTTATATTCTACTCGCGTAAAATACGGTTCTCCGTATTTAGCCCGCTGTAATTCCAGAGCTTTTGGTATCAGTGAATCGGCGAAATTTTGATTTGCTTCAAAAGAAGGGCTTTCGATCGCGACGGTGGCATCATGTTCACCTCCCACCTGCTCGGTAAGTGTATTTAAAGCCTGTACACTGTTATAACTTTTGGGAATGAGTTTCGATAGATCGGTATCAATTGTAAGGTTGTTGGCCATCAAAAATCCAAGAATGGCAAATCCAAGGCTGATCAAAACGACCCTGACCGGTTTAATAATCACCCAGCGTATAAATGGTTGGAGCGATTTGAAAAGCTGCTCGATCATGGATCCATTAGGTTGACTTTGCTTTTACCTGAGTTAAGTTACGCATGTGCCACAGATAAAGGGTCAGGCTTCCCAGTCCAAAGAAGATGAAAATGGCGTGAAACAGCCATCCAAGAAATGGCAGGTTTACAATTACTGCGACCAATACCATACCAACAAGGAGGCCCCAGTTATAGGATATATCTGTATCATTTTTCTTCAAAAACTTTAGACTGCTGACGCCGACTACCATAGCTACTAATAAATAACCTATGAGTAGCAATAATCCATATACCATTAACAACAAAAAGGATATAGGCAGAGTGAATACCAAGGCAGCCAGTATGATCAGCAATACCGGATAGAATAAAAATGTCAGTAAACCGATCCCGGTATGTTTCCAGAATTGTCTGGTAGAAAATTTGTACAGATCCCGACTGGTTCGTTTGAAAGTCTGGATCAACAGTATTCCTGCGATGAAAAGCGAAAAATACAGAGCACTCTTAAAAAGCAAGATGCGAAATACATTGGGTGTTTTCTCACTTATAAACAGGTCTTCTGGAAGATCTCCCAGATTCTCCGGATAAATTGGCCGGTCGCTAAAAATATCGGTTCCAAAATTAGCACTGTATTCAGGTCCAAAATGAATATTGTATCCATGGATCTGTGTTTTGCTTTTGACCACGCCGTTCAGGTCAATTTTACGGCCGGTTACCTTTAAGTTTCCTTCAATTATGCCTCCCTCAAACATGATATGGTTAGCGGCAAGATTTGCATTTCCTCTGATAACGGCATTATTCGTTATTCGTATAGTAGCGCCTGCGGCAAAAACATCCCCATAGATCTGTCCATCAAGAACTATAGTTTCTCCTGCAGCTGCCAATAGATCATGCACTGTGCCTCTAACGTATAAGTCACTGCCCGATATTATGGCATCATCCATTATTTCCCCATCAAGAACCAGTATATCAGAAGCTGAGATCAGGTCGTTGCCTATCCAGCCTAATATTTCCACGGTACCCCCGGTAGCAAAAAGCTGCGTTTGGATAGAATCTGCATCAGAAATTCGGACGATATTTCCGCTGCGATATGTACTTCCTTGGGCTCGAAGTTGACCGGTCATAAATATGATCAAAAGTCCGGTTAAAATGATATTAGTTTTCATATCTGCAGTATTATGTTCCGTGAACAGTTTAAAATAACCCATCGATAATTAGCAGAATTGAAGCTAATATTCTGTAAAGAGAGAGATTATAAAGCTGTAATAGATTCCCCGTCAAAGATTGTTGATTCCTCCTGCTTTTCAGTGATCCAGTACATTTTAAATTGAGTAACTATTAAATAGGAACTTAATGGAATAGGAACTATGGCTATTAAAAAACTCAAAAAGGATCAGTGGAAAGAATACTTCAATAGTTTTACCAGGAGATACTTAAAAGACGAAACACCTGAATATGTAGAGATTCGGGTAATGAATAATGAGATTGGAGAACAGACTGAAACGCAGTGGATGCCACTTAAAGGGCTAACATATGATGACCGAAGTGACATTTTTGAAATTCAGGTGGATGGTTTGAACCGAACCATCAATCACCCGGAAGAGATCTATGTGGATGAAGAGAAAAGCGGCTGGATCTTAAGTTTTGAAGTAATTGAAAAGGATGGAACGAAAAATATAATTGAAACACGTTAACTGATCATTGATGGAGCATGTCTCCCAACTTTTATTTCAACCTGAGTTACTAAAGAAGGATGCCAGGGAACTGTCTCGCAGACATGAGATCTCCGAGAAAAAGAAAGATATGGTTCCCATCAAACCACTGCTTCAACATGACAAGGAGCTTCTAACACAGGCATATAGGGTTTTAGCGACTTCAGCAAAAGAAAACAAGGATATCTCACCCGCAGCGGAGTGGTTGATCGACAACTTCTACATTATCCAGGAACAGATCGTACAGATCGAAACGGATTTCCCCATTGGCTTTCAGCGCAATATTCCTCACCTAAAGTCAGGAATCAATAAAGGGCTTCCGAGGGTATACGACCTCGTTTATAATCTTGCTCATCATACAGATAATATCATCAGCATCGATAATCTGACCCTTTACACCCAACATTATCAGCAAGATTCAACTTTCAGGTTGGGGGAATTGTGGGCGATACCGATCATGGTAAGGTTGGTACTGGTTAATCAATTAGCCGTCAAAGCTACCGCCATCCTAAAAAGGAGAGAATCTAAAGTTGAAGTTCAAGATCAAATATCAAATTGGCTGGAAGCCGAAACCGGTGAACCAAGTTTTCTGCTTCGTAATATCATCGACTGGCTGAGTGCCAAAGAAGACGGTAACCAAAATCTAAGTTTGTTGGTTGAGCTTTCCCTTCAGCTAGGTGCAGAAGGGATAATGACCAGTGAACTTAAGAATTGGTTCGAATACAGGTTCAGTTCTTTTGGTACCAGCTTAGACGAGAGTCTCAGGGAAGAATCACAACGTCAATCGAAATTGCAGGTGAGCATTCAAAATGCTGTGATCTCTTTCAGGCGTTCAACGGAAATAGAGTGGGAAGAGTTTGTTGAAGATTGTTCCTTAGTTGACCGAATTCTCAAGCTTGATCCGATGGGAGTGTATCCACTGATGGATCATAAGACCAAGGATCAGTATCGACGAACCATTGAACGACTAAGTGGGAGGTCCGATTATTCAGAAATTGAAGTCGCAGAGAAAGTTCTGGAGATCACTGAAGGAAACCGAATCGATGTCGAACTAACATCTGCCTCAAGATTTTTCGATCCCTCTGTACTAACAACCCACGTGGGATATTATTTGATCGGTAATGGAACCAAGCTGTTTAGGGAAGAGCTTAATTATAAAAAGACAGTGGGAGAGGTTGCCCGAAATAAGATTGAAGGCAATACCCCTTTATATATTTTACTGATCTTGTTATTAACGACTGCTTTTTTGGCCATGTTATGGTTTTTGACGGGGGCGGCTTCAAATGTCTTCTTGATTAAGATGGCAGTGATAATGATTGCATTCTTTCCGGCTTTAGAGCTATCAGTTTCTACAGTTAATCGTTTGTTTGCTTTTACCCTTCCACCTCGTGTACTGCCAAAAATGATGGTAAAATTTGATATACCCAAAGGAGATCGAAGTCTTGTGGTGGTTCCGGTCATACTGAATGATGTCAATGACGTGAAACGCCATCTTGAGAAACTGGAGATCACAGCACTGGCTAATCCGGACCCTGGATTACAGTTTGTGCTGTTGAGTGATTTTGCTGATTCCAACCGAAAGATCATGCTCTCTGATGGTCATATTCTTGAAGCAGCTGAGCAGGCTGTAGACTCATTGAACGAACGTTACTCTTCCCGCTATGGGGAAAAGTTTTTTGTACTTCACCGTAAACGAGAATGGAATAGTTCAGAACATAAATGGATGGGCTGGGAGCGAAAAAGAGGAAAATTGGAACAATTCAATCATCTGCTGTGTCACCCGGATGATGATCACCCGTTTCACTTTATGTTTGGGAATTTTCAGAAAAACTTAAAACAAACACCGGTAAGATTTGTAATTACTCTTGATGCAGACACCAGGACTCCACCGGGAAGTATAAAAGAACTGATTAGAGTTGCATCGCATCCGCTTAATCGGGCTGTCATTGATCAGGATATGGGTATAGTGAAGGAGGGTTACGGTATTATTCAGCCTCGTATTTCTATTGCTCCGGATTCAGCTTATAAAACCCATTTTACCCGCTTTTTCTCCGGAAATGTTGGAATCGATATTTATACAACAGCCGTTTCGGACGTTTATCAGGACCTTTTTGGGTATGGTGTATTTACGGGTAAGGGTATTTATGATGTTTGCGCCTTTGATGCAGTTTTGAATAAACGATTTCCGGAGGATCGCATTCTATCACATGATCTTTTGGAAAGCACATATATTCGTACGGCCCTTAGTACTGATATTGAACTATTTGATGATTACCCGAGCAATTATAATAGTTTTTGTAAACGAAATCACCGTTGGGTTCGGGGTGACTGGCAAATTGCGAGTTGGCTTTTTCCTGGAGTTCCGGGGCAGGAAGGCCGGAGCAAAAATCCTATCAACCTACTATCCAGATGGAAGATATTTGATAATCTACGGCGATCATTGAATCCACTTTTTTTGATGGTGTTGTTCATTTCAGGATGGTTTTGGCTACCGGGTTCAGCTTTACTATGGACACTTTTGGCTTTTGGTATTCTTGCATTTCCGATCTATATCAGTTTTTCAACGGATATATTGAATCGCCCCTCTCGAATAAAGTGGAAACTTTATTTTGAAAAAGTTCGCCTAAATTTAAAAGTAAATACCATACAGGCTATTTCAACTTTAGCAATATTACCACATCAGGCTATTTTGAATGTGGACGCAATGGTGCGAGTTTGGTGGCGATTATACGTATCTGGGAAACACAGGCTCGAATGGACACCGGCCTTAAATGCAGAAAAGGTAAGTGCCAATTCATTGAGTTCTTACATGAGGTCGATGGCGGTTTCGATTATTTTAGGTACGATGATCTTGGTGGTAGCTATACTCATCGATCCGGTTGACCTTTGGGTGATCGCTCCAATATCTCTGTTGTGGATCACTTCACCGGTATTTGCCTGGTTCCTGAGCCAGCCCATAAGAGATAAGGTGCCGGAGTTATCATTTGAAGAAAGGATGGATCTTAGAACCAAAGCAAGACGAACCTGGTACTATTTTGAACGGTTAATGAAGGAAGAATATTCATGGCTCCCTCCTGATAATGATCAAAAAGATCCTGAACTGCCACCCGTTGCCCGGACATCACCGACAAACATTGGCCTGGCACTAACCTCAATAGTGGCAGCGTATGAAATGGGGTACATAACTGTAAGTGATCTTTATTCAAGGTTAGAAAAAACGCTAAAATCTTTGTCAAGGCTAGACCGGTATAAAGGACATTTTTATAATTGGTACGAGATCCGAACGGGGGAAGTGCTTAATCCCAGGTATATTTCTACAGTAGATTCTGGTAATCTGGCAGCCGGTTTGATCACGGCGGCTCAGGCTGTTGAGAGTATTTGGCATAAAAAAAATGTAAACGGGGCGTTTTGGGAAGGTTTAATGGATACGGTAGAAACCGTTAAATCTGTTATAGGGGAATTTGAAGAACAGATTAGAGATCAGGCTGATGTACAATTGAATATAGAAACCTGCATTCAGAGGTTAACGGATGAGTTGAACAATATTGATACTGATACCATATTGGTTGAAGAGTCGATTCCAATTTTAAAATCTCTGAAGCACTGCGCCAGTCAACTGAGTGCATCGAACCTTATGAGTTTGAGAAATACCCTTGGTGACGATACTGTCGAAGACCTTATGCATTGGCTTGAGGCACCTTTGAATCAAATTGAGTCCTACAAAAATGAATTAATAATGACGGGTTCAGAATCGGGGGAAAGATCTTTTGCAGATCGGTTTGAGGGAGAGAAACCAGACTTAGTGCAAAACCTGCATAAACAAATGGTTACTATAAAAGAGATCTGCCGCAATCTGGTGGAACAAATGGATTTTCGGTTCCTGTATATCAAAAAGCGTGGGTTATTCAGTATCGGATACAGTGTAGACAGGGCTCAACTTGATAAAGGAAGTTATGATCTGCTGGCAAGTGAAGCTCGTATTGCTTCACTGGTGGCAATAGCCAAGGGGGATGTTCCCTCAGAACATTGGTTCCGTTTGGGACGACGGCTCACAAGTCTAAATCAAAACGAATTCCTGCTTTCATGGGGAGGAACTGTCTTTGAATATCTGATGCCACTGCTATTCATGCGATCTTATCCATTTACGTTGTTAAGTCATACGTATAAACACATAATTGAGTGGCAGCGATCTTATGCCAAACGTTTCGACAGGCCCTGGGGGTTTTCAGAAAGTGCATATAATATCCTGAATATGGATCTGAATTATCAATATCGTGCTTTTGGTGCTCCCGGATTGGGATTGAAAAGAGGATTGGCAGAGGAATTCGTGGTTGCTCCATATGCGACACTATTGGCACTCATGGTAGATCCGGTATCTTCATATCGAAACTTAAAAGAGCTTAATGAACTGGGTGCGTTTGGACTAAGGGGCTATTATGATGCGATTGACTTTACCAGAGAGCACCTGGAAGAGGGAGAGGATTATAAAGTGGTCAAGATATACATGGCTCATCACCACGGCATGAGTATGATCGCATTGGTGAATGTACTTAAAGGCTGGCCAATCCATAATTATTTCCATTCTGATCCCATGATCAAGGCATGTGAGCTATTGCTTCAGGAACGTATCCCAAGAGGAATACCGATCAAAGAACCGCACCCAATAGATGTGGAACTGGAACCTGGTGAGCAACTAAGTCTTCATCATATCATTGAAAACGCTAATGAGAATGATCTTGATGATACACCGCCAAGAATACATTTACTTTCAAATGGAAAATTACATGTCATTGAGAGTCATTCGGGTTCAGGTAGCTTAAATTACCGGGATATTACATTAACCGGTTGGAAACCTGATGCGGTGGAAGATCCTTTAGGAATATTTGTATACATCAAGGATGTTGAGACAGGGTCGTATTGGTCCGCTTTTCATCAGCCGGTTCAACGTAAAGCAGATCGATATGATTCCTGGCTTCATAATGGGAAAATCCAGACATCGCGTGTTGATGACTGGATAGATACGACAACCGAAATATGTATCTCACCAGACCATCCAATCGAACTTCGGAAAATTACACTCACAAATTACAGTGATAGGGAAAGGAGAATTGAACTTACAAGCTATGGTGAGATCGTATTGAACCGTTGGGAAAGTCACGTAGCTCATCCTGCTTTTTCAAAGCTATTCGTGCAAACCGACTATTTCGCTGAGCATCATTCCATAATTGCCTGGAGAAGACCCAGAAGCAGTGATGAGAGTCCCGTGTATCTGGTTCATACACTGGCAAGTGACGATCTGGATCGCTTGGTTGAACCATTGCAATTTGAGACGGAGCGTTCAAAATTTATCGGGAGAGGGAGATCCCTGAAAAATCCAAAGGCAATGGATTCAGGTTCTCAACTGAGCGGTACTCTTGGAAATGTTTCAGACCCAATATTTAGCATTCGCAAAATTGCAGTGATCCCTCCGGGAGAGAAAATTGAAGTTACTTTTGGAACCGGATGGGCGGAGACTTTGGAAGGTGCAACAAAACTCACGGACATATTTGATAATCCTTTTGCTGTGGAGCGTGCTTTCGACCTATCAGTGATCTATAATAATGTGGAACTGGAGCATATTGGAATTAGCAGTGGACAGTTTCATTTGTTTCAGAAATTGGCATCGTATGTTGTCTATAATGATTCGAAACTTCGGGCAAAGCGGGAAGTCATCAGTAAGAACCGTAATCAGCAGTCTCATTTGTGGGGTTATGGAATCTCTGGAGACCTACCGTTGGTTGTTTTTCGGGTAAAGCAAGCCGAACAGTTAAAATACGTGGAAAGAATGTTAAAAGGGCGTCATTTTTGGGAACATAGAGGATTACATACAGACCTGTTGATCTTAAACGATCATCCGCCAAGTTATGCAGATGAAGTAGAAAAAGGTATTCAGGCGGCCATGGAACATCATCAACACAGGCTTAAAGACCATGATCATGGCAAAGTAATCTTACACCGCACAGAACGGCTCCCGGAAGAAGACCTAACCCTTATGCTAACATATGCCTCTGTAGTATTGGAAGGCTCTTTCCCAAACCTGGATGAGTTGTCAGCTCAGTATCGAAATGAAAACCAGATCAGCGATGATATTACATATAGCCGAATTAAACCTAATTTGAATGCTGAAAGCGATGGATCACGATCGTTAAAATTCTTCAATGGGTATGGTGGTTTCACTGAAGATGGAAAAGAGTATCATATCTTTTCAAAAAGAAATTCAGAAACCGGAGAACCAACACTTCCTCCGGCACCATGGATCAATGTCATAGCTAATCCTGGATTTGGATTCCTCGTAACAGAAAGTGGAGGCGGGTATACATGGAGTAAAAACAGTAGAGAAAATAAACTTACCTCATGGGCTAATGACCCGGTATTGGATCCACCCTCAGAGGCATTTTATTTAAGGGATGAACTTGATAAAAAATATTGGTCTCTAACACCGTTACCTGCAGCAGGTGAATCTGAGTATGAGGTAAGGCATGGTTTCGGGCACACGACATTCAAGCATACAACCATGCAAATTAGATCAGTGCTGACCCAGTTTGTGGATGTGAAAGATCCGGTGAAGATATCAAAGATCAAATTGAAAAATTTCGGTTCTAAAAGAAGAAAAGTATCATTATTCTCATACAATGAGTGGGTTATGGGTGTTCGCAGGGATCAATCATCCCGATATGTACTGCAGGAATTTGATGAAAACTTTAAGTCTCTGTTTGCTCAAAATTGGTATAACAATGAGTTTGCAGGAAGGATCGCATTTTCTAGTTGTATTAGCTACACCAAAGAAAACAACTTCTCATTTTCTACGGATCGACTTTCTTTTATTGGGAGAAATAACTCATTGGAGAACCCAGAATCGGTATGCAAGAAAGCTGACCTAAATAATGAAATTTGTATTGCTGATGATCCTTGTGCGGCCTTTAAAATTGAGACCTGGCTTGAACCTGATGAAGAGAAGGAATTTGTATTTCTGATCGGAGAAACTGAGAGCAGATCGGATGCTGAAAAGCTGATTAAATATTATCATGAAGTAAAGAATACTGAGAAGTCACTTACAAAAGTGACCAAATTCTGGGATGAATCACTTTCAATGATTCAAGTTACAACCCCAGATGATTCTTTGAATACCGTGATGAACGGTTGGTTGCAATATCAAACTATAGTGTGCCGAATGTGGGCAAGAACGGGATACTATCAAGCCGGTGGAGCTTTTGGATTTCGTGATCAGTTACAGGACAGTATGGCTGCAATGTACGTTGATGCAAACCTGACAAGAAAACAAATATTATTACATGCGGCCCATCAATTTCCTGAAGGAGATGTATTGCATTGGTGGCACCCACCTACAGGGCGTGGTATTCGGTCACGTATCACAGACGATAGGCTTTGGTTACCATATGTAGTAGATGAGTACATTAAGTTTACGGGTGATATAAATATTTTAGATGAAATAGTGCCCTATATATCAGCTCGTAAATTAGAGGATGATGAGCATGAGGTATATCTGCAACCACACACAACGACCGAGAAAGGGAGTTTATATGAGCATTGCCTTCGTTCAATTGAGGTTTCTCTGAAATTTGGAGTACATGGAATTCCATTGATAGGCGGTGGCGACTGGAATGATGGTATGAACCGTGTTGGCCATGAAGGAAAGGGAGAAAGTGTATGGTTGGGATTTTTTCTATATCAAATCTTGGTATGCTTTGCCGGGTATGCCGAAAACAAAAATGATAATGATACAGCGCATAGATTCAGGGAAGTGGCAACTAAGTTGTCAAATAACCTGAATGAAAACGGGTGGGACGGAGAGTGGTATTTACGTGCCTTTTATGATGATGGAACCCCTCTCGGTTCAAGCCGGAATACTGAATGTAGAATTGATGCCATTTCACAGTCCTGGGCTGTTATATCAGGAGTTGCGACTCCCGATAAAGCCTCAAAAGCCCTGACTGCTCTGGAAGAGAACCTGGTTTCAGAAGAGGATGGTATCATCCGGTTACTTTATCCCCCTTTTGATAAAACGGAAAAAGATCCAGGATATATTAAAGGTTATATACCGGGTGTCAGAGAAAATGGCGGACAGTACACGCATGCCGCATTATGGGCAATAAAAGCACTTGCCGAAAGTGGGAGAGGTGAAAAAGCCATTAAGTATCTACACATGATCAATCCGGTCAATTTTGGCCGAGATCCTCAAAAAATTGAAGCCTATAAAACAGAACCATATGCTGTTGCTGCTGATGTATATGGAGAGCCTCCATATATTGGACAAGGTGGTTGGACATGGTACACCGGTTCTGCGGGATGGATGTATAAAGTTACCCTTGAATCAGTACTCGGATTGAAGCTTAAGGGGGCGGTTATGGAAGTACGGCCATCGATCGGTAAACAATGGAAATCCTATCGAGTAGAATGGATGATGCCTGATCGTAAAACAAAATATATTTTTGTAGTTGAAAATAATGAAGGGCTTGAAACAGGCGACCTAATTTTTGAGGTAGATGGGGTAGTAAGGAAAGCCAAAGGAAAGACAGCGTATATTAATATGAAACAAGATGGTTCTGAACATCATGTAATAGTTCGATTGGTAAGTAATGTATCTCTGAAAAACCAAGAGAAGCCGATATAAGCTTAATATCTTGTAGTCTACAACCTTACATGTCCGAAACCGATAAACCGTACATCATTATTCTCATTTCCTGTTTATGATTAAAATATTAGGAGAGTAGGTCGTATTTGATAAAAAACGAAATGAGGCGAAAATGAAATTCATAAAAGTTTTGGTCATTGATAATGATGTATTTGTCCGTCGAATTTTTTACAACATTTTGGATACATATAAATCTGTTGAAACAAAGGTTATTTGTGATTTTGAGAACCTATTGCCAATAGTTGAAGCCGAAAATTTTGATATCGCATTTGTTAATGTGGAAGAAAACGGTGACTCCGGTAAAATGATCTTTGATATTCTCACCAACAGAAATCCCAATATTTTGTTGGTAGCTTTGGCTCAAAGAACTGAATGGGGATCTGAAAGCATAATAAAAGCTTTGAATAAGGGAGCTGTTGATTTCATCACCATACCATTGAAGCAAACATCGGTATTAATGGCACATGACCACTTTAAAAAACGGATCGATCATATTTTAAAGAACATGGCTCAAAATAATACCGAGTTTAAGATAAGTGAATTGCCCATTTTGCGGAATCAGAAGTCAAGACCAAAACAAGCAAAGATCGTGATACTTGGATGTGGATCAGAGGGTATCAAAACCATTTACACTTTGTTAAGTAAATTACCTGCAAGTTTAGCAGCACCAATGATAGTGGTTTCTCACTTCCCAAAGATCCTAACAAAAAAGCTGGCTGAATTTCTTAATACCGAATCTGAATTGAATATAGAAGAAGCTTTTGACGGTGCTGAATTGGTGCCTGGCAGAGTATGGATCATTCCGGGAGGGCAACATGGAGAAGTTGTTCAGAGAAATTCAGGATATTGTATCAGATTGCATAAAGGCCCAAGAGAAAATGAGGAGCGACCTTCACTCGATGTAGCTTTTCGCTCAATTGCCAGGCAGGCAGGATCAGGGGCATTAGGTCTTCTCTTAGGTGGATATGGGCATGATGGCGTACCTGGAGCCAGGTCACTCAAAAATCATGGTGGAGATATAATTATTCTAAACCCTGAAGGATTTTTTGCTTCTAAGCTTTTAGTAGATATTGCTGAGGGCGGATTAGTTGACCAAATATGTACCGTTAATAATATTAGCTTAGAGATCATTAAAAGAGCACGACTTATTAAGAGAAAGATCAAAAAAGAGACAGCACATAAGTATGATATTATGTAACATGACTTGGTAGTGATAAGCCCTGATTGACATAATCATAACAGGGAGCATGGAATTTGATTAATCAGACATCTTCGTTTCAAGAACACGAGAATAATTATACACCAGAGAAGGCATACTCCTTGTCTTCAGAGGATATTCTTGAAGCCCTGCAGGTGGATGTTGAACAAGGATTAACTTCAACTGAAGCAGTTTCCCGTCGAAGAAGGTTTGGCCCGAATCGGCTTCGCTATCATAAAAAGAGAGGAACCTGGTCGGTCCTTCTGGCCCAATTCAAAAGTATTATCATCGGACTACTTGCAGTTGCAGCAGCTGCCGCCTTTATTTACGGTGAATGGGTAGAGGGATGGGCTGTTGTAGTGGTCATCCTGATCAACACCCTGATCGGTTTTGTGACAGAACTGAAAGCCGTACGCGCAATGGAGGCATTATATAAACTCGGTGTTGTCAAGACCAGAGTGAGGAGAGATGGAAAGGTGATGGCAATAGATGCTGAAGATCTGGTACCCGGGGACCTTGTAGTAGTTGAGGGAGGGGATGTAATAACGGCAGATCTTAGGATCATCAGCGCTTCTAAGCTTCAGGCAAACGAATCAGCCTTAACAGGTGAAAGCCTTCCAGTTTCAAAGAATGAGGAAATTGTTACTGTGGATACCATATTGGCTGAGAGATCAAACATGCTGTATAAAGGAACAGCTGTGACAAGAGGGGCCGGACTTGCGTTGGTCGTTGATACTGGAATGAATACCGAACTGGGTAAGATATCCTCACTGGTTGAAACTACAGAAGACGAAGAAACACCACTTGAGGAACGTCTTGATAAATTAGGATATAAGCTGATCTATGTGACGGTTGGTATTATCATAGCTATAGTCATCACAGGGATCTTCAGCGGAAAAGAGATCGTATTAATGATCGAAACGGGTATTGCCCTTGCGGTTGCAGCCATTCCTGAAGGGCTGCCTATTGTGGCTACAATCTCCCTGGCAAAAGGTTTGAAAACTTTGGCCGCAAAGAATGCTCTTGTCAATAAACTTTCTTCAGTGGAGACATTAGGGGCAACATCCGTTATATGTACTGATAAGACAGGTACTCTGACTGAAAATCAGATGACAGCCACACAAGTTCATCTTTATAGAAGGGAGATATTGGTAAATGGTGAAACTGATAAGACCTTTTCTGAAGCCGGTATTCCACTTAATACGGAAACCGATGATGACCTTAGTTTTGCATTGGAAATAGGAATGATATGTACCAATACCACTTTTCATGCAAACTCAGAAGATAATACAGGTGACCCATTAGAGATTGCTCTTCTCGAGTTAGGTGATAAAGGAGGTTTGATACAGGAGGACCTTTTGAAAGCTCATCCGGAGGTCAGGGAAGAAGCTTTCGATTCTACTACCAAGATGATGGCTACCTGGAACAGAATGGGTGGTGATCAATTTAGGGTTTATGCAAAAGGGGCACCCGAAGCCATACTGGAGACATGCTCCACCTGTTTTATAGATGGATCCTGTAAAAACCTTGAGAGTGAGGAAATAGAATATTGGAAGGAACTCAACAAAAAACTTGCTTCCCAGGGGTATCGAATGATCGCTTTGGCAACAAAGACATCAGATGATCCCGCAGAAAATTCATATAGTGACCTATGTTTTGTTGGGCTGGTTGCTCTCATGGATCCGCCAAGAAAAGGTGTGAAACAGGCTATCGAAGATTGCAGGAAAGCCGGCATCAGTGTAGTGATGGTGACCGGAGACCAGGTTGAAACCGCCCGATATATCGCAAATGAATTGAGGCTGGAAGGAAAAAGTAGCAGCATTGTCATTCACGGCAGTGAATTATATGATATTGATAAAGAAACAAGGCTAAAATCATCTGTATATGCACGAATTGATCCCAAGCAAAAACTGGATATCATTGATATGTACCAGAAAGAAAATCAAACCGTGGCAATGACAGGCGATGGGGTAAATGATGCACCCGCTTTGAAGAAGGCCGATATTGGGATCGCAATGGGGAAGAGGGGTACACAAGTAGCCCGGGAGGCGGCTGATATCGTATTGACAGATGATGCTTTTTCAACGATCGTGGTGGCCGTTGAGCAGGGACGTATCATTTTCAATAATATCAGGAAATTCGTGTTTTACCTTATCTCGTGTAATGTAAGTGAGGTGGCTGTGGTTGGCATAGCTTCATTTATCGGCATGCCTTTACCGATATTGCCGCTTCAGATCCTTTTCCTCAATTTGGTTACGGATGTATTCCCAGCACTGGCTTTGGGTTTGGGGGATGGGGACAGATCCATAATGAGAGAAAAACCAAGAGATTCAGATGAATCAATCCTGACGGGCCGGCATTGGAAAATGATAGGGGTATACAGTTTGATCATCACTGCTTCAGTTTTGGGAGCTTTTATGGTAGGAATGCACTGGCTGGAAGTGAGCGATGAAGGTGCAGTTACGATGAGTTTTTTGACGCTGGCATTATCCCAGTTGTGGCATGTCTTTAATATGAGGGATGTGAACACCGCGGTCTTTTATAATTCGATCACAAGAAATAGGTGGGTTTGGGGTGCAATAGTCCTTTGTCTGGGATTATTGCTATCAGCCATTCATCTTCCTGTTTTGTCGGATGTACTAAGCCTGACACCACCAAGTATGGCAATGTGGGGAGTAATTCTATCAATGAGCTTTATCCCACTTGTAACGGGGCAAATTTTGTTAGGTTTGAGAAAAAAGTTCAGTCAATAGTAATAAAGCAAAAGGTGAAAGCTGCATAAACAAAAAAAGCCTCCCGGTTTTCGGGAAGCTTGATCTGTTGTACCGCGTACGGGATTTGAACCCGTGCTACCGCCGTGAAAGGGCGGCGTCCTGGACCCCTAGACGAACGCGGCATAAAAACTATTCAATAAAAAAACCGTGGATGGTTTGAATATCCACAGCTTGATAAAAAGGGAGCCCGATGGGATTTGAACCCACGGCCTCTAGGGCCACAACCTAGCGCTCTAACCAACTGAGCTACGAGCTCCATCTTAAAGTACCGCGTACGGGATTTGAACCCGTGCTACCGCCGTGAAAGGGCGGCGTCCTAGACCCCTAGACGAACGCGGCATATACATAAAATCAATAAGTCAAAAAAGAGCTTTAACCACTACTGAGGCGACAGGCGGGTTCGAACCGCCGTACGAGGTTTTGCAGACCTCTGCCTAACCACTCGGCCATGTCGCCTTTTAAAGCAGCTAAGTTAGTACGCCCGACAGGACTCGAACCTGTAACCTATTGCTTAGAAGGCAATTGCTCTATCCAGTTGAGCTACGGGCGCTCAACTTAACAATATGTCAAAAAAAGTGAGATTTCCTGATCATATTCAAGTAATCAGGAAATCTCTGTGTCGGGGAGACAAGATTTGAACTTGCGACCCTTCGCTCCCAAAGCGAATGCGCTACCGGACTGCGCCACTCCCCGGATTCCGTTTTCAAAACAGATTCCAAAAATACGAAGCATACTAATTGCAGGCAAATACTTTTAAGGATTTTCTTCAATTAGTTTACCCAGTAAACGGTCTGTAAACGCTTGCCAACTCAGCTCTTCTTTTATCTTCTCCAAATGATTGACTATAGTCGTGCGTGTATCAATTTTCAAGATCGAATAAATAGCTTCTTTTAATTCTGGTACATTCTCTGAAGGAAATACCAGGGCACTTTTATCCGCTTCAATATGCTCAGTTAAGCCATCAAGATCGGATACGATGCAGGGCAGTTTAAAATTAATGGCATTTGCCAGAATTCCACTTTGAGTAGCAGAGCGATAAGGCATTACCATAGCATCCGATAATGTCAAGATCTCAGCCATTTCCTGATCGCTAACAAATCGATCTATTATGGTATAGAACTTTCGATGTGTCTCATTAATTTTTGACAGAACCTGTTCTTTATCCATATAGAATTCTCCCACTATAAACGGACGGATACCTTTAGCTTTCAGATCCATTTCATTGAGGGCTTTGATCATCAGATCCAAACCTTTATAGGGCCGTATCAAACCAAAGAAAAGCAAAACAAATTCGTCATCGGAAAAACTATACTGCTTCCTCAGTTTAGATCTCGTTTTATCCGGGTGATCTTGTTCATAGACAGGATGAAATAGTTTAGTGACTTTTGTACTGATAGAAAGAGTATCAGCTTCAGATCTACTTTTTTCGGAGAGAACTATGACATGATCTGCTTTTTTCAATAATATCTTGGTCAGGAATTTTCCAAGTGGAAACCTTTCGTGCGGCAGGACATTGTGTGCAAGTATTGAGATTTTTGTATCGGGAGAGTTCTTTAGAACGTGTGCAATTATCCTTATAAAAGCCGGTACAAAGAACGGATGCCAATAGCTTATGAGAAGATGCTCAGGCTTTTCTATGGCAATTTCACTGGCAGTTTGTTTCCAGTTCAATGGGTTCCAGGAATGAAGTAACCTGTTTGCATATTCTGTTTCGATATCCTTTGGATCCAGGTACTGACTTTTACCCGGAAACAAAAGAGAAGGATACAGGTTAGTAAAGTTGTAAGCCTTAATATCAACTCTACCCTGTAATTGATCGAATAAGAAATCACTGAATGTTGCAATTCCACCACGATAGGGTGGAAACACACTTAAAAATGAGATCAAAGGTTTCTTTTTTTTGAAATGGTACTGTTTAAAATAAGTAATTACAAGCTCTGGCAAGATCCATATTAAACTTATAGCTCTTATTTTTTTTCAGTAAGTTTGCACCGAAAATTTTATCAAATGTATTTATGAATTATCTCACAAAAATCGCTTTAATTTTATTCCTTTTTAATACTACTGCAGTTGCACAAATATCAGTTTCTGTCAGTGGAAATAATGCCTCTCAGGTTTTTACAGTCGCCGGAAAAAAGGTGAACCTGGGGCAGGATTCATTTTTAAATTCAGCATCGGTACTATCCGGTGATATTAATAGCATTACCGGGATCTCTACTGTACTGAAAGCAGATCAAGTTGGTATATACTCAATTGGCTCTGAACAGCTTTATTCATCTGATATATCAACTGCTCCCGGTGATGAGTCTCTTAAGATCTATACAGGTTTGAACGGTTCATTCATAATTAGGGAAAATATTGCCAACTTTCTTTTTTATGATGCCAGAGCTGATATAGCACAATCAGTCTCAAACAGTTCACAAAGTACGGAAGGGGAATCTATCTCTGAGCTCGCTGCAGACCCAGCTTTTAAAACTATAGTCTTATACAACCCCAAGATCGTACGAGATGGCATTGAAGGATCAAGAGCCAGGGTTGTGGAGTCTAATTATACTACTGAAGACTTCTTTTATAGCTCAGACCGAGCCATCAGGAGTGTAAAAATATCAAATGACGGACAGTTCATTGGGGTGATAAGTTTTGGAAGTGGAGATGACCAGCTATCATTGTTTGATCGTTTCGGCAATGAATTGAATACTATCTCATTTGATCAGTCGATCATGGATTTTGAGTTTTCAACAAACAGAAACTTTGTCACTATCAGATCTAACGGAAGGGTTGGAGTCTACAATATATTAAGCGGTGAAAGAATTGGAAGCACAAGTTTCAGGTCCAGATTATATTTTGCAACCTTTGTGTCGGATGAGAATACTATAGTCGCTATGACAGCTGAATCAAGGGGTAATAGGTTATCTGATATCGAATTTCACGCGATCAATATTGAGCAGCGAACTATTGAAAGGCAGGAATTTGATGGTCAGCTTGGGGTCAGTTCTAAAGTACCGATTACCCTGCAAAGAAATAGTGCCTACAGATATCGGTTAGAGGGTTTCAATAATCCTGTGGATATTAGAATTCAATTTTAATTTCTGGTACGTTTTCAACAGGTATGGATAAAATAAAAGCCCTGCTCAATGAACAGGGCTTTTTAAATTTTATAGAATTATTGGTCTGTTATGCTTTCTTCGCTTCTTCTGAGGCATCTTCCTCATGGTCAGAAGCTGAAGTTCCATTTTCAGACTCAGGCTCAGCAGGATCTGCTTCAGTCCAGTCAAAATCCAATCCATCTCTGGACTTGTTCATCTTGATCTTGATCACAGAACCGGCTTTATGTTCATTTTCAAGGATCTCTTCTGCCAAAGGATCTTCAATGTATTTCTGGATAGCACGTTTAAGTGGACGCGCCCCATATTTCTGATCAAAGCCTTTATCAGTGATGAACTCCTTAGCAGCCTTGGTAACTTGTATTTCGAAGCCAAGTTCTTTGATCCTGTCAAATAGTTCTTCATTCAACAGATCGATGATCTGGAAAATGTCCTCTTTTTCAAGTGGCTTGAAGGTGATGACATCATCAATACGATTAAGGAATTCAGGATTGAAAACTTTCTTAAGAGCATCCTGAATAGTGGATTTCATCTTCGCATAGTCGAAAGGTGAGTCATCAGTATCAAAGCCGATTCCCTTACCCATGTTACGAATATCACGGGCACCTATATTAGATGTCATGATGATGATCGTATTTCGGAAGTCTACTTTTCGGCCAAGACTGTCAGTTAGAATTCCATCATCCAGAACCTGAAGCAGTATGTTGAATACATCAGGGTGAGCTTTTTCGATCTCATCCAAAAGCACCACGCTGTAAGGTTTTCGCCTTACTTTTTCGGTTAGGATACCACCTTCTTCATATCCAACGTATCCCGGAGGAGCTCCGACCAATCTCGAAACTGAGAATTTTTCCATGTACTCACTCATATCGATTCTAATAAGGGTGTCTTCCTTATCAAACAGATATTTTGAAAGAACTTTGGCCATCTCTGTTTTACCAACTCCTGTAGGCCCTAAAAATATAAATGAACCAATAGGGCGAGAAGGGTCTTTAAGACCGGCTCTGGTCCTTTGAATAGCTTTTGTGAGTTTGATGATCGCCTCTTCCTGACCGATCACCTTGCCAGAGAGACTTTCCTTCATCTTCAGAAGTTTTTGTCCCTCTTTCTGGCTGATCTTATTTACAGGAACACCGCTCATCATAGCAATGACAGAGGCCACGTCTTCCTCATTAACATCATATACAATGTTTTCTGATTCTTTTTCCCACTCTTGCTGAGCAATTTCCAGCTCTTCAATAAGACGTTTTTCTTTGTCGCGCAGTCGTGCGGCTTCTTCAAAGCGCTGTTTCTTAACCATTGAATTTTTTTCTTCGCTGGTTGTTTCGATCTCTTCTTCCAGATCGATGATATTTTGTGGAACCGTGATATTCGATAAGTGAACTCTGGCTCCGGCTTCATCTAAAGCATCAATTGCTTTATCGGGTAAGAAGTGGTCAGAAACATAGCGATCTGTGAGTTTAACACATGCTTCAAGGGCATCATCAGTATATCTGACACTGTGATGTTTCTCATATTTTGATTTGATCTGATTCAGAATCTCAATGGTCTGTTCCGGTGTAGTTGGATCAACCATGATCTTCTGGAAGCGACGCTCAAGGGCTCCATCTTTCTCAATAAACTGTCTGTACTCGTTTAGAGTAGTTGCACCAATAGCCTGGACCTCACCGCGTGCGAGTGCCGGTTTAAGCATATTAGAAGCATCGAGGGAACCACTGGCCCCACCGGCGCCCACAATTGTATGGAGTTCGTCAATGAAAAGAATGACATCATCCGTTTTCTCGAGCTCTGTCATGACGGCTTTCATCCGCTCTTCAAACTGACCTCGGTATTTGGTGCCTGCAACTAATGCTGCAAGGTCCAGAGCTATCACGCGCTTGTCATATAAAACCCTGGATACCTTACGTTCCACGATACGGGAAGCAAGTCCTTCAGCAATAGCAGTTTTTCCCACGCCGGGTTCACCGATCAAGACCGGATTATTTTTCTTTCGGCGGCTCAGTACCTGAGCTACACGTTCAATTTCTTTTTCACGTCCAATGATCGGATCAAGGCGGCCTTCTTCAGCAAGCTCAGTCAGGTCACGCCCGAAGTTATCCAGGACGGGAGTTTTTGATTTATCCATTTTTTTCTCTCTGGAACTGCCCGAGCCGCTGGGTCCTTTTGAAGCAGCGGCACTTGCTTTCATGGTTGAAGAATCACTTTGATCATCCCGTGATTTACCGGATATGATCAGATCAAGTTCCTCCCGAACAGCATCATAAGAAATGCTGAATTGCTGGAGGATCTGTGCTGCAATGTTTTCATCGTCTCTGAGCAATGATAAAAGCAGGTGCTCGGTTCCGATCGTGTCACTTTTATACAGTTTTGCTTCCAGATAGGTAATGCGTAATACTTTCTCTGCCTGTTTTGTGAGTGGTATATTTCCGACCTGTACCGACCCGCCGGTACCTCTTACAGTATCTTCTATTGTTTTTTTGAGTTTAAAAAGGTCGCAATCCAGGTTTTTTAAGATCCGGACTGCAACACCATCGCCCAAACGTACAATTCCTAATATTAAATGTTCAGTTCCGATGTAGTCGTGTCCCAATCTCAGCGCTTCTTCACGGCTGAATTGAATAACATCACGAACCTTACTTGAAAAATTTCCCTCCATCTGGCGTGTTCCTTAGTCCTTTTGGTATATAATAGTTTCTATTGATGTATTTAAAAACGTGTCTAACACATCTTTAGTTCATCACTACTCGAAGGTAGTAGGGCGGTGTAGTAAATGCAAACTAAATGCTTGAGAGAAGTATTAAAATAATGGTGTGCCGCTCATTTCTTCAGGCTGATCCAAGCCCATGAGCTTTAATATTGTTGGTGATACATCAGCCAGAATGCCATCATGCATCTTAATTTGTTCAGGATAGTTAACAATGATAGCCGGTACCATGGCGGTAGTGTGAGCAGTATGAGGGCTTCCATCTTCTTTGATCATGCAGTCAGCATTACCATGGTCAGCAATGATCAGTGATCGGTAGTTATGTTTATTTGCTGTCTCTATAACCTTTCTAAGCTGAATATCCACAGCTTCAACGGCCTCTATTGCGGCATTCATGTCACCGGTGTGACCAACCATATCAGGATTAGCAAAATTGAGTACTACAAACTGATATTCTTCCGTTGAGAGCTTTTCGCACAGGGTGTCTGCCACCTTTTCTGCGCTCATTTCCGGTTGAAGATCGTAAGTGGCAACCTTCGGGCTGGGAATGACTGTTCTATCCTCTCCATCATTGGGCGTTTCAACTCCACCATTGAAAAAATAAGTAACGTGAGGATATTTTTCGGTTTCAGCTATACGAAATTGCTTCATTCCTTTTTGGCTGATCCATTCACCCATGGTATTGTTAAGTACCTGTGGAGGAAAAGCTACTTTAGCGAACTTAAAGGTCTGATCGTATGAAGTGAAAGTAGTGTAATGAAGATCAAGTTTCTCAGCCTTAAACTCTGAGAAGTCTTTTTCATTTAGTGCTCTTGAGATCTGACGGGCACGGTCGCCTCGAATATTATAGAAGATAACTGCATCTTCTTTTTCAATTCTGGAGGACGGGTCATCATTGATCAGAATGGGTTTGATGAACTCATCCGTGATATTGTTCTCATACGAACTTTTGAAGGCTTGCTCCGTGTTATCAAATTTTTCACCTTTGCCGTGGATCAGAAGGTCATAAGCCAGCTCAATTCGCTCCCATCTGTTATCGCGATCCATGGCATAATATCGGCCTATGATACTTGCGATCTCACCAACACCAATCTCTTCAGCTTGATGTTCAAATTCTTTTGCATACTCTATGCCACCATGTGGAGAGGTATCACGACCGTCTGTGAATGCGTGAACATAGACATTTTCAATACCATGTTGTTTGCACAATTTGAGCAGGGCAAACAAGTGTTCGTTGTGGCTATGAACGCCGCCATCAGAAAAGAGACCCATCAAATGGATCTTATTTTTTTCTTTAGCCTTCTCAATAGCAGCCAATAGTGCTTCATTCTCGAAGAATGAACCGTCTCTGATAGCTTTGTTGATTCGCGAAAGTTCTTGCCAAACAATTCTTCCGGCACCAAGATTTAGGTGACCTACTTCAGAATTCCCAAATTGTCCATCTGGTAATCCTACGTTTTCCCCACTCGCGGAAAGCTTGGAGTGAGGGCATGTCTCGAACAGGGAATCAATGAAGGGCTTATCAGCTTTATCTATTGCGCTGACGGTTGGATCTTCAGCCAACCCGAATCCATCTAAAATGACAAGCAGTGCTTTTGACTCAGGGTTGGCCATCCAACTAAGATCTATAGGTTGTTAACGTACTTAGTAAGCTGTGCTTTTTTTCTGGCTGCGTTATTTTCGTGGATAATTCCTTTAACGCTCATTCTATCAAGGTAAGAAACAGCTTCTTTGAGTGCCTCTTCAGCTTTGCTCTTGTCAGAAATATCGTAAACATTCTTAATAAGCGTTCTCATTTTAGAACGTCTGCTTCGGTTGTGCTTACGGCGTTGCTCAGCCTGACGTACACGTTTTTTGGCTTGTTGGGTTATTGGCATTGTTTAATATGCTTTTAAAATTAATCATTCCTCGAATTTTATCGAGATCCCAAAATTAAGAGTTATGCAAATATTAAACAAGAAATGATTGAATAATTAACAATATAAGTTTAATTTAACTGATCTGTTATGATAGTGGTAATTGACGGGCCAGCAGGCTCAGGAAAAAGTTCGACAGCAAAAGCCGTAGCGGCAAACCTTCAGATTCAATTTCTTGACTCAGGAGCGTTGTATCGCGTGGCTACTCTTGTTTATTTGAACAGCCACAACAATAACCGATCGTTCTTTGAACAACTTGAAGAAAGTGAGATTTCCTTTTATTTCAAAAAAGAAAAATTTCATGCGTTCTTAAACGGGCAGGATGTCACCGAGGATATCAGAAATATGAATGTCTCTGATAATGTAAGTGAAGTAGCCTCAGATCCTAAAGTCAGGGCCTATATAAATAATTTAATGCGAGAAGCAGTCAAGCATGACGTTTATATAGCCGATGGAAGAGATCTTGGAACCGCAGTGTTCCCTGATGCTGAGCTTAAATTCTATATGGTGGCAGATCTGGAAACCCGGGCCAGGCGCAGATATAATGAGATAAAGGAAACCGATCCTGAAGTTACACTTGAGGAAATTAAAAATAATATAGCTCAACGGGATGATAGAGATTCGAACAGAAGTTCAGATCCTCTTAAAAAAGCCGATGACGCTATTGAAGTGAATACCTCTGATATGACTTTTGAAGATCAGGTCACTTTCATTAGTAATATGATAAAAACGAAGTTATCAGAACAGAATACATAAAGTAAACCCTAACTTATCCCACAGTTGAAAGTCAATTGTGAGGTAAACCAATAACCAAACATAATGACAGAAGAAACGAAACAAGAACAAAACGAAGCAGCTGAAGCACCGGTCGAAGAAACCAAAGCTGCGAACGAAACCGAAGAAGTTGCAACTGAAGAAGAAGTAGCAACCCAGGCAGAAGAAACAGCTGCTGAAGAGAGAAAAGAAACACTTACTCACGTATTTTCAGGTGATGTAGAAGGTGATGTATATAAACTTGAAGACCTTCAAAGACCTTCTGACGAATACTCTGATGAAGAATACAATGAGATGGTGGGTATGTATGAAGATACCCTCAACGAAATTGAAGAAAAAGAAATCGTACAAGGCCGTGTTGTCTCCGTTGATGACAAATATGTTGTTGTTGACATCGGCTTTAAATCTGAAGGTATTATTCAGGTTAATGAGTTCTCCAATGAAGCCCTCGAAGAAATGGAAGTGGGCGATGAGATCGAAGTTTTCCTTGATCGCGTAGAAGATAAGGAAGGCCAACTCATTCTTTCCCGCCGTAAAGCGGATATTCTGCAAGCATGGGAGAAAATTGAATCTTCACATGACAATGGTGATATCATTGAAGGTTACATCAAACGACGTATCAAAGGTGGTATGGTTGTGGATGTACTTGGCATTGATGCTTTCCTTCCCGGTTCGCAGATCGATGTTCGTCCGGTTCGTGATTTTGATGCCTATGTAGGCAAGACCATGGAATTCCAGGTTGTAAAACTGAATATGGCTGCTGAGAACGTTGTTGTTTCTCACCGTGCTCTTATTGAGTCTGACCTTGAAGACCAAAGAGAAGAAATTCTTGAATCTATTGAGGCAGGTCAGGTGCTTGAAGGTGCTGTTAAGAATATCACTGACTTCGGTGTGTTCATCGATCTTGGTGGTGTTGACGGACTGTTGCACATCACTGACCTTTCATGGGGACGTGTTGATGATCCAAACGAGATCGTTTCACTGGATCAGCGTATGAACGTTGCTGTTATTGATTTTGATGAAAAGAGTAAACGAGTTTCTCTGGGTCTGAAACAACTGCAGCCTCACCCATGGGAAGGAATCAAAGAGAAGTATCCTGAAGGAATGAAAGTTCAGGGTCGTGTGGTATCTATTGCCGATTACGGTGCGTTCATCGAGCTTGAAAAAGGCGTTGAGGGTTTGATCCACATTTCTGAAATGTCATGGACACAACATATCAAACACCCATCACAGTTAGTTGAAAAAGACGACATCATCGAATGTATTGTCCTCAATATCAACGAAGATGAGAAAAAGATATCTCTTGGTGTTAAGCAACTTGAGGAAGATCCATGGGCAGACATCCTGGAAAGATTCCCAGTCGGTTCAAAACATACAGGCATTGTTCGCAACCTCACCAATTTCGGTGTGTTTGTTGAGCTTGAGCCGGGTATTGACGGTCTGATCCACGTATCTGACCTAAGCTGGACTGAGAAAGTAGATCATCCAAACGAGATCGTAGATAAAGATCAGGAGATCGAAGTTGTGATCCTTGGTGTGGATTTCGACAACAGACGAATCACACTTGGACACAAGCAGGTTGAAGACAACCCTTGGAAGAAATATGCTAAAGAATACGCACCCGGAAACAAAGTTGAAGGTGAAGTTATCAAGACTACTGATAAAGGCGTATTTGTTAAGCTTCCATTAGGAGCTGAAGCATTCCTTAACTACTCCAAAGCTACAGAAGCTGAGTACAAGGAAGGCGACAAGGTAGAAGATGCCTTTGTTCTTAACTTTGACGAAAACAGCAAGAACATTGAATTGAGCCAGCTGGATTCTGATAAGGACAAGGCCAAAAAAGCCAAGAAGAAGGTTGATACCTCTAACATGGAAACCGGTGCTCCAACACTTGGTGAAATGTCAGGATTGGCAGCTTTGAAAGCAGATATGGAAGAAAAGGAAAAAGCTGAAGCTCAGAAAAAAGCAGATGCTGCAAAAGCTAAAAAAGAAGCAGAAGAAAAATCTGATGAAGAAGAGTGATCTTCACTTTATAGCTAAATGATATAAGGCCTCGTTCATTAATTTGGACGAGGCTTTTTTTTATGTATAAAACACCTAAAAACCCTTACATTCGTTCATGAAAATGTTACGGATCTTATATATTTCTGTTTGTTTTGTGATACTGACCGCTTCTTCAGTTAGCGGTTTTAGTACAGGCTCTGCCATATCGCAAATCCAAGAATCAGGGGTAAAGATCAATGATGAGTCACTACCGCCACAGCTTGCATTATACTATTCGTTTCATAACAACGGGTCAGGAGAAACGCAGAATGTTCAGAACCAACTCATTCATTCTGAGGAATCAACAGAGCAACATGTTTTACTGGAAAGTCAGGTAAGGGCCAACCACTTTCTAAATAAACAGGAAGAGTACAAGAGAGACAGCATCTATATCGAGCCAGGCCTTGGGATTAGAAAACTTATCTTCCCATTTCATTTTCATACTTAGTTCAGATCGGTATCTCAGACACTTCAAAAGCACATTCCATATAACAATGGATCGCTATACCTATGAACTTAAAATGAAAATGAAATGGAAATTGATGCAGCAACAATCATAATCGCCGCTTTAGCAATTCTATGTTTTGCCATTCCGATCGGTTATGATCAAATGAACAAGAAGTCTGATAAAGACGAAAATGAATGAGATCATGACATGACATGACATGATAAAAAAGCCTCACAACCTGATGAAAGGGTGTGAGGCTTTTTAATTTCCGGCCGATATAGTTTAAAGGTCTATGGTACCTGAACGTTATTCATGATCTTGGTTATAATGTCTTCAGGTCCTATATCCTCAGCTTCAGCTTCAAAGGTAGGTATGATGCGATGTCTCAGTACATCCATAGCAATGGTACGCACATCTTCCGGTGTTACATAGGCTCTGTGCTCCATAAATGCCTGTGCACGAGCTGCGAGATTCAGATTAATGGTTGCCCTTGGTGAGGCTCCAAAACTGATCAGGTCCTCAAGGTCATCCAGATTATAATTTTTTGGTTTACGTGTGGCAAACACAAGATCTATGATATATTGTTCTACCTTTTCATCCATGTAGATCTCGTTAATCGTCTTGCGGGCTTCCAGGATCTTCTGTGGTTCAACCACCTTATTAAGTTTTTCTTTTTCCCCTGTTTTTGCCTGCATGCGCATGATCTGCATTTCCTCCTTTTCAGTAGGATAGTCGATCTTAAGCTTAAGCATAAATCGGTCAACCTGTGCCTCAGGAAGTGGATAGGTTCCTTCCTGTTCAACAGGGTTTTGCGTTGCTAGCACTAAAAATGGTTCTTCCAGCAAGAAGGTACTTTCACCAATGGTCACCTGCTTCTCCTGCATGGCTTCGAGCAGGGCACTCTGTACTTTAGCCGGTGAACGGTTGATCTCATCAGCCAGAATGATATTGGCAAAGATCGGTCCTTTTTTAACGAAGAAATCACCTTCTTTTTGGTTATATATGAGCGTACCGATCAGGTCGGCAGGCAACAGATCTGGCGTAAACTGAATACGCTGAAATGAGGTTGCCAATACTGTTGCCAGACTCGAAACTGTGAGCGTTTTAGCCAGGCCCGGAACCCCTTCAAGCAATACATGCCCGTTTGTCAGTAATCCAACCAACAACCGGTCTATCATATATTTTTGACCTATGATTACCTTATTTAGTTCGTTTCTGATGTCTTCAATGAATGCACTGTCATTCTCTATCTTTTTGGTCAGTGCTTCCATATCTACTGCGAATTCGCTCATATTTATGATTTCTTTATTTAGTATTAGCTGATGATATGATTATTTTCTCGCCTTAAAAAAGTGAACAAATATAATAAATGGACATTTTACAATCTTTTTTATTAGGTATTATTCAAGGCTTAACCGAATTTTTACCAATTAGCAGTTCGGGGCATCTTGTTTTAGGTAAACAAATTCTTGGGGTTGAAGTTGAAACGGGTATCACATTTGAAGTGGTTGTACACTTTGGTACTCTATGCAGTATTCTTGTCTACTACCGTAAGATCATCTGGGAACTCATTAGTTCAGGTATCAGCTTTTTAGGGGCTCCATCCGAACATAAAGAGGAACCGAATGTTAAACTGATCGGGTTTATTTTAGTGAGTATGATCCCCGCTATGATCGTTGGATTTACCTTGGAAGAACAAGTTGAGTCAATATTCTCTTCTCCGTTAATAGTGTCCGGAATGCTGATCTTAACCGGTTTAATGCTTTTTTCCACAAAGTTTGTGAAAGATACATCCAATGAGGTCTCACTGTCAAAGAGTTTCCTTATTGGTATAGCGCAGTCTTTTGCAATGATACCCGGGATCAGTCGTTCAGGTTCCACGATCTCTACAGCCCTGTGGCTTGGAGTAAAAAGGGAAGCTGCAGCGAACTTTTCATTTCTTATGCTTATACCCGTGATAGCAGGCGCTATGTTATTGGAAGTTAAAGAACTTGTGGAGATAGGTATCTCAGATGCAGCACTAATTAACCTGGTGATCGGTTTTCTGGCTGCATTTATCTCAGGTTACTATGCTTTAAAATATCTCATTATTATCCTGAAAAGACGAGGTTTTCATTATTTTGCCTATTATTGCTGGATCGCAGGTGGTATAGGGCTATTTTATTTCTTTGTTTGAGACGTCAAAGATCCATTGCTGTTTTTTAATAGAAGAATTTATCAGGTCTTTATTACATTCTCTTATCAACAAACATTAAGGTAAAACATGGTTAAACGAATATTTGTACTCTTATTTTCAGTTTTGATCCTGACCGGATGTAATTCTTCAGAAAAATTATTGCAAAAAGAGGAATATGATCGAGCCATTGAAAAAGCGGTAAAAAAACTTCGCAAAGACCCCGGTAACGACAAAGAGCTGTATGTACTCAAAGAGGCTTACACCAAGGCAAACACCTTTGACCTCGAGCAGATCTCATTTCTTGAAAAAGAGGGTAGAAGCGAGAATTATGTTCGCATTTATCAGCTTTATGGGAGATTGGACCGCCGTCAGGATCGTATCAAAACGCTACCGTCACGACTCATGAATGAATTCAGGATCGTTAACTATGACGATCAGCTCATTGCATCAAAAGAACAAGCAGCTGAAACTGCCTATCAACAGGGTTTGGATTACCTGGATCTGGGTGGAAAGGAAAATGCAAGAAGGGCTTTTTACGAATTTGAGAATGTTCAATCACTTTATCCCAATTATAAAGATGTTAATGATCTTCAAAGAGAAGCAGCATACCTTGGAACGAACCAGGTATTGTTTGTCGTAGAGAATAATTCAGAGATTATGTTACCGGATAGGTTTGAATCAGAATTGAGAAAAATTAGCCTCGGAGACCTTAATAACCGATGGATCCAATACAGTGTCTATGAAAATGAGGATGTAGAATATGATTATTTCGTTGCTTTGAATATCAACAGAATTTCAATGAGTCCTGAAGGCCTGGAGCGTGAAAAATACTCAGAGATCACTGAGATTCAGGATGGCACAAGATATGTATTGGATGACCGTGGAAACGTTATGAAAGATTCATTGGGTAACGACATTAAAGTACCGAATATGGTGAATGTGACCGCTGAAATTCAAACCCAGCGTCAGTTCAAAGAGGCCATGGTTGGTGGAAGCCTGGATTATGTGGATCTGCGAACTGAACAATTGGTGAGATCAGAAAATATTAGCGTAACAGCCGTTTTTGAACACATATCCGGTTCATTTACCGGCGATGAGAGAGCATTGAGTCAGGACTCTAAAGATATAATTGAACGAAACTCAGTTCCATTTCCCAATGATGAGTTCATGCTTATGGATGCAGCTGCATTATTGAAGGAAAAGGCTAAAGATATCATGTATAGAAACCGGGAATTGCTTAGTTCTACCTATTGATCCAGAATGGGATCAGTTAAAAGAGATAACCGGCTGTAAAATAGAGCCCATAACCATCTTCAGAAAAGCCCAGGTCAGCTCTGAATATAAAATTCTCGTTAAAAAAGGAACTTATTCCGCCTAACCCATGGGTATATTTAAGGTCGTCTATGACGTCCTGCATTGGAGTGTCGTTGCTAAATGTTCTGCCAATATCAAAGAAAAGTGTTCCTCCAAATTTTACATCATAGGTTGGAAAATCGAACAGCCAAGTCCTGAGTTCCGTATTCATCAATAAAGCATTTTCATCAATAAAGCGATTTTCAGGATAACCTCTCATGGTTTCCTCGCCGCCAATAACAGGATATTTTCGGAATGGAGCTTCACCTGATAAATGATTGAATGTGAGTCGGTTGGCGAAAGTGATATCCCTGATTAGATGGAAACTATGGTAGGTTCTGATTTCACTTTCAAAAAGAGGGAAAATGTCAATTGTCCTTGTATAATCTTTGATCAATCGAAAACCCGCCTTTCCGTAAAATCCACGACGTGGATCAAACTCACTGTCACGACTATCATAAATATAGCCGGTTCCAAGGGAGACAGTTCCTGAGTTCTCCAAGCCAACAGGACTCATTTGGTAAATAAATGAATTTGGTTGGATATTCACCGGGTTGTGATAATCAAATTCAGCCACAAGATATATATCGGATGTTCTCCCGAGAGGGTCTTTATTCAACGAATGTCTGAGTATGGTTTCGATCCCAAAAGAGAAGGATTCGTAGTAATAGAATTCCTGATCATCTGATATTGATGGGGTCAGGTTCTCATAGGTGCCAACCCCATAAAACTGATCGTTTAAAAACCTGGAAATGAAGAATTCTGTAGTTAATCGTTCTCTTCTGGTGAAAATCCGGGGTTTGTCATAAAGTACAGAAGCCGAGAACAACCCTTTTGTAGATGCAACGGCATTCGCTATCATATAAGAATTAAAAGGTTTGATCCCATCCTTATAATAATATCGACTCACGATCCCACCTCCCATAAGGCCAAAGTCACTATTATACCCTAATGCCGGCAAGAAAGCGTATTCCAGGGTATCAATTACAGTAATATTTCTATTGCTGTTTCCGGGGATATCCTGTGCTAAAGAGGCATGTGGCAATATTGATACAAAGATCAGAACTAACAGCGAAAATGATCTTGAATTGTTCAATTGGATGATCGTGATATTTTAATACGTTATTTATTACAGAAGTAAAGATAAGCGGATTATACTCTTATAGAAAAGAAATATGAACGGGGTGCTCCTTACTGAAAGATTCAAATGAGGATCACGAGAAGGGCGACAATAAAGCCGAACAAGATAAATGAGAGTGCTGCACCTATTGAAGCAGAAAACCCGTCAGAACTTATTTCTCGTCCTTCTGCAGCAAATGATGGTAAAAGTAGCTTTAGGGGATTCTTTGAAAGGACTGAAACCCGACCTGCAATAGAATAAACGAACTGTTCAGCTTTGCCAAACAAACGGTTAGGCAATGTCACGAATAATTTTTCAACGATACCAGCCGGTTTGCGATAGAACCAGTCGGTATCCAGTGAAATACTTGAAGAGGTATTCAGGCGATCTTTGAAGAACCAGAAGGCTATGAATGCCAAAACCAGTATTTGGGTCATTTCGACGACATTGTAAACTGAATAGGGGTGGAAATCGGTGACAAATGGCAATTGATTGTAAAGCAGTTGGGGCGACAAGCCAAACAAGATGCAGAATAAAGCCCCAAATCCCATTGCGATCTTCATATTGCCGGGAATGGATCTTAGTTCAATTTCAGTAGATCCTTCCTTGAACCAGGTATAATATGGTAGTTTAAGACCGGTATGAATAAAGGTACCAATAGTAGCAATGATTAATAAGAGAATAGGCCATTCAAGATGAGCGTCACCCATGGCACCTGAGATCATCGTCTTACTGATGAAACCATTCAAAAGGGGAGCTCCGGAAATTGAAAACGCTCCGACCATATACAAACCAAGGATCAAAGGCATTTTTTTAGCCAACCCCCCAAGTTCACTTAGCTTACTTGTACCGGTTGAAAAGATCACGGCACCAGCTGCCATGAATAGCAGGGATTTGTAAATAATGTGATTAAAAGCGTGAGCAGTTGCACCATTAAGGGCGAGTTCAGATCCGATACCTATTGCTGTGACCATATAACCGATCTGACTAATTATACTATAGGCTAATATCTCTCGAATATCATTTGCCAGCAGAGCATATATCGTTCCATATATTGCCATGATCACACCGACCCAAATAAGGATCTCCCAGCCCGGGAACAACCGGATCATAACATAAACAGCTGATTTGGTGGTTAGGGCACACATAAAAACGGCTCCGGTAATTGTTGCCTTTGGGTAAGCATCAGCGAGCCACGCATGTAAGGGAGGCACAGCTGTATTCAAGGCCACACCTAAAAGGATGAATATATTGGCAAGGGTGTATTCAGGCAATATCTGTTCGATATACAAAGACCCACCTGAATTTAAATGCAGTAGTATTCCGGTAAATAATAACCCTCCTCCAAAAATGTGAACCAGTATATAACGCATTCCTGCTTTATCAGATTCGGTGGTTCTTCTTGCCCATATCAGATAGGCTGAGGCAGCAGCCATCAACTCCCAAAAAATGAACAGGGTAAAGTAATCGCCGGCAAATGTTACACCTAAAGCACCACCTGCATATGCAAGGGCTGAACTTTGTTGGCCCAGGTCTTTAATATGATAGGCGTAAATACCACCAATAATGGTAATGAGTGAAAAGATGATACCAAAAATACGGCTTAAGCCATCTACGGACAGGAGTTGCAGCTCATAACTGGCAAATGAGACCTGCAGCAGATCACCTTCCGGCAGGTTCCAGAGAATACCCAATGCGATCAGAGGAAAGGTAATGAAGGCAGTGCTTCTTGCCCGTTCCGGTATCAGCGGCAACACAAGGGCACCCAGTATCAATATAGTGGCAGGTATAGATATGAGCTCAACGATCATAATAATCTTCGTTGCTTAAGATGAATATTTTGCCAAGAAACTTAGAACCAAATATCAGAATAATAGCTCCCAATCCGCCCCATAAAGCATAAAATGCCGGGATGCTGTTCCACCAATGTGAGTCGTAGTCAGCCAGATAGGTAAATTCCAGTATCAGACTCACGATCAAAAGTAATCCCAATAAAATCCAGTGCCAGTTCTTCATGGTCAGATAGAATTAAAGATGGTTGAAGCTACAGATGAAGCCATATCGAAAAAGTGGAAAAACAGATCAGGATTCAATCCAAATAATATGGAAAGAACGGCCGTGCCAAATAAAGGAACCACCATAAATGGGGATGCCTCGGTATGACCTTCTAATTCCGGGCCTCCTTTCCTAAAATAAGCTCTCTGGATAATGGGGAAAAAATATCCCACGTTCAGTAATCCACTTACTACAAAAATGATGACAGGTACCAGCATTCCGCCTTCAAGGGCCCCGGATGCCAGATACCATTTGCTTACAAAACCATTAACCGGAGGGATTCCGGCCAGTCCCATTGAACCTATGGTGAAAGCTGCCATGGTCCATGGCATTACTTTAGCTATTCCATTAAGGTCACTGATATTCTTTTTATGCAAATTCACCATGATCGCCCCCGCGCAAAAGAAAAGGGTGATCTTCATAGTAGCGTGAAAGGAAATATGTAAGATACTCCCAATAAGTCCTGTCTCGGTTAGTAATGCAACACCAAGAACGATATAAGAAAGATGCCCTACCGTGGAGTACGCCAATCTTCGTTTTAGATTATCTTGTGCGAAGGCCAGGAGTGAAGCTACTATGATGGTAAATCCGGCCAGTACCATTAAGATGTCGTTCAAACCAAACTGAGCCATTACATCCGGTCCAAAAATAAACCCAACCACACGGATCACACCAAACACTCCAGACTTTACTACTGCAACAGCGTGTAAAAGTGAACTGACAGGAGTTGGAGCTGCCATGGCAGATGGTAACCAACTATGCAATGGCATGATACCTGCCTTAACCCCGACGCCTCCAAGAAACAGTAAAAATATGATCACTGCCATTGACTTACTTAGCTCGACATCACCAAATATACCACCGGGAACGAAGTCCAGCGTTCCGGTGATCGAATATGTGATACCGGCTGCGGCTATCAACAGAAGTCCGGCAGTAAGAGTATAGCTTAAATATTTGCGGCCGGCAGCAATGGCTTTCTTACTTTCGCTGTGAATAACCAGGGGATAGGTGGCAAGCGTTAGCATCTCATAGAAGATAATAAATGTCAGTAAGTTGCCTGAAAACGCAATACCAATAGTTGAGCTCAAACAAACGGCGAAACTGGCGAAATACCGTGTTTGCTTTTTTTCATGATGACCACGCATGTAGCCTATGGAGTAAAAGGAGGTGAAGATCCAAAGTCCGGAGGCGATGAGTGCAAAGAATACGCCAAAGGTATCAGCTTTGAGTACCAGCGGTAAATTCGGGGCGATCTCGATCAATTCGAGTTCAATCGTATTTCCCTGCAAGGCTGATGGAAGTAGGGTGAGCACCAACAGGAATTTAATGACACCGGCAAGGATGGTCCAGAACTCGCGGAGATTCGGTTTTTTTGAACTCAGCAAGATGAACGGTACCGCAGCCAGCGATACCAGTACAGCATATAAAGGGACATATGTAAGTTCCATTGCGATTATTTACCTATTTAAAATCCTGCCGGAAACATGGTGAAAATTACATTTACGATATAAGCGTTGAAAATACCTACTACTAATAAACCAATTGCCATAATGGCCATTGGTAACATCATACTGAATCCAACTTCGTCTCTTTCTACAATCTCAGTTTCTCCGGAAGGTTCAGTATCGGGATCATTTAAATAGACTTTTTCCAATATTCTAAAGAAATACACAGCATTTAAAAGTGAACTGATGAGTATGACCGAGAGTAATATCCAATTGCTGTTTTCAATGGTTCCCAATGCGAGATACCATTTGCTGAAAAATCCGGCAAGTGGTGGAAGACCTACCATTGAGATCGCTGCGGTAGTAAAGGCAGCCATCGTCCAGGGGTATTTTTTTCGGTAACTATTATCAAACCTTGTAATGAGTGAATGGCCTTCTTTAAGTCTTAAGCTTCCGGAGACCATAAATAAAAGAGCTTTCATCAAAGCGTGATTCAAAACATGAAGTATCGCCCCAATAAATCCAAATGGGTTGGCAAGGCTAAGCCCCATGATAATATAACCTATCTGAGAAACTGAACTGTAGGCCAGCATTTTCTTGAGCTCCGACTGTGCAATTGCCATGATGGAACCGTAAAGAATGCCAATACCAGCAAAAATACCTATGATGGTGGTTATAGGAAGCTGGTCGTCGATCAGTTCTACTCCAAATAAAAAGAGTACAATTCTAAAAAGTATGTATGCAGCTACCTTTGTTCCAATAGGGGCGATCAAAGCTGATGAAGAGGAAGAGGCAAAGGTATACGAATCGGGGAGCCACCCATGCAGAGGAAAAAGGGCAGCTTTCACGCCAATTCCCGCTACCATAAGTACGAGTGCGGCTATTACTGAAGAGTGACCGATCACTTGCGGTAACATTGCGTGCATGTCAATGATATTCAAGGTACCGGTTACTGTATAAAGAAATCCAACTCCCAGTAGATATAAAGATCCACCAACCGTACCAATTATCAAGTAACGGAAAGAAGCGTGGGGTGCGCGTTTTTCTCCTATGGCGATCAGGGCATAACTGGATAGGGATGAGATCTCAAGAAAAACATATAAATTAAAAAGGTCACCCGTTAGGACCATGCCATTAAAACCAAGCATCATAAGCATGGCTATTGTGTAATACGGCATCTTTTTATCGGGGAATTCGGCCTTACTGACCTGTTTTGAATGGATCAGAACCAAAAATGCGACGGTATTAATGACCAGAACCATGAAGGCTGCCAGTCCATCATAGACAAATTCAATGCCGATGGGAGGTGCCCATCCACCAAAAAAGTAGCGGATCGTTTCACCGGTTTGTATAAGATGAAGGAATCCCCAGGCTGAAAAGAAAGTAGCCAATCCGGATCCTAAAACACTTAAATGCCATACGATCTCACGCTTCCATAACCCAATAAGTGGGACCAGGATAGCAAACAGAATATAGGTAACAGGTATTAAGGCCGGTATCTCTGATCCTATCATTGAATCTTATCTATAAGTTCTTCTTCGTTCAGGGTACCGTAACGATTGTAAATATTGATCAGAAGGGCATAAGCTACTCCAAGGGTTGCCACACCAACTACAATGGCAGTCAGCATTAAGGTGTGTGGCAGGGCATTCATGTAATTTGACACTTCACTTACAGGAAGGTCATAAGCCTTCACCGGAACGGTAGCACCTTCTTTCATCGCAACAGATACAAAAAATAGTATTACACCGGCCTGAAAGATCGAGAGGCCGATCGTTTTTTTCACCAAATTCTTTTTTAACAGCATGCCATACAATCCTACCGATAGCAGGATCATGGTAAACCAGTAAGCATAATGGCCCATAAAGAACTCAAGCATAATCTTCTCCTTTTACCATATTATCATAGATCAGGACTAAAACGGTCATTACGGTTAGGCCTATACCAAGTTCAATGATCAGAATGCCCCAGTATCTGAGGTCTGCACCTTCTAATCCCGGAATTGGAAGTTGTTCGTAATCCAGGAAATAACCTCCCATGATCAGTGCGAGTAAACCGGTTCCAAAATAGATAATAACACCAATGGCAGCATATGGGGTTGCCAAATAATCTTTGAACTGCAGGTTTGCGATCCTGGTCCCACTGGCAATACGTACCAGCAACAGCGAAACAGCAAGTAAAGTACCTCCCTGAAATCCACCCCCGGGCGAATAATGACCATGGAAGATCACATAAAACCCGAAAAGCATGATATATGGGCTGAGGAAACGGGTGCCTAGTAGAATGATCGGGCTGGGAGACCTATTTATCATCGTCTTCCCTCCGTTTTCTTAATAAAAGGAAAGTGATCATACCGGCTGTAAAGATCACGATCTGTTCTCCCAGGGTATCAATACTACGATAGTCACCAAGTACCACTGTCACGATATTCGGTGTGTGAGCATCGTTATACGCCTCACGGATATAGTAATTTCCCGGCACTTCTGTACCTGTCATGCTCGTTCGCTGATTCATTCTATTGTCAGGATCTCCCCGAAAAGGAAGATCTGATGCAGCGAATAAAAGCAGTAACGCAAATACAAGAATCAAAAGTAGTTTAAGGTACTTCAATCTTCTGTTTTGAATGTGGTTTGATAAATTGCTACGACCAATAATATTCCGGTGACACCTGCACCTACAACAGCCTCAGTAAATCCAACATCAACAGCTCCCATGGTCGTAAATAAAAGAGCCATCAAAAAACTGAATAGGGTTAACATCACTGCAGCTACAAGCAGGTCTTTAGACTCAAGAGCAATAAGTGCGGTGATCAATAAAAAAATGAATAAAATAAGTTCCAGCTCCCAATACATCAGCCATCCTCCTTTTTCTTGCCATTATCTTTGAAGGTTGGCATCAACCCAGAATTAATTGCAGCCCTTGCCAATGCGTGAGCACCGATCGGGTTAGCCAGTAGGATGAACAGGAGTATGAGGAATAACTTTCCGCTGTTGATATTAAAGCCTTCATATATGATCAAACCGATTATGATAAGCATCATACCAAGGGTATCACTCTTACTGGTGGCATGAGTTCTTGAATAAAAATCGGGCAGCCGTATTGTGCCAATACTCCCGATTAGGAGAAAGAAGATACCTGCAACAACAAAAAATATGGTCAGGATATTACTGATCTCAATCATCGTAACGGAAATTTGTGTTCTCAGATGAGAAGTATTTTGCAATAGTTAGCGAGCCTACGAATCCCAGGATAGCATAGGCCAGTGTGATATCTATGAACATGCCTATTCTGTCATAAATGAACCCAATAAGGCAGATCAAAACGATCGTTTTGGTTGCAATGGCATTAGTGCCTACCAGGCGATCAAAAACTGTTGGACCTTTGATGACACGGTAGGCAGGCACTGCAATAATAGCAGTAAGTATGACGGCACTGTAAAGGAAGAAACTTTCCATTAGATCAGCTCCTCTTTGCTATGGATGACCCTGAAATCGTACACAACCTGTTCAGCTTCTGCTTTAAACAATTTTAAGACCTTTTGAGGCATTACATCACTGGCAATGCTTTCAAATGAAACCGGTGATATGGAATGAACAATGAATTCATCTCCGATTATGTCAACAGTTAAGGTGCCCGGTGTCAGAGTGATAGAGTTTCCGAGAATCATTTTACAATGGGGATTAGGAAATTCAACCCTGAACTTTACCACGGATGTCTTAATAGGTAAAGAAGGACTTAACAAAATTCTGGCAACCTGTATCCCTGAAGTAATGATCTGTACCAGTAACCAGCCAAAGTAATAGGGCATATAAATGAACCTCAGATCTTTGATCACATCCGTTTCATCAGCAAAATATGAGTGTGCCTTAAGCCTGTAGTTTACAGCCATCACGATTGCCACGCTCACAATCCCCATCACAGAGTGTGTTAGATCAAAAAAACCACTCATAACATACCAAAAAGCCATCAGGCTGATAAAAGAGGCAATGAGGTTTTGAGCTGATAATGACTTCAAAATTTAGACAATACTAGGTTTGTTATTAATTTTCTAATGCTCATTAACATACAAATTCTGAAATATTCTTAAAATGTTAATTAGACTTTTATTAGAACAGGTGAACCAACGATATTTAAATAATAGAGATAGTTAAATAACCTCTGAAAGATTATCAAAAGTGGTGTCTCATATCCTTTAAATATTGTAAATGACTTTTGCGTTCCGGGTTTACACAAATATTTAATTTAAGAGCACGAACAATAGGCAGGTTATATTAAGGGATAATGAAGTTCACAGGTGATTCATTGAAATCAGAAATGAAGGTGGGTTTATGGAACTATTTTGAATTCAGACTCACTCTGTAAGTGTAAATAGTAATAACGATAATCTAAAACAGCGTAGATATGGCAGACCCAATGAAGCGATCAAATATCGATAAAGAACTTAATTCATTAACCGGGTGGGAATTCAAAGATGATAAGCTAAATAAAGAGTTTAGCTTCGGTGATTTCAGCGAAGCCCTTGGTTTTATTGTAAGGGTTGGTTTGGAAGCTGAAAAACATGGACATCATCCTGAATTATTCAATGTATACAACACAGTTAAGATCTCATTGAGTACTCATGATGCAGGTAATAAAGTAACTCAAAAGGATATTGATCTCGCCCGGTCAATAGAGGACGTTAGCTCATAAAAGGGGCTTAAGCATATTCATGGTTATATGCCGTAACCGGAGAATCATTTTATTACTTTAAATCTATATCTGAACACGGTTATAGAAGCAGAGTAAAGACAAAGTTTGTTATACAATTCTGCTGTTGTAATAATGGCTAAAAAAAGCGTATCTTCAGGTCTTCTGTTGCTCGGTAAAGTACCAGAGTGACTGCTTTCATCTCAGAAAGCACCCAAAGAAAAACATATATAAAATGAGCAAAAACTATTACGAGTTTACCTATATCATAAATCCTGTTCTCGAAGAGGACATGTTTAAAGAGACCGTTGATAAAGTTAACAAGCTTATCGAAGATAACGGCGGTGAAATTGATGAAGTTGATGAGTGGGGCTTGCGTCAATTTGCATACGACATCGACAAAAAAGGAAGTGGATACTATGTGAATATGTACTTCACAGCTCCTGCTGAAGCGATCGCTTCTGTTGAACGACAGTTACGTATTGACGATAACGTTCTTCGCTTTTTAACCCTCAAATATGATGCAAAAATGTTGCGTCACAGAGAGCTTCAGAGAAAGAATGAAGTTCCTGATATCTTCGCTATTGAAGACGAAGATGAGGACAACGAAGAAGACGACGATTAAACAGCAAAACTCATTAAAGGAATTGAATTATGATTAAGAATCCATCACACCCGAAAAAGAATCAGCGCAAAGTTAAGCAGTGTAAGTTCACACGTGCCGGACTCGAGTACATTGACTACAAAGATGTTGATACCCTTCAGCGCTTTACCAACGATCAGGGAAAGATCCTTCCACGTCGTGTTACAGGAACAAGTGCAAAACATCAACGCCAGTTAACAACGGCCATCAAGCGAGCTCGCTTTTTGTCACTGATGCCGTATGTAGCTGAAAACCTTCGATAAAATTTATAGAACAGTATTATGAAGATCATTCTTAGAGAAGACGTAGAAAAATTAGGACAATCCGGAGAAGTTGTTGATGTGAAGGATGGATATGGTAGAAATTACCTGATCCCACAAGGCAAAGCAGTAATGGCAACTAAAGGAGCCATTCAGGAACTTGAAAGATTGAAGAAAGAAGCTGCACGTCAGGCTGAATTGACTGTAAATGAAGCCAAAGAACTGGCTAAACAACTTGAAGTAACTTCACTTACTATTTCAGTAACTACCGGCGATGAAGACAAGATCCACGGTACCGTTACCAACGCAGATATTGCCAAGGCACTGGAAGAGCGTGATATTCTTGTTGAGAAAAAAGATATTACACTTGATCAGGAAGTTAAAGGTCTCGGTGAATATACCGCTACTGTAAGCCTGGTAGGTGACCTGAAACCACAAGTTAAATTTTGGGTTGTCAAAGACGAATGATACTAATCATTCGGGATTTCAGGCACTAATTTCGAAAAAAGTAAGTTTCATTCAGTGTACATCATCTTAGAACAGGTTTAACCTGAACAACTACAGAAATTAGTTTAAATGAAATCATTGCAAATCAAATTAATGGGGATCATCATTCTGATGTTATCCCCATTTTTTATTCAGGCACAAATACCTGATCCTGTCAAATTCACCCTCTCTGAAGCACCTGATTCCGTATTAGCGGGGGAGGTCTTTGAAGTTAAGGTGGATGCCTCTATCGAAGGTAATTGGCACTTATATTCTGTCCTTAATGATAAGGACGCTGGCCCGTTCCCCACTGAATTTTCTGCCAAATCGGCCAATTTTGTGATCGTCGGACAAGCTCAGGAATCGGATGCAGATATTGAATTCGATCCCAACTTTGAAGCCGAATTAGGGTGGCATAGTAATTTTGCTGAGTTCACCATTCCTGTTGCAGTCAAAACTTCTGAAACAGGAAGGCAAAACCTGGATATTGAAGTATATTATCAGGTGTGTGATGATAAGGTATGTTTACCGCCTACTACTAAATCTATTGTGGCAGGGGTTATGGTAACCGGAGTAGCAGCCGATCCTGTATCTGAAGCGCTCTCTGATGGTAATACTGCCGAAGTATCAGGTTCACAGGCTGAGATCAGAGAATCAGCCATTGGAGGAGATGGGATCTTTTCCTTCCTATGGATCGCTATTCTTGCCGGTTTTGCAGCCTTATTGACCCCATGTGTTTTCCCTATGATCCCGCTCACCGTATCCTATTTTGCCAAACAGGATGAGGGTGGCAAAGCCGTAGGTAAAGCCTTTCTCTTTGGTTTAGCTATTGTCGCTACATTTACACTTTTAGGTATTTTACTGGCAGCCGTGTTCGGGGTTTCCGGGGCTCAGAATTTTGCATCAAACCCATGGGTTAATTTATTTATCGCTTTTGTTCTTGTAGCTTTTGCTTTCAGCCTGCTGGGTATGTACGAGCTTCAGTTACCCCATCAGCTTACCAATTGGTTGAATCGCAAAAGCAATCAAAGCTCAGGAGTCGCCGGTATTTTATTTATGGCTTTGACGATCAGTGCCGTCTCATTTTCATGTACAGCACCTTTCGTTGGAGGAGTATTTGCAGCCACGACCGGGGGGGAGTGGTTTTATCCGATCATAGGAATGATCGGTTTTTCTGCTGCTTTTGCAAGCCCCTTTGTAATATTGGCAGTTTTCCCAAAATGGATGGAATCACTACCCAAAAGTGGTTCCTGGATGAATATCGTAAAAGTGATCCTCGGTTTTATAGAATTGGCAGCAGCCTTCAAATTCCTGTCTAATGTAGATCTGGTTTGGGAATGGGGAGTTGTTTCACGTCCCCTGACAATTGCGGCATGGATCGCCATATTTCTGCTCACAGGATTATACCTGCTTGGCAGCTATTCACTTAAGCATGAGAAAAAACCGGAAAGTATATCCACAGGAAGAATGCTGTTAGCCATTCCATTCTTGTTATTTAGTTTTTATCTCATACCGGGACTTTTGGGGTCTTCACTTGGAATTTGGGATGCTTTTTTACCTCCAAAACAAGCGACGGATGTCAGTTTAGTGGCATCCATCGGTACTACTGGAGGTACAGGTGCTGCTAACAGTGTAGATGAAGGATGGTCCAAGGATTTTGAAGCTTCTAAAGAAATTGCTCTTCAAGAAGGTGTTCCGATCTTTATTGATTTTACAGGATACACCTGTACAAACTGTCGGGCTATGGAGTCCAATGTATTTCCACTGGCTGAAGTGGTTGAACGATTCGAGCAAATGGAACTGGTAAAACTGTATACGGACGGTGGTCCCGATGGTCCCGAAAACCAGATGTTTCAGTTTGAACTGACCGGTAACGTAGCATTGCCAACTTACGCCATCGTAGATCCCCAAACTGAAAGGGTGATCGCTCAGAGCCTTGGCTATAGTAAAAAAGAAGATTTTATAGCATTTCTGGATAAAGGACTTCGGGCTTTTAAAAATCGTTAACGGTTGACCATTAGCTTTGAAAGCTTTAGCCTTGACCAACTGCTAACTAAATTTAAATTTTCTGACAGCCCGGCCTTTCAAGTACGCTATAATCTATGCCATCTGCATTATGATGCAGTGCTTTTTAGGTACGTCTGAATCTAATGCTCAGTCATCCATTGAGCGTGTATATAAGTATTCCTCTCTGCCAACAGATACTTCCCTTTTCATTGGTGAATGGGTTATGCCAAACACCATTGATATCTCATCCGGCGATACGGTTATTGGAGATTCACTTTGGATATTCAATGAGCAGGAGGGAAGGTTACGCTTTCTCCCGGGAAGTAGAGGGGTAAGCGTATACTATAATGTTCAGATCAGATTCCGCGAATTGCCATATTCTTTTTCCAGGAATTATCAGAATCTTGTACCCAGGCAAATTGACAGCTCCTGGTATGATGAACCGGATTCACTGCAAATGGCACTAAGAAATTCCGGAAGTAACACACTCTATGGTTCAGACCTCAGGCAATCCGGAAGTTTGAGTCGTGGCATAATCGTGGGGTCCAATCAGGATTTTTCACTGGAAAGTGGATTGAATTTTGAACTTTCCGGCGCATTGACTGAGAGCATAAATATCAATGCTTCACTTACGGATCAAAGCATCCCAATTCAACCTGACGGTACCACTCAAAACCTGAGAGAGTTTGACAAGGTCTTTATAGAGATCGAGGCTCCTAATTCCATAGTGGCTATGGGTGACGTGGATCTTAGCTTGAATAACAGCTCTTTTGCAAGGTTTAACCGCAGGTTGCAAGGAGCAACCGGAGCACTAAGTCTGGATCATGGAGATTATCAGGCTGCTTTTTCTGTGGTCAGAGGTACTTACAGGTCAATGCGGTTTAACGGGCAGGATGGCGTTCAGGGACCTTATAGATTAACAAACTCAAACGGGCAGGAGTTTATAACCATATTAGCTGGAACGGAGCAAGTGTATATCGATGGTCAACGGGTGAGCAGGGGGGCTGAAAATGATTATATCATTGATTATGGAATTGGGGAGATCACATTTACCAATCAGCAACTCATTACAGATGAAAGCAGGATCATCATTGAATATGAATATCTGGATCAAAATTTCACCAATACTGCAATTGCCGGAGAAACAAGAACTTCATTCTTTAATGGCAGGTTGGAACTTGGTGCAACAGTGATAAGGCAGGCAGATGGAGACGAATTGCTATCACAGCGTACACTAAGTTCGTCTGATATTGAGCTGCTTCAGCAGGTGGGAGATGATCTGGATCAGGCTGTGATCGATGGGGCTCAGATTGCAACCGCAGAGGAGAGAGAGCGTTATATACTTTATACGAAAGTGGATACTACTATAAATGCTGAACCCCTTACAATATACGAGCATCGGCCCGGTGACCCTTCATCTATATATAGAGTTCAATTTACGAAGGTGCCTCAGGGAGAAGGAAGCTATCGGAGGGCAACAGGTCAAACGAACGGATTTTTGTATGAGTGGGTAGGCGAAGGAAACGGAGATTATACCCCTTTCAGGGAGCTTGATGCCCCGGAAGCTAAACAGATGATAGCACTCAGAGGAGGGTACAATGTAAATGATCACATCGAATTGACGGGTGAGTTTGCAACTAGTGATTACGATGCCAATCGGTTTTCAAATGCAGACGACGGAGATAATACAGATATTGGTTACACATCAGGAGTAAAGATTAAAGAGACCGATACCGGATTGGGAACCTTCAGCGCTCAATTCAACCGAAGATACACCGGAAATAATTTTGAATTCTTTGAGCGAACCAGAGAGATAGAGTTTGACAGGACCTGGAATATTAACAGAGGGTCAGTCGGGAAAGAAATCATCAATGAAGTGAAGACCAGTTTAAGCCCCAATGCTTCTACAATTATCTCTGCCGGTTATGGCACCATCGACCTGAATCGTTTTAAGGGTAAGAGACAGAATTCTTCCGTTTCAATAGATCTGCCGGATGATCTTAGCTTTTCATATACCCAGGATTGGGTCACAAGTGAGGATAAAGAGTTAATTGAAAAGGGCAATTGGTTTAGGCAGAAGGGGGATCTTTCGACTTTTTTTGAGGTCGGTTCAACTCAAATTATGCCATATGTGAGTTTCGAGCAGGAAAACAGAAACCAAAGGAATCTATCATCAGACTCACTGTTACCAAGGTCAGAAAAATTCTATGACGTTGGGCCGGGGGTGAAAATTGCATTCAGGACATTTGACCTCGATGTAAGTATGGCCTACAGAAGTGAGGCAGGTATATTGAATAACCGTTTTGAAAAAAGGGCAGAAGCGATCGAGCAGCGATACCGACTTTCCGTTAACCCCTCGGGAAATTTCAATACGACAAATGAGGTGCGTATCAGAAACAAAGAATTTTCAGACGCATTTTTGAACAGTGGGGCTGTTGCAAACCGAAGAGGTATACTGGTAAGGTCAGTCACGGATTATGGTTCAGATATGAGCCTATTTGAAGGTGAGGTATTTTATGAAGCCAATACGCAACGCCGCGCACTGCTTGAGGAAGCATACATTGAAGTGGGGCCTGAAATTGGACAGTATGTGTGGGATGACCTGAATAACGATGGTGTGAGACAGATAGACGAATTCTTTCCTGAAGTAAGTATCAATGAGGGTACATATATCAGGCAATTCTTGCCAAATGACGATCTATTACCCGTTGTGGATCTTAATACCCGTTTTATAAATACCTTCCGGCCATTTAATGGAGGCAGTAATCAGGCCTGGTATTCAGGATTAAGCCTCAGATCAAGAATTGATATCACTGAGAACTCGACCACTGATGAAATTGGAAATGTATACCTACTGAGATTGAATAGTTTTCAAAACGATTCAACCACCCTGTTTGGCCGAATCCGGTGGGAACAGGAACTTGACCTCCTGGGGGCGGTTAAGGGTGCTGATGTTTCAGTTGGGATTACCAACAGTAATAGTTTGAACCGGCGCAGCAGAGAGGCCCTTGAAACAGAGTTGTTGACTCAGTATCTGAACGCAATGATCGATATTGGCAGCAGGACTCAGGCAAGGTTTGATATGGTCAGGGGAAAGAACACAACGATCAGCAGTACCATCACAAATAGGAATTTTGATATTAGAAGTTACTCTTTGACTCCGGGAATCAATGCAACCATTAGTAGAAACTGGAATATGGATCTGAGTATATCCTATATAAATAAGACCGATCTCGCACAAACTGAAGAAACCCGGGCCGAATTGTGGAAAGTCAGAACTGTACAGCGTACCTATATAATGAGAAAGCTACAGGCGAATTTTAGTTTGGAGTATAGAAATACAAGCTTAGATGGGCGGTCAACAACTTACGGTACTTACGAACTAACAGAAGGGACCGGGGAGGGTAGTAACTTGATCTGGTCGTTCACAGGTAGCCTTAGAACGAGTGATCTCTTGCGTTTAACATTTAACTATGATGGGCGAACAGTTCAGGGAAATCCTGCTATTCATGTTGCAAAACTGGTATTAAGTGCTAATTTTTAATGTCAGAAATGGGATTTAAAGAGTGTGGGAATCAATTCCGCAAATAGAGTAACATTACGTAAAAAAGATTTTTTAAGAACGATGTTACTTTGACATTTAGTATAAAATGAACTATTCTTTTTGCTCATTAATCTTAGCCTTTAACAATTAAACAATTAGTGGAGTAGACATGATATCGTCGATTGCTCTTTTTCTTTTACAAGCCCCTGCTGACGAAGGGTTTTTTAATGTTGTCGTAGCAAAATTTAACGAAGGTAACGAAGGCGGGTGGATGTGGCCTGTATTGATCACATTGATCCTCGGTCTCGCTATTTTCCTTGAGCGTATTATTACCCTCAACCTTGCTGACATCAATACACGTAAATTTATCGTTAACGTACAAGAAGCACTTCAGGAAGGTGGCATCGATGCTGCTGAAGAATTATGTGCACAAACTCGCGGTCCTGTTGCCTCCGTATTCCAAGCCGGCCTTATGCGGTCTGACGAAGGGATCGAAGCTGCAGAGAAAGCAATTTCTGCCTATGGTTCTATTGAAATGAGCTTCCTCGAAAGAGGTCTTGTATGGTTGTCACTATTCATTGCCATTGCTCCACTATTTGGATTCCTTGGAACAGTAGTAGGTATGATCGAGGCATTCGATGATATTGAAGCTGCTGCCGATATTTCCCCAAGTATTGTAGCCGGTGGTATTAAAACAGCTCTTTTAACAACAGCCGGTGGTTTGATAGCGGGTATTATTCTGCAGATCGGATACAACTATTGTGTATCTAAAATTGACCGTCTGATCGCTGATATGGAAGAAAGTTCCATCACTCTTATTGATTCCATTATTCTTCTGAATGAAGGAAAAGACCTTGTTCCTAAGGCTGATAACGACGCCTAATAAGAACTCAAATCAATAAAAGGATTCAACAATGGAAACAATTAGTGTAGGACTTGCTGCCGGTTTGATATTACTGGGTGTTCTGACGATGGTATTTGCAGGTGTCAGAAGCCTCATGCTCGGTAAGCAGGATTATAAAAAGATCGGAATGATGGCTGTTCCATTTGTAGTGTTCGGTATCTCATATGCAGTGACTGGCGAATATGCCAAAGCTGGTGTGCTGACCGCTACCATTATGATGGCCTTTATGATACTCACGATCGCCCTTACGGGTCTTCGTGGAACATTTAAGTTTTAGTTAGGACTCAAATATGTTATTGAAGAAACGAGAACGGGAAAGTGCTGAAATCAATGGGTCATCTATGGCCGATATCGCATTCCTTCTCCTTATTTTCTTCCTGGTAACCACCACTATTAATGTGGATACCGGTATTGGTCTGGTGCTACCACCACCATTACAAGAAGATCAGGAACCACCACCCATCAAGGAGAGAAACTTGATGAATATTCTGGTGAATGCAGAAGGACGCGTATTGATGGATGATCAACCGTATCAACTAACAGAAGTTAAAGAACGCTTGAAAGAGTTCATTGATAACCCTACCAATGACCCTAATTTATCCGAATCTCCGGATATGGCCATTGTATCTGTGAAAACACAACGTCAGACACCCTATCGCATTTATGTAGATATGTTGGATGAGGTTATGGGAGCATATAAAGAATTGCGTGATGCTGCATCACGGGCAAACTATGGTGTACCTTTCGGTGCATTACAGGACGACAGCCCTCAGTATAACCAGATCACTGATATGTATCCTAAGAAAATATCAATCGCAGAACCGGGAGATAGCTAATGGCACATTTCAAGAAAAAACGAGGTGGAAGTAAGCAGGAGGTACCAACCTCTGCGATGCCCGATGTTGTATTTATGCTTCTTTTCTTCTTCATGGTTACCACCGTGTTGAGAGAAGTAACTCTAAAGGTTAGGGTCAATTTGACTCAGGCTGAAAACATCGAAAAGATCGAACAAAAGCGATTGCTTTCATATGTTTACATTGGTCCTGAACGTTTACCGGGTAATCAACTTGGTGAAGATAAAGTTCAGATCGACGATGCCATAGTGGAAGACATTGGAGCAATTCGTAATCTCATGTACGATAAACTGCGTGAACAACCAAAATTGATTGTATCATTGCGTGTAGATGAGAGCTCTGAATTCGGACTTCTAACCGATGTACAGGAAGAACTGAAAAAAGCGAGTGCCTTTAGGATCAACTACTCTACAAGACGCGAACCTTAAGCATATCGTATAACGATTTAAGGCAACTGTGTCTCCGGATGCAGGTGCCTTTTTTTATTTTAACCCAGCTATAATTCATGTCCGATACTTTTCAGACCATTCAAAGTATAGGCTCTAAAGGCCTGTTAGATAAGCTCACCAACTTTGATTCATTTAAGAACGAGAATGTCATACAGTCAGTAGGTGATGATGCCGCTGTTGTAAAAGAAAAGGATGGCAGTCTCACACTATTAACTTCAGAAACCTTTGTTGAGGGAGTGGATTTTGATCCTACCTATACTCCTTTTCATCATTTAGGTTATAAGATCGTTTCTGCTGCTGTAAGCGATATTTATGCCATGAACGGTGAACCGGAAACCATGTTGATCAATCTGGCAGCACCTAATAGGATGTCTGTACAAATGATCGAGGACCTATATAAGGGGATATATACTGCAGGCAAAGAATATGGAGTTGAATTGGTTGGCGGTGATCTGAAAGCCAATCATGCCAATCTGGTAGTTTCTATAAGTGTGTATGGAAAGGCAGATAAGAATTTGATCAGTTATCGAAAGGGAGCTAAAGACGGGGATGCAATTTGCGTGACCGGAGACCTTGGCGGGGCCCTTGCCGGACTTAGAATATTGATGAGAGAGAAAAAACACTGGGAAGAGCACGGAGATGATGCCGTGCAACCTGAATTAGGGGATTACCAGTTTGTAGTAAAAAGACAACTGGTTCCCAAAGCAAGAAAAGACCTTGTTGAGGGCCTGAAAGAACATGGCTTGATCCCAAGCTCCATGATCGATCTTTCCAAAGGGTTAGTGAGTGAATTGAGTGCCATATGCGAAGCTTCTGAAATTGGGGCAACTATATATCAGGCTGCTATACCAATAGCCATAGAAACAAGGCAGGTAGCAGACGAAATGCAGGAAGATGTAGACCGGTACGCGCTCTTTGGAGGTGAAGATTTTGAACTTATGTTTACGCTTCCCGAAAAACAGGTCGAAAAATTTGCCAAGGAATTCAATGATTTTGTGGTTATAGGTAGAATGAGACCTAATGAAGAGGGTATGAAAATGCAAACAGCAGAAGGGGATCTCGTTTCGTTTGATGATTTGTCATAACATGAGCAATGGCACGTTTTTTGCCAAACTACCGTTTCAATCATTACACTAATAACCTGATCTGACTTATTTGAGTATCAGGTTCCTTATATTACTTCTATTATAAAAATTTCATAAGCTAATATTTGATGGCGCAAAATAATCCCAAAAAAAAGAAATCGATCAAACCAAACGGGAAGAAGGGAAAAGGTAATTCCCCAAAATTTCCTACCTGGAGTATTTTTGTTTTATTCTTCGTGCTTTTACTGGCACAAGTTCTGTTTTTTCCGGCTGAACCCGGTAACCGAATTAAATACAGTGAATTTCTGGACCATGTAGAGAATGGCTACGTTTCTGATATTACCATCACTAATGGTGTTGATATCACGGGTACATATTCAGATAAGGCACTTTCTGATGGAATCATATCCCGCCCTGATCAATCTGAAAATAATAATCCTTTTGCCACCAGTGGAACTGAACAGTTTAAAAAGTTCAGTACTACCATGTTGCGAAATGATGAAATTCGACCAATACTTGAGTCTAATAACGTAGCATTTGACGTGAGGATCGAGGAAGACTGGTTCAGCGGGATCTTTATCTGGCTGATACCGATAGCGGTACTTATCGTTATCTGGATCTTCATCTTCAGAAAAATGAACCCGGGACAACAGGTTCTCAACATTGGTAAAAATAAAGCATCTCTTTATGACCAACAGACCGAGACGAAGGTAACATTTGAAGATGTTGCCGGTTTGCAGGAAGCCAAGGCAGAAGTTGAGGAAGTTGTGGAGTTTCTTAAAAATCCTCAAAAATTCACCAAGCTTGGGGGCGTGCTTCCAAAAGGTGTTTTACTTGTAGGTCCTCCCGGAACCGGTAAAACCTTGCTTGCAAAAGCAACGGCCGGTGAAGCGAGTGTCCCTTTCTTTAGCCTGAGTGGTTCAGACTTTGTTGAAATGTTTGTGGGTGTTGGAGCTGCCCGTGTACGTGATCTGTTCAAACAAGCTAAGGAAAAAGCACCATGTATCATTTTCATTGATGAGATCGACTCTATTGGTAGAACGCGGGGACGTGGAATGGCAATGGGATCCAATGATGAGCGTGAGAACACATTGAACCAACTTCTGAGTGAAATGGATGGGTTCAACTCTGATAAGGGTGTGATCCTGATGGCTGCTACCAACCGTCCGGATATACTGGACTCTGCTCTGCTCCGACCTGGTCGTTTTGACCGTCAGATCATGATCGATAAACCTGACCTGAATGGTCGAGTCGAGATACTTAAAGTGCATACTAAAAAACTTAAGCTCGGTGATAATATCGATCTGAGAGTGTTGGCTTCTCAAACTCCCGGTTTTGCCGGAGCCGACCTGGCAAATCTATGTAATGAGGCAGCACTGTTGGCAGCTCGTAGAGAGAAAGAAAATATTCAGATGGAAGACTTCCAGGATTCCATTGAGAAAGTGATCGCAGGACTTGAAAGGAAGAATAAATTGATCAGTCCTCAGGAACGAAAGATAGTAGCTTATCATGAAGCGGGACATGCCATTGTAGGTTGGTTCCTTGAACATACCGATCCTGTTCTGAAGGTAAGTATTGTTCCTCGTGGTCTGGCTGCATTGGGTTATACCTTGCAAACACCTCTGGAAGAACGATTCCTGATGACCACTGAGGAACTGGATGACAAGATCTGTGCCTTACTTGGAGGAAGAGTTGCCGAGGAGATCATTTTTGGCAGAATATCCACGGGTGCTCAAAACGATCTTGAGAGAATTACCAAAATGGCATTTGCCATGGTGGCAGAATATGGTATGAGTGAAGGACTTGGTTACATTTCCCTGAAAGATTCACAAAATGCTGAAAACAGTTATGGTTTCAATAAGAAATATTCTGAAGCCACAAGTCAGCAGATCGATCAGGAAGTGCGAAATATCATAGACAAGAATCATGATCGCACTATCGAGCTGCTTAAGAAACATAAAGGGGAGTTGGAAAAACTAGCTGAGACCCTGCTTGAGAAAGAAGTACTTGATCACCATGCATTAAGAGACCTGTTGGGAGACCGGCCTCACGGAAAATATCCGGACGGCATTTTTGAGAAGAAAGATTCCAAGGAATCTAAGAATGGTAAGTCAGATGGATCTCCTGCTCAAAGTAAGAAAGCTGAACAAGAAGCTTCGGATGCTGAGATCATCAGTGAGGAGTCGGTAGCTGAAGAAGAAAAGACATCATCTGAGGAAGAAAAAGAATAATACCCCATTTTTATTAATAGTTTGAAGAGGCACTGAACGGTTCAGTGCCTCTTTTTTTATGCCCTTCATCGAAATAAGCTAATGAGTGCCCTTCTTAACATTAGCATAAAGTTCGGATAACTAAAGGATAATTCATGGGTAACATTGCATAAACGTGCGCCCTCTATTTTAGCTCGTGAAAACAGTACAGCAGTATTAAATCTGATTCCAAGTTGTGAAACTCAATTTCTGGTTCTGTTTGAAATCAAAATCCAATATTCAAAACAACAAAAAGTCCATGAAACTCAAAGATACATTCAAGTATTTAGCCACAATTACGTTGGCATCAGTACTATTCATCTCTTGCGGTGACGACAACTCTAATGGTGCTGAACAATCAGAAGCCCCATCTGTTGAAACACCGGCACAATCTAGCGGAACGGTTGACGAACCGGTAGAGATCACTTTCAATATTACCATTAACGGTGGTTATGCCTCTGCCAGTGTAACCGCAGAAAATGGCACAGCCACTATTACTTCTGAGCCATCTGTTGGCGCAACCTCTGGTACAGTGGTAGTTGAATTTATACCAACAGCAATAGGTTCCGGAACGGTTGAACTCGAAGTAACCGATTCAGATGGCCTGACCGATAATGCAACGGCTGTAATAAACGTAAGTAATACAATTACAGTGACTGATAATATTACTTCAGACACTATTTGGAAAGATGGTAAAACCTATGTGCTTGGTGGACGGATTACTGTTGAAGCCGGTGCTACTCTTGAGATAGAGCCCGGTGTTATTATTAAGGGTGAAGCTGGAACAGGGTCAAACGCCTCCGCTCTTCTTGTAGCCCGTGATGCAACCCTTTTAGCCGATGGTTCACCGACACAACCAATTATCTTTACTTCTGTTGCAGATGAGATCACACCGGAAGATGTGGACGCCGGTAATTTCGGAAGTCCAAACCTGGATGCTGATATCAATGGACTTTGGGGAGGAGTGATCGTTCTCGGTAATGCCCCTATCTCTGCTTCCAATACCAGTGGTGATGTTGTTGAAATTCAGATCGAAGGAATTCCATCTTCTGATCCAAATGGCCTGTACGGCGGTAATGACCCAACTGATAGTTCCGGGTCACTTACATACATAACTATTCGTCATGGTGGTGCCAACATTGGTGAAGGAAACGAGATCAATGGTCTGACACTTGGTGGTGTAGGAAACGGAACCGTGGTTGAAAACATCGAGATCGTTGCGAATCAGGATGATGGTGTTGAATTCTTCGGCGGAACAGTGAATGTAACTAATGTACTGGTATGGAACAGCGGTGATGATTCCATCGACTCCGATCAGGCCTGGTCAGGAACCCTGGATAACGTTGTTATTGTAAGCCCAAGTGGATCAGCTTTTGAGCTGGATGGCCCTGAAGGTTCATTTACAAGCACAGGTCATACCATTCAGAATGCTACCGTCTACATGGAAGGAAATGGTTCTGAGCTTATGATCGATGTGGATGCAAACACGGATGTGAATATGAATAACATATTCTTCTTTGGACTGGGAGTGAATGAAGGCTCACCTGCTCACGTGATCTCAAGCGATTACACAGATTATGCCTCAAACACTAACGGTTATTCTATAACCAATATCGAAGCGGTTATCCCAAGCGGACTTACTGTTGCAGATTACTTCACAGGTGGACTTGATGCTGAAGTTACTGCAGTAAATGATGTAGCAAGCGCAACGGTAGGTGCAGATGTAAGTGTATTCGGCTTCACATGGGCCAGCGTTTCAGGTGCACTAAGCAGCATAGGACTTTAAACATAGACAACCAGTTAATTGCTTGCCCTTTATGAAAGAAGGGCAGGCAATTTTTATTAACACCCATTTTCTCGAAATAAAAAGATCAGCACAAATGAAAATGATAAAACAATTTCTGCCAATATTATTATTGGCTTGTAGTTTTTCACTTAATGCCTTTGCTCAAAAAGGGACACTAAGAGGAACTATAATTGACGATGAAACAGCCGAACCCATATTCGGTGCAACTATATATATTCAAAGTGAAGGAACCGGAACCACGTCCGATTTTGACGGAAAGTTTGAATTACAACTGGATCCCGGCGAATATACCCTTCGAATCTCTTATATCTCTTACCAAACCATAGAAGTTGAGGATGTTGAGATAGATGAAGGTGAGGTAACCAATCTTGGTAACATCCGATTGAATCCTGCTATTACTGAACTCGATGGAGTGGTAGTGACCTCATCACGTGTTACAATTTCCGAAGCCGCCATTATGACGGCAAAAATGAATTCAGCGAATGTTATTGATGGTATTTCCGCTGAAGCTTTTTCAAAGATCGGAGTTTCTGATGCAGCGGAAGCCCTGAAGAACGTGACCGGCGTATCTGTGGAAGGTGGTAAGTATGTATATGTAAGAGGTTTGGGTGACCGATATACTCAAACCATGCTGAATTCGGTTGAGATCCCAAGTCTGGACCCGGACCGCAACAGCTTACAGATCGATATCTTTCCCACTAATTTGATCAATAACATGGTGATCACAAAAACAGCTGTAGCAGAGATGCCGGCTAATTTTACAGGTGGGATCGTTGATATTGAAACTATCGATTTTCCGGAAGAACCCATCTACGATTTCTCAATGAGCTTCGATTATAATCCTGACATGCACTTCAACAGTGACTTTTTGACCTATGATGGAAGCAATACCGATTTTCTTGGATTTGACAGCGGTACGCGGGAACTCCCTGAGGGTGCCGGTAACTCTGATATCCCATCCCCGATCAGTGGAAACTCAAGTCAGGAAGTGTATGATTTCGTAAACGGTTTCAATCCGACTTTGGGTCCTTACACCGCAACCAATTTTGCAAATTACAGTGCCAGCTTTACTCTCGGTAACCAATACAATGTGTTCGATGATAAAAAGCTAGGTTATATCATGTCTTTGACGTACAAGAGTTCGTCAAATCATTACAGTAACTATCAGTTGGGTGAGTATCAGAATCAACCTGATCCGACCGCTTATGACCTTATCTATGCAACAAGGCAAAACGGAACATTATCTGAGCAAAGTGTTCTTCTTGGTGGTTTAACCGGTATAGCATTCAAGGCAGACAACTCAAAGTATAAGTTGACGGCCATGCATCTTCAGAATGGAGAGAGTACAGCCGGTAATTTCTTTATTGATAATAGTCAGGATGCTCCCGGGCAATCCGGTTATACGGCTGATTCCTATAATCTGGAGTATGGTCAGAGAAGTATCACCAACTTGATGTTGAACGGGGTCAATTACTTTGATAACACCAATTGGGAGGTCAATTGGAGATCAGCAATGACCCTATCATCAATGACCGATCCCGATATCCGTAAAACGGCTTATACACTATCGCTGACAGGGGCAAACCCACGATTCAATGCCGGGGCAGGAGGGTTCCCAAGTCGCATCTGGAGATATATGGACGAGGTGAACTATGCCAACCGTTTAGATATTACCCGTGAATACGACCTGTTCGACATGCCTGCTAAACTAAAGTTAGGTGGCAGCTATGTGTACAAAGAACGGGATTTTGAGATCCTCTCATTCAATATGCAATTTTTCGGTTCACAACCAACCCTGGAAGGGGATCCATCTGAGATATTGGTTGATGAAAATATTTATGGAAACGGTGGAACCATCTACTATCAGTCAGGAAACCCGGATCCGAACCCGAATGCCTATAATTCAAACGTGAACAGTTACGCAGCCTATGTATCCAATGAATTCAGTTTATTCGAAAAACTGAAAATATATGTTGGATTGAGAGCTGAACAGTATACTCAGCGACATACGGGCCGGGATGCCTTGTTTGCTCAGGGTGGAACCGGAAATAACCTTGATAACGAAAAGGTACTTGATGGCCTTGACCTGTTTCCGTCAACAAACCTGAGCTATGAATTAGGAAACGACCAAAACCTAAGACTGGCCTATTCCAGAACCATCGCAAGGCCCTCCTTCAAAGAGCTTTCCTTTGCACAGATCCTCGATCCGGTATCCGATCGTATCTTTAATGGCGGTCTGTTTGCCATTGGAGAATGGGATGGTAACCTGAGGGAGACCTATATCAATAATGTTGACCTCCGGTGGGAAAAGTATATGGGGCTTAATGAAATGCTTTCTGCCAGTTTATTCTACAAGTCATTTCAGGACCCGATCGAACTCGTTCGCATTCAGGTTCAGCAAACTTCCAGTGAATTTCAGCCGCGAAATGTGGGAGATGGAGAAGTATACGGGGCAGAATTTGAGATCCGTAAATCATTGGGATTCATTTCGGAGTCGATCCGTCATTTCGGAATAAGTACGAATGTGACCCTGGTACGGTCTGTGATCGATATGACCGAGCAGGAATTCATAGCCCGAAAGAATGGAGAAAAAGAAGGGCAGAATGTGGATGATACACGGGATATGGCCGGGCAGGCTCCTTATATCATCAATGCAGGCTTCACCTACGATAACGCAGAAGCGGGACTTGATGCCGGTTTCTTCTATAACGTAAAAGGAGAGACCCTGACAGCCGTTGGTGGTGGACTTTTCCCTGATGTGTATTCTCAGCCGTTTCACAGTTTGAACTTTAGCCTGAATAAAACATTGGGAGAGGAAGGAAAATCCTCGGTCAGTCTGAATGTAACCAACTTACTTGATGACTCCAGAGATGAATTTTACCAGGGCTTCAATACCGCTGATCAGATCTTTAGTAGCTATAATGAACATCGCAGTATTAGTGTCGGATACAAGTACTCCTTCTGATACTAAATTAGAACTGTGTCAAAATATACGTCTCACATAACTGTGAGGTGTGCTGATCAAGGAGAGCTCCGGGGAACCGGGGTTCTCTTTTTTTTTTTTTAATACCGATATGTTTGATTGCATGGATTAGTACGATACGCCCTTACAGCATTGAACTAATTGTTGTGAATGATTAGAATTCACATTACCTTTCATCGTATAATTACGATAAACGATCATGGCAATTACAAAAGCACAATTATTTAGTAAAAAAGAAGTGAAAGCAGCAGAATTTGCAAAGGCTCTGTCACATCCGGCCCGCATAGCGATCCTTGAGATCCTGGCTCGCCGAAATGCCTGTTATTGCGGAGACATCACGGAAGAACTTCCGCTGGCGCAATCGACGGTATCTCAGCATTTGAAGGCATTGAAAACAGCAGGTATTATAAAAGGTGAGATAGAAGGTATCAGAACCTGTTATTGCCTGGACGAAGATAACCTGACAGCATTCAGGTCAATTTTGGATGAATTCTTTTCAGATCTGAAAAGTAAGAATCCTAACTGTTGCTGATAGTTTTGAATTAGCTAGCCAATTTGAATTTAACAAAGACCCATACACTCATATCATGAAAACAAATATAAAATCTCCTGAAGAACTCAAAGAAACCGTTCGTAAAAAATATGATGAGATCAGCCGGCAAGGGAAGGACTATAACGCACGGAGCTGTTGCGGAGCAGGTGGAGACTCGGTAAAAGTATATAATATCATGACGGATGATTACAGTGAGCTCGAGGGTTACAGCGAGGATGCCGATCTTGGGTTGGGATGCGGGTTGCCCACTCAGTTTGCTAAGATCAAACAAGGAGATTATGTGATCGATCTGGGATCCGGAGCCGGTAACGATTGTTTTGTGGCGCGACATGAAACAGGACCTGAAGGTAAAGTACTGGGAATTGATTTTACAGAATCCATGATCAAAAAAGCCCGGGAAAATGCTGATAAACTCGGATTCAACAACGTAGAATTTCGATATGGAGATATTGAAGACATGCCGGTTGCTGATGGTGTCGCAGATGTGGTGGTCAGTAATTGTGTGCTTAATCTTGTGCCTGATAAGCCTAAAGTAATATCGGAGATCTTCAGGGTTTTGAAGCCCGGGGGTCATTTCAGCATATCTGATATCGTTCTGGAGGGAGAGCTTCCTGAGGCTTTGCGTGAAGATGCAGAAATGTATGCCGGGTGTGTGGCAGGAGCCATACAGAAGGATGAATACCTGGGATACATCAAAGAAGCCGGTTTTGAGAATTTAACGATCCAAAAAGAGAAGCCGATCGAGATCCCGGTCGATATTTTGAGCCAGTATCTGAATGAGCAGGAAATTGAAGAGTTCAATTCAGGTGAAGCCGGCATTTACAGTATTACCGTATTTGCACAAAAAGCGGGTGGCGAGAAGAATCAAGTTACCATGATAGCATCTGATGAGGCAGCTTCATGTGAGCCGGGCTCAGGGTGTTGTTGATAAAAAATTGTAGCCGGCAATTTAACAGCCCTGTACCGTAGGGGCAATTCATGAATTGCCCCTACGGTACAGGAGAACCGATAAGTAAGAATATGTACCCAACATTAGAAAATTATATAACGAGGCTAGTATCAGACTTCAGTTCCATTTCAGAAGATCGAAAGAAGGACCTGAAGGAAGTTGCCAATTATATCAGGACCAAACTATCGGCCGGCAAACCGGCCAAACTGAACTTCATCTGCACGCATAACAGCCGGCGAAGTCACCTGGCGCAGATCTGGACACAAACAGCTGCCGCCTTCTATGATATTGATAAGATCGAAACCTATTCCGGTGGAACCGAAGCCACTGCCCTCAATCCCCGGGCAGTGGCAGCTATTGAACGGGCAGGCTTTAAAGTTGAGGATCCCGGCGGAGATAATCCCCGGTACGAAGTTTCATTCAGTGAACAGTCGCAACCCATGATCTGCTTCTCCAAGAAATTTGATGATGATATCAACCCTGATAATAACTTGGCCGCCATTATGACCTGCTCCGATGCCGATGAAAACTGTCCCTTTGTATCGGGAGCCGAATTCCGAAAACCGATCACCTATGTAGATCCCAAGGAAGCAGACGGAACAGAACGGGAAGCAGAGGTTTATGATGAGCGTTGCCGGCAGATCGCTACCGAAATGTTCTACATGATGAATTTAGTGAGATCAAATAATTAATTATCAACCGTGAACTCGAGAAAATGTCTTTGAAGTTGTCATCCCGAGTGGCTGAAAAGTGGCCAAGGATCGATCTTTTTAACACGAGGGATCTCAATGTTTAATACAGCTCGCTGGTTCAAGCTTTGAGACCCCTCGCGCAATACAACTTCAACCTTTTACACACCAAAACACGACTCGGGGTGACAACCATGAGTAAATTTTATATCGAATTGAGATCAATCCACATGAGGTTACACCAATGAATACCAACACCTTTATAAATACCTTAGTATCAAACACCAACAAAGACCTGTCTTTCATTTTACCTGATGATACGCGCCTTTCGGGTGACCTGCACATCACGGAAATTCAAAACCATAAGGTTGATTCAGTGGATTGTGGTGGGAATGCACATCAGTATGATGAAACAGTGGTTCAGCTTTGGATCAATGAAGATTCCAGGGATGTAGCAGAATGGAGAACAGAAAAAGCACTCAAGATCTTTGAGATCGTAGGTGAAAAGATCGAGTATAAGGATGAGGCAGAACTGTTGATCGAATTTGGGGATTCATCGCATCACACCATCCGGTATGCTGTGGGACGCATAGTGGAAACCCCTCAGGATGTAACCATTATGCTCATCGTAAAACCAACCGTTTGTAAACCACGGGTTGATACGACCGGCCAATTGGCAGGTTGCTGTTAAGATCGCAGGTGAAAGCGTTTAGCACCATATATAGGTAAAAATAACCCAGCATTTAAAACAATGAACCATGATGTATGAGATGTGGGAAACCGGCAGGACACGCTTAACAAATCAACTTGATTCAGTGACGGCAGAAGATCTGAGCAAACGTCTTCATCCCGACTCAAATTCAGTAGGATGGATGCTTCGCCATATGGCAGAGGTGGAGTTGTTGTTTGCCAAAAATGTATTTGGGAATGATCTCGAGATCAAAGCCCAGACTATCGGTTCGCTGGCTAAAGACCGTGGAAAATTTACGGATCTGAACGAGTTGCTTGATCTGATCAAAAGAGCAGAAAAAGAGCTTGATGATGCCATCAAGGGTATAGAAGATTGGGAAGTGAAAGTGACGACGGCTGAATTTGGAACGGTAACCAAGGCACAGGCTTTGGCGCGGATCATGACGCATACGGCCTTACACTCAGGACAGCTTTCCCTGGCATTGAAGTATGGCAGTTAAATTTGAATAGCTTGAATAGCCGCTTTGTGGTCTTGAATTAATATTCTCTTTAAATAAGCACAGTATTTTAAATAAGGTACATACTTCCAAAAACCTGATTTACGGAGATCCATTATGACATTCTCACATGCTATGCTTGCCCTCGACCTGTCAGCTTCCAGTGAAGATCTGGTTCATGGAATGGCTGATCTGAAAGAGATCGGAATTAAGAAAGTGACACTACTGACCGTTGTGACAAAAGATTATCCCAACGGTAAAGAAAAGTTCGACCGATCATCCTATGAAAGCAAATTGACTGATTACACAGACTTACTCGAGAAACACGGCCTGCAGGCAGATTGGATCCTGAAAGTTGAGAAAGGAGCCTATGCACCAACTGAGATCCTTGAATCTATGGATAAGATCGGTGCTGACCTGTTGGTGATCGGTAATAAAGGTCACACCTTGCTTGCTGATATGTTTTTGGGCAGTGTGGCATCAGAGGTGATCCACCGGGCTGATGTCCCATTGCTACTGCTTCGCATATCCGATAAGCCGGGTAAGGGGGAAGTCTCTATTTGTAAGAACGTCAGGCGACATATACTACTGCCGATCGATTTTTCTGAGGCGGCCGATCAAGCCATGGAGGCATTTCAGCAGAAGGAACTTCGGGATGCATCAGTGACCGTGCTGAATGTACAGACCATGCCCAAAGAGGGTGAACCGGAAAAACTTCAGGAACGAGTGGACTACCTGAAACGGATCGGTGTCAGGGAGGTTCAAAGTGAAACCCGTCATGGCAACATCTGGATCGAGATCACTGAATTTGCTGATAAAAAAGATGCATCCATGATCCTGATGGGTTCACAGGGTAAGGGGTATGCAGAAGACGTTTTCATTGGCAGCAACAGCCTTCGCGTGGCACGGCATACCTCAAAACCACTTTTTTTTATCCCCGCTCATAAGTAATTAAATCCATATAAATTCAAACCAATAATACACTTAATTCATGGCTGATAAACGGATCGCATTCTTTGAGAGATATCTGACTCTCTGGGTACTTATATGTATTGGAATTGGAATAGGGGTGGGATATCTGGCCGGTGATTCCATTCAGGTTATCAGTGACTGGGAGATCTACAAAGTAAACATACCCGTTGCGATCCTGATCTGGCTAATGATCTATCCGATGATGCTGCAGGTAGATTTTGCCTCGCTCAAAGAGATCGGGAAGTCACCCAAAGGCGTGGTTTGGACAGTGATCATTAACTGGGCGATCAAGCCATTTACGATGGCCTTTTTTGCCTGGATCTTTTTTGATCAGATCTATTCGGCCTGGGTAAGCCCCGAACTGGCGGATCAGTACATAGCCGGAGCCATATTATTGGGTGCGGCCCCCTGTACGGCCATGGTTTTTGTATGGTCCTATTTGTCGGATGGAGATCCGAACTACACGCTGGTTCAGGTATCCGTAAATGATCTGCTTATTCTCATTTTGTTCATTCCCATTGTGGGACTGTTATTGGGCATCACTGACATCACGATCCCGTGGAATACCCTGGCAGCCTCCATTGTGGTTTTTGTGGTGATCCCATTGGTGGCCGGATATCTGACACACAAAGTAGTCATCGCGAGGAAAGGGCAGGAGTGGTATACGTCAAAATTCCTTCCAAAATTTAAACCCGTTTCTATTTCAGCTCTTTTGATCACTCTGATATTGCTGTTTGCCTATCAGGGAGAACGTATTGTGGCTCAACCATTGGATATTCTGTTGATCGCCATTCCGCTGACCATTCAAACCTACTTCATCTTTGCACTGGCGTGGTATGGTGGCAAAATGATCGGTTTACCCTATCAGGTTTGTGCGCCCGGTTCCATGATCGGAGCCAGTAATTTCTTTGAACTGGCGGTTGCTGTGGCTATCGCTCTGTTCGGACTTCAATCCGGTGCGGCTTTGGTAACCGTGGTTGGCGTTCTCATCGAAGTGCCGGTCATGCTCTCCCTGGTACGCTTCGCAAACAAGCAGAAAACCAGCTATAAGTAAAAACACTGCTAATTGATCACTGTTTACTGTTCACTGTAAAAAACTTTCCACTTGCAGAACTGTTTTTAATTTTTCAACGTTAAAGCATCTGAAAACTTAAAAACAGTCTGATTTTGATATTTGTAACAAGAAGAGCACACTTTAATGCCGCACACCGACTCCATAATACTGATAAGAGCAAGGAATGGAATGAAGATACCTTCGGCAAATGTAACTATCCTAACTGGCATGGCCACAACTATGTGATAGAGGTAACGGTGGCAGGTGAACCGGATCCTGAAACGGGATACGTTATCGACCTGGGTAATCTAAAATCCATCATCAAGGAGAAGATCCTGGATCCCTGTGACCACCGCAATCTGAATATGGATGTACCCTTTCTGAAGGGGATCATTCCAACCTCAGAAAATTTGGTACGTGTTTTCTTTGATCAGCTCCGGGCCGATGTGGAAGCAGCCTGCACCAACGGGGGGAAGCTGTACAAGGTCAAATTATATGAGACCGAACGAAACGTGGCTGAATATTGTCCTTATCTGGGAATCTAACAGACTATTCATTATACAATTAGCAGTAAGTAACAAAGAACTATGATTTCAAATGACATACAACGTATATATGATCCGACCTTCACGGTAACTCCTGAATACAAAAAATCTTTACCGGACCTTCAGAATGGGCCGGCTTCACTTATTGAAGGAGCTAATGTACCGATCCAGCAGGTTGGGATCTCAAACTTCAAGCTGCCACTGAAGTTCAGAAGGAGAGAAGGGGAGCCAGTGACGCTTGAGGCTTCCGTAGATGGCTATGTGAGCCTTGAAATAGATAAGAAGGGGATCAACATGAGCCGCATCATGCGGACCTTCTACAAGTTCCAGGACAAGGTTTTTCACCTCGACCGACTTGAGGAGATTTTAAAAGCCTACAAGGAAGATCTTGACAGCCAGGAATCATTCCTTCGGATCACCTTTAATTACCCGCTATTGATGGATAGCCTGCGTTCTGATATGAAAGGCTATCAATATTATAAAGTTCAACTGGAAGGCAGACTGGATAACTACGGTCAGTTCCAGAAATACATGCACCTCGATTTTGAGTACAGCAGTGCCTGCCCATGCAGCTATGAACTGGCCGAACATGCGCGTGAGACGAGAGGGGTCGCCAGTATTCCACACAGTCAGCGCAGTGTGGCTAATATCACCGTGGCGCTCAAGGATGAATTCTTTGTGGAGGACCTGGTTCAGATCTGTCGCAATGCCCTGAAGACCGAGACGCAAGTGATGGTAAAACGCGAAGATGAACAGGCTTTTGCGGAAATGAATGGAGCGTATCAGAAATTTGTGGAAGATGCTGCCCGGTTGCTCTATGACGAATTAGACAGCTATAACAGCATCCGTGATTTCGTGGTACGTTGTGTGCATATGGAAAGCCTGCACAGCCACGATGCCGTAAGCCGTATCTGCAAGGGACTGCCAAACGGATTACGCTAAAAAGAATATGGGTTACCTATAACCCATGACATACGAGACCTCATTAAAGAATGGCCGGAATGAACACCGGCCATTTTTGTGTCTGTTGATCATATAATAGATCATCATTTGATCTATCGGTCCGTCGTTGAGTCGCAATACATTCATTAAACCTGCGAGCCACCATTAGTCCCAATAAGGCAGAAGAAAGTGTTCATTCATCGCCAATTCGGGGAACATTCTCTCGTTATTTGATTTGAATTAGTAAATCAATCAAACCCATAGACTATGCGATCAACGAGAATATCAAGGCTCATGGTCCTGTTCCTGTTCCCTTTATGCTTTTTGCTCACGGCTTGTATAAATAATGAAGATGTGGAGCGTTTTGTGGAAGAATATTTTGGAAACAAGGTTCTACCGGTACAGCGAGACTTTGTTGATATAAAGAAAAGTGGTGTATTGAGGATGATCACCACCTATGATGTCAATAATTATTTTCTTCGACATGGCTTTGAAGCAGGTTTTGAGTATGAACTACTGAATCAGTTTGCAGAGAAACACGGATTACATCTTGAGGTGGTTTTTGCAGGGGAGGGAGAACGCCCTGACGATCTGCTGAACTATGGTGTTGGGGATGTGATTGCCGCAAATTACACCGTTACCGATCAGCGCAGACGATACGTTAATTTCAGTAGTCCATACCGTTTGTCAAACAAGATATTGGTCTATTCAGAACACCTGGATAGTAAACCCGAGTCACTGAAGGAATTTTCAGGTTCCGGTATTCCGATCACCTTGAGTGGAGATCATATGGATCTGCAGAATATTGAAAGATTGCAAACGGGGCGGTATGATCTGAACTTCAATGTGTTATCTGATAAAGAAGACACCAAATCTATACTTACCAAAATTTCTGAAGGCCGGATTCTGGCTACGGCCATGGATGAGGATGTATTTCGTGTTGGTTCAAAATACATTCAGGGATTACATGAGGGACCGGTAATAGCCTTAAATGATACGATTGCATGGGCGGTTCGAAAAAATTCGGCGGGACTACAGAAGGAAATGAACCGTTTTCTGGAAGACCATTTCAGGTTATCAGAAAATAACAGACAACTTTTACGATCTGCCTTTCTAAATCAGTTACGTTACAGATATCATAATAAAAGTCCATATGTGGAGGATTATTACAAACCTGAGAAATATTATTCCAGTATAGGACTGACATCATCCTATGAAGGACTGGTTCGGTCCGTAGCCGATTCATTGGATATGGACTGGATGCTTTTAGCCTCTATGATCGTTCAGGAATCGGGTTTTAACAATGAGGCTAAAAGTTTTGCAGGAGCTGTGGGTTTAATGCAAATATTACCACGTTTTTCAGTCAATGCCTATGAGGACCTGTATGATCCTTTAACGAATGTTCAGGAAGGAGCACTGATCTTTCAATCCCATCTCGAGCATTATGCCTATCTGGACAGTGTGAACCAGCTTTCCTTTGCACTCGCAAGCTATAATGTTGGGACCGGACATCTGATCGATGCCCGTCGGCTGGCGATGGAACAAAACAGAGACCCCAACAAATGGGAAAACGTGGAAGATGGCCTTTTGAAACTGATGGATCCCCGGTATTTTGAACAAGCTCGCCATGGTTATTGCCGGGGTATCGAAACTGTTCAATATGTGAAAGAGATCCGAAACCGGTATAAAACCTATCAGCGGGTTGCGGAAGTGAATGGGATCAAATTTTCAGGGCTGCCAGAAGAAAAAGTTCTTCAAAGCCGGAATGGAAAATGACCTGAAGCACGGAAGATCTCTGGTTAGCTGTCTTATCATAATCGGTAGTTAAGTGTAACGAACGTACCCAGGGTATACAGCCTGGCATTGCCCCAACCCACTTCTTTAAGGGGGATCTTGATAAATGGCTCAGCACTAAGACTCCAGTTCTTGTGAATATCGTATTCATAACCGATGGAAAGACTTGAGTTGCTGAACAAGTGTGTTTTGCCGGATCGCTCCGAATAATTTGTCTCCTGACCGTAATAAGTGTAGTCATAACTGAAGGTATAATCCTCACTAAGCATGACGTAGGATGATAATCCGGCAGAAGCAAAGAAACGGGAATTTGAGAGGTTCCAGAAATTAAAAGTTACATTCAGAGGAATATCCAGGATGATACATTCAGCATAGATACTGCTCAGGTTGCTGGGGTTATTCTGATAACCCGGTAGATCATAGCTACTAATACCGGCACTGTATCGTACACTGGAACGTATAATACCCGTTTCGATAGATATGTTGGGTGTCAGATCATAACCGGTTCTTATACCGAACTTATATCCCGGCTGTTCAAATTGACGAATGCCTCCTGCTGTACTAAGGTCCGGTGATACTACAATACCAATATTTAACCTGGAACCTGTATTCAGCGCTTGTTCGTCACTAATACGATTCCCTGAATTTACGATCCCGGCACGGCCGCCACTTGCAGATGCTGTGGCATATAATGGAATATCAGGTATTTGTGATCCCCTTGATAATGAAGGGAGGGTTGATTCTGCATCGAAATCTGAAACAGATACTAAACGGTCTTTCAGGTCAGGGTTGAATACCACATTTTGTTCATTAAAGATTTCTACTTCAGTGGTTTCTATATCACTTTCTGTGGGTTCACCTTCTTTCTCCGTCACCTGAGCAATGGGATCATTCAGTGGTTCAGTCGGTTCAACAGGATAGATATCTTCAGATTCTTCTGAGGTTTCCGAATCAGGGACAGACTGAGGTTGATCCTGAGGAACTTCCGGTTGAAGTTCCGGAGCATCATTTTGTGTGATCTGATCTTCCAGCCTCTCATTCAGTGAATTGATGCTGTTATAGTTTTGATAGGTAAAATACCCGATCAGAGACATGAAAATAATAGCAGCTGCTGCCGCCAGCCTGATCCTTTTCTGGCGGGCTACAAGGGCTGCCTTTTCATCCAATTTCTTTTCAAGAGCCAGCCAGTCGCTTTCCTGATAAGCTATATCAGGATCATTGACCTTCTCTTTGAAAAGATCCTCTAAGGGGTCGTTATGTTTATTGTCTGACATATTTCCGTATTACACTAAATTCTTTTCAAGTAACTCTCTTAGGTTACTTTTGGCCTTGGATAAATTTGATTTCGAGGTGCCAACAGAGATCTCAAGCATTTCTGCGATCTCCCTGTGCTTATATCCTTCTATTACATAGAGATTGAAAACCGTGCGGTAAATCGGCGAAAGTTTTTGAATGAGTTCAATGATCTCATCGTAGGATATACCGCTCATAATTTTGTTATCTGTTAACAGATCGTGTCTTTCAGTGATCGGTTCAACCTTCTCCATTCTCTTTTTATTCTTGTGGTATTCATTGATCGCCGTATTGATCACGATCCTTCGAAACCAGGGCTTGAAATCCCTCTCTGTATCAAACTGATCTATGTTTTCGAATACCTTCATGAATGAGTCGTTCAGAATGGCTGCGCCTTCATTTCGGGAATTGGCATACCTCAGGGTAATGCTCATGCCATAGGCATAGAACATCTTGTATAGCTCTTTCTGGCTATCTCTGTTTTGCTTCCTACATCCTTTGATTATTTCTGAGAACAAAGGGAAAATTAATTGTGATCAATTCTTTTCAATTAAATGAAAAAACTTTACTAGTCCTAAAGTCCAAAGACCCGGTGAATGTTAAACCCAAACCTGAAGTCACCCTCCCAGAACGAGTCGCTGTTATTAGCCATAATAAATGGTTCATTATGCCACTGAGAACTGCTGAGAAAGAGCTGAAAAACGTGTCCTCCGGTATCAATATTAAGGCCAATGGCGAAGGCATCCTGAGTACCGGGATTACGGTTGCTTATAACCGGCAGATATTCTGCGCTCAGGGCGTAGCGATCATTCAATTCGTAACTGCCTGAGAGTCCGAGCCCTGCCAGCGTTTGTTCATTGCCTGAAAACGGTCGATTGAAATAGGTGATCATGGGATTTAGCTGAATACTCAGTGCATCAAATTTTCGGGCAACCATGACCGAACCAAAGTAACTCAACCGGTCATTAAAGGAATATCCGAGACCCGAAAGGGTAGTGATACTCACCGAACCTTTAACTGCAATGCTTACCGGTGTACTGCCTGATCCGGTTTGGTTCAACACATTAAATTTACTTCTGATGTCAACAACTTTGTTAAAGGTCATGCGACCAATACCCACTGAAAAACGGTCAGTGATCCCATAATCCAGAGAGATCTTGGTGTTGGCTCCGTTATCCAACCCAAAGAACTGATCCACACCGCCACTTACCAATCCAAAAGTATGCTTTACAGAGCTTTTCAGGTTATTTTTATCTACGTTCTCCACCGTGCTGATCCCGATATTCATCGTAGAAAAAAACGTTTTTTCCACTTCCGGATCTTTAACGGTTCGTTCTCTTGCCAGTTGAGCAAAAACCAGGCTTGGAAAAAGTATGATAACGAGCAGTACGCAGGTTGTCTTCAAATGTGTTGATGGATGCTGTATGATCTGGTAAATCATGCCCTTGGTTTTCAGTTATTATTAACTAATTGCTGTCTTGGGGTGAGTTTTAGGGTGGCTTCGAGGGTGACATCCTGAATCTCGTCGACCCGATAGAATAATATGCCCGGTGGTTCGATCTGGTGGTCTTTGAGGTTGATCTTAAATTCTGATTCCAGCTTCAACCCATCCTGAACGGGCACCAGAATACCTTCGATGGTCATTGGGTTGGATATGCCATTGATCGTAAAATCACCGGAAACAGATACGCTAAGGGTATCCGTGCTTATCAAAGAGGGTGGAACAGGGGAATCCAATGAACCTGTGAATTCAGCAAAAGGGTATTCATCCGTGTTCAATGTTTTGTACATATCCCTGTCCCGTTTTCCAATTCCTGTCTCAAGGGTTTTCAGATCCACATAGAAATCTATGAGGTTCTCTTCAGCATCGATCATACCGGTCAGCTTCTCGGATTCACCGGTAAATGAATGCAGGGGAACCTGAGAGGCAAACTCCACATAGCCCGATTCAGTGTAATACACCGAATCAGGCTGGGAGTGCGCTTGGGGGGCATCTAACAATAAAACCAGGCACAGGACGAACAGGGTTTTAGCTGCCATCACCACTATCCACTACGGTGACGGTTCCAACCATTCCCCCGCTGTAGTGGGGTATACAGAAATAGTCAAATTCACCGACTTCATTAAAGGTGTACGAAAATTCCTCTCCCGGTGCTACGTTTCCACTGTCAAAAGTGCCATCACTTTCGCCGTTTGAACCACTGGTGACCGTATGAGTAACACTGCTGCTGTTCACCCAGGTTACAGTTGTCCCGACTTCCACTTCAATAGTCCCGGGACTAAAGGATGTCCCGACCATTTCAACTTCCTGACCGGAAGCACCACCGCCGCCGTTGGTTGGCGGATCGTCGTTATTGTTATTTGTATCGGTTCCTGAACTGCTGCTGCAACCCGCAAGCGTGAGTCCCACAGCAACAAAAATGAGTGTCAATAGCGAAGTAGAGTATCTGAATTTCATATTCAATCAGTTTAGAATTAAAATTATTTGGCTGTATGCATGATCGTCTCTAATTGCCAATACAGCTGATGAAGTGAAATGGTTGCCTCAGTGGTCAAAAAAAGTTTGAGACCTTGAAGTCCCCACATTCGCAGTTCGGTCTATCGGTCCATCGGTCAATCGTAGTTCTGTTTCATACGACCTGCGAATCCCCGAACTTGGTCATCCTGATCCGCCAGCTGGCGGAGAAGGATCAGAACAGCCATGAAGCTGTAAAAACCCTTTGAAGATGCTTCGGAAGTATCCTCAGCATGACCTTTTTAGGGTTTTAAAATCAAATAATCGCAATTCTGTGCCATAAGATCAGCGATGGGCGAACAGGTTGAAAAAGGCAAGGGAATAGAACGCGGATGAAGCGGATCGTGCGGATGGTCGCTGTTTGTTATGCTATAGGTATATCCCTCGTTCCGGCGGCTCTGCCCCATGAAGAGGTCAAATAACAGTAGCCCCGGGTTTCAACCCGGGGTCAAAAGAATCAGAAAAAGAACCTCCGCCCGGAGAGTGCGACAGGCTCTGTCGGTTTCCGGAGGTTGGGCTATGAGGTTACCATTTTAAAAACCGGAACCTGGAACACGAAACCCGATCACTCGGTCATCCTGATCCGCCAGCTGGCGGAGAAGGATCAGCACAGCCATGAAGCTGTAAAAACCCTTTGAAGATGCTTCGGAAGTATCCTCAGCATGACTCTTTTAGGGTTTTATATTCAATTAATCGTAATTCTCTTCATCATGATCTGCGAATCACCGAACGACCGATCAGCGATGGGCGAACAGGTTGAAAAAGGCAAGGGAATAGAACGCGGATGAAGCGGATCGTGCGGATAATCGCTGTTTATAAAAATTGGTACTGATAGTGTATTTTAAGACACAAGGATTTTATTCGCTGCAGGTAGATGATCATTATGGTCCGCCAACCGGTTACCTTTCTCAGCCAGCATTTGTATCAGCATGGAACAAAATTCGCAGTTCGGTCTATCGGTCCATCGGTCAATCGTTAATCTGTTTCATACGATCAGCATGACACCCCCCATGAAATGCTGATCGGTCTCAATACGTTATGTAAGTGAAATAGAATCAAAGAGAAACTTTACTTATGAACAAGCAAGAGACGCCCATTCACAACTCTCCATTTTCTGACGAAGAACTTGAGCAGTTTGAAGAGACGCTCAATAAAGAACAAAAGGACAGTGAGAAGAAGGTGGAGCAGTATGAGAACCGATTAGAGGAACTGGAAAGCAATATGGATGATACAAACTCCTCATCCGCTCACCACCAGGGCAACATCGGAACCTCAGAGGATGAGAGGGAGAAGTATTACATCATGATCGAGAAAGAGAAGGAAAAGCAGGAAGAGATCAATATGGCATTGAACCGTATTGATACCGGCAATTATGGGATCTGCAAAGTGACAGGAAATGCGATCAGTAAAGAGAGACTGATGGCGAAGCCCTATGCCAAGTATAGCATTGAGGCAAAAAAAGAGAACGCTACCGTTTGATCCGCTAGAAACAGGGCATTTAGGGTGTTCAATCCACTATATCTTCGATATTTCCACTGGTAAGGTGTTGAACATTTCGCGTGATCTTTTCAATATCCCAGTCCCACCATTTAAGCCTAAGCAGTTGTTCAATGGTAGCTTCAGGAAACCGTTTTCTAATGGGTTTGGCAGGATTTCCGCCAACGATTGAATACGGTTCAACATCTTTCACGACGGTTGAATTGGAAGCAACGATCGCCCCGTCGCCTATGGTAACACCGGGCATGATGGTAGAACGATAACCCAGCCAGACATCATTGCCAATTTCAGTATCCCCTTTATTGGGATACGCTTTTCCGGCCATTGCATCCGACCAGGCTTTACCGAAGATCGCGAAGGGATAGGAACTGATAGAATTGCTCAAATGATTGGCCCCATTCATGATAAACACCACATCGGAGGCGATCATGCAAAACTTGCCGATCTTCAATTTATCGCCTATAAAATCAAAATGATACTTAACGTTTTTTTCAAAGTTCTTCACGTCCTCAAAATCATCGTAATAGGTATAATCCCCAACTATGATGTTAGGGTTGCTTATGATGTTCTTCAGAAAACAAAGATTGTCATAATTCTCGAGGGGAAAGGTCTGGTTGGGATCAGGAGTATTGGTCATCAAATAGAGGTAATAAATTAGGTGATCGGTAAAGCTTTACTATAGTCCGGTATTTAAGTTGCACCCGTTTTCGGTATTTTTTGGCAAAGCTGAATCTTGTTATAGCTCACATGATACTTTCGTGTACTTTTTACCACTTTGCCATTCTCAAATGTGATGATGAGCGCAATGGGATCTATATTAAATATACCCGGTGGAAAGCCGAGGATATACGGACAACTGTCAATGTATATTTCACACTCACCACCTAGCAGCAGCTCAATTTCTCTCTTGGGTTTACCGATCAGCATTCGGCTCTCAATGATATCCTGACTCATCTCATACCGCTCCCGGGGTTCTTTTATCCACTGCTGTCTGTCAAATTCCTTCTCGGGATGATAATGCAGGGCAAACAACAAACCGTATAATAGTCCGATAAAAATAGCAGGAGCTAAAACGACTGAACCTGAGATCTGCAAGATTTTTCGGATCCTCGTTCTAATATCGGTCTTAGCTAAAGACCACCTGAGAACAAGAAAGACAGGAATGGCAATGAGTAAATTGGCTAATAGTATTAAAAAGTACAGGTACATCAAGTTAGGCCGTGGATTTTTTATCGGCGCGGGAGTTATGATTTAATTAATGTAGTAAAATTTGATCCTTACTAACAAATTTACCCTCGTTCCGGCGGCTCTGCCCCGGAATGCCCTGCAGGAGGCTCCGCCTCCAACTATACAAAATTACGGCTACTTAAGATATCTATTCCCTGATCAACTTCTCGTATTCCTTCTCAAGTGGCACATGTACACTCCAAAATCCTTGTGGTTCGTTACCTTCCAATCGGTCTGCTAAAATACCCAAATGCGTATGCCAGCCGGCGCCTACACTAATGAGGGTATTTGGATCATCGCCCAATCTGCGGTGGGTTAACCGGAACAGTACCTTGCCGTTTTTCTTTGGGATGAGTTCATAGGTCACTTCAGATTCCTCTCCGGTTTCTTCACCCCAGGTATAGCTGAGTTTATCATAAGGATCCCATTCTGTCACCCGGCCTTCAAAATAAGTGCCATCTTCCATGGCTTTGTACTTTTCCGGGATGGGATCGTCCTTTTCAGAAAGGTTTTTATGCTGAAATCTAAACTCCACTTTACCGCCTACTTTCGGTTCTACATTACCGGCTGAAAGCCACTTGGCTTTCAGTTCAGATTTGGTCAGATAATCCCATATGCGCTCAGGCGGCCCCGGAAGCAGTCGTTCGAATTGAATGGTTCCGGGTTCGGGAAAGATGCCGTGTTGTATGTTCATGGTGTTTGACCTAAATGGTAATGCGTGATGAAAAAAATCTCCCCTCAAGGGGAGACTTGTCTTTGGCTTGTTACTAAACTTCTGCATTGTTTTCTGCCTGAATATTATGATTCCCGAAAAATTTTATCCATTGCTTTTCCCCGTGCCAACTCGTCGATCAGCTTATCCAGGTAGCGAATTTCTTTCATGGTTGATTCTTCAATTTCCTCCACCCGTATCCCGCAGATCACACCTTTGATCGATCTTCTGGAAGGGTTCAGTTTTGGAGCTTCCATAAAAAAGGTCTCGAAGTCTGTCTTATCCTCAAGGATGGTTTCAAGCTTGCTCTGACTATATCCTGTCAGCCAGCGGATGATCTCATCTACTTCTTCTTTAGTTCGGTCTTTTTTTTCGGCCTTGGTAACATAATGCGGATAAACGCTTGCAAAGCTTGTGGTATAGATCCGATGTTTCTTGTTGTTGGATTGATTATTCATGATCTAACTCACCATAATTTAACTGCCAGGAAACCCCATAACGATCCTGAACCCAACCGAATCTAGTACTGAATCCATAATTATCGAGAGGCATCGCCACGGTGCCGCCTTCGCTTAGCTTTTCAAACAGATGTTCCAGTTCTTCTTCCGATTCGCATTGAACAAACAACGATATAGAAGGCGTAAAGGTGAAATCATGCCCAAAACTGTCTATCGCCATGTATTGCTTCCCTTTCAAAGTAAACAAGGCATGTTGTACGGTGCCTTCTGCCTTTGGTCCGAACTGTCCGTCGGGACCGTATTTTTTGAGCCGAATAATTTCTGAATCATCAAACAGGGATGTGTAAAATGTCATAGCTTCTTCGGCATGGCCTTCAAACATCAGGAATGTGGTGATCTTTGAGTTCATATCTTGTGCATTAGTTGATTGATTCAGCGTTAACGCAAAAACCAGGCTTATGGTTATTAAAATGATGTATTTCATAGTCTTAGGGTTTGAATTATTGTTGACCTTCAGATAAAGCCACCTCCAGCGCATCCAGCTTCTCATTCCAGAATTTCCGGTAGCGGTAGGCCCATTCGATCACTTCCTGCAGTTTTTGGGTATCTGCCCTGCAATACCGCTTGCGGCCTTCTTTCCGGATGACCACTAGCCCACATTCATTTAGGATCTTTATGTGCTTGGAAACGGCCGGCCGACTCATGTCAAACTGCTCTGCCACATCATTGACCGGCATGGATTGTCCCGCTAACAGATCTATGATCTCACGTCGGGTAGGGTCGGCTATGGCTTGGAATACATCTTGAGGCATAAGGAAAAATTAAAATGTAACTGATTGGTTACAAATATATATGTAACATCTTGGTTACGCAAATAAATTTTTACGTCTAAAAACACAAAGGAATGGAACACGGATGAGGCGGATCTGGCGGATGGTCATGGGGAAAGAGTATCCAACACCCAACACGGGACATCCAATGATGAAGTGTTAAATAAAGAGGGGGGAATTGGCACTTGTACCGCCACTCTGCTGCGGAACACAATACAGAGGCTCTGCCTCAGCCCGGCCACTTGGTTAGTGTGAGGCGGAGCCTCGATGGGGCATTACGGAGCGGAGTACCATGACGAGGGCAGAGGTTGAAATTTTTCAATGAAGGCGGCTTTCAATACTTCTTTCCCTTCACGATAGCCGACGCTATTTGTCCGCAGTGATGGGCATTGTGATGAAGGGTAATTGCCAAAAGGTTGATTCTTGAAAGTTTCCCGAACCAACTTGTGTCTATGTTTTCAAACCATTCATTACCAGATGTTTCATTGACCAACTTTTCAAGCATAGTATAGCCTTCTTCAACAAGCATACGACTTGTTTCAAGATCATAATCTTTTCCAGTATCTGATTGTCCCATCGTAGTTCCTTCTACGTCTGTTTCATATCCAAAAAATTGAGCCATTAAATTGGTCGCTTCACCAATATGTCTATAAATGAAACCGACGGATGCGGTCTGCTTTGTTAAGCGAAAATCGGCGTTATCTGGATTTATGTTTTCTAAAATGTTAAAACAGTCCTTCCGGCTCTGTTCTAGCATTTGAAGTAAAATCTCTTTTTGCATGAGCTTTATTTTTAGTGTTGACGGTGGCTTCTGTTCGGTATTTTAAAGTTCGTATCTCAACATAACGTCTACATACTACTTTGACAGGGTGTAAATTAGACTTTATAACTGGTTGATTTAGACACGATGTGGTTTCTATATTGCTCCAAAAACCATTGGACCATGAAACACCTTACGATCGTCGTACCTGAGGGGCAGAATAATCTGGAGAGCATAGTAGGTCCTTACAACATATTTACAAGAGCCAATGCGTATTGGAAAGAAAGCGACAAGGAATCATTGTTTGAAATTGAGTTGGCTGGTGTTTCAAAAGAGGTGGAATTCTATGGTAATTTATTTTCGGTGAAGCCACAGGTCGATATTTCGGGGATATCTGAAACCGATCTCATCATTATTCCTTCTTTAAACCATAATTATCACAAAGCGGTAAAGGGAAACCAGGAGCTGATTGAATGGATCAGAAAACAGTATAAAGAAGGTGCCGAAGTGGCAAGTATCTGCACGGGCGCCTTTTTGCTGGCATCATCGGGTTTGCTGGGAGGGAAAAGCTGCTCTACCCATTGGTCCGTTGCAGAGAATTTCAGGAGCATGTTTCCGGAGGTGGATTTACAAACGGATAAATTAATTACGGATGAAGACGGAATTTATACGAATGGCGGAGCCTATTCCTTCCTGAATTTGATGGTTTACCTAGTTGAGAAATATTACGACCGTCAAACCGCTATTTACTGTTCCAAAGTATTTCAAATTGAGATGGACCGGCAAAACCAGTCAGCATTTATCATATTTAAAGGACAGAAGTTACACGAGGACGAAATCGTGAAAGATGCACAAAACTATATTGAACGTAATGTGCAGGAAAAAATAACAGTCAAACAGTTAGCTTCCCGATTTGCGGTCAGTCGGCGGCAATTCGACCGAAGGTTTATTGAAGCTACCGGAAATACGCCTTTCGAATATATGCAACGGGTAAAAGTAGAGGCGGCCAAAAAGCTCTTGGAAGCGAGCAGGAAGACCGTCAGCGAAGTGATGTATGAGGTGGGCTATTCAGATGCCAGCGCTTTTCGCAGTGTATTTAAAGAAGTTACAAGCCTGTCACCGGTAGAGTATAGGAACAGGTACAATAAAGCGGCGGTGGTTTAGTAAGCCCTAAAACGACACTGCGCATAAGATGTACCCGAATGAATGTTGATTTGATAAATAATGAACGAAAAGCTTAAAACCAGTAGGTAAGTCATGGATTCCCTGAACCACTGCTCTCTACGTTTCGGTTGAGTCATTTAGAAAACTATTTGTTGTGTGAGGCGGAACCTCAATAGGGCGTCACGGTGCCGAGCACCATGACGAGGATAAATTGAAAGCATCTTCGGTATTGCCTTGGAAGTTGAGGTAAGGATTGATAGAAGGCATGCTGGTTTGATTATTCGTTAATGATGGATTGGTAATTAGTAAATCACAAATCGGTCAGTCGTTCGTTCGTTATTCGCAATTCAATTTAAGTGTTGAGAAATTCAGCCAGCCTACCCAGCGTTTGGTGTCCGCCTTCTACCGCTCCAAATTTTGCAGCTTCTTCTCTCAGGGCAGCCGTTGGGAACAGCAGGTTTAATTCAACGGTGGTTTTTCCATTCTCTTCTTTAAAAGTGATGGTCTGTTTGAAATGAGGTTCTTTTCCGTCATCAACATAGCCGGCAAAATGATCATACTTCAGTAATTCCGGCTTTTTGATCTCTGTATAGACGACACGATTTGGATAATCAGTACCGTCGGGACCATGCATGGTGAAGATCCATTCACCACCCACTTCGAATTCAATGCTTTTGGTAGTGGTTGTAAATCCGTTAGGTCCCCACCATTTACCGATATGTTCGGCTTGGGTGAAAGCCTCAAAGACGAGTGATCGGGGAGCTTCAAATTCACGGGAGATGTGTATAGTTCGGTCTTTCATATTTATACTCCTTCGAAGGCATTTTTTAGCTTTTGGATATCCAGTTTCTTCATTTGCAGCATTGCATTCATTGCCCGGTTGGCTTTTTCGGGATCGTCTTTAAACATCTCATTCATACCTTCCGGAACAACCTGCCAGGAAAGGCCGAACTTATCCTTCACCCAACCACATTGTTCAGCACCGGGATCGGCAGAGAGCTTTTCCCAAAAATAATCGATCTCTTCCTGGTCTTTACAGGTGATCATCAGTGAAACGGCTTCATTGAATTTGAAATGAGGCCCGCCATTCAGCGCCACGAACGATTGTCCACGCAGGTGAAAGTCAACACTCATCACGCTTCCGGCATCCCGCCCATGGATCTCTTTTCCTGCATCGGTGAAGTAGGTTCTGTCATCAATACCCGAATTTTCTCCAAAAACAGAAACATAGAATTCGGCAGCTTTTTCGGCTTGATCATCAAACCAAAGATGAGGGGTGATTTTTTGCGTGCTCATAGGATTAACGGTTAAAATGAATGGTTACCTGGGTGTTCAATATGAATGCATTTTATGAAGCCTGAGGTGTGTATGAACGATGAACTCAAGGGCCAATACGAGATCCGAAAGTTATATTTGGCCTGCTCAAATCAAGGTTCAAGTGCTCTTTTGAATCAAAGGGAGGATCTTTTTGCGGTCTTCATACATACCCCACACAAGAATAAGGAATATGATCACCGCGATCGGTAATCCGGAAGGAGCAACCGTCAGGTGAATTAAAAGTATGCCAATCATTACCGGGAAAAGTGTAATAGCTCCAAGAGCCCTGAACCGAGGGGTCATGAACAAAGCACCACCAATTATTTCAGCCACCGCTGTAAGGGGCAGTAGCCACCCGATGTCTGCCATTGCGGAGTTCATGCTTACTAATTGCTCCGGCAAATCATCGGGAATGGGAATGTAATTGAATATTTTGTTTAACCCTGCATTTATGAACATCAAGCCTGTTAGTAGACTGATTACAAGTTGGAATTTCTTTTTCATGGTAGCTTTACTATTTATTGTTGGTTTTTAATTGGGATAGATAATCATCCAGTCGGAGGGAAGAACTTTCCATACCTTGCGCAACACCCATATCGTGGATCTTATCACGCTCTTCATTACTGCCAAAAGTGGTTGTATTGACTTGCAGGGTTTTTCCGTTGTGAGCTTTGAACTCCACATAGACTTCCATTCCGGGCATATCCGGATCGATATTTCGGTCTTTATCAGAGAAATAGTCCATATACAGAATACTGTCCGGCTTGTTGATGGCTTTGTATTTGGCCAGCCCCCATGAAACATCATCCGGATTGGGTCCCCGCAGGCAGTAATGCCATTCCCCACCTTCCTGAAAATCCATATCGCACTCTTTCATGGGCCACTCTTTGGGGCCCCACCAATGTTTCAGGTGTGTGCAATTGCTCCATACTTCAAATAATAACTCGGGCGGTGCATCAAATTCACGGGTGAGAATTAGTTTCTTGTCTTCCTTTTGTACTTGAGTTTTCATCTTATTTATTCTCCTTGGTTTGTATTTCTTTCAGATAATCATCCAGCCGGTCAAAGCTTGCTTCGAAGAATTTCCGGTATTGTTCCATCCATTCATCAATGTCTTTCAATGGACCGGGTTGAAGGTGGCAGGGGCGGTATTGCGCCTGTTTGCTGCGTTCTATTAGCTTGGCCTTCTCCAGCACTTTCAAATGCTTGGTGATGGCCGGCATACTCATCTCAAAAGGTTTAGCCAGGTCAGAAACAGTTTTCTCTCCGGTGGTTAAACTTGATAGAATGGCCCGACGAGTCGGGTCCGCTAAAGCGTGAAAGGTATTACTAAGTTGATCTGCTGGCATGAATAAGTTCTTATTTAACTGTTTAGTTAATTAACCGATTGGTAAAATAATGTAATGAACATAATATGTCAATAGAGGCTATAAAATTTTGAGAGAGATCGGTTATTTGTTAATGGTTATAAGGGTTCCCGAATAACCATTAACGAAGCTTAATAACATATGAAGTCATCTCACTGATCTTTGGATCCTTGAAACCACTGAATTTGTACACATCACAAAAAGCATATTGCTTTCCGTTTTTAGAGGTCATTATTCCATTGACTGCCGCATCTTTTCCATGGGTGATGATCTTGTGAATTTCTAAAGAATAGGGTTGGGGACTTTCCATCTCTTTGAGCTTGGCCGCGAAAGTTTCTTTTCCTTCTACAGTGAAATCACCGACCGCCGTCCATCTTATATTATCTGTAACTTGTTGAATAATGTGATCCGAATCGTTTCTTGAAAAAGCTTCATTCAGCTTTTCCAGTAATTCCTGGTTTTTGGTTTTCATGATGTTGCAGGTTTTACTTGATATTTAAGCATTACGACACCGTCCGGGAAGGTCTTACTATCCATAAGTTCCAGATCTGTTTTTTTGAGTGCGGGAAACATCGGTTTACCACCCCCTAAAAGAACAGGGGGGATGTATAAGTGAATTTCATCCACCAATCCGTGCTCCATAAACGATGAAGCCAATGAAGCCCCCCCAACGATCATGTTTTTACCGGATAATTGTTTCCATTTTTTTATCTCATCAGGGTTCACCGAGTTCCTGAGTTCATACCCATTTTTCACCTGATCCATTGTTGTTGAGAATACGATCTTCTTTTGCTTCTGCCAAAGCCGGGCATATTCTTTCATGTAATCGAGATCCTGATCAGGGTCTTCCCAATACTGCATGATCTTATAGAGTTTTCGACCATATAAATGAGTATCCACTTTCAGCTCGCGGTTATTAAAATGACGGTGCAGCTCTTCAGATGGAGTTGTCCAGTTTATCGTACCTTTTTGATCTTCGATATATCCATCCAGGGAGACACTTTGTGCGTAGATTATTTTTCTCATATTGGACTACAGTTAAGGGAGTATTTCTAAGGAATATCCGTGATTAGATAGAATTTCCCGAATTTCCGGTTCTTCTATTTCCCCGGAAGTCCGTTCGATCCGAAGTACATTATCGCGATCTTCAAGGTCAAAACTTGGATCACTTCCGGGCAGCTGATCACGGATATCTTTTAAAATGTTCTTCGCCTCAGCGAACTCACATACATTGGTTTTATACACTTTAACCATTTTTAAAAGTCAACCTTGGGGCATTTTACTCATATCCATGTACAAAATGCTCCATCGGTGTCCATCAAGGTCTATGAATCCACAACCATACATCCAGCCGTCTTTTTCTGCAGGTTCCCCATAAATGGTTCCACCGGCTGCTTTTGCTTTTTTGGCTATTTCATCCACCTCTTCAGGGCTTTCTGCATCAAAGGAAAACAGGGAGGAGGTACCGTTTCCGGGATCGGGAATATCATCGTTACTGAACTCCCTGAACTGTTCTTCGGGAAATAACATGAGCCCTATTTCTTTTTCACCTACCAGGAATGCGGCCATCTGATCATTCTCAGGATGATTGGGATTGAGTTTGAATCCGATCTGTTTATAGAATTTCCGTGCTCGGGGCACATCTTTTACCGGCAGGTTAATCCATAATTCTTTAGTCATGATTTTCTCCTGTTGTTATTTAGGTATTAATGGGTTCTCTTTGGATAAGTTTAAAATAGCAAAGGCGCGAAGATCGCAAAGGTTCTATCCGGTATAGTAGACCATCCACTGGATGTCGAATTGGTCTTTGACCATTCCGAATAATTCTGCCCAACCTGTATTTTGTAACGGCATTTCGATTTTCCCCTCTTCTGATAACCTTTCGAATAAACGCTCGGTCTCTTCTTTACTTTCAGTTTCGAGGTTAATGTAAAAATTGTTTCCGGCTTCAGGTTTTTGCCCCATAAACTCGAGGGTATCTGAACCAAAAAGTTTGATATCTGCTGTAAGAGGCAGAGATGCATTGGCTACCAGTTTCAGGTCATCACCGGTGGCGCCCATATCGTCTTCAAGGTCTCCATAGCGACTAATATCCAACTCTCCGCCAAATACGGATTGGTAAAATGTGAAGGCTTCTTCTGTATGTCTGTTAAAGTTGAGGTAGGGGTTTACTGATTTCATAATTTGATAAATTTTAAGTTTCGGGAAGGTTCTCTTACATATAAAATACATTCCATTTGTGTCCTTCAGGGTCGGTAAAGCCGCAACCATACCATCCTTCTTTTCCAATTTCTGCAGGTTTTGAAAACAGAGTGCCACCCGCTTCTGTTACTTGTTCTGCCCAGGTATCAACTTCTTCACGGCTGTTGGCTCCAATTGTGAACATCACCTCGTTTCCTTTCTTTAGGTCAGCAGCTTTTCCGGCCGAAGCTTGTTCAAATATTTCTTCCTTAAAAAAATGAACCACAAAGTCATCCTTACCTATAAAAAAACTGATCAATTGTTCATTATCTCTTTCTCCATTGATCATAAACCCTAAACTTGAGTAAAAGTCCCTTGTTCTTTCTAAATTTTTTACGGGAATATTAGCCCAGACCCGGCGATTCTGAATGAATGTTGACGTTCTTGGTTTCATATATATTTAATTTTGTGGATTGAGTACTGTTCACTGTAAAATGGGTTACTCATAGCTCATCGGTTCCTTTCCGAACGCCCTTCTAAGAATACTGATCTGCCCGATATGATATGCCTGATGATGGTTGATGAAGGCCCAAAGTTCTCCCTTGGTAGCTGCTACCTGATCAAAAGGAGGTGAAGGAGGCTGTTCAAGATCATGATCGGATAACTGCTTTAATCCTTTAAAAGTGGGCTCGTACCAATTATTCCATTCCTCTCGTATCTCCTCAATGGCCGGATAGTCAAAATTATCTTTGGCTTTCGATCCTCCCATGACAGCAAAAAGGTCATTCCATTTTATTTCCGGTGATAGTCCTGCGATCATCATCAATCCGTATTGGGAATTCAATAAATGTCCTGCCAGGTATTTAACATGGTTCACGTTTTCATCTCCACAAGGCCGTGTATTAGTTTCTGCATCGGTAAACCCTTCCAGCACATTGTTATATAATTTCTGATGTAGTTCGAATTGTATGAGCAGTAATTGATCCATTTGTTATCTGTAAGTTTGAATTTCGACTAACATACTGTCTGCTTTTTAACATTGTACGGTGTATTTCCGCCATTCTTACAGGTTGATTGCGACACCGGGTTTTGGTTAATTGTTATTTGTTGCTGGTAAATGGGGTACTCACTATTAATAATTAACCAATTTCCAAATCCATGAAACATGTATCGATACTTATTCCACGAGGTCATGTAAGCGTTGTAAATGTTGGTGGAACCCACCAAATATTTTCAATGGTGAATGCTGTTTTACAAAAAATGGGCAGAAAACCGGTTTTTGACATTCAATTGGTAGGTCTCGAAAAAGAAACCCAACTTACTCATGGTATATTTTCAATCAGCCCGGACACCTTAATGCAGGATGTGAAGAAGACAGATATGATCATCATCCCGGCCATTCACGATGAACCAAAAATAGCGAGATCTCAAAACCAGAAATTCATTCCCTGGATTATTCATCAATATAAAAATGGAGCAGAGGTTGTGAGTTTATGTGTAGCGGCTTTTTTTCTGGCTGAAACCGGTTTACTGGATGGCAAGCAATGTGCTACGCACTGGATGCATGCCAACAACTTCAGAAAGTTATACCCGAAAATTAATATGGTGGATGAAAAAATTATGACCGAGGAAGACGGTATTTACACCAGTGGGGGAGCGTATGCCTTTTTGAATTTATTGCTTTACCTGATTGAGAAAAATGCCGGAAGGGAAGTGGCCGTCCATATTTCCAAAGCGTTTTCCATTGATATAGATCGTAATAGTCAATCGCCGTTTATCATGTTTGAAGGACAGAAAGAGCATGGGGATGAGAAGATAAAGGCGGCACAGGAATATATTGAGAAGAATTATGAGCAGATGATCAGGGTGGATGAACTGGCCGATGAACTCGCTTTGAGCCGGCGTACACTGGAGCGGAGATTCAAAAAGGCTACCACCAATACAGTAACAGAATATATGCAGCGGGTCAAAATTGAAGCCGCCAAAAAAGATCTCGAAAGAACGCGGAAAAACGTAACTGAAGTGATGTATGAAGTGGGGTATTCTGACACCAAATCATTTCGTAATCTCTTCCGAAAAATTACCGGCTTAACCCCCCTTGAGTATCGCGATAAATACAACCGGGAAGCCGTATCGGTTTAAAAAACATATAAGATCTAGGTCTTGTCGTAAAGTATGTTTACAGTTTTGGTTTGTTAATCTGCCCTCATTCGCAGTTCGGTCTATCGGTCCATCGATCGCTCGTAATTCTCTTAGCCTTGATCTGCGAATCACCGAATGACCGATCAGCGATGGACGAATAGATTGAAAAAGGCAAGGGAATTGAACGCGGATGAAGCGGATCGTGCAGATGGTCGCTGTTTTTCTATGCTAAAATATATCCCTCGTTCCGGCGGCTCTGCCCCGGAATGCCTGCAGGAGGCTCTGCCTCCAGCTATACAAAAATACGACCACATAAGTCATCTATACCCTGAATCACTACCCAGTACATTCCGGTTCACTCATTTTGAAAACTACTTGTTGAATGAGGCGGAGTCTCCATAGGGCATGACGGAGCAGAGCAACATGAGGAGGACAAATAGCCTCTGTTGGTTTCCAAAGGTTGGGCTATGGGGTAACCAAAATTCTTGATTAGAAAGGACATCTCACTTTCAACATCCTAACGTATTTTCAGCGATCTATAGGCTGAAAATCGGTTACCTTTACCTCCATGTCTTTAGTAAAGGTATCGATGGAAAATTTAGTTTTTCCGGTGGAGGTCAGGCTTGCATGGTTCATTATATTGGTGTTTGCCTGCGGTTGGTCTTCGTTCAGGATCAGCTGCGATTCCAGTGTTAAGAAAGAGGTTGCCCCCGTATTGTCTGTACACACGTAGATATTTGCTCCCCGGAATTCACCAAAGCATTTTTGGAAAAGCTGTTCGAAGCTGACATAGCGGCTTATCTTGGTTTTAGAACTATCGAGCTCGATCTGTTTAGCTTGTTCCAGAAATAGGGTCTGTCCGTCATAAATGGAAGTTTTTAAGCGGTAACTGCCTTTTGCTCCTTCTGAAATATGAACTGAAAAACTGAAACCCCTTTGATCAGATCCATCAATTTCTACCCGTTCGATGTGGTGCATTCCGGCCGACAGGGATCTCAGTACTTCTTCCTGTTTTATTCTTTCTAGTCTTGCCATGTCGGCCGACCATTCACTGAACGTTCCGGAAAGTATCAACAGGATGGTAATAGCGCCGAGTCCGACTAAAGAGTATTTCGCTGATCGGGTATAGCTTTCTTCTTTGCTTGATCTATAACCTATCCAGATAAAATAAATACCCAAACCAACCAGCGTGATGCCGATCAAAACAAAAACGAGATACCAAAAGATTACAGACTGATCGGCTTGATCCAGGGCGTCAATGACCGAATAGACATACATTCCGATACTCGCTATCCCCAGCAAGCATAGGACAACACCCACTACTATAGAAACGACAGCTATGAATTTTTGGGAGTCGGGCATTTGTTAAGGACTGTTTGATCCAATATTGGAAAACCCGATGGGATCTGCAATTAATTCCTCAAGGGAGGGGGAGGGTAGGATAAACATCGATCTGCGAATCACCGAATGACCGATCAGCGATGGACGAACTGTTTGAAGACGGCAATGAAATAGAACGCGGATGAAGCGGATCGTGCGGATGGTCGCTGTTTTTCTATGCTAAAGGATTTGGCCTTGTTTCCCTCGTTCCGGCGGCTCTGCCCCGGAATGCCCTCGAGGAGGCTCCGGCTCCAACGCCTCTATAGGGCATCCGGTTCCGCAAATCTGCCCTCATTCGCAGTTCGGTCTATCGGTCCATCGATCGATCGCAATTCTATTAACCATGATCTACGAATCCCAGAATGACCGATCAGCGGTGGGTGAACAGGTTGAAGGTAACTAGGGAATTGAACGCGGATGAAGCGGATCGTGCAGATGGTCGCTGTGTGTATAATGATCTAAACTGATCATGCATTTTAAGACACAGGGATTTTACTTGCTTCAGGTAGATGATCATTCTGATCCGCCACCAATTTTCCTTTCTCACCCTGCATTTGTATCAGCATAGAAAAAAATTCGCAGTTCGGTCCATCGGTCAATCGGTCAATCGGAATTCTGTTTAACCAGATCTGCAAATCCCCGTCACCGGTCATCCTGAGGGTACCCCCGAAGGACCTACACAACGATGAAGCTGTCATAACACTTTGAAGATGCTTCTCCCATTCACAACTACCCTCGTTCCGGCGGCTCTGCCCCGGAATGCTCTGCAGGAGGCTCCGCATCCAACTATACTAAATTACGACCACATAAGTCATCTATACCCCGAACCACCGCTCTGTACGTTCCGGTTCAGTTATCAAGATAAAACCCTTGGAGGGTGAGACAGAGCCTCCATCCTGCATCATGGTGCAGAGCACCGTGACGAGGATTAATGGCAATAACCACATTGGCCGGCACTATTATAATGTATAGGTACATTACTCAGGGTTATTTAGTTAATAGGATATAGCAAAAAAGGTACTATAAAAGCGGAAAAACCTTTTCAAATTGTTCACAGACCACCGGCATGTCTTGTTGGAATGAATGATCACTTCCTTCAAGCACTCTTTCGTAGTATGCCTGATGGACCTTGCGCCAATAGCTCAGTGAACCATCACCTTCACCCTCCAAACCCGCATATACTGAGGTTACTTCGTTGAAAGGTACAATTTCGACAGAAGTGGTCTGAATAATACACTGAGCAATACCTTTCCAATTTGTGATCACATTTAGATCGCCAATCTTTGGAATTTTCTGCAAATTTATTTGTAATTCCCAAAGTGAAGGGGAGGTAGCTCGTTTTTTACCGATCATAACCAGGCGGGCACATTCGTCAGCGTCTGCTTTATTATCACAAAAATGCCAGGCAGGGATCTTTGACCCAGATACAGGATCAAGATCCTGGCTGTCTGTCGTGTGCAGATATTCACGCCACATCCTGTGTACTGTTTCATGCATAATATGTTGTAGTTAAGATCTTTCTGTTAACCGTTAGAGTGATCTGCGGATAGTAGGTACAGGCATCATGGAGGATTATCTGTTCAGTTCGAAGGCTCATCAGAGAACTCCTGAAAGAAGGCGTTTGAATCTTCCAGGTCGTTGAACCCGAATATCCAGCAGGTTTCGGAGGCGTCTGAGAAATCCAGGCCGCCCTTCAGGATGGATTCATTCAGGTAGCGGTCGTCCTCTCCGTTGTAGGTATTGGCTAATTCTATAGCCTTCTCCCAAATTGATATCAGACGGGGGTCATTGATGCTTTGTCGCCAATCGATGAGCTGATCACTGCGAAACCCCGGGGTGTCGTTACCGGTGGTATTGCCGTCGGGTATGCGGTGGTAGGTGGCCGCCGTCCTGACATACTCCAGGTCTTCAGGGGTGGTGACCTCCTCATTCCAGTCGGCATGCTGAACGATATGCACCGCGTTCTTGAGATCAGCCTCCGGCAGTTCGTGATGGAGATCGCGGATCAGGGCTGCGGAAAAGTCGGATTGCCCGCCTTCAGCGATCCAGATCTTCCCGCCGTTTTGAATGACCCGTGTGGCAAGCGACCGGACTTCCTCCAGGGCCTGATCGTAATTTGTATGCGCATCGGACCAATGGGAACCAAAGGCCATATCAAACAGATCATTGGCGGGCACATATGCACCGCCCTGGGTGCCATAGGTCCCGGCCACGGCATGATAGCTGACCTTCTCAAAGCGTTCATCAGCCAGCATGGTAGCCACTGCGGCTACCGAATGAATATCATCCACATCGGTCTTCAGGTCAAAATGGGCAAGGTAGAGATCCCGGTCTGTATTGAATTTGCCTAAGTGGTCTGAGTCAGATCGATCGATATTACCACAGGAGACCATGAATACTATTAGTACGATATGTTGAAAGATATTTTGTCTCATCTTCTTAATGTCATTTAATTATTTGTATTCCATCAGTTCAACGGGGGCACCACTAACTTCTATAAAAGCGACGATCAGTCCCTCACTGGGTGAGTTTGGTGCAATGAGTATCTTTTTTCCTTCTATTTCAGCAGCTAGATCTTCAACTTCAAATGCCACATGAGGTATGGTTTTGACCAATTCAGGATATGGGGCATCATCCCAGAATCTTTGCCACTGGATCCCATATGGATTGTTCTCATGATCCGAGACCGTCATTTTTAAGTGGGGCAGGTCGATCTCATCTTCGAAATGTTCTGTTGTGGGAATACCAATATGACTAAACTTCATTTTCTGATATTTATAAAGGACCTTGCATTAAAAGGGTAGAATGCTCACCCCGAAGTTGGTGATAAATTAAATAGTACTTGAAATCTTCATACCAAGCAAGGCAGGGGAGAGCTGTGTCTTCATGATGCTTTGTTTGTATATCGACCTAAAAATAGGATTGGGGATAGATCGCATGTCACTATTTATCCATTTACCCTCGTTCCGGCGGCTCTGCCCCGGAATGCTCTGCAGGAGGCTCAGCCTCCAACTATACTAAAATACGACCACAGAAGTCATCTATACCACAAACCACTGCTCTATACGTTCCGTTTCAGTCATTTAGAAAACTACTTGTTGTGTGAGGCAGAGCCTCCATCCGGCATCACAGTGCAGAGCACCATGACGAGGATAAACGAATGACTACGCCAATGCTGGCTGTAGTTTATTTTTAGCTCAGTCCCATATCACCGGGCGATCAATTCCCATGGCTCTTAAATACGAAAGGAATTGTCCTGCGTGAACAGATTCGTGATACCCGATCCTTAGTAAATATTTTCCAAGGATCTTCTTGTCTCCATTTCCGGGATGAATGATCTCAGTTTCGTTTAATTCTGTACCCGAAAATTGTCGGATACTTTCTAAAAATGTATTTCTAAAGGGCTCGGCAAATTCAAGTTCGTCAGTCACACTAATAAATGGGCGATCTTCCCAGGGCGTTTTATAGTTTGCCATACTCCCGTTATTGATGATGATATTCCACCCATGATCGGCTTCTAAAACGTGCCTGATCATTTCTATCGCAGTCATTGCATCTTCGTCAGGTTTCCAGTGGTAATAGTTTTCAGGAAGTCCTTTCCAGAGCTTAATGCTCTTTCTCCTAATTTCCGTAAAGTTTAAAAGTATAAGATCAGATTGAGTCATAAACTATTTGTTGTATGAGGCGGAGCCTCCATTGGGCATCACGGAGCAGAGCACCGTGACGAGGAGAAAGTCACTCAATGTATGCAGGCTGTCCGGGTTGAACCCGGCCTCAGCGGGAGAAATTCTATTAAAGCTGTCTTGTTGAGCAAAACCGAAAAAAGGCAGGGCAACACGAAGAGGAAATACAAAAAAGGTAGAACGCATATAGATGGTTTAGATCAGAAAATATAATATGATAGGAGAGGGTACATACGATCGATTCGCAATGGGGTTTCAAGGAGATATTACGATTTGGCATATAAACGGCGAGCCAAGTCCAAGTTGTTGAAATTTAGGTTCAGAATCCTTGATAAGGCCACTTAAAACGATTTGTTAGTGGCGGAATTATTTATTCAAAAAACTTCCTCTTATTAATATCAAAGATTATAGAAATTGAGTTTTCAATCTTTATTTCAGCATCTAATTGTGCTGCAAATTCGGAAATTAACTGATTTGAAAATTCACTTTTTGAATTAAAAATATCATTGATATCTGAATTTTTCTCAGGAGATAATTCAATCAATATTTTATTATCTGGATTACCTATTAAAACATCAATTACATCAATACCTTTATTTCTTAGTATTGATAAAACCTCATTTAGCAACATTGAAAATGGAATCATCATATTTAGATCAAGCAAAACATCTACTTTGTTACTCACTAGAAGCTTTTGATTATGAATTTTCCCAATTTCAGTCAGATAAGAGTTGAAATCGATGGAAGAAAAATTATTCGAATCATATATAAGTTCATGAACCATAGCAATTGATCGAACTCGAGCTTGAATCTCCTTCATTTGTATTTGAAAAGATTCATCATTTGAATAAAGAGATTGTAACTCTATTAAACCAGCTATTATAGCGAGGTTATTCTTAACTCTATGCAATAGTTCTGATTGTAAGATTTCATTTTCCTGAGTTAACTCCTCTATTCTTTCTTTGTCACTACCAGTTTCTTCAAGTACTCTTAGTTTTTTTCTTTCTGTTTCTAGTTTTTTTCTGAGATCCTTTTGATTCTTTTCGAATTCTAACTTAGAAGATTTAAAGTATTCTATTAACTGTGGAGAGTTTAATTCTTTGTATTGATTTACTTGCTCCCTTAAAAAATTAATTTGTGCTTCCTTTGCCTCTTTGTATTCTTGACTCCATCTAATTTTTGCAATCCAAGCTATTACACTTAATCCTAATGTCAGTATGACTATTGTTGCAGATATCAAATCCATATTTTTTCCTGAATTATGAGTAAATCTTAAAAGAATGTCAGTAAAGGCCCAGTGTTTAAAAGGCACGGGGGGTTATGATGTGGTCGAAGTAGCAAAATTGATGCTACACATAAAAGTTCGCCGTATTTCACCGAATTAAAAAGCCTTGTTATTCTTACAAGTTATTTAATCTATAATCTGGTTCACCTACAATTAAATTGTCGTTTATCACTTCACGATGGAATACGGATTTTAAGTAATCGACAACCCATCTGTATTTTTTGTAAGTACCGGTTTGCTTATAGATACTATTTTCAACGTTTTCTATAAGATGAATTAAGTCTTCTCCATTCTTTTCGGCAATAGGTGACAAATAGTCAATAAATAGTGGGACATCATTCTCTAATGTGGTGACTGGTTTGCCATCCGGGTAAGTCCATTCAAATAGTATTTTTGAGCCCCAATTGGAAAAATTTAACCCTCCAAGATCTGACTTATTGATATTATCTATAAATTCCGCAGAACTTGAAAAATTAAGTTCATTCATAATTTTACTATCCAAGATAACTCTTGGATTTATAGCAAGGTTTTCTTCCAATAAAAATGCGTTGATATATGCAGGTCCAACGATTTGATTATTAACTGAATCAAAAGATGCCTTACCACTAGATATCGCCCCTCTAAGCCAGATATTTTTTAGCGCAAGATGCATTTGAATAAGTCCTACTGCTACACACAGATGTCTTAAAATATTTACATCATTTTCATTTCCACTTTTGTTGACAGAGAGTATAATTGAATCACTTATTATTATAGACCCAATTTCACTTTTAGCAGGAATCTCTTTTAGATATTTTATGGCTTCATTTACAATACCAAAATATTGCTCAAGTTTTGACTTATCACATTGTTTTTTGCTAAATACTAAATTTTTAAAACCAAGTACATCTAAAAATGCAACATAGCTATCTCTATATTGAATCTTTTTTTTGGCATTTAAATCAAAATGAATTGGGTCCATCCTTATATAAATTCTGTGTTTTTATCTTCACTTAGGGTTTTCAATACTTTATCTAGAGATACAACAGAGACCAATCCAGGCATATTATTATTACGATCAAAAGAATAAGCCGAAATTAACCCAACCAGTTCTCCATTTTGAGTGAAGGCAGGCCCACCACTAACTCCTTGATTTGCAGCACCATTTAACAAATACCTTTTTTGTGTTTTGTCATAAGTAGAAACAAAACCATGAAAGAAGCATAAATTTGGGCTAGCAAAGCTCGGATAACCTAACCAGCCAATTTCGGTTGCTCTACTGAGGTTCAATTCTTTATCTCGTAGTGGAAGTAACATGGACTTAGAAATTACCGGCTCTTTACTTTTAAATACAATAACGGCAGTGTCGTCTAAGGGATCACCAAACTTAGCAATAGTAGCCTCATGATTTACTTTATCATAGAGTCGCTTTCCAGAAGCATCAAATAACTCTGGTTCGTCAGATTGTTTTATTCCCTCAACAATATGCAAAGCGGTAATAAATGTAGTTTCATAAAGTTCTTTTTCTTCATCTTCGCCAACTGATATTACGAAACATGTACCTTGAGCATTACCAACAAGCAATCTAAAAACACTCTTTTCGGCAATTTTCGACATCTCTAACCACTCACCAAATTTATGCTTCTTCTTAAGGAATCTTTTCATAGTTGATCAATAGTTTGGTATGCATAAAGATCCAGCGTTTAAGTGGTGAGTCTAGGATTTAAAATTAAGGATCCTAACAATGTCCGAGTTCGATTGAAACACTTGTTAGATGTAATTACTTATTTTAATCGATTCCTCAGTTCTTTCAATATTTTATTTATTCCATCATTCCACTCTAGATATTTTTTTGAACTAAGAATTGGATAATTAATCTTGATATGACTTATTTCTGCTTTGTCACCTATCATCAATGGCAATACCTTAGTTTGTCCGGTGTCTGTCTCAATAGAAAGAACTGATTCTAGCTCTCTATTTGTCCATTTTTTTGAAATAAAATCTTTTGAAAGGAAAATAATGGCATAATTAGAAGTTCTTAGCCCATTATTAATTTTTCCTACGATAGAATCTCCCCATTTTATTTCTGCTTTGTCGTACCAATAAGTAATATGGTTTTTTTCCAGCTCATCAATTAATGGCTCGACAAATCTCTTTTTATCTTCACTTGCATGACATAAGAATACATTTTTCATAGGAGGTGGTGTTGTAATGTTTTGTTCAATTTTCTGATCAGACTTCTCAGACGCTCTTAATTCAGCTTGATATAAACTGGTCTCTTTAATCTGTTCAACCCATATAAAAAGTTTACGAAATAGATTCAATTGCTTCCTATGAAGCTCAGTCATTTCTCGTATAGCATATGGTGTATACTCCAATGTCTTTGACACTTCTTCAACCTCAGAAATAATTTTTTCAATACTTCCAATATGTTGAAGCCAATTATTTTCAAGAAAATCGACGAAATCTTTTAAGGTTGGGAATCTGGATATATCATTAAAACTTACTAGCCAAGTAGACATGTTAATGCCAAACTGCCTTCCCTCAGAATAAATACGCTCAAGTATAAATCGCTTTTCGACAGCTAGATCATATACTGTTTTATAATCCTCTTCAAGTTTATAGTGAACCCATTCATCTTGAAATCTTTTAAACTGTTCACCATATAGGAGTAACCTTTCAAAAAGTAATTTTGCTTCTTTAAAATCAGATCTTATTTCCAAAATTCTGTATGAATTGTACCTAACATATTAATATGCGACAGGGCCTATCTTATGATACTTCGTATAATCTTCAAAGGTACCCCTTCAAATTCGTTATTTTTCGGATATCATACGTCATCTTGGTCTGATAAAGTCGTCGTATAACATCCGTCTAAGTAACCCTAAGATAACACCTTATGGGTTATTTGCAAGGAAAGGTAGACGTCACCCCATATTTTTAATCGAATCATGGTTAAGATGATCACACGTGTTGAGTGAATCGGTCACACGTGTTTAAACAAAAAATGACGTGTGTTTGATGACAAAATCACGTGTCTTTTATGCAACGCTGACGTGTGTTTTTTTCGGACCAATCAGGCGCAAGGAAATTATGAAGTTCTCATTCCACAGATGCTTCAGGCCAGAAGCCCCTCAGAAAGGTATCTATAGCGGGGAATACAAAGCCCGGATGATCAGAAAAGGCTGCTTTACCGGCATCCGGAACGAGTAACAGCCGGCTGTTGGGGTAGGAAGTCACCCACGCCCGCTGGGCAGGAATCATCCATGGATCCTCTTTGCCATAGATCACCAGAACAGGGGCTTTAACATCATTCAGGCGGTCGGTAAAGTCCCATCCGTTGTAGTAGCGGGGAGCTAACTGGGCGGTATACCGATAGTAATACCTCACAGACTCGGGGGGAGCGCTGCAGGTGGTGCCCCGGTAGCCGGAGGAATCACCGGCGGCCAGGGATATTTTTTTGTTCAGGTCCTCATATTCCCGGCAGGTGGAGACCGGATCAGAGGCCGTACCCCGCAAAAGCTTCATAAGCAACCGGTTTGCACGGTTGGTAAATACCGTATCGGCAGAAGGTGGGGTATGAGCGGCTTTGTCTCTTCTCAGGACAAGTTCCTGCTGAAGATCCGGCCCGGTGGCGCCATGTAATATGACCTTGTTCAGGTGTTCAGGGTATTTGGTCGCGTATTTAGCTAACAGAACGGCCCCAAAGGAATGGGCGATCACCTTCATCTTTCCCAGCTCAAAAAACCTACGAACCGCCTCCAGGTCTTCAACAAAATACTCCGGTTTCAGTTTGGTGGTATCGGCAGGCAGGGCAGAGCGCCCTCCGCCACGCTGATCATAAAAGATCAAAACGTAATGGTTTGCCAGGGGCTCAACAGAGGGCATGATCGAGTTCATGCCCGCACCGGGTCCGCCATGAATGACGACGACTGAATCCCTTCCTTCACCGATGACCCGGTAATAGATCTTCGCATCATCAGCCCCTTCCAGGTACCCTGTATGACTTTGTGAGATCGGATCTACGTCCTGGCTGACAGCAGTGCCCTGTAGTAAAACTACGGCTAATATGGTGAGTACGATCTTCAATGGGCCATATCAATGTGTGTCAATGACAGTTTAAGCCATAAGAATTCCCGGGACTTAGTTAACCTCCCAGGTTTCCGGTCCCTGCAGTAAGGCATCCAGATCCGGCTTATTGCGTTTGAGGGCTTCGGCATTTTGTATAGTGACGCCTTCATCATAGGTGGGGCGTTCCACATCATACAACACGCCAAAGGGCCTTGGGAATTTCAGGTGATCTCCGTTGTGCGGATGCTCAAAGAATCGGGTGAGCAGACCGGCTTTGGTCTTGTCCTTTTCATCATGCACCCATAGGTCGTCTTTGGAATACTCACTGCCCATTTCTACTACCTCGGGAGTGAGTCCGTCCAGGCGCAGGCCTTTCTCATTTTCCGCTCCGAAGATCAGCGGTTCACCATGCTCCAGGTAGATGGTCTCACGGGGCCGGGATTTCTTATCCGTAAATAATTCAAAGGCTCCGTCATTGAAAACGATACAGTTTTGCAGGATCTCCAGCATGGAAGTGCCTTTGTGTTCGCTGGCCCGCAGCAGCATTTTCTGAAGGTGCTTGGGGTCACGGTCCATGGCCCGGGCTATAAAGGTGCCATCAGCTCCCATACTCAGCTGCAGGGGATTGAAGGGGTGGTCAATAGACCCAAAGGGCGTCGATTTTGAGACGGTGCCTTCCGGCGCGGTTGGGGAATACTGTCCCTTGGTCAACCCATAGATCTGATTGTTGAACAACAGCAGGTTCACGTCCACATTACGGCGCAGAAGCTGCACAAAATGGTTGGCTCCAATGGATAGGGAGTCGCCGTCACCGGTGATGATCCAGACGCTGAGCTCCGGGCGGGAAACTTTCAGTCCGGTGGCAATGGCCGGGGCTCTTCCGTGAATGGAGTGCATGCCAAAGGTATCCATGTAATAGGGGAAACGGGCCGCACAGCCGATACCGGATATGAATACGATATCTTTTTTGAGGACTCCGATGTCCGGCATCACATTTTGTACCTGCTTCAGGATGGTGTAATCACCGCATCCGGGGCACCATCTTACATCCTGATCCGAAGAAAAATCCTTGGAGCTGTATTCAGGTATGCCGTTACCATTTCCGTTTTTAAACTCGTCTGTATTCGTTTTGATAGCCATGATAGCGACTCGTTTAAGATTCTGTAACTGATTGTTTGTCGGGCAGGACGTTCAGGATCGCATCCTTGAGTTCCTGCACGCCAAAAGGCCGGCCCTTGATCTTGTTGATCGGTTTGGCAGGGATCAGGAATTCATCCCTGATCAGCCGCACCAGCTGTCCGTTATTGATCTCGGGAACGATCACCGTTTCAAAGCCCCTCAGCAGTTCCTCAAGGTTCCGTGGGAAAGGACTGATATAATTCAGATGGGCATGGGATATATCCATTCCCTCGCGCCTAAGCTGTCCCACCGCCGTCCGGATACTGCCATAGGTCGATCCCCACCCGAGTACAAGGACATCACCGGAGGTATTCCCCTGATCGATCTCCTGAAGAGGTATGAAATCAGCCACTTTATTTCGCTTGGCTTCACGCAGTTTCACCATCTTCTCATGGTTGTCCGGATCGTAGGATACATTGCCGGTCTCATCTTCTTTTTCGAGTCCGCCAACCCGGTGCTCAATACCTTTGGTTCCCGGAATGGCCCATGAACGAACGTGATTTTCATCCCGCAGATAGGGCAGGAAGGGCTCTTCTGCATTCTCACGGGGCGGTTCAAACCGAACCTTGATATCCTTCAGGTCTTTTTCCTGAGGAAACTTCCATGGTTCCGACCCATTGGCCAGGTATCCGTCCGACATGTACATGACCGGGATCATATGTTCCAGGGCAATACGGCAGGCCTCAAAGGCCATGTTGAAGCAATCCGCCGGCGTCTTCGGAGCTACGATCACCATCGGGCTTTCACCGTTACGGCCGTACATAGCCTGCAGAAGATCGGCCTGTTCGGTTTTGGTCGGCATACCCGTTGAAGGCCCGGCGCGTTGAATATTCAAGACAACCAAAGGGAGCTCCAGCATGACCGCCAATCCCATAGCTTCACCTTTCAGGGCGATACCCGGACCGGAAGAACTGGTAACACCTATATGTCCGCCAAAGGCAGCGCCTATGGCAGAGGAAACCGCTGCGATCTCGTCTTCTGCCTGAAAGGTGGTAACCCCGAAATTCTTGTGGCGGGAAAGTCCGTGCAAAATATCTGAAGCCGGGGTAATGGGATAAGATCCAAAGAACAGGGGAAGTCCGCTTTTTTTGGTAGCGGCAACCAATCCCAGTACGGTAGATTCGTTTCCGGTAATATTTCGGTAGGTGCCCGGTTTTAAGTCCGCTTCTTCCACGGTATAACGGGAGGTGAAGATCTCAGCCGTTTCTCCATAGTGGTAGCCGGTCTTCAGAACCTTGACGTTAGCCTCTGCAATGCGTGGCTCATCCCCGAATTTCTTTTGAAGAAACTTGATGGTTGGCTCCATCGGACGGTTATACATCCAGAACAGCAGGCCAAGCACGAACATGTTCTTGCAACGGTCCACTTCCTTATAGGACAGGTCTGTATCTGACAGAGCCTCTTTGGTCATGCTGCTAACGTCCACTTCATACAAACGATAGGCATCCAGGGAGCCGTCTTCCAGTGGATTAACCCCTTCAGGGTATTTGGCCAGGTTCAAATTCTTTTTATCAAACCCGTCGGTATTGGCTATGATGGTCCCTCCATTTTTCAGCAGCGACAGGTTGGCTTTCAAGGCTGCTGAGTTCATAACCACAAGGATATCGCATACATCGCCGGGCGTCATGATCTCAGTACTTCCGAAATGAAGCTGAAAGGAGGAAACTCCGGGAACCGTGCCGGCCGGTGCGCGTATTTCAGCGGGGAATTCAGGGAGGGTTCTAAGGTCGTTACCCAAAAGGGCGGTGGTATTAGTGAAAAGCGAACCGGTAAGCTGCATGCCGTCACCGGAATCCCCGGCAAATCGGATGGTTACTTCTTCACGAACCTGATCTTTTGCAATCATAGCATCAAGCTTTTTGAGTAGGGATTAGTAGCAGTATGCTATTTTTTAGGAAGAAATGAAATACAAAGTTTTGCCGTGACCCGTATGTGAATAAATTCACGGGGAGACTTGAGATTTGAGATTTGAGATTTGGGATCCAAAATAAAATATGAGGGTCATGCTGATCCGCCACCCGGCGGAGAAGGACCTGCACAGCTATGATCTGGCTCAAACCTTTGAAGATGCTTCTCCGCCGGGTGGCGGATCAGCATGACCCTTTCTAGGAAATGCATCGCAGTTCACCTTTACATCATACATCATCCAAACAAAAAACCCCGACCTGTTAATAAACAAACCGGGGCTGAAGAGCGTAATTTCCTGATCAGTCGTTCTTGGCGATGATCCAGACGGCGTGAACGATGCCGGGTACAAAACCCAGGATGGTCAGCAGTATATTGAGCCAGAAATGGGGTTTGATACCAATGGTCATGAAAACGCCAAGGGGAGGGAGGATGATGGCCAGTATGATTCGAAGTATGCTCATATTGCTTGTCTTAGATTTGTTGTTCCCGGAGATCTTTTCGTAAAGATGCTTCCTTTAATTTCCTGTGCCGGAACAGATACCGCAGGTCATAGCGGTTATCGTACATCAGCTGAGTATGATAATAGTTAATGTGTTCAAGTACAGCAAACGTATTTAATAACAGTGTAAATCACTTTGATCCGGGTACTTCTGAAAATTGGTGATCAGCAGGGAGTGGTTTTCCTCGTTAAATTTGATCTAATACGGCCTGAAAAAATAAGTGAATGCATGTGAGATCTTATCCGGAGGATCGAATAAAATCTGAGAAGGGATCCCAAATGCTTTAGAAAAGTTAGGGTCTAAAGCCATGGCTTTTGATTGTAACTCGGTCCCCCGTTTAGCATTTCCAGTCCGCAGTTTGATCATGGACATTTTGCCGATAACATAGGCCTTAAGAGGAATAATAGGTTCAGGTTTTGAGTTAATGTATGATGTTAAAGCGTACTCGATCTGAGCACTCACCGAACTTAAGGACTTGATGTTTTGCATGGCCTGCATCAGGTAATAATTTCCCAGATCCACATACAGAATATGGTAATCCGGGTTCAGGCTGATGGCCTGCTCAAACCAACTGACTGCCATATCTGGTTGGTCTTTACGCAGGTATGCTTTTCCCAGTGCTTCGTATATATCAGCATTTGCTGCATTATTCTCTTTTACATGTTGCCAGAACAGGATGTAGTCTGAATTATCCGGCATTATGAGTTCTCTTGCTTTCGCTCCAAAAACTACATCAGCTTTCTCCAGTTCATGGGTATACTTTTTAGCCAGTGCTTTATCACCTCCCATGTTTTCGGGAAGCAATGCATAAAGTTCAACCATCGCTAATTTTGCTTCATAATAATCAGGCTTCATGGTCAACAGATTCTGGTAGGAATCAATCGTTTTTGTAAAAGAACGGCTTACATCCTCCTTACCCATATTTAAATTCATGTATAAAATAGTGTGATCTATTATGGCTTTGTAATAGGAATAGATCACATTTTGAGGATCAGTCTCCACAGCCCGATCAATATGTTTTTGAATGTCCTGAATCAAGCCTCCGAAAAGTTGAGCCGGATGCGCTAATCCAATATGATGTTTGGTTCTGGCCAATTCATACCATGCAGCGGCATTTGTGGAATCTTCAACTAAAATTGATTCCAGAAGTACTTTGGCAGAGTCTGCTTTTCCATCCAGTCTTAACAAATAAGCCTCTTTCACATTCGGGTCAAGGGATTGTGCGCTGCAGGGTGAATAAAAAGCTACCCCACATGTGATAAAAAACCCCAATGAACCAATAACAAATAGTCTGTAAAATCTGACTTTCATTTTCATGTCTTCCACCCCACACTTTGATTTATGAATCTGTATCACCTAAATGCTCATAATTTTAAAAAGAGCAGGTTTTCACATAACTGTAGATAGGAGTTTTATGGGATTATTTCAGTAGGGAGAACCCTTACTCAAACGTCAGTTTTCAGCTGATTTATCAAACAGATGGTGCCTTGTTGACCAAATAGGTAAGTGGGAAGCAACGAGATAATAAAAGAGTGAGGACTTAGATTTGTTGTTCCCGGAGATCTTTTCGTAAAGATGCTTCCTTTAATTTTCTGTGCCGGAACAGATACCGCAGGTCATAGCGGTTATCGTACATCAGCTGAATATGATAATAGTTAATGTGTTCAAGTACAGCAAACGTATTTGCAAACAGGGCCCAGCCGATCAGGTTATCACTTCCAAGGGATCGCCCGGATACATACCATTGCACCAATATCACCACCGGTATCAACGCTATGGCGATCTTGTTCTTTTGCCTGAAATTCTGGAACCGGTTCAAGGTCCGGTTCTGAAAAATGGGTTTATCTTCCAGGACCGAGAGCTTTTTCCACCAGTAATAGGTGCCCTGAAGCAGGATGAAACTCATCAGGAGCAGTCCGTACGACATAAAGATCAGATCCTTAAAGTCATAGGCCGCATTGATGAAGATCAGAATGCCGAAGAACATGACGGCATTCATTCCTTCCACCTGGAAGGTCCATTGCAGTTTCTTGATGAGTCGCTGTTTAACTGAAAATTGTGATGGCATGTATTAACTTCTTTGCCTGATAATTCGGGCCCGGGTTAATTCTTATAAACCTTGCCTCCTTTCATTACAAAAGGAACTGACTCGAGTGTTGTTACATCATTTAATGGATTTTTATCTGTGGCGATGAGATCGGCATATTTTCCGGCTTCCACGGTTCCGATCCGATCTTCCATTCCCAACACGGTAGCAGCCGTTATGGTGGCACTTTGAATGGCTTCCATTACCGGCATTCCAACTTCGGTCATGTAGCGGAATTCACGTCCGTTGATACCATGAGGGAATACGCCGGCATCTGTTCCAAAGGCGATCTTGACACCATGTTTATAGGCTTTTTCAAATGTACTTTGGATCTTGGGTCCGATCTCTTTGGCTTTGGGAACCACCAGGGCCGGGTAGTAGCCTTCCACCTCAGCTTTTTCTGCCACCCATTTACCTGCAGAGATAGTTGGCACATAATAGGTGCCATTCTCTATCATAAGGTCCATGATCTCCTCAGTCATGTGTGTTCCATGCTCAATGGTCAATACACCGGCTTCAACGGCTCGTTTCATACCTTCTGCGCCGTGAGCATGAGCCGCTACATGCATGCCGTATTCATTCGCGGTCTTCACGATGGCATCCAGCTCGTCCTCGAAGAACTGTGGGGCATCACCCGATTTGGCTACACTCAAAACACCTCCGGTTGCCGTGATCTTGATATGATCGGCACCATTCTTATATCGCTGTCGTACGGCTTCGCGGGCTTCGGCTATGCCATTGATCACTCCATCTTCAGGGCCTGGAGCTCCCATAAGGGTATTCTTCCAGCCGTTGGTAGGATCCGCATGCCCACCGGTAGTGGCCAGACTCTTTCCTACGGTGATCACTCTCGGGCCATCCACAAAACCTTGATCGATAGCGTTTCGGAGCGCGATATTCACACCTGAGCCACCCAGTTCACGAACGGTGGTAAAACCGGCCATCAGTGTTCGTTTGGCATAAGCCGTGGAACGCATGGCGAAATCAGCTTCGTTGAAAGTAAAGGCTTCCATGTATTTCATGGGGTTGGTCTCACTTTCAAGGTGAACATGAAGGTCAATAAGTCCGGGAAGAACCGTTTTAGACTTCAGATCAATGATCTCGTCATTGCGGGAGGCATTGATATATCCATTTTCAATGCCGGTGATCATGTCATTTTCAATGATGATGCTGACTTGTTCGCGGGCTTCATCCGAACGGCCGTCAATGAGGGTGCCGGCGTGAATGATGGTACGCTGGGCGTAGCCTGCAGAAGCGGTAAGCAGGGTGAAAAGGAGCGTTAATAGTAGCGATCTTAAGTTCATCTCGTAAATATTTGGTTCATATAAAGAGCCCAATATATATAATTGAATGAAAACATCAGCTTTTACCTTAAAACTCAATAAAGTTTTACAGGGAATCGATTTATTATTCATTTCCAGCCTAAAATGTGATAGTTTTGGAACTTTGAAAATTTTCAGAAACGATCAGTGATGACTGTATTTTTATTTATTCTTGGTTTGGCGGTTCTGATAGGAGGAGCTGAACTTTTCTTGAGGGCGGTTGATAAATTTGGAGCAGCCTGGAGTGTATCTCCGGTTGTTATGGGTTTAACGGTGGTCGCTTTTGCCACCGGAGCCCCGGAGCTTGCCATCAGCTTACAGGCTGCCGTGGACGGAAAGCCGGACCTGGTTCTTGGTAATATTCTGGGAAGTAACATCGCTAACATTCTGCTCATTCTGGGGATCGCCGGCCTGGTCAATCCGCTAAAGATCACGAATCGTATCATCAGGGTAGATGTACCTATGGTCATAATAGCCAGTACCCTGCTGTTTGTATTGGCCATGGATGGGTTATTGAGCCCATTGGATGGGGGGATCATACTTGGAGCCCTGGTCCTGTATTCCATATTCATGTATTTTCAGATCCGAAAGGACCGGATCAATAACAAACTGAATGGACCTGCAGATCAAACAGATGTGGACGAACCTGTAACCACTCTTTTTTACGGCAAATATATCTTAATGCTGCTGGGTGGTTTGGTGTTGATCGTGATGGGATCGCGATGGATGGTGGCATCGGCAGTTGAGATCGCAGGCATACTTGGAATCTCTGAGCTTATCATTGGATTGACGATCGTATCGATAGGGACCTCCCTGCCTGAGGTGGCTACCTCAGTGGCAGCCGTAAGGCATGGGGATTCCGATACCGCTGTGGCCAACGTCATGGGCAGTAACCTGTATAATATTCTGCTAACTCTGAGCCTCACCGTCCTGATCGCACCCGGCGCTATTGATGTGTCTCAGGAGGCCATCAACCTGGACCTGCCGATCATGTTGATCGTGGCTATCGCCTGCTTGCCATTGTTCTGGCCGGGTAAGGAACTTGGAAGGAAGGAAGCTGTTGGGTTTTTGTTCTACTATGGAGCCTACATGACCTATCTCGTCTTTTTAGCCATGCAGCATCCGCTAAAGCAAACCATGGAAACAGTGATGGTCTGGTGGATATTCCCGATCACGGCATGTCTCATCATACTTAAATTCATCTTGGATTTTCGGGAAAAGAGGCTGTAGGTTAATAACAAAACATTGAGTTTAAATTTAAATGAGGGTACACCTGGATGAAACTACTCTAAGGCCTGTGGAGTGGTTATTAGTCATCGCGCTTCAATCGATTTTAGGGTAGAGCACACCTAAATGGCTGGGAACTTTTAACTTTGATTCGGAAAGAGTATACTCTAAAAGATCAAATACGACTGATATCCTAATAGGTGTGTAACACCACTATCTTTAAGATGTGCAATATTTAGGGGAGGGCAGTTTGTACTAAGCCCAATAGGGCTGCATATTTTTACTTAGGGCATAGCCCTGAGACAGAGGGATACAAAAAACAGTAAGCCTTGAAGGGTTGAAATATAAAAAACAATGGGTCAATCACTTGTACAAAACTACGTTCACATCATATTCGGCACGAAACATCGTCAGCCTTTGATAAAGACCGATATAGAAAAGAATTTTATGCTTACCTGGGTAGCATTTGTAAACGACTCGAATCTCCACCGATCAAGATCGGAGGATACACAGATCATATCCATATATTATGCAGGCTATCAAAGAAAATTGCACTGGTTAAGTTAGTGGAAGAACTTAAATCCCACTCTTCAAAATGGATGAAGTCTAAGTCTGATGAACTTGGACAATTCTATTGGCAGAGCGGATATGGTGCGTTTTCAGTAAATCCATCCGAAGTGGATGTTGTTATAAGTTATATTTCAAATCAAAAAGAGCATCATAGAAAGAAAACCTTCCAGGAAGAGTATAAGGCATTCTTGAAGAAATATAACGTGGATTATGATGAACAGTATGTGTGGGATTAGAGTGTTTGATCAACAGCATCTTAACTATGCCGCCCTTTCAGGGCTTGGGACTTGGGATGGTATATAGGCATCGGGCTTTACCCGATGTTAAGGTAAAAGGCCCCTTCAGGGCTGTACCAATTCATACGACAATACCCAAAGGTATAAACGATCAGCTTGATTCATTTTTTCACCTAAAAACCAAAGGGAACCACATAAAAAGTCAATCGCGGACTAAGTTAGAGAATTTCAAATCGAATGAAATCTGAAATGGCGTTACATTTTCGCAAAAATTGATTCATAAAGGTTAAGCGCCATCAATCGGTCCAATTCTTAGCCCTGAAAGGGCGCACTACCTGAACTCAGGGCACAGCCCTGAGGGCAATGATATCATAATAAAGCAAGCCTTGAAGGGGCGTAATAGTATAGCTACGGGCTCATCACTCATAATCGATGTATACTCGTGACCAAGCTCCGGCTTCCAGCTAGTGGCCTACTTCTTAGCTTGTTTTTCCTTCTACTATGGAGCCTACATGACCTATCTCGTCTTTTTAGCCATGCAGCATCCGCTCAAGCAAACCATGGAAACAGTGATGGTCTGGTGGATATTCCCGATCACGGCATCTCGAATCCTTCTCAAATTCATAATGGATTTTCGGGAAAAGAGGCTGTAGGTTGAGAGTCTAAAATTTTGACTAAAATAAAGATCAATTTCGGCTATGAGTCAAACAGGGCAGTGTTTCGGGATCGCCATACTATTAATGTGTCTGATGATCGGGTGTACGGATCAGGAATCAGAATCTAAAGCCCCAAATATAGAAGAGATCGATGCATTGACTCCTGAGAAGATCTGGTCGATCGATCACGTGGGAGATCTGTACTTTTCCCATCTGGGCTACGAGAGCGTGGTTTTGGATAACGGGAATATTGCTTTTGCCGATCGTGAATTACCAACGATCGTGGTTCTTAACGAGGACGGAGAATTGGTTAAGAACATTAGATCGGGAAGGGGACCGGGGGAGATACTGGATGCTTTCTATTTTACAAAGGGGATATCAGGGAACATTTTTACTTATGACCAAAGCAATGATAAGATCCTGATCTATGATGAAAATTTTGAACACATCCGTGATATCATCCCTAAGAAATTTGAATCTCATGGAATTCTGAAAGTTTATCCGGTGGAAGGTGAAAATGAATACCTGTTGCAAATGTCATCCTCAGAATATTTGTGGGATGAAAGCAAAGAAAGGGAAATCGTATTGGTCGGGTACAACTCAGAGAGCAATACATATGGTCAGAAAATGGCTTTAACTGCTCAACCTTATGCGTTATTAAAAATAGATGGAAATATAATGGGAGCTGCAAAAGTACCCTATGCTTCAGGAAATATCATAGCTTCTGATATCAATAATGCCTCAATATTTACTTTTGATACCGGAACAGACAGGATTGCTGAATTAAATGCTGATCTTGATACACTGAATACTACGCCTGTTGACTTACCGACAGAGAAGATCACTCGTGTAGAAAAAGATTCTATGGAAGCTTCTTACAATTTTCCTGAACAGTGGATAACGGTTGAGGAAGCTCTTCCTGAATATAAATCCCCGGCAGATAAGATGATGTATCATCAGGGACGATTCTGGCTTAGATCAAATATCAAGGGTGATTCGGTCAGATGGCTGGTTGTGAATACTGAAGGAGAGATAGAGGCCATAGTTGAACTTCCCGGTGAAAGCATGCTCACTCATATTGATGAGGATCACCTGGGAGTGCGCTTAGATGACGTGACCTTTGCTCTATATTCCAATCCTATTGTAGATTAAATTTGGTACTCTTTAAAATGAAGTCCCGGAAGCTCCAGCTTCCAAAAAGGTCAATATTGCAGCACTACTACTTCTTAGCTTTTTCTTCCTTTTCCTTCAGCACATAATTCACGTACAGGAATTCAAGGGCGGCAGCTTCGTAGCCTTTCCAGTTACTGATCAGTTCCTGAAAGCGTTCTTCTGAGGTGTTATGAGGATCTTCTCCATAGGAATAAATGATCCATCTCCGAAGGCCTTTTTCCTCACCGGACTTCTTATTGGATGGAAATACGGCGTCGGTTCGCCCCCGCATCATCATCAGATCCTGCCCGGAGGTGGGCCCGATCCCTTTGATATCCGTGATGATATCATAGAATTCCTGTGGGTCACAATCCATCAGATGATCCATATCCACATTGCCGGCTACAATATCATTGGCCAGCCCAACCAGGTATTGTCCCTTGCGAAGGGTAGGACCCAGTTTTCGAATATTGGCCGGATCCGCCTTCATGAGCTGATGGGGTCGCGGCCAGGCGGGCAGAGACTGCTTTCCCAGCATCAGGGCCGTACCGTAAGCCTCCCTGATCTGAAACATCATCTTCTTGGCAGTAGGCTTGTGGTTCATCTGCATCTGCACGATACGGTATAGAATATCTTCAAAAAGATTGGCCCGGGTCATGCGTTTCAATCCATAGAGATCCATCAGTTTATCGCCAAGAACGGCATCATCTTTGGCCTGATCATAAAGCGGGCGAAGATCCATTTCGGTACCCAGAATCTTTGCCAGACTTTGATTTGCTAAGTCAATTTCATCTTTGGTCAGACTTTCCTGAGACTCAATATGGAATTCAGGATCTTCCGGATCACCGTTAAAGAAAACCGTGACGATCACATCCGTATCACCGATGGGAATAGGGCGGGTGAATCCCTCCTCGAAGATCTTCTCCGGTTCGTGTTCATGATCAAAATATGATTCCACATCGAGGCATATAAACCAGTCGTGCGGCGGGATGGATTTGAGTGTCCAGTTGCTCATGCCGTGCGTTTTAAGTTATTACTCTTCAGTTTCTTGACTTATGTAATCCAAATACCGCCTCGGAAGTTCGAACGGTCGCTCGAGAGGTACAGGAGGAAAACGCGGTTCAGCAGTAACCTCAGGCCTGAGTGGCCTTAATTCAGGCTGCCATTTGAAACCATCCAGTTTTCGGTCTGCCAGGCCCGGAAATTCTTCAAAGAAATAACCGTTATTCTTCAGTGCTTTAACTCGGACCAGATCGCCTTCCTCAAAATACATGATAGTTTGAGGTGAAGTATATTCCACGGCTCCATCCGGCTCTCCTTCCTCATTTTGGGTATGATATAGAACCTGACTGTTAGGGTAGATCTTGATCCGGGATATCTGACCTTCCTTAAAATCCACATTCAGCGTATCACCCTTAATTTGATTGTATCTGCCGGTGGTACTGTCTTTTTGAACCGTGATGGTATTCTTATAGGAGGTCAAATACCTGACCGCATTACTATCCATTTGCACCTGAATGTAGGGACCGTTGAGCTGTATATTCTCGTGCCAGGCGGTAGGATTTGAAATAAGTTCGAAGATCTCAGTTTGTGATGTGTAGATAAGGGTGTCAGATACGGATGAGAAATCAGGCGACCACACTCTTACGTTCTGCATAGCCCGTATTATATCGGTTGAATCCCGGTCCAGCATCAGCAGATCCCTGGAGTTGATATGCGTGGTATCGGTGGAATCAGTGCTTATCCGGCGCAGATAGGAATTGCCCTGCACATAACGCCGGCCGGTTGAATCGGCTTCCAGGTAGTCACCGGTCAGCAAGGCATTATTGGTACTGTCCTGAACAAAGATATTCGAGTGTAGCTGCAGGAATTCTGTGTTTCTGTTGATAAATAAGCTATCCCCCTCAGCATATTGAGAGGTATCGGCCACTTGAACGTCTCCCCTGAAAATAGCGCTGTCCTGGATCTGAAAATACCTGCCGGTATTAGCAATGAGAGTACCGCCTTCATCTTCCAGGCGAATACCGTCTTCAAAATCTGCGACTTTGGTCAGGAAGTTATAATCCACTTGCTCACCGAAAAGCGTGGTACTGTCCTGAAGGATCACCACCCGACCACGTAGCTGACTGAATTCCTGATCCGTAAAATAATAAAGGGTGTCAGCCCAGATGATCTCATCGGGCGTTTCGATCTCTATATTACCGAAGGCCCGTAATTCATTTTGGTTCAAAAACTGCCAGGCGCTGTCACAAACCATTTCAATATTGCCGGTTCTGAGCCGTACGTCATACATCTTTCGAATGGGTTCTCCATCCTCAGTGATATTCCTGACCTCTCTGGCGCGTTCAATCTGAACCACATTCTGTGCAAATACCAGTTCAGGTATCACCAATGTGCATATACTGAATGCCAACAAGAAATATTTTAAGCTGATCTTATTCAATTAACGACGGTTTCTCCGGTCACTTCCTTTAGAGTGTAGTTTCTTAGATCTGAATCACCTTCCAGACCTATGGCACTGATACTGTCGGTAGGGGTAACGATCGTCAGTGGCTCAGGCGTATTTACCATATCTTCATTTCTTCGCCACATGAGGTATTCTGTATTCAACCGCTTGTTTTCAGGAGCCTGAACCTCAACATTTCCAAACAATTCAAAAGTGGATTCATCCGGTTTATAGACGGCGCTGTCGGAATATACCTTGGTTTCAGATCTTCCGTTCTCATCAAATATCTCAATAAAGACCGGACCACTGATCTTTGTAATATTTCGGGTCTCATTCTTTATGGAAGCGGTATAACTGCCTTGTAGTCTTAGCTTCAGTCTTTCTTCTTCAAGGATCTCCATATTCACGCCCCAGCTTTCAGTCGTCGAAAAAAGGGAATCGCTCAAGGCCAGACCGACCTGTTCATTTTCATATTCCGAAAGATCCCCGCACGATACAATTAAGTACATACAGGTGATCGGGAAAAGAAGGGACCGGATCTTAAAGAGTGCCAAAATAGCGGTCTCCCGCGTCGCCAAGTCCCGGAACGATAAAGGCATCATCGTTAAGTTTTTCATCTATGGCAGCGGTAATGATTGGTACATCCGGATGGTCGTTTCTGAGACGTTCTATACCCTCTGGTGCAGAGATCAATGATACGAACCGAATATTATCGGCACCGTTTTCCTTTAGAAATTTGATGGCATGAGACCCTGTGCCGCCGGTGGCAAGCATGGGGTCAACAACCAGGGTATAGGCTCCTTCTAATCCGCCCGGAAAGTTGTGATAGTAGTTAACAGGTTCATGTGTTTTTTCATCACGATAAACCCCAATGTGTCCAACCTTGGCATCAGGCATAAAGCTGATGATACCATCGACTAAACTCAGGCCTGCCCTTAGTATTGGGATCACAAAGACCTCAGCCCCGGGTTTATGGCCCTTGGTTGTTTTGATGGGAGTTTCAACTTCACATTCCTTTAGTGGAAGGTCCGTCAGCGCCTGATAGGCAAGCACGGTACCTATAGTTCCCATTGCTCGCCGAAAGGCTGCTGTCTCAGTAGATTTGTCCCGCAGAATAGTGAGATATCTCTTTACTACGGGATGATCTATTTCAATTACGTTTTCCATGGAATACGTTGTTATTACTTAGCTTTTAGCGTCCAGTTCGTCCATTTTCTTGAAGTAGGTCTTACTTGCAACAGCTACAGAGCCTGAAAGGGCAAATAGCGCGATGATGTTCGGGAAGGTCATTAATCCCAATGCAATATCACCGATGGCCCAAACAGTGGCAAGAGGGAATATAGCTCCTAAAAAGTGCATTCCCAGATAAACGACCTTGTAAGGTAGTATAGCACCATCGCCGGCCAGGTACTGAATAGAACGGTCACCATAATAACTCCAGCTAATAGCTGTCGAAATACCAAATAAGAGCACACAGAAGGTTACAATGTGTTTACCGTAAGGGAAGATAGGGGCCAGACCTTTCTCAAATGCGAGGGAGGTAAGCGGTGCTCCGTTCTCAATGATCTTTGTATAAATAGTTGGGACCGCAGCTCCGGAAGCATCCACAAATCGTCCGCCTTCACCTTCAAATACCAGCGTTCCTGTGAATAGCTCAGATTGGTCTTCGTCAACGTAGAATTTATCAGTTTCAAAATCATTACGCATCACGATGCCGTTTACCGGTTCACCGTCTTCAATGATCAGAGTGTTGGAACCGTCTGTGATCTCAACAGCGTTGTCGCGGTTAGACGGATCAAAAACCATATCGTGGCGTTCTTCCCAAACTCCGGTACTTACGATAACCAGGCCGGTCATGGTACAGACCAGAATGGTATCAATGAATGGCTCTAAAAGGGCCACAACACCTTCACGGACCGGTTCTTCCGTTTTGGCCGCGCCGTGAGCAATAGGTGCTGAACCCTGTCCGGCCTCATTAGAGAATAATCCTCGTTTAATACCCCAAACCAGGGTGGTAAGGAATAATCCGGAACCCACACCAAACAATCCGGCTTCCGGTGTGAAGGCAGAGGTGATAATTGTTCCAAATGCCGGAATAACAGAACCTGCATTAATGAATAGGATCACCAAAGCTCCTAACACATAAATGATCGCCATCAACGGCATGAGTCGGGCGGTAACCTGACCGATCCTCTTAATTCCTCCTACGATAACCACACCAACAAAGGTTGCGGTCACAATTCCTGATACCCAACTTGGGATCTGGAAAGTACTATACATGGTATCAGCTACCGTATTGGCCTGAACGGCGTTTCCTGTCAGGAATGAACAGATCACGGCCATAGCGGCGAAGAATACGGCCAGCCATTTCCAGTTTGGCCCAAGACCCTTCTCAATATAATACATCGGACCCCCTGATACGGATCCATCGTCGTTCTTCACGCGATACTGAACGGCCAGGGTACACTCTGTATATTTAATGGCCATACCAAAGAAGGCTGTGACCCACATCCAGAATAAGGCACCGGGTCCACCATAGTGGATCGCAATGGCTACGCCGGCAATATTACCGATACCGACCGTAGCAGAAAGAGCGGTGGTGAGAGCCTGAAAGTGATTGACATCCCCGGTATCATCAGGATTATCATAAACACCCATTACTGATTTTATACCATGAGTAAATCTTCTCAATTGAACAAATCCAAGCCGAAGGGTAATAAAAATTCCAAAGCCCAGTAGTACCACAACCATAATTGGGAATTGTTGCGGGGTTGACCAAACCAGATTGTTCAACCAGTTGACGACACTTTCAAAAACTTCCATGAATTAAATTTTATTGGTTAAGAGTATTTAAGAGGCAGTGAGAAAGTAAAAAACATTTGGGAATATTAAAGGATAACATTTGGCTAATTAAAAGCAATCAGAAGGAGTATCAGAATTTTTTACAGATGTTTAAGAAATGAATGTGAACGATTTCTCGGAAGCTTTGTTTTCATTGTAGTATTTTGAAACAGTTATCATAACTTTATTAAATAACTTATTAATTATGACTAAAGCAGACATAGTAGATGTAATCTCAGCATCTGTAGGCCTGACAAAAGTTGAAACAGAAGCCGTAGTAAACGGATTTATGGAAACCGTGATCGATGCCATGAAGCGTGGTGAAAATATTGAGCTTAGAGGTTTCGGTAGTTTTAAGGTCGTTAAACGTGCTCAGAGAGTGGCCAGAAACCCTAAAACTAACGAAGAAGTTATTGTGCCGGAGCAATTTGCGCCCGTCCTCAAAATGTCGAAGGATTTCAAGGAAGCCGTCAATGAAGCTCATATGGTCGAAAATTGATTTAGAAAACGCCCCATTTCTTCTTATTTTTATGCCGTTCGAACAACAGTAATATTTATAAAACACATTTAGGTGAGTATTTATGCCAAGTGGTAAAAAAAGAAAGCGCGCTAAAATTGCAAAGCACAAGCGTAAAAAGCGTCTGAGAAAAAACAGACATAAGAAGAAAAAGTAAGATTTTTCATAAGGCTCCTCTCGGAGCCTTTTTTATTTATACAATAGTGGCGGTTCTAAGATTAGAAATTCTTAATCTTATTTATTAAAGGCGATTCTTTATCAGAATTGCCTTGGTTATTTACTCAATTAATTAAAATTCGGGGTCTGGTGACAGTAACAGAAAGTGGGTTTTCAGATTCAGACTGTTGGCGGTCTGGGACTTCTTGCAGCTGCAGGCGGTGGATACGCACTTAAAAAGCTCAGGGATCGAAAAAAAGCTGAAGAAGAAGCCCTTAAAGATTCCAATTTGTAGTATCATTCTGCTGAGTTAAGTACTAAATAATATACCTCGGAATGAAAATTGCATTGATTCAGCAATCATGTACAGAAGATAAGCAGAACAACCTTGAACGTGGTTTAGTAGCAGCTGAAAAGGCTGCTAAAGCAGGAGCTAATATCATATGTTTTGCAGAACTGGCCTTCGAACCATTTTACCCCCAGTATGAAGACCCAATGGATCCGGCTGCAAATGCAGAAACGATTCCCGGCCCCATAACCGAGGCCTTTTCATCTCTCGCCAAAAAGTATGGTGTTGTAATCGTTTTGAACTTATATGAAAAGGATGGGACTGATCTTTACGACAGCTCACCTGTTATTGATACCGATGGCAACATTTTGGGTATAACCAGAATGATCCATATAACGGACTACGCCTGTTTTTATGAAAAAGATTACTACAAACCTGGGAATAACGGAGCTCCGGTTTACGAAACGGAATTTGGAAATATCGGTGTGGCAATTTGCTATGACCGTCATTATCCTGAATATATGAGAGCCCTTGGGGTAGCCGGTGCTGATATAGTATTTATTCCACAGGCCGGGTCTGTGGGGGAGTGGCCGGAGGGTTTGTATGAAGCTGAGGTCAGAACGGCTGCCTTTCAGAACGGATATTATACTGCCTTATGCAATCGTGTAGGGAAGGAACCCAACTTGACCTTTGCCGGAGAGTCGTTTGTTTGTGATCCGGATGGATCCGTGATCGCCAAAGCGAAGCAGGGAACCGATGAGATCCTGTTTTGTGATATAGATACTGCTCTCATCGAAAGATCTCATGCGAAACGATTATTTTTCAGGGACAGAAGACCCGAGTTGTATGCTGATTGGATCAAATAATGATCTCAGTGACAGATTATTGTTATTCAATATTGAATATTCAGCCTGCCTCGTTATCTTCTTTTGAAATTAAGTAGTTAATCACAGATGTCACACATGCCGAAAGAAGTTCAGCTGCGCACCAAAGGAATACTGCCGGTTCAGAAGTTAAAGATGCTTCATAAGATGGGTATTATCAGGTCGAACCCTGATTATCCGATCGAGGAAGATCAGTTTCAGCCAAACTCCATTGATCTGAGATTGGGTAAAGTGGCTTACCGGGTGCGGTGCAGCTTTCTGCCGGAAACAGAAACGGTTGAGGAAAAGGTATCCAAACTGAAGATGTATGAGGTGCCGATAACCAAGGGCGCCGTCCTGGAACAAAATTGTGTGTATATCATACCATTGCTCGAAAGACTAGAACTGCCGCAGTCTAACAATACCGTTCAGAAGAGTTTATTCGATGAAAAGGAAAATGAGATCAAACTTGGCAGCATCGAGAACCTTTCAGCTAAGGCCAACCCCAAGAGTTCCACGGGACGCCTGGATGTATTTACACGTGTGATCACAGATTATTCGCACCGCTTTGAGGAGATCACACCCGGATATAATGGAAACCTATACCTGGAGGTGGTTCCAAAGTCATTTCCAATCAAAGTGAAAACAGGGCAGCGACTCAATCAACTTCGGGTTCGGCATGGGTTTGAAGTGATCCCGGATCAGGATATTCTACGGGTCCATGCCTCAGATCCATTACTTTTTGATGAAAACCGGGTTCCGGTCAGTATGGAAAAGATCAAAGTGAATCAGGGTTTGTTCATGAGTGTAGACCTGAAAGCAAAAAAAGGGGAGATCATTGGCTATAAAGCCAAAAAGCACAATGACTATATAGATCTTGATAAGATAGGATATTACGAGGTAAACGATTTTTGGGAGCCGATCTACGCTCAGCCCAATCACCAGCTGATCCTTGAACCGGAAGCTTTTTATATTTTTGCTTCCAAAGAACGGATCCGTATCCCGGCTCACCTTGCTTGCGAGATGATGGCCTATGATACCGGTTCGGGAGAACTCAGAACACACTATGCCGGATTCTTTGATAGTGGTTTTGGCGGTTCAGTTGAGGACAAGGGGGCACGGGCTGTACTGGAAGTGCGTTCACATGATGTTCCTTTTATGATCGAGGATGGGCAAACCCTTTTCAGCATGCAGTTCGAGCCCAATGCAGAACAACCGGATTTTGTATATGGAGATGAGATCGACAGTAATTATCAGGGACAGGATCTGAAACTGGGTAAGCATTTCAGAGAAGGATGAATCAGTTTTCCGTATCAAAATGTATCTGCCACAATAAGGATTTCAGTGAGATCAAGGCATACGTCAAGGAAAACAATATAAAATCGGTCAGGGAACTTCAGGAGCAAAAGTACTGCAGTTGCGGATGCGGATTATGTGCCCCATATATTGAATTGATGCTGAAGACAGGGGAGACCTCTTTCGAACCCGGTGCTTATTATAGGAGAGGTTCTAAAACAGAGTAATAAGTTTAATATTATAATAACCGCAATATGCGGAGATCAGATCATGGAAATTGAAAATCTTTTCTACACAGAACCCGCTTCCATCGTCAATGGTTTTTTAGAATTACAGGATCAAGAGGCAAAACATGCCGCAAAAGTCATGAGATCCAGGGTTGGTGATACACTATATGCATCTGATGGCCTGGGTAACATCTACGAGTCTGAAGTGACTGAGATCAATAAAACTAAGATCACCGGACGAATCACTGAAACCATTCATGAACCTCAGCCAGACATTAAAAAAGTGGTTGCATTTGGAGCGATCAAAAAGCGGGATCGTCTGGAATTTGCGGTTGAAAAAGCCGTTGAACTGGGGGCATGGGAGGTCTGTATCTTTCATGCGGATCATTCAGAGCGCTCCAGGATAAACAAAGAACGGATCCAAACGATCGCACTAAGTGCATTTAAGCAGAGTAAACGCTTTTGGTTGCCAAAGGTCGTATTTATTGACTCTCTCGATGAAGTATTGGACCATTACGAAGATCATAAACCGATCATGGCGTATATGCAGGCTGAAGCAGAAGAACCATCCGAATTGATCGAATCAAATAATCTATTTATGGTGGGGCCTGAAGGTGGTTTTTCGGAAAGAGAGGTACAAATAGCCAAAGACCGGAGATCACAATTGATCACTTTGGGGACCCACCGTTTGCGAGCTGAGACAGCCGTAATGGCGATCCTATCTCAATATCTGTTCACAAAATAGAAATGCCCGGCCAAACCGGGCATAAATTAGTTTACCATATCTTGATTTCTGATCAGGCTTCCTGTAGGTAGTTTTCAGGGTTCCAGCATTCCTGAGTATTAGTTTCAGCTTGTTCTGCCACTTCACTGATATCTAACTCATCTGCAACAACATGCGGTATGACCTCACTTGTCTGTGTGATGAGAGCTGCTATTTGGGTCAGACTTTCCTTAGTAAAATTAGCAAGGTTCTCATCTTCGGCCCCCAGGGCTGCTGTATGCAACATGGTATAACCGGTGGCAATCATACCGAGTGCCGTATAATCGTCACGAAGCATTTTAGAAACGGCATCGTTGCTCTGAGTATCAATAGCACCGGCGATCGCTCCGGTAAAGCTTGCTAAGGATTTCTTGATCGTACTTTTAGTTCCGTCATTGAGTAGGTCATCCCTCTCATTTAGTTGTTCCAACTGTTCACTAAGAGTCAGATCAATATTATGCAACAGGTCACTGGCTTTAGGATCACTGAGCTTTGAGGATGTTTGCTGCGTTTTGACAGCTTTATGAGTGTGTTTGATCAAAGTTAAAAGGTCAGTTGTATAAGTTTTAAGCGTCTCTTTTTGCATGACTTATTAGCCTTTATTTGAATTCATTAATTAAAATGGAAGAGAGAGGGATATCGTTTCGAAATTTGCGCGGAAATTATTCAGGTAAAACTTTCAGGCCGGGTCATTCTATTCGACTATTTACGAAGTGGATCAAATAGGGCTACCATTATTAATTAGCATTAGCTATGTTGAATCGGGCAGCCACAAAACATCAGCTTTATGATACTTACGTTGGTTGGAGGAATTGGTTTATTTTTACTGGGTATGACCCTGCTGACCGATGGATTAAAGAATCTGGCCGGTGATGCTTTACGGGTATTGCTCAGCCGGTTTGTAAAAGGTCCATTCACAGCCCTTGGCTCAGGAACCCTTATAACCTTTTTGGTTCAATCATCAAGTGCTACAACGCTGGCCACAATCGGTTTTGTCAGTGCCGGCCTAATTACCTTCCCACAAACTATAGGCGTATTGCTCGGGGCTAAACTTGGAACCACAAGTACCGGTTGGATCGTAGCAACTCTTGGACTCAGGTACAGTATTTCAGTCATTGCCTTGCCGGTAATTGGGGCCGGTGCCTTGATGAAACTGCTATCATCCGGTAAACTCGCTCATGCCGGTCTGGCCATAGCAGGTTTTGGTCTTATCTTCATGGGTATTGATACCCTGCAAATTGGAATGGAAGGGCTGAGGGATAGTATAGATTTTACAGCTATATCAGGAAATAGCTTTTCCGGTTTGGCCCTGCTTATTTTAATAGGAGTGATCATGACCGTGATTATGCAGTCATCAAGTGCCGCAGTGGCTACTACATTAACAGCTCTTTTTGCAGGTGCGATCGATCTTCCTCAGGCCGCCTCTCTTGTGATAGGGCAGAATTTTGGGACTTCCGTTACAGCCCTCATCGCAATAATTGGGGCATCAACAGCTGCTATAAGAACCGGGGTTATCTACGTCGTATTCGGTTTAGTGATAGCGATAATAGCCATAACGGTAATGCCCATTTTCCTGTGGTTCACTGATTATTTGAACGTTGTGGGTAACCCGGCTCAGATGGCTATTGCGGTTGCTGCTTTTCATACATCATTCAACTTTGTTGGCATTGTGATCATCATGCCTTTACGAATGTTCTTTACCAGTATGGTAATGAAATGGTTTCCCGAGGATAACAATCAGATGACCCATCGGCTCGACAGATCGGTTCAGCAAATACCATCTGTGGCCATTGAAACTGTAAATCTCAGTTTACAGGATTTGTTGAGTGGGTTATTGGAATATTTGTCAAAGGCTTTAGGGGAAAGTAATTTGTCTGTCGACCGCAATTTTTTGAATCAGGCAGAACTCGCTAAAATTGAGATAAGTCAGTTTCTGAACGAGATCAAGGTTGGAACTGATAATACCTCAGATTATAACCGATATGTAGCCACCTTACATGCTCTCGACCATAATGTTCGACTTATGGATGCTTGTAGAGATACTCATTTCATTAAGAATATCGCAAAAGATCCGGTCGCAACTCAAATGTCTGTAATTCTACAGCTGTCATTCGAAAGAACTCAAAAATGGATATCAGATCATGAGGAAACAGGAATGGCAGATCATTTAGCTGAAATTTCAGAAAAGCTGGCAGAAATGAGGAAAAAGCGAAGGGTTGAGATCCTGGAGCGGGCAGCTCTTTCCGGGGGATCTTCAATTCAGATCCTGGCTAACTTAGATACTATTCGCTGGTTGGATAAATTAGCATATCATCATTGGAGAGCGGTATATCACTTAATGGATAAGCGGGAATATGAGATCGATCCGCCATATCCGAATTAGACTACAACGAATTTGATCAAAGGTTATGCCATATGGCCTTAAAGAAGGGAATATATGGTACCGAGGACATGATCCTAAGATCCTGTTGAATAGTGGTGCTTTCTCCCAAAAATGCCAGTATTTCATCAAACTGATTGTTTCTGAACAGAGCCCTGAAAACCTTCAAGCTTTGTTCTGTGGAGTTCGATAAAATATGAAGTAAAAGAAGATCGTAGTAGCGGTACTTGAATTTTGAAGGTGAGGGTGGAGATGGGGGTAATCCATCAATTAGTTGCTGAGCCGCTTTTTGGGTGTAGTCTTGCACTTTGGTAAATGTATAACCGGTACTAGGTTTTGTTTGGCCTCCTACACTACCAAGATTTATGATATTTTGTTCATAATACGGATGATGGGGGCGGTCTTCCATCGGGATCACTCCATATTCCTTGCGTGTGATCTCATAATGGTCTTTATCTAACCCAAAATTATGGTAAAGATAATGCCGGATCTTTCGTTTATACACCTTCTTCTTTAAAAGCTCATCAGAGAAAACGGTGAACTCAAGTAATGCTTTTTGCTGGGTGTATGGCAGTACATACATAAAGCCGACACCGGGTGAAAATTCATCATCAAAATCCATGATCGTAAAAGTTTCCGGGTCGAATGTATTCTCAATCGATTTGATCTCCCACCCCAGAAAATGTTGTTTTAGAGGGTATTTGATATCCTCATCTTTTAGGTCTCTGGGTTTCAAAATACTTTGAAAAATATAATTGGCCAGATAGGTGTCACCATTTTTAGTGATCAATGAAGCTTTGCTCTTATTGGATGACAGATCCAGAATGTCCTCTTCCAGAAGCGTAAAGTTTTTAAGCTTCTTTATTTTTCTAAGTACATATTCCCTGAAATCACCACTGCGTATACAGTAGTACGAAAACGAATGCATGTATCTAAAAGTGCTATAGTCTAGTACAGATACCCAGCTTTTATTCCACTTCTTGTATATGATCTCCTTGAATGGGGGTTCTTTTTGGGTCCAGAAGCACCAGGTCTTGTCGTTGGTTGGAGCGAAGGTAGAGTCGACAATAAGAACCTCACCACTGTAACCTCCCTGGGCAAGGTACCAGGCAAGGCTTAACCCTGACAAACCACCGCCCGCTATAATGATGTCGTATTTCGCTTCTATGTTCAAGATCGGGTTATTCTGATTTTAAAATGCAATGGCTGAAAGTAAAGAGTTTTGCTTTTTTTATCGTTTCAGCGGTGAGCAATTTTTATTAAAACAATAGGTATTGATTATATTTCAACAATTTGAAAAAGCAAAATAAGAATATGATAGATCTGAGAAGCGATACCATTACACGACCAACTCCTGATATGCTTGATGCAATAATGAAAGCGGAGGTGGGGGATGATGTATTCGGTGAGGATGTGACAGTCAACGCATTTCAGGAAAAGGTAGCCCGCATGTTCGGTATGGAAGCGGGTTTATTCGTTCCGAGTGGTACTATGAGTAACCAGCTGGGTATCAAGATATTAACTGAGCCCGGTGACGAGATTCTGATCGATGAAAAGGGACATGTTTTCAATTATGAAACAGGGGCTGCATCCGCTTTGTCCGGCGTTCAGGTTCGTACTTTGCAGGGAAGACACGGAAAGCTGAATACCTCTCTTCTGGAACACACTAAAAGAGGTCATTTTGATTGGGAGCCCAGAACAAAGGTCATTTGTCTTGAAAACACTACTAATAAAGGGGGAGGAGTTTGCTATACCAAAGAAGAATTGAGCGAGATCAAAGCATTTGCTGATGAAGAAGATCTTCATATCCACCTGGATGGAGCCCGGATCTGGAATGCGATCACAGCTACTGAAATTGAGCCTGAATTCTTTGGGAAAATTGCGGATACCATTTCTGTTTGTTTTTCTAAAGGCTTGGGTGCTCCGGTTGGTTCCATGCTCCTGTCCTCTAAAGATCAAATTACCAAAGCCCGGCGTTATCGAAAAATGTGGGGGGGAGGTATGCGGCAGGTAGGCCTTCTGGCAGCTGCTGCAGATCATGCACTGGAAAATAACTGGGATAAACTGAAGGATGATCATCGAAGAGCAAAAGAAGTGGCTCAGGTCATTTTTGACAGTAAATACCTGGCTGTGGACCTAAATAGTCTGCAAACAAATATCCTTTTATTTGACACGGTCAAAGAACCTGCAGAAAAGGTTATTGAAAAGCTAAATACAAAAGGTATTCAAATGATCCCTTTTGGTCCCCAAACCATAAGAGCTACTTTCCACTTTGAAATTAGCGATGATGATGTGGTTGAGGTAAAAAAGGCTTTGGCTGAGATCGGAGAATCTTAAATGTTAAACACTTTGGGTGCCTAAAGTGTAACAAAAGTCACTGTCATCCGTGTCAATAGGGTCAATCATCACTATATCTGTACGATATGAAAAAATCAATTTTATCCTATTCATTATTGCTTCTCAGTGTGACACTGATGGCATTTAGTAGCATCAATTGGAATGAAAGTAATGCTGAAATAAAAGAAGTAGAGGAGATCCGGGAAGTTCTTCTGAAAGGATATGTACACGGAGCATTTAACGAGTTGGACCCCGATGCAATGGCGGAGACGTTTCATGAAGATTTTGCCATTTTCTCACCCAACGGCAACGAGATCAGCAGATACCCGATATCAAGGTGGGTAGAAAGTACCAGGCAGAGAAAGCAAAACCCGGATTTTGATCCTCAAAATAATAAATGGGAACCGAAATTTGTGAATATAAGCGTATCAGGTAACGCCGCTACAGTAACCTTAGAGTTGCATCATCAGGATAAGCATGTTTATACAGACTACCTGTCTTTGTTGAAGTTTGACGATGGTTGGAAAGTGGTAGCCAAAGTGTACCATCAACATTCTTAGGAAAGAGAAAAGGCGGATAGTTAATAAATAAAATTAGCTTCCAACCCGGTGAAGGATCTTTTCCATATGGTCAATGATCTTTTCCCGGATAGGTAGTCCTTTCTCAAAGATCATTTCTTGTTTCTGTTTATATATTTTTCGCCCTGATTCAGTCTCAATTTTGATCGGTTCGAGTCCCTGTTCCTTAAGGTCATAGGGACTCGCTTGCATATCGATATGCCGGGCTTCAACGGCGAGTTCAAAGGCTCGCAGAATCAGAGTGCTTGGGATCCATGGGTGCATTTTAAAAGCCCATTTATAAAGATCCATGTTAGAATGAATGCAACCCGGTTGTTCCGTTTCGTGAAATGTCTCGCGGGAAAGCTCAAATTTATTCATGGGCCTTGCCGGTTTGGTGAAGAAACGGTAGGCATCAAAATGAGTGCAAAGCAGTGGACGTGATTCTACGAACTCTGCCAGCTCATCCGGCTCCATACGCATCGGTAGCTGATTGTGACGGGGATTGTCTGACTTATATACCATAGCCCATTCATGCATTCCAAAGCACCCAAAAGAAGGACGACTTTGCTGTGTATTTCTCAACATCTTTAGCATCCATTTTACCGATGAAATGCGTTTATCGGGGAAATGTTTTAGGTCTACAAAGGCAATTTGAGTCTCTTCAGATGCGGAGATCTCTGAAATTTCCGGCAGATCATTGAATTCAGAAAAGCAAAGGTTTACCCCGATACCGGGTGACCATTTCCTCAGATTTGAAGGCCGAAAAGCGTAATATTCAAACAAGAAATCCATGACAGGATTTTTTTCCTGTCTTGAGCGGGCTTCCAAATAATCATCCAGAAGTTCGTCTACCCGGTTTTCGTGCATGGTTTTTTCAGCCTTCCACGTATTTTCAGGTATGGGTTCCGTATTTTTTATGGTTGTCGTCTCAGTTAGCATATTTCAAAGATACGGAATGAAAACCGTTGATTTAAAGATTAGATTCAAACAAAAAGTACAAGAGGAAATATAAATGCAACATTATAGGTTATGCCAATGCTGAGTCAGATATTGAATTTCTTCATACATCTCCGGCTACATTACCAGATATTGATACTTTCCGGTGGCTATCTGATAGCCGCACTGATCGTGGAGGATGTAAATTGGTCACAGTTTTGTTTACAGTTTATAAATGTTCATGTGTTGTTATTTGGAGGGGCCACCGCGTATAATTCATGGCATGACAAGGATGAGGGGCCTATCGGGGGGCTTAAATCGCCTCCAAAGATGCAGCGATGGATGTGGCCTTTGTCTACAGTAATACAGTTTCTTGGTTTGATATGGGCGATCACTGTGAACTGGAATTTTGTGGCCATATACGCTGTCAGTATGTTGTTTTTTTGGCTGTATTCATCCCCATTGACACGCTGGAAAGGGAAACCGATACTGAGCTTGATCGCGATCGGAATCAGTACCGGTATGAACTCATTTTTCATGGGTTACCTGGCAGCAGGAGGCTATCCGATCACATGGTTTGAGGATTTTACAGCTTTAGGTGTTGCTTGCCTGGTATTGAGTCTTTATCCGGTATCCCAGGTGTTTCAAACAGATGAAGATCTAAAACGTGGAGACGAGACCTTTGCTGTAAAGTTCGGTTTGAAAGGAGTTAAGTGGTTATTTGCCAGCCTTTTTCCCATGGGAACGGTTATTCTAACTATTTCACTCGTTTTCAGCAGAGGTTTGACGGGTTTTATCTTCGGCGGTATCGGCATGCTGGCTTACCTGATCATTCTGTACCCGGTGTGGCAATTACAGGGTAAGAAAAGTGAATACCCAATGGTGATGCGGGTCAAGTTTCTGGCATCACTCTCTTTTGTGGCATTTATACTGACATGGATTGCCAGTATCCTTCTTCTTTGAGCTGGGATTCAGCTTCAGCCAACAAGGCCCCAAAACTAAGATCCGGGTGCACAATATCATTCAGCAAAGTAATGGTAACGGGTTTTTTAAGAAGTGAGATATTGTCTTTCACATCAAGCTTAAATTTACCGGAATTATTTGTACCCAGTCTATTGATCAGGGTAATCTTTGTCCTTGATATCTGTTTCATATGCATAATGAAAGAGTCAGAAAAGGACGTTTCAAATTCAAGATCCAGAAATGCGTGTGTTGGCTGTCGTTCTGCAGTAATTGCAAGTGTCTCTTCCAGGGATGCAGCATAGTATATGACCTCGATACCCAGGTCAGAAAGCATTTGTGCAATTTCATGCTGGGTGATCACATCCTGACTCATCACTAAACAAGATTTTAACCTTTTCATAAAGCTCCTGATCTACTTATAGCTAATCATTTTGTTCGAATAGTCATTATTGGAATGATCTGATAAACAGATCGGTGTTATTTATACAATCAATAACTATTCAAAAGAGGTTTTTTTAACTTACTGACTGATTAAAAGAGGTCTATAAATGCAGGATGTTACAAAAACACTGATTTCTGATAAAATATTGAACACCGCTTATACTTATGAGGAGTTCAATGAACAGATAAAAGAATTGTACGATCAGGATCGAACAACCAACGAAGATAACCGCCAGAATATGCTGGATTATACAAAAATGTATATGCAGCGGTCTGACCGATGGGATAGGCGTGGAAAGCTAACCAATGAGCTGAAAAATAAACTGAAACAAGTTGAAAGAGAGATGACCTGGCTGGTGATCAATGAAGGCTGGTGTGGAGACGGTGCACAAACTCTTCCTTTCATTAATAAGATGGCTGAGGAAAGTGATAAAATTGAGCTGAAGGTCATTTTAAGGGATCAGAACCTTGATGTGATGGATCAATTTCTAACGAACGGTGCACGTTCAGTTCCTAAACTGATCGCGATCGACAAACAAACCGGCGGAGTATTAGGCACTTGGGGGCCACGGCCTTTTGAGGCTAATGAATTGTATTGGAAGGGTAAGAATGATCCTGATACCCCAAATAAAATAGCCGTTCAAAACCTTCACCTATGGTACGCCAAAGATAGAGGGAAGGCTATTCAACGAGAATTCCTTAAACTACTGGAAGAATGGAAATGATGGACTTGAATTGTAAAGATCCGCATTCTGAGGTTTAACCATTATATATCAGTCACTCTTTTACAAATCTATAGAATAAAGGCCTGAAACGTGCTAAATAAATTTCTAAGACATATAGCCCAGACAAGTGACGCCCCGTTGGGACTTGAAGTCAGTCATGCAGAAGGCCCATTCATTTACACGACTGACGGCCGGCGGTTTACCGATTTCATATCAGGTATAGCGGTGAGCAGTTTAGGTCACAGGCATCCTAAAGTTGTACAGGCCATTCATGAACAGGTTGATAAACATTTACATGTGATGGTGTATGGAGAGTTCGTGCAAAAGCCACAGGTGGATTTTGCTGAACTTTTGATATCTAATCTTCCAAAAAAACTGGAGCAGATATATTTGGTCAATTCAGGCACTGAAGCCACTGAAGGGGCCTTGAAACTTGCCAAGAAGTATACCGGAAGAACCAAACTGATCGGGTTCACGAACAGTTACCATGGTGATACGCATGGGTCCTTAAGTGTCACAGGCAGGGACGTCTATCGCGATCCGTATTTGCCCTTGCTACCGGATGTACACTTTTTGGATTTCAATTCGTTTGAAAATCTATCCCTGATTGATGAAGAGACAGCTGCTGTGATCATGGAACCGATTCAGGGGGAAGGTGGCATAATTCCCGCCCAAAGTAAGTGGCTCCGGGAGATAAGAAATAGATGTGATGAAGTTGGTGCCTTGCTGATCTTTGATGAGATCCAAAGTGGATTTGGTCGTACAGGTAAGCTTTTTGCTTTTCAGGATCTTGAAGTAGTTCCCGATATATTATGTATTGCCAAAGCCATGGGAGGAGGCATGCCCATCGGTGGCTTTGTATCCTCAAAAGAGATATTTCAGAGCTTCAAATATGATCCGCCTTTGAATCATGTAACAACATTTGGTGGACATCCGGTTTCTTCGGCTGCTGCCTATGCTAACCTGAAAGAATTACTGAACGGTAATTACCTTGATCGGGCCCTGGAGATAGAACAAAAGGTCAAGAATACCTTAAAGGGTAATGGTATAACTGAAGTTCGTGGCAGAGGGGCTATGCTTGGGCTACAACTTGAAAGCTGGGAACTCACCCGAAAGGTAGTTGAGGAATGTTTTGAAAAAGGGATATTACTTGGTTGGACACTACACTCAAATACCCTGGTTCGATTGGCCCCTCCTCTGATTATTGAAGAAGTTCTACTTGATGAAGTATTGGATAACATTATGAAAGCGGTTAATAAGCATGCTAAATCATAGAAAAGTAGAGATTTCTTAGCATCAAACACATGGAATTCCTACCATCTGTGAACCGTTTGAGAGATAAATAAATGATAAGAAGAGGCAGACCATGAATACAATAAATCCCGCCACCGGAGAGATCCTTAAGGAGTACAAGGAAATGGATATGGAAGAGATCGGATCCATAATCCGAGATGCGGAAAAAGAACAAAGGGAATGGAGACAGAAGAGTTTCAATGTGAGAGCCGGTTACCTCCGAAAAATTGCCAATATACTTGATGAAAGAAAGCATGAACTGGCGGAGTTAATGGCTAAAGAAATGGGTAAACCTTTAGGCCAGGGGGTAGGAGAAGCTGAAAAATGTGCCTGGGTGTGTGAGTATTATGCAGACAATGCAGAGGCCTTTCTTGAAAATGATCCTATCGAAACGGATGCTTCCAAAAGCTATGTCACGTTCAACCCATTAGGAGTTGTATTAGCCATTATGCCATGGAATTTTCCCTTTTGGCAGTTGTTTCGGTTTGCAGCTCCTGCACTCATGGCGGGTAATGGTGCCCTCTTAAAACATTCCGAAAATACTACCGGATGTGCCCTGGAGATAGAAAAGATCATTCATGATGCCGGGATCCCAAAAGACCTTTTCAGAACGATAATCCGTGACAAAACCGGAATGAAAGAAGTTATTCAACATCCGGGAATTGCAGCAGTGACACTAACCGGAAGCACCAGAGCGGGGAAAGCGGTAGCGGCTCAAGCCGGTGAAACACTCAAGAAAACGGTACTTGAGTTGGGTGGCAGTGATCCCTATATCATTCTTGAAGATGCTGATATCAAAAAGGCCGCTGAAACCTGTGCAACCTCTCGACTCATCAATAGCGGACAAAGCTGTATAGCAGCTAAAAGATTCGTGGTCACCGCAAGTGTCTATGACGAGTTCGTGGAGGAATTCACAAAGATAATGAGATCCAAAAAAGTTGGGGATCCGTTTGATGAGGATACTGATATAGGACCTCAGGCACGTCAGGATCTTCGTGATGAATTGCATGATCAGGTACTGAAAAGTGTAGAAAATGGAGCTGAGATCACTTTAGGAGGTCTAAAACCTGAAGGTGCCGGAGCATATTACCCCGTCACAATTCTTGAGAATGTGAGCTCCGGTATGCCGGCATTTGATGAAGAATTATTTGGCCCGGTAGCTGCCATTATTAAGGTTAACGGTGAGAAGGAGGCCATCGAAGTTGCCAATAGCACGAAGTTCGGTTTAGGGGCAGCTGTATTTTCCCGGGATGAAAGCAAGGCAGAACAGATCGCAGCAACCAAACTTGAAGCGGGTTGTTGTTTCGTCAATGAGTTTGTTAAATCTGACCCCAGGCTTCCATTTGGAGGAATTAAAGAATCAGGCTACGGACGAGAGCTCAGCCTTTATGGAATAAGAGAATTTGTGAATGCCAAAACCGTATACATCCGGTAAGGGATGGCAATAAGCTAATTGTGCGAGATCCTATTGGCTAACTCTCAACTCTCACTATATCTCCTTATCTTATATGCTTAATAAATTTTAGAAGACCGTGCGAATAAGACTTGAACAAATAAATCCGATTATCGGTGATCTGAGTGGAAACAAGGATCGCATTCTAAGAAGCATAGAAAACGCCGAAGATGATGGAATTGAACTGCTTTTATTACCTGAGTTAGTCACATGTGGGTACCCACCAATGGACCTGCTTGAACGACAGATATTCCGAGACCTTATCTATCAGGTGAATCGTGAGATCATTGAAGCAACGGGTAGAACGGCTGTGGTATTTGGATCTGTAACCGAGAATCCCATCAAGATGGGCAGGGGTATTTATAATTCAGCGATCGTTGCTCAAAATGGTGAAGAGATCGACCGGGTACACAAAGCCCTGCTTCCTACCTATGATGTGTTTGATGACCTCAGGTACTTTGAGCCCGGAACTGAATTTCACACCGTTGGGATAAACGGGGTAAAAATGGGCATCACAATTTGTGAAGACATTTGGTACAACGACAATGATATTCAATATCACACCTATGATGTGAATCCGGCTGAGATACTTGCGGAAAAGGGAGCTGAGGTTATTATTAATATTTCAGCTTCCCCTTTCAACAAGAACAAACCGGTTACCCGAAAAAATATGCTTCAGAAGCATGCATTGAAACTTGAGCTACCCCTGTTGTATGTAAATCTGGTAGGGGCACAAACTGAACTGGTTTTTGATGGTGATTCTCTGGCCTTTGACGGGGCGGGTACTCTTATTGCTCGTTCACGGCGTTTTGTGGAGGATATTGTAGATGTGGAACTGGATCCCGTTAAAAATTCAATTACTGCGATCACGGACGTTTCGGAAAACCTTAAAAACCCGTTCATGGAAAGAGCTGTTTTTGAAGGGTTGGTTACCGGAGTAAAAGATTACCTGTCTAAATCAAAAGCTGCTGATAAGGTAATTCTGGGACTGAGTGGTGGGATCGATTCTGCTTTGACAGCTGTAATTGCAAAGGAGGCCCTGGGTGCTGACAATGTAATTGCAGTGACCATGCCCTCTGAATTCTCGACGGAAGGCAGTATCAGTGATTCGGAGATCCTGGCAGGTAACCTTGGGATCGAGATGCTTGAGATCCCTATTGAGGATCTATACGGAGCATTTACTAATGCACTGGAGACATACTTTGAGGGAACGGAATTCGGTGTTGCTGAAGAAAATCTTCAAAGCCGGTCGAGAGGGGTGATCCTGATGGCTTTGGCTAACAAATTCGGTTATATGCTCTTGAATACCGGAAACAAATCAGAAATGGCTGTGGGTTATTGTACACTTTACGGCGATATGGCCGGTGGACTTTCAGTGATCTCTGACCTGTACAAGACAGAAGTTTATAACATCAGCAGGTGGTTGAATGAAGAATACTATAAGGATGAGATCATTCCTGAAAGTATTATCAACAAGCCTCCAAGTGCTGAATTAAGGCCGGACCAAAAAGATTCAGATTCTTTACCTGATTATGGAACTTTAGATAGTATTCTCAGATATTACATCGAACAGCAATGTTCAAGAGAGGAGATCATTCAAGCCGGTTTCGACGGCGAACTGGTGGATAAAGTGATCAGATTGGTGGATCTCAATGAACACAAGAGATTCCAGGCACCTCCCGGATTAAAAATGTCGGTCAAGGCATTTGGCACGGGACGCAGATGGCCTTTGGTTCAGCAATGGACCGGGCAGGAAAAGAAACTCACTGCCGATCGTAAGATATCGGTCAACAGGTAATTATTTAGGCATGTTGCCGTTTTTCGTCTTGTGAGTATTTTTCCCAATTCAGTTCATTTATTAGTACTTTAAAGCGCAATTTAAAAATCTACACTCATCTACATGCAAAATTTGTCACTAAAACCCTTACTCGTACTACTCGTGTGTGCTTTTCTGTCTTCGGGCTTGAAAGCGCAGCAGGACTCAACCATCACCATAGATATTGATGATATGCCATTAAGGCTGCTGGATTATCAAAATCCAATGCAGGGCTTAGGGGCTGAAGAGGGTATTAAGAAACAGCCGGCCATGCAGGAACTGGATGGTTTTCAAAAGGATGTAATGAGCCGCATTGCTGACATCTATAGGATCCATGTAAAAGCCCTGGAGGCACAAGTTGAGAACGACCCACTGGAGGCTGAAAATCAGATCAATAATGCCCTGAGCTCTACTCAGAACTTATTAGACGAATATCCTGAGATCAGTGGAGACAGAAGATTCAATGAACTCTATAGGTCAGTTATTTCCGAGTATCGTGAATTCTACGGTATCAATGAGACTGGGAACGAGGCAGAAGGTGAGATATTTACAGTACAACAAGAGTTATTTTCTGAAGATGACAGCTGGATGGTTGATAACTATGACTTTCCTGACGATCTGAATTTTAATAAGACAGACGTCCCACTTATTCAAAATGATAAGGTCAACCGCCATCTGGTGTATTATACATTGCGTCGCCCTGAAGTGATGGAAACATGGCTAACCCGGGCGGTTAAATATCAGCCTATGATGCGGAAAATATTCAGGGAAGAGGGTGCTCCTGAGGAACTGACCTATCTGGCTTTTATTGAAAGTGGATTAAATCCTAATGCCAGAAGCTGGGCTGCAGCAGTTGGAATGTGGCAGTTTATTCGGGCCACGGGATCTGTTTATGGCCTTGAAGTTAACTGGTGGGTTGATGAACGCCGTGACCCTGAGAAGGCGACACGTGCCGCTGCTCGTCACCTGAAAGACCTTTACAATATATGGGGAGACTGGCATTTAGCAATGGCTAATTACAATATTAGTCCGCGTGGATTGAAGCGTGCCATCCGCAGAGCAGGCGGTGTTGAAGACTATTGGGCTGCCTATCCATACCTGCCAAGGGAAACCCGTGGGTATGTGCCCGGTTTCATTGCCACAACTATGATCGGAATGAATCCGGAAGAGTTCGGTTTCCAGAAATCATATCCCGGTGAGGCATATTCTTATGAAGTGGTTGAGGTTGACGGCTTGATGGAGCTAACAGACCTGGCCAATGCAGCCGGAATAACGGTTGAAGAATTGAAGGACTATAATCCCGAATTGTTGCGTTGGGCTACACCTCCGGGTAACAAATACCCATTGAAATTGCCAGCAAATGTCAATAAGCAGGAATTTTTAGCGGCTTATAATGAGATCCCTAAAGAGAATCGCAGTCAGAATATTACCATGCATACCGTTCGTCGCGGTGAATCGTTGGGAATCATTGCAAGAAAATACGGAACCACTGTAGCCGGTCTTTACGGTTCGAATGAAAACTTGTCCAGCACCATTTATCCGGGACAAAAGATCGTTGTGCCATTACCGAGAGGCAGCGCTTCTCAGATCTCAGCTAACCAGCCCACAAATCAACAGCGTAGTGTTAATACAAGCCGAAGTACATCCAGAACGACATCGGCACCGGCCAATACAACTCCGGTTACCTACAAAGTTAAAACAGGTGATACGGTAGGGCATATAGCTGAATGGTTTGATGTGCGTGCATGGAATGTAAGAAGCTGGAATGGTATCGGGAATACGATTCGGGTGGGCCAAAGCCTTACTGTCCATGTTCCAAATAGCAGATTAGCTCATTATTCAAAAGTTGATGATATGAGTTATGCTGAGAAACAGGAGATCGAAAGAAAACAACGCAGGGGCGAAAACATCTTTATTGCTTCCGCTTCTACAGGAAACGATGGAAACTATACAACCTATACAGTACGCCGAAATGATACGCTAAGCGAGATTGCTGAAAGCTTTGGCGTAGGACTTAGCGAACTTAGGAGATTGAATAATATTTCAGGTAACCGCATTTATGTAGGGCAGACCCTTAGGATCTCAGCCAACTAAACTTTATGGCTTTAAACAAGACCAAATCACGATTTTTTATTACCGGGATAGTTATCGCTATTGCATCTGCCGGGATCCTGGCACAGCAAACCGATATCTATTTCCTGATAAAAAAGAACTTCAGCATTTTCAGTAAAGCTTATGAGAATGTAGCGCTGGAGTATGTGGATGAGGTGGATCCGGAGATATTGATGCGAAACGGTATCGATGCCATGCTGGAGACCCTGGACCCGTATACCGTTATGTTCAATGAATCTCAGAATGAACAATCTGAGATCATGTCTCGCGGAAATTATGCAGGTATTGGAATAGAGGCCGGTTACCGGGATGGAGAAGTGGTTGTGGTTGCACCGGTTGAGGGTGGGCCGGCTGATAAAGTTGGAATACGTGCAGGTGATGTCATTGTTGCTGTAGATGGGGTATCCACTGAGGGTTTACAACCTGAGGAGGTCAATACTCTGACAAGCGGTGAGGTCGGTTCGGATGTTACCCTAAGCATCAGAAGGTTTGGCCTGGAACAAACCCTTGATTTTACTGTTACCCGTGAACGGATCGATGTTTCCAATATCTCGTATGCCGGATTGATCGGTGAAAGTGAAAACGCAGGATACATTCGTTTAAGTCAGTTTGGCACTAATTCAGCTGAAGAGATCCGAATGGCTATCGAAGATCTGTCAGGGCAAAAAGACTTAAGTGGGCTTGTACTTGATCTGCGAGATAACCCCGGTGGAATACTTCAGGAAGCGGTATCCATTATCGATAAATTTGTTGAACCGGGTTTAACCGTGGTTGATATAAGGGGACGGGTATCTGAGTATAATCAAACATTCACTACCGAAGAACCGGTGATGTTTGATAAGCCTGTTGTGGTACTAATGAACGGAGGAAGTGCCAGTGCTTCCGAAGTGGTGGCCGGCGCTCTGCAGGATCTGGACAGAGCTGTTATATTAGGAGAACAAAGTTTTGGAAAGGGATTGGTACAGGTGGTCAAACCATTGCCTTATAATACTTCTCTGAAGATCACCATCTCCAGGTACTACATCCCCAGTGGAAGAAGTATTCAGGCCGTACAATACACCCATCAGGGACGAAATGCTGTTGTGATGAATGCCGACAGCAGCAGACGCGAGTTCAGAACCAGAAACGGACGGGTAGTATTTGAGGGGCGTGGCATAGAGCCTGACCTGGAAACAGCTGATGAGAAACCGGGTATATTGGAAGTGACTCTTCTTCAAACGGCATCCTATTTTGATTTTGCCACTGAATATGAAGCGCAAAATCAAAGTTTTGGATACGATGTACTGCCTGAGTCTGTGTTTGAGGATTTCAAAGCATTTCTGCAGGAACGAGATTTTAAGTTTACAACAGATTCTGAAAAACTACTTGAACGGCTGACAGAGCAACTGAGCGATGTTGAAAATACGCAGTCGCAACTGGCACAACTAAAGAATGCCATCGAAAAAGAGAAAGAGCTAATGTTTGACGTTGCCGCTGATGATATTAAAGGTCAGTTGTATCTTGAGATCCTATCACGATATGAAGGACAGTCAGGCAAGGTAAGAGCCGGGCTTGATACAGATCCGGAAGTTATGGAAGCTCTGAATATCATAGATGATCGAACCCGGTATACAAACATACTTTCCGGGGAATAACTGATGCTGCCTAAAGCCGATCTTCATATTCATACCACCTGTTCAGATGGGAAACTAAAGCCATCTGAGGTTATTGAGCTTGCCAAGGAAAAGAAACTTTCTGCTGTTTCTATTACAGATCATGATACCTATAAGGGATATCACCTGGCTAAAGATAAAGCTGAAGAATATGGTATAGAACTGATATCAGGGTGTGAGATCACTTCAACAATAGACGATAAGGAAGCTCATATCCTGGCCTATTATTTTGATCCGGACACTGATTACCTGGAAAAATTTCTTAGTGAACAGAGAAAAGCCAGAAGTAAAAGGATCAAGGGTATCATTGACACAGTTCAAAAAGCCGGTGTGGATGTAGACTATGACGAGGTATGGGCAGAAGCAAATGGAGCAAACATAGGAAGGCCTCACCTGGCTCGTGTTCTCACACAGAAAGGATATGTAAGCAGCCCTAAAGAAGCTTTTATCAGATATTTAAGTAATCAAAAGCTTGGGACCATTGAAAATACCTATCCGGACTATCGGGAAGTGATCGAGATCGTAAAGAATGTGGGTGGAGCCTGTGTATTGGCACACCCCGGCAGGTTGTATACTACCGAAGAAGTTAAGAAATTCGTAAAAGCAGGAATGGATGGAATTGAGTGTATTCATCCGAGTCATAATTATCCTTTGCAAAAGAAGTATACTGAGATGTGTGATGAGTTAGGTTTATTGATGACCGGGGGGAGTGATACTCATGAAGGCAAAGATGCCGGATATACGAACCTCGGGGTTGTCACAATAGCCTATAAGTATGTGGAAAAGATAAAAAGGATGACTGACCAGCGTAAGAATATTGTAGAATTAAAAGATTAGAACAATGGAAATGATCGAAGGGTCAACAACACCGGGAACATCTAAGATAGGTATCGTAGTATCCCGTTGGAACTCAATGATAACAGATAAAATGTTGGATGGAGCCTTAAAAGCGCTCAGGTCAAACGGCATTCAGGAAGATGATATTACAGTGGTCAGGTGCCCGGGCTCGTATGAGATCCCTCTGGCAGTACAGCAACTGATAAAGAACAGGGATGTTGATGGTGTGATCGCCCTTGGTGTTGTGATACGGGGAGGTACCCCGCATTTTGAATATGTGTGTGATGCTGTGAACAGAGGGATCACTGATCTCATATTAAAACATAATAAACCCATAGCCTTTGGAGTTCTAACTACGGATGATGTAAAACAAGCTCTTGAGCGAGCCGGTGAGAAGGGTAATAAGGGCGCTGAAGCCGCTTTAGCTTTACTTGAGATGATATCCGTTGAACAAAATCTTACTAACTGATTAAATTAATAGACCTTGATAAAGGACGCTCAAAGCTCTAATTTTCAAAGCTTCAAAACCAGCTTGGAAAACCTTTGAAAGAGCTTACAATAACAAAACAAATACAGACTGAAGAAGATAAGAGGAATCAGGAAATTCTTAAGAATTCCGGTGAGGTTCCCTTACATATTGCCATCATTATGGATGGTAATGGAAGGTGGGCTAAAAATAAGGGTAGTATTCGCCTGCACGGTCATAAAGTTGGAGTCGATTCTGTACGGGATATCACAGAATCGTGTGCCCAGTTAGGGGTCAAATACCTGACCCTCTATGCATTTTCTACAGAGAATTGGGGGCGACCTTCTACCGAGGTGCGAGGCCTGATGAAACTACTTGTCTCATCGCTGAGGAAGGAAGCCGAAAATCTCAATAAAAATGATATCAGGCTTTCTACCATTGGGCAACTTGATCGATTTCCAAAGAGTTGTCAAACCGAGCTGAGAGAAGCAATTGAACTTACCAAAGACAACAACAGGCTTGAACTTTGTCTTGCCCTGAGTTATTCCGGACGATGGGATATTACTGAAGCCGTTAAAAAGATCGCCACCCATGTAAAAGATGGGCGTCTGGATCCTGAACTGATCAACGATCAGATGATAGGAGATCATTTATCGACGGCAGATGTACCCGATCCGGATCTTATCATTCGTACAAGCGGTGAGTACCGGATCAGTAACTTTCTGCTTTGGCAGCTGGCTTATTCCGAATTATACATTACCGAAACCTATTGGCCGGATTTCAGAAGAGATGAATTATATGAGGCCATCCGTTCCTATCAGGGCAGAGACCGAAGGTTCGGAAAAATTTCAGTTTCTGAAGACGAAAAAGCAGGTTCATCCCGTTTAGTTAACAAAAAATCATAAGCATTTAAACAAAAGGCGTGTTGATACTTTTGAAAAGAACACTTTTTGCAACCTTACTTCTAATTGGTTTTACATCCATTTTTGCTCAGGCTCAGGATATTGATTTAACCGACCCCACTGAGCTAACCCCGCGTGAATATGAGATCCTGGGAGTTACAATTGAAGGAAATGAGAATACCCGCGACCAATTCATTATCAACGCAGCTTCATTGAATGAAGGAAGTTCCATTGTTTATCCGGGAGATGCACTGAACAGTGCTATTAGCCGACTGTATCGTTCAGGGCTTTTCTCTGATATCAAGATCTTTGTTACAGAGCGGACAACCAATGGTATCCGATTTCTGATCGAAGTACAGGAACAACCCAGAATATTTGATTACAGGCTTGAAAATATTAAACGTTCGCAACGCAGAGACCTTGAGGAACTGATCGTATTGACCCCCGGTACCGTTATTACAGATGCCGCAATTGGCCAGGCTAAGAATACGATCCGCAGATTTTATAAAGAAAAGGGATATTGGTTCACGGAAGTAAATACCAAGACTGAAACAGTTGAAGATGTTGAGGACCGGGTTCGACTTATATTTAATATTATTCCCGGTGAACGCCTTGAAGTAAAGGATATTGATTTTTACGGTAATGATGAATTCTCTGACCGTAAACTCCGTAAGAAGATCAAACCTTTGAAAGAAGATGCCTGGTGGAAGATCTTTGGCAAAAAGGTATTTAAGGAAGAAGATTTTGTTGAAGGAAAAGAAAAGGTACTGAGTTTTTATCGGGAGAATGGATTCAGTGATGCTCGGATCCTGTCTGATTCAGTATATGTATATGAGTATAAAGATGGTAAGGTTGGACTGAAAGTTGATGTAAATATAAGCGAAGGCCCACAATACAAAGTTCGAAACATCACATGGGAAGGTAATACGGTTTATACGAATGAAACCCTGACGGAGGCACTTGGTTTTCGAAAAGGGGACGTTTTCAATGAAGTTAAATTCGATGAGAACGTAAATATTAATCAGTCCAGTACTGATATCACTTCACTGTATCAGAATATTGGATACCTGTTCTTTACGGTTCAACCTGAGATCAAAAAGGTGGCTGAGGATTCACTGGATATACATTTCAATATCTATGAAGATGAGATCGCGACTATTCGAGAGGTGAATTTTACAGGCAATACACGGACTCATGATGATGTGGTAAGAAGAACCCTTAGAACCGTGCCGGGCAATAAATACAGTCGGCAGGCTATCATTCGTACGATCCGTGAACTTGGACAGCTTGGTTATTTTGACCCACAAAACATTCAGCCACAGCCAATTCCGGACCGTGAGAATAAGACGGTAGATATCGTGTATCAGCTCGATGATACCCAAAGCACCTCCAATTTTGAATTTTCCGGTGGTTATGGTGGATCCGGTATCGGAGTGATCCTTTCCGCCCGTGTTAACTTCAATAACTTCTCCATTCAAAGAGCCTTTGAAAAAGAAGGATGGAAGCCAATTCCATCAGGTGACGGACAACAGTTATCACTTGGTGTACAGGTAACGGGAACCGGCTATCAGAGTTACAGCTTTGGTTTTCAGGAACCTTGGTTCAGAGGCGAGCCAACTTCCCTTGGGTTCAATGTTTCCTACAACCTGCTGAATTACCGTGGAAGCAACGAAAGGAATGAGCTTTTCTCAAGTTCCATTTCCATAGGTAGAAGACTCAAATGGCCAGATGACTATTTCTCAACCCGCACTATTCTAGGATATCAGCTATATGATGTGGTGGGTAATCAATCATTTTTTGCAGAAGGCACTTCAAGTTTGCTGACATTGGAACAGGTATTGGAAAGAAATACGCTGAACAACCCGATCTCACCGAGTTCAGGTTCTAAATTCACCTTATCCGGTGAGTTTGCACCACCACTGCCCGGATTTGCTGAATACTACAAATTCCGGACAAATTACCAGTATCACGTTCCTGTGGTTGGTAAATTGGTTATGACCAGTCAGGTTAACTACGGTTATATAGGGTATTTCACAGACGATAAACGAAGTGAATTGAAGAAATTTCTTGTGGGTGGTACACAATTGCAGCAGCGCCAGAGTTTCCTGTATGATAACATTGACCTGAGAGGTTATCCGGGCGGCACCAGAGAAAGTATTGCACCTGTAGTTGATGGCGCTAAAGTAGGCGGTACCATGTTCAGTAAATATTCACTTGAAATGAGGTATCCGGCAATTGCCAATGAGCAGATACAGGTTATTCCTTACACATTTATTGATGCCGGTAACTCATATCTGAATTTTGAAAATTTCGATCCATTCAACGTCAAGCGTTCTGTAGGTTTCGGAGCCCGTCTTTACCTGCCGGTACTGGGTCTTGTTGACCTGAGTTATGGATATAGGCTGGACGGTGTTAATGTTCCGGGATCAACTGCAAATGTAATGCCCGGTAACTGGGAATTCCTGTTTAACATTGGGTCACCATTCTAATGAGAACGATCAGATCTACATTAATTCTGGCTTTATTATTGACGGTCTCCCTGAATGTAATGGGGCAGGACCAAAAGCTTGGTTACTTTGAATCAGATCTGATATTAGAAAGTATTCCAGAGTATAGTAGTATTCAGCAACAATTGAATCTGATAAGTGCTCAGTGGGAAGCTGAGATCCAAAGAATGGAAACAGAGATCAGGCAACTGCAGGAAGATTTTAATGCAAAGGAGATACTATACACGGATGAAATACGTAATCAAAGAGAACAGGAAATAGAAAATAAGATCCAAACTAAGGAAGCATACGTTGCGCAAAAATTTGGACCTGAAGGAGAATATTTCACCAGGCAAAAAGAACTTTTAGAACCAATACAACGACAGGTTTTTGCTGCGGTAAGAGCGGTAGCACAACGGCAAAATTATGATTTTGTGTTTGACCGATCCGGTGACATTTATATGGTATATGCCAACAATGCTTATAATTTAAATGAACTAATTCTGGAAGAGCTCGGAATTGAGACAGATCCTGAAGAATAAATTAACTAATAAAAATTCATTATAAACTAACGACCAACATGAACATGATTAAAAAATTATCCCTGTTGCTTTTTACTTCTGCGATGCTATTTGGCATGCAGGAAGCTATGGCCCAGGTAAAGATAGGTTATGCAAATCCCGGACAAATTCTTAGCGCATTGCCTGAAGTGGAACAAATTGATCAGGAGATCGAAACAATGATCACAGAAAGTGATCAGGAATTGGCTCAGAAAGCCAATGATCTTCAGCAGATCTTCTCTGAATATGAGCAGAATATGAATACCATGTCTGAGCAGGAAAGAGGTTCCCGTGAAGAAGAATTGATGGAACTAAATCAGCAATTCGAGCAGGATAGGGAAACGATGATGAATCGTATCCGTCAGCGTAGAAGCGAACTTATGCAGCCTGTCATTGAGAAAATGAATGTGGCCATGGAAGAAGTTGCTCAGGAAATGGACCTTGACCTGATCCTGAATGAAGGTACGTCATCAGGTGACCTGATCGTATTTTATGCAAACAGTGAGCAGCTGAACATTACCAATCGCATAATTGAAAAAATTCAATAATAACAGACAAACCAAACACTCTAATGAAGAAATTAAGTTTAATTATATTATCTGTATTTATTGCATTTTCAGCAGTTGATACAGCAAAGGCACAGCAGGAAACAAAAATTGGATATGTCAATCCTCAGGCTGTTCTTGCAAAAATGCCAGAAATGAGAGCTATTCAGCAGCGTTTGCAAAACTTTACTGAAAAGAAGCAGGAAGAGCTGCAACAAAAACAGCAGGAATACCAACAGTCTGTTCAGGAGTTTGAGCAAAAGGTTGGTGTGATCTCTGAAGATGCAAGCCAAAGAGAGCAAGAACGACTGTTGGGTTTACAGCAGGATCTTCAAATGGCTCAACAACAGGCTCAACAAGATATACAACAGAGAAGGCAAGAATTGCTAGGCCCGATGTTCAATCAGATCGGAACAGCTATTGATAAGGTTGCGGAACAAAAGGGACTCACCTATGTACTGAACACTACTACTTCAAATGGTGATCAGATCATACTGTATGCATCTCCGGAATTTCAAAGTCAGTATGATATTACTGATGCCGTGATGCAGGAATTGGGCGTATTTGAATAATTGATTCAAATACCTATACATTATTTAAAGAGGCTGCTCATACCGGGCAGCCTTTTTTATTTTACGTTCTTTTTTCGGTTCTGAATGTAATCCTCAAATATATAGCCTCCGAGGTCATCCAAAGAAGCGAAATAGGCCTTTCCCTTATTGGCTTCGGTCATTTCACGTACAAAGCTTTGCAGGTAGGGGTCTTGTGCTATCATAAAGGTGGTGATCGTGATCTGATCTCTCCGGCATTTCACAGCTTCATCCAATACCTTATTTACGATCTTTCGGTCTAGCCCAAAACTATTCTTATAAAACTTACCGTTTTCTATCATGCATGACGGTTTCCCGTCAGTGATCATAAAGATCTGTTTATTGGCATATTTTTTACGCTGAAGGATATGGCGGGCTACTTCCAATCCTTGTTTAGTATTGGTGTGATAGGGACCTACTTTAAGGTAGGGCAGATCATCCACAGATATTTGCCAGGCCTTGTTTCCAAAGGCTACGATATCAAGCGAATCCTTGGCATAATTATTCATGATCAGTTCAGACAAGGCCATCGCTACTTTTTTTGCCGGAGTGATCCGGTCTTCACCATAAAGGATCATGGAATGACTCAGATCGATCAGTAAAACTGTTGCAACCGAAGTGAAGTGGTCTGTTTCGTAAACTTCCAGATCATCTTCCTGAAGATTGAAAGCATCAATAGAACTATGATTTAGCATATTCAGCATAGTACCTACGCTGTCTATCTGACCTATATCATCACCTTGAGTCCATTTTCGTGTCTCAGGCTGCCTTTCCAGCCCCTTACCCGTGTGTGGCGATTTATGGCCTCCAATACCACCTTTTTCAAGATTCTTGAATATCTCTTCGAGAGAACGTTTTCTTAGGCTTCGTTCTGTTTTCTTTGTCATCTTAAAAGCTTGCCCCTGGCCATCATTTTCTATATAGCCACGTTCCTGCATCTCTTCAATGAAATCGCCCAGGGAATAGCCATCTTCGAACTGCTCCGTTATGTTATATTCCTTATCAAGTTCGGTTAGCCATTTCAGTGCCTGCTTTACATCACCGCTTGAAATCGTCAGTAATTGCTGGAATAGATCCCATAATGTGTCAAATGGAGATTTCCCACCTCTTTTGGCATAACGTTCGTCCCACTCGAAGTATTTAAAATGCATATCTTTCCTTTTCTTAATCAAATACTTCCACTGCCAAATGAGTTCCATGAAATGGCAGAAATTAACAGTGGAATTAAGTAATTCAGAATATATTGATCAAATGACTGACCGATTAAAATTTGAAAGACAGCTATGGAGTGAAGGGTATGAAAGGATAATTGGGCTGGATGAGGTCGGAAGGGGGTGCCTTGCCGGACCCGTAGTGGCCGCAGGGGTTGTGTTTAAGAAGGGTACCGATATTCCTGAAATAAGAGACAGTAAAGGAATAGGGGAAAAGGAACGGATTATACTCAGCGAAATGATAAAAGATGAAGCCCTATATTGGTCGGTACAGGAAGGAAGCATTGAGCTTATCAAAGACCTGAATATTCTATGGGCCTCTTTACACACTATGCAGAAATGTGTGGATGCTATTGAACCATTGCCGGATTATCTATTAGTGGATGGTAACAGGTATATTACATCAATTATCCCTTATACCTGTCTGGTGAAGGGAGATGACCGATCAATGAGTATAGCAGCAGCCTCGATACTTGCCAAAGTGTATCGTGATGAATTGATGAAAGACCTTCATGAAAGATATCCTGAATATGGCTGGGATACGAATGTTGGGTATCCCACTCCCCCTCATAAAAATGCCTTGAAAGTGCACGGGTATACTGAATTCCATCGAACAAGCTTTAAACTTGGAACTGAAAAGGTCAGAAGGAAAGAATAGCAGTAAAGCTAACGATATATACTGAACTCCCGTTTATGGAAATCCATGTTCAGACAAATAGCCAGCATGATGGTGTTGGTCAAAAAGGCCGAACCCCCATAACTGATAAAGGGTAACGGCAACCCGATGACCGGAAGCAGGGCAGAGGCGCTTCCCACATTTATAAAAAAGTGAATAAAGTAAACGGATGTGATACTCACAGTGACAAGCTGAGCAAATGGGTGTTTGTGGTTGCCGGCCATGTTAAGAAGCCTTACAAATAAAAATATGAACATCACGATCACAATAGTGGAACCAATGAACCCAAACTCCTCACCGATCACACAAAAGATAAAATCGGTCCACTGCTCGGGCAGAAATTTAAGCTGTGTCTGGGTTCCTTCCAGGAAACCCTTGCCGGTCAATCCTCCAGAACCAATGGCAGTCTTTGCCTGAATGACGTTCCAGCCTGCACCGGTTGGATCATAATTTGGATTGGTAAAAGCAGCAATTCGAGCTATCTGGTGAGGTTGTAACAACTGATTCATTGCTACCTGAACTCCTGACACGGTCATAAATCCGGTAATAAAAGCGGTTACGGTAAGCCAGACCCTGCGTTGTATAAAAAAGATCAATGCAGTTAGAAATATTGCGGAAATAAGTCCGTAATACCACTCGATCACTGTAAGATAGGCGATGATAGCCGGTGAGATAATGAACAGTGATACTCCATATGGCAAACCTGACCAGAATAACATAACCGGAATAAGGGATAAGAAGATCAGAGCAGTACCAAGATCATTCTGCAAAAAGACCAAAATTGTTGGGACCATGATAATAGCTACTGCGGTGAGTGCATAGCGAACATTTTCTGCGGAAATGTCACGGCGACTTGTCAGGTAATTGGCTGTGGCTAGTATAGTAGCGATTTTCATAAGTTCACTGGCCTGTAGATTGGCAGGGCCTATTCTTAGCCAGCTTTTTGCACCGTTTATTTCGGTACCGAACATCAGGGTCAGTATCATCAGTATGAGGCCTATTCCATATGCAAAATAGGATAACTGAATAAAGGCCCTCGGAGAAATGAACTGTATGGATATAAAGGCAAACAATGCAATGATCACCCATATCACCTGTTTGAAAAAGTTATTCTGTATGTAAGTCTCGAGGTATTGAGATACGGGGCCCTGCGTAGCACTGTAAATAGCTATCAAACCGATGAATGCCAGGATCATCCAGGTAAAAAATACGGACCAGCTAAATTCTCTTACATTATTCATTTTCTAACAATTCCGAGTCTGTTGGGCGCGATTCAAAGTTCAACACATAATTGTACACATAGTTTCTTGAGATCTCACCCTCAATAAATTTTTCGATCAGTACCGCTGCCACGGGGGCTGCTGATATGGAACCATAACCACCGTTCTCGATAAGAACGCTAACCACGATCTGGGGGTCATCGAAAGGTGCAAATGAAGTAAACCAGCCATGATCCCTTCCATGAGGATTTTGTGCAGTTCCCGTTTTACCGGCAGTAGGAACTTCTGAGTTATTCGTGTAATAGCGGCTTGGCCCTTCTGAAACCACTTTTCTCATACCGGCCCTTACGATACCAAGGTTCTCATCTGTGATCCATTCGATCCTTTTCAGCTCAGTCGCTTTTTCCATGATCTTACCATCAGGTGATCTGGTCGCTTTCACAATATGTGGTTTCACCCGATAACCACCGTTCGCAATGACACTGGTCATTTGAGCTACCTGTAGCGGCGAGAGGGATAACAACCCCTGGCCTATACCCATACTGAGAATATCTCCTACACCCCATCTGTTTTCACCAAAGGTTCTATTCATATAAGCACTGTCAGGTACAATGCCGTTTGATGCAAAGGGCAGGTCTATCGGATTGGAAACCCCGAGCCCGAGGTCGTTCAGCATTTCGCTCCACTGGTTCAGATATCCGTTCGTTGCGATCTGATCCATGAGAGAGAAGAAGTAAGTGTTACTAGAGTTCGCAATAGCTTTCTCAAGGTTATATTCGCCGATGGGAGCAGTATCTCTGTAGGGGCGACCTCTCATGTAGGCCCCGCTGTTGTAAACCGTTGTCGTTGAATCTATAAACCCAAGATGAAGTCCCATCAGGCCCATGATCGGTTTAATGGTTGAGCCCGGAGGCTGCCTGCCCGAGATAGCGCGATTGTACAGCGGAGTTAGTGAATCGGCATTGATGGCTTGCCAATAATCCATATCAAGCCGGCCGGCTAATTTTTTTAACTCATAGTCTGGTGAACTCACCATAGCCAGGATACCGCCGGTCTTTGGGTCCATAGCAACCAGGGCTCCTTTTTTACCTTCCATAAGTTCCTCCGCAAGTACCTGAAGGTCTGTATCAATGGTAGTATATATATCGGATCCCTGAACGGGGTGCTGTACCAGAGTTGAATCCTCAAAATCACTGATAGCTTGTCCAAGGGCATTTACCCTGAGATATTTAACTCCATCATCTCCCCTCAGTGTGTCTTCATAGATCATCTCAAGTCCACTTTTCCCAACCTTGTCACCAAGTTTAAGTTTGTCCGAATTACGGTACTCGCTTTCACTGGCTTCCCTTAAATACCCGAATAAGTGTGATCCATTGAATGGTGTTGGGTAGTGTCTTTTACTTTCGATCTGATGCCCAATTCCGGGCAACTGCCATAGGTTTTCCTGAATGGCAGAAAATCGTTCAAAATCAATTTCAGTGATCAGGCGTGAAGTACGGTACCAGGAATAACGCTGAGCTTCCTGAACTCGTGCGGTCAACAAGGAATCAGAAACATTCAGGATATCAGCCAATAGCGGTAATTTATCCTTGTCGAATAGGGAAGGAGTTATGGTAATGGAATAGATCGGTTCGTTATCAACTATAAGTTTTCCGTTACGGTCGTAGATCAATCCTCTTGCCGCGTCAACGTACTCTTGACGAACCGAATTCTCCTGCCCAAGAGCGGCATAAACCTCATATTCTATGATCTGCAGATAAAAGACCCTTCCCAATACAACAAGCGTCAGGCCAATGATAATAACCTGTAGAGCACGGATGGATGTCCTTGTTCTGTTTGTTTGAGAAATTGACATAGATTACTTAGTTGCCTTTGAAAATAAATAACATTGCACCGAGGGTAGCAGTGTATAAACTGTTTAGTGTGAGGAAAATTATAGGAGAAAATCCCTGACTGTAGGCATCAATGAAACTGCTTAATCCTAAAAATATCAGGTTATGGAAAAATGCCGATATCAAAATCACTAAAAATATCTGCCAGACCAGTAATCGGCTCTCTCGTTGCCGGTTCAGAAAATTATAGGCAAAGAACATAAGCAATACTTTGGAGAACATATTCAGTCCCCAAAAATCGAACAACGCATCCTGGAAAAAGGCCAATACGGCTGCGATCATTACCAATTGTACTCTGTCATATTTCATGGCAACCCAAAGCAGGAAAATAAGCAGGGGATCGGGGGTAGCACCAAAAAAGCTCAGGTGCTGAAATATCAGTACTTCAATGATAACGAAGCTTAAGCCAACTAAGAGATCTTTAACGGTTTCCTTATTCATTCAAACAGCTGATTATACATTTCTTTCAGTACGGTAATATTTGAGTCAGGCTCAAACTTGATGATGAATCCATGAGCCAGATCTGTCAGGCTGCTATAGGGTTCCAGGAAAATGCGTTGTGTTTGCCGACCCTGCTCCGGCTCAGTCCGAATCACCCTTCCGATCGGGATACCTTCGGGAAATTGATTGCTGCTGCCTGAGGTTTCGATCACATAACCAGAATCTACGGGCACTGTTTTTGGGACAAAGTCCATGACCAACTCTCCGTAACGCTCACCGGTCCAGCTTACGATGCCATTTGCCTGATTCTCCTGTATGCGGGCACTCACCCTGAACAGTGAATTGTAATAAGGCATGACCTGTGAGTAATATCTGCCGGCCAGAACGATCTTGCCTATCAGGCCATCAGAGGAAACCAGGGGCATTCCTTCCCTTAATCCATCTTCCATACCTGAGTCAACCGTCAGGGTGTTATTAAGACCATTGAGCTGCTTGCTAACTATTAGTACAGGCTGAAGGTCAAAGCCACTTCGGTTTTGGTATCCAAGTAAATTCCGGAGTTCTTCATTTTCCTGCTGAATGGCTCTAAGACGACTTAGCTCATCCTGAAGCAGAATATTTTGACGCTGTAAGTAGGTATTGGTATTCAGTGCCTGCCTGTAGATCCGGATATTAGCCAGCGGCTCTTCAAGCAAACTAAGTGATGTGACTGAAACCGTGCGTAACGTATCTATACCCCCCTGATGTCTGCTGATAGCCAATGCAAAAGCAAAGATCAGAAGCAGGGCAGTAATTATGTAATCCTTGGCATCACTTAGTTTTAACGATCTAAGTCGCATTCATTATTGGGGTATTAAGAAATTACCGGGCGGTAATATTCAAGATTTTCGAGTATGGCACCGGTACCTCTCACAACGGCAGTAAGAGGGTCTTCGGCAATATGAACAGGAAGATCTGTGGTCTCCATGATCAACTTATCCAGGTTCTTGAGCAGGGCACCGCCACCGGTCAGCATGATACCACGGTCAAGGATATCAGCTGAAAGCTCAGGAGGAGTTTGCTCAAGTGATTTGGTAATAGATTCTACGATCGTGTTCACGGATTCGGCAATAGCTTCTCGGGCGTCTTTTGAGGTGATATGGCGTGTTCTCGGAACCCCATTCACCAGGTCACGTCCTTTGGTGATCATCTCAAGTTCCTCATCAAGAGGGGCCGCAGACCCAATATCACATTTAATTTTCTCAGCGGTTCTCTCACCGATCAGGAGATTATGATTTCTTCGGAAATAATTGATGATATCTTCATTAAGCTCATCTCCACCCAAACGCACTGATTGTGCATATACTACACCGGAAAGAGCGATAACAGCGATCTCAGTCGTGCCTCCACCAATATCAACGATCATACTGCCCACGGGCTCGTGTACATCAAGGCCAATACCGATAGCGGCTGCCATTGGTTCATCAACGAGATATACTTCCTTGGCTCCGGCATGCTCGGCACTGTCACGCACAGCACGACGTTCAACTTCAGTGATCCCGCTTGGTACACAAATTACCATTTGACGGGTGGTTGAATACCACTTCATCTTAACTTTTTTGATCATCCCGCGGATCATCTGCTCTGCTACTTCAAAGTCAGCGATCACACCATCACGGAGTGGTCTTACCGTTCGGATCTTACTGTGCGTTTTTTCGTGCATCAGCCGTGCTTCATGCCCGGTGGCAACAGGAACATTCTGTTGATTCAGTGCAACGATGGAAGGTTCGTTCAGAACAATGCCTTCACCTCTGGAGTAGATCAGGGTATTGGCAGTCCCAAGATCCATTGCAATATCTGTGTAGAGAAAATCGAAGAATCCTTTCTTCTGTGGCTGTTTTTTACTGTTTTCTGAAGTGTTTACTTCGCGGGAATCTGACATTTTTGACCGTTAAGATAATTGTGCGTTGGGATAATAGATGAAAAAGAAAATACAATAATGAATGTGTATTTGCGAATGTATAAAAACTTAAAATTCAGAAATATTCAAATTTGGTTTTTGAGTCCTTAAAATGCAGGATCAGTGTCTGAAATGTCGTTTTCCGGTTAGTATCATGGCCATATCGAATTCGTTTGCTTTTGCGATCACTTCTTCATCCCTGATACTTCCGCCGGGCTGAATGACGGCTGTGGCACCTGCCTTTGCAGCAGCCTCAACACCGTCAGCAAAAGGGAAGAAGGCATCCGATGCTATAGCTGAGCCAGACAGATCCAATCCTTCCTTAGCTGCTTTTGCAACGGCTATTTCAGATGAATCAACACGACTGGTTTGCCCCGATCCTATGCCCAATGTCCTGCCGTCTTTGGCATATACAATGGCATTCGATTTAATATGCCGTACCACTTTCCATGAAAATAGAAGATCCTTCATTTCCTGTTCTGTTGGTTTTCGCTTGCTTACTACCTTGAATTCATCCGGATCGGCCGGCAACAGATCAGCCTGTTGATTCAGTAAACCACCAAAAATTGATCTGAATGATGAGGCTTGTACTTCACTTACCGACTTTTTGATCCGAATCAACCGCCGATTTTTTTTCTGTGTCAGAAGTTCAAGGGATTCATCACTGAAGGAAGGGGCAATGATGATCTCTGTGAAGATCTCATCTATAGCTTTGGCAGTCTCCAGGTCCAGTTCCTGATTTACAACCACAATGCCGCCAAATGGAGATACCCGGTCGGTACTGAATGCTTTTTCATAAGCCGATTTAAGTGAATCTCCTACACCAACCCCGGATGGGATGGTATGCTTGATGATGGCGCATGCCTTTTCCTCATCAGTAAAATCGGATATGATATTCAGGGCTGAGTCTACATCCAGATAGTTATTGTAGCTGAGTTGTTTTCCGTGAAAGCAATCAATGAATGATGCCTGATCGCCGTAGACGGCCGCTTTTTGATGGGGATTCTCTCCATAACGGAGTTCCTGCGAAAGTGGAAGAGAGATATTGACCTGCTTTGCGGGTTCCTCATCTATCAGATCCGTAAAATAGTTGGTAATGGCAGCATCGTAGTCTGCAGTGTGGGCAAAAGCATCTTTTGCCAGTTTACGCCTGCTTTCAATGGAAACAGCCATTTTCTCTTCCAATTCTTCTGTAAACTCAGCATACTGTGAAGGAGAGCTTAAAATAGCCACATGTGCAAAATTCTTGGCGGCCGCCCTGATCATAGTTGGCCCGCCGATATCAATGAATTCAGTGGCTTCTGCTTCGGTAACATCCGGTTCTGCCACTTTATCCTTGAAGGGATATAGATTTACAACCACCAGTTCAATAGGGGTGATACCCAGTTTTTCGATCTCCCTGACATCAGGTTCATGAGAAGTCCGCGCCAGAATTCCACCATGCACCATCGGGTGTAAGGTCTTGACGCGTCCATCCAGGCATTCTTCAAATCCTGTGATCTCTGAAACATCTTTAACAGGAATACCTTCCGCCTTTATGACCTTTGCAGTTCCTCCCGTCGAAATGATCTCGACACCGGATGCATGCAGGGCTTTGGCCAATTCCGGAAGACCGGTCTTATCAGATACCGATATCAGCGCGCGTTTAATTTTAAGAGGATCGGATGGGAGAGAAGAAAGAGGTTTGAGTGACACGGGTTGGTTTTTATTTCGGGTTAGGTGTTTGGAGTTTGTTTAGATATTCTTCTATAGTGTCGGGCAACAATTTGTGTTCCTGCTTCAGGATCCTTGCAGCCAGGATCTCCGGGGTATCATTGGGTTGAACAGGGACTTCTGTCTGAGCCAATATTGGTCCTTTGTCAAATTCTTCATTCACCAGGTGTACCGTGCATCCGGAAATAGATTCCTGGTTCTCTATGACAGCTCTATGCACATTCAGTCCATAATATCCCTTCCCGCCATACTTAGGCAATAATGAGGGATGGATGTTCAGGATCCGGTTCTCATAGCATTCGATCACTTGCAGGGGGATCTTTTTCAGGTATCCGGCAAGAACGACAAGGTCTGTATTCCAGGTTTTGAGCTGATCCAAAAGAGCTTCAGCAAATTCAGATTCACTTTCATATGCCGAAGGTGTAATGACCTTATGTGGAATACCGTGATCCTTGGCACGGTCAATAGAACCGATGTCAGGTTTATCGGTGATGAGGCCATTAATTTTTGCAGATAGTTTACCCTTTTCAATTGCATCAATAAGCGACTGAAAGTTAGTGCCCGAGCCGGACGCAAAAACAACGAGTCCTTTCAAAAGTTAAAATGGTTTTTAAGGGTGCCTGGTAGGGCAGAAAAGATAGGAAATGTTTAGGTAGTATGAAGAAGAAATCTGTAAATATTTCTAACCAGACGGAGGACCTGATTCTTTCCTGAAGATCTGGTAATTATTGAAACTCCAGTTGATCTGGGTGATCGCGATCTTGATAACCGTGGCCAATGGGATAGCGATCAACATACCAAGTATTCCGGCCGTTTCTGCACCGACCAGAATGATGAACAAAATGGCAACCGGGTGCATATCCGCAGACCTTGAAAAGAGCATCGGTTGAAAGACCAGGTTATCCAGCAGTTGCACTATGAATATGGCCAGCATACAGGCTGCTACCAACGTAAAGTTTCCCGTTTCGATGATGGATACAATAACAGACAGGAAATAGCCAAGTATGGGGCCAAAGTAAGGAATGGTATTGGCAAGCCCTACAGCAATACCAACAGACATGGAATTATCCAATCCGGCAATGCTCAGAAAAGTCCAGGAGGAAAGAGCTACCAAGAAACTTTGCAATAATACGCTGCGGAAATAAAGTCCCAGACGGTTCTCGATCTTATCGATCACTGTGAGAGAGGTTTCAAAATATTTGTTTGGTACAAGACGAAGAAGGTCACGGCGGATCTTACTTCCATCTTTCAGAAAGAAGAAAGCCGCAAAGGGAACAACCAATACAGCTGAAAAGATATTTGTAAAGATACCCAGGGCATCACTGATTATGGTGGATATCTGATTCACATCAAAGAGGTCGTTTGCAATGGCTGTAATATTATCCTCCAGAAAACCATCCGGAAGAAATTCAAACTTATCGAGAAGCTGGTTTTCTACTCTTACCGATATCTGTCTGATGTTCTCCAGGCTAAGTTGTGTGGTCAGTTCGGCCATTTGATTAGCTACGATCGGTATTACGCTGGTAGAAATAAAGCCAAGGATCAGAATAACGGTAAATAAAACCAGGGTTACACCCAAGGTTCGATTCACCCCCGATGACTGAAGGCGATTCACAAATGGATCCAGTACATAGCTCAGGATCATGGCCAAAACCAGAAAGATCACCAGGTTGGAATAGTTATAAACGATCATCAGGCCAACGACAACAGCCGAAAGCCCTATGATAAATTTAATCACTCTGTCCAGTGTGATATTTTTCATTGATCAATGATCGCTAAAAGTTCATCTATGTGTTTGAAAATATGGTCTGAATCGTACCCTTTTCTCAGTAAAAAGTCGAATATCTTTTTCTTACGTTTTTCACCGGGTTCCCGTTGATACCGTTTTTTCTTTTTACTGATCAGGGTGACCATACTTTTTTTTATGTCATCGGCTGCAAATGACCTTTGAATGCAATCCTCTACAATATGTTTCGAAACGCCTTTTTTGAACAATTGAGTACGGATCTTATAGGGCCCCCAATCGTTGAATTCAAACTTATCGGCGGTGTATTTGAGGGCGAATTTTCGGTCGTCTATATATTCTTTTTCCTCGAATTCATCAAGGATCTCTTCAATATAACCGCCGGAATACCCTTTTTTGAAGGCTTTGTCTTTGAGTTCCTTTCGGGAATGATCGCGTCTTGAAAGTATCCTGAAAAAGTATTCCCTGGCTGCCCATCTTTCTTCAGCCTTATCAATCTGGAACAGAAGATCTCGGGTGATGAGCGTTCCTTTTTTTAAATTAAGCTGAGTGAGTGTAGCTTCAGAAACCCCGATCAAAAATTCATTCTGGACAAAGAGAGAGAAACGGGTTGCGTTCTTTTTCTGAACCTGTATCTCGGAAACAGGGGCCGGAAGAAGCTCAAAAGCTTCTTCCGAATACCGCTGATATTTATCCTTCTTCTTCAACCGCTTCTTTTTCTTTCTTCTTATCCTTTTCTTTTTCCGGTTCTTCATCTTCGATGCCCATCAGTTTCTTGCGTACTGTAGCCTCGATCTTCTCGGCGAGTTCAGGATCTTCCTCAAGGAACTGCATGGCGGCATCAGAACCCTGACCGATCGGTTCACCATCATAACGGAACCAGCTGCCGCGCTTCTCAATGATGTCATATTCGACAGCCAGGTCAAGAATTTCTGAAATCCGGGAAATGCCCTTGCCGTACATGATGTTGAATTCTACCACTTTGAAAGGAGGAGCCACCTTGTTCTTGGCTACCTTCACCTTGGTGCGGTTACCGATCACTTCATCACCCTTTTTGATAGAACCGATACGTCTTATATCCAAACGCACGGATGAATAAAATTTCAGTGCGCGTCCACCGGTGGTGGTTTCCGGATTTCCAAACATCACACCTATCTTTTCACGAACCTGGTTGATAAAGATACATGACGTACGACTTTTATTGATGATACCCGTGATCTTACGCATGGCTTGTGACATCAGTCGAGCCTGAAGCCCCATGTGGGAGTCGCCCATTTCACCTTCCAGTTCGGCGCGGGGTACCAGAGCGGCAACAGAATCAACCACCACCACATCCAAAGCTCCTGAGCGGATCAGGGTTTCAGTGATCTCAAGCGCCTGTTCACCGTTATCAGGCTGAGAGACCAGGAGCTCTTCTACATTGATGCCCAGTGCTTTAGCGTATCGGGGATCAAAGGCATGCTCAGCATCGATGAAAGCCGCGTAACCACCGGCCTTTTGAGCCTGTGCGATCACCTGGAGTGCCAGCGTGGTCTTACCACTGGCCTCAGGGCCGTAAATTTCAGTGACCCGGCCACGCGGTATCCCCTGTACTCCAAGGGCATAATCTACCATGATGGATCCGGTTGAGATCACATCAATATCCTGCACGGCCTCAGAGCCAAGCTTCATGATGGTTCCTTTTCCGTGCTGTTTCTCGATCTGCCCGACGGCTATATCCAGGGCTTTGACTCGGTCGTCTTTACTCATAATGTTTACCTGTGTGTTTTGTTATTAAAAATCCTTGTGGCCTGTCCGGTTTGCAGATACCGTTCACCGGTTTTTACTAAAAATTCCAAATATCTTTCAAAGTGTTGATGCAAATATAAGGTGCCCGGGTGACAATCAGTGTCACCCTCAATGAGTCTGTTTTCAATATATGTTCAATATATGTAATTGACAAACTCCCTCATAGGCCAATTATTAAATTCTTTTTGTGAACCTGACTGTTTAGTTAGAGGGCCGGGAAATGAATTCCTTACACCAAAATTTAAAATTCCACTATAAAACAGACTCCTGAACGAAGTTCAAAGCCTAAAAGATCTGGGATCAATGTAAGAAAGGGTCAGTTCAGTTTATTAACGACCAGTTTCAGTTTATCCATGGCCATCCTTATCTGATCAGTGGTGATATATGGTGCCGGGCCAAATCTGAGGATCTCACCTCGGGCATCCGTAAACACACCATTTCCCATAAGGGCAGCTCTTATCTCACGGGCTTTGTGTGAGGTCAGTGATAGAAAACCACCGTTCAGCTCCAATGATCCTTCATGGGTGAGCCGAATGAGAGCCGGATCGAAATCTTTACTCTTGAATTCCTCACGAAGCAGGCTTACCTGTGCTTTATATTGTTCACGCAGAACCTTGGGGGTGAGTTCCATCTCACGGAAAAACTCTACCACTTTTGCTGCCCTGAACTGAGAAGAGGGATCGTAGGTACCACTGGCAAACCGCTGGTTGCCGTTGTCATATTCAACCGTGTCATCATTTCGTGGGTTATCGAGAGAGCTGAAGGCAGCAAACCATCCGGTGATGGCCGGGCGGTAGTCACAGTCTTTAGGAAAACGCAGAAAACAGTTCGCCTCGCCCCACTGCAAATACTTGTATCCCCCGATCAGGATAAAGCAGTCTTCCAGTCCGGCCTCGCGAATGGATAGGGGAACTACATTGGTCCCATGATAATCATCGATCATAACCGGAATACCTTTTTTACGGGCAGCTGCTGCGATCTCGGTCAAATGGGTATTGATCAGGGAGGTTTCAAAATAAACGCGGGAGAGCATCACTGCTGAGGTTCGCTCATCCATTTCCTCAATGATGCGTTCTGCAAAGGTTTCATCGGGTTGAACCGGAACCTGAACAAATTCGAGACCTTCTTCTTCCAGTCGGTGTAGCTGTCGAAACAAAGAATGGAATTCGCCATCTGTGGATATGATCTTAGGCTTATTTTTCAGATCTAAACTACTCATCCAGCTCACAAAAAGGACATGGGTGCTTTCCTCCCGGCAGTAGAATCCATCAGGGTCATCATAAAAGTCGCGCAGGTAATCCCGAAGTATTTCCGTTTTCTCAAAAGCCGTATCCCATTTATTATCTACATCACGGGCACATACATCAAAATATTCGGTTTGACCTTCACGTGCTACATCAGGCCAGGCCTGGTGAGAATGGCCTGTAAAGAGGAGCCGGTTGGCAACGTTGAATCGTGAATAATGTGGAGCAAGTTTATTGGCTAGGCGATCAATTCCTGACATGAATAGTAATTTGGTGATTCTTTTGGGTCTGAAAATAAGTTTCCTTTGGCTTATTGCCTAAAAAGAATCAGATGAACATGCGGCAAAGGAAATTCATTCTTGTTCGCTTGAATTACTGTCAGTCAGATATTTCATCATTGCAAAAGCCATTATCGCGATCACCATCAAATAGACAATAGCTGAAAGGGTATGGGCAGAAGGACTGAAGCCTAATTTTGCAACAAAGTCATCTAGAAATAGAAAGCTTGAAATAGCCAAAACACCAAAGATCAGAAATGCTATGATATCTTTTGCAGAAAGCTTTTGAGATCTTATTTCTTCCTCGTGTTCTTCAAAGGTAGTTTCTTTGAGGATCCAATAACGAGCCCTTATTCGGTCCATTATTACAAAAAGTACTGCGATTTGAATAACAATAACCGGCATTATAAACCAATCAGGCTCAGAACCTATAGTGCTTTCGAGATAGTGAAAAATGATCCAGGTCAGTGCCAAAAGTCCAAGAATGAAAAGGGAATAGACTCGCCAAAAAGGTTTAGTGAATTGAGGGAAGCCGGATTCATTTTTTTTCTGTATTAAAAGTGTGTCACAATGCCGACACCTGAAAAAACCCTGAAGAGCTTTTTTGAAGCTAACCCCTCTCAAATAGAATGTCCCCATGAAACCAACAGGTTCATTACCGCAATTTGGACAATTCATGATAGTACCCCTTTTTTTAGCAAAATAATCTTTTCAAAAACTTAATAAGGCTGAAATATAATATGAAATTGAAATTTCTGCCCCGGTAGCAATGAAATTAAAACTGTGATCTGATTGCCCAGAGATCGGGGAAGATAGGATGATTCAGGGTCTTATGAAGATATTTTGCTCCATCCGAACCACCGGTTCCTTTTTTGGTGCCAATGGTTCTTTCTACCATTTTTACGTGGCGGTATCTCCATTCCTGCAGGCCTTCATCATAATCCACAAAAAGTTCAGCCATCATGGCGGCTTCAGGATCATTTTGCATGGCATCAACCAGGATCTTCTGATGCTCTTCATTGGGTTCGTGGATCAGCCCCTTCTCATTTTCTCTTCGCGGCTGAAGGTCATAGCCCCGGCTGCGTAAATAGGCACATAAACTTTCCCATAAGGTCGATTCCTCCATCCGCTTTTCAAGCACTTCGATGTGTTTGGGTTGATCCTTATGGGCTTCTTTCATGAGCGGAAAACGAAGTCCGCACACGATCTCCATTTCGCGGAATTGCAGTGACTGGAATCCGGACGACTGACCCAGAAACTTTCGGAAGCTGTTGAACTCAAGAGGTGTCATGGTTTCAAGGATATCGATCTGGGACACCATGGTCTTAAGGATGGTCAGCACGCGCCGCATGGTCTTGACGGCTCCCCAGGTATTTCCGGCTTCGAGGTCTTTTCGGAGCTTGCCAAACTCGTGAAGGATCTGCTTGAACCACAGTTCATAGGTCTGATGAATGATGATGAACAGCATCTCGTCATGCTCGGGTGGGTCCGACTTATATTCCTGCAGTTCAGTGAGTTCGTCGATCTTGAGATAGTTGGTGTAGGTCAGGCTCATGGGTTTGTGCATTTGGTTTGGTTGGATGATAGGGAGGAGAGAGAGGAGGTGCAAGGTATTAGGTGTTAGGTTTTAGGTGTTAGGTGTTAGGTGTTAGGTGTTAGTTTTTGTACAAAACCCACTGTTTACTGATAACTGCTCACTGTAAACTGTACAAAAGATTTTCTTTTTTTAAAGAACCCTGAACGCGAAAATTATGTACCATAAGGTATGAATCGATTAATTGCAGATAGTGGGGCGTCAAAAACAGACTGGGTGCTGCTTGGGGAAGGTTCGCCTCAATTCATTCAGACCGAAGGACTTAACCCTCACCTTTTAACATCAGGGGAGTTTTTGAATGTACTTGTCAAGGAATTGAAGCCCAACTTGTTAGGGCGATCAGTTGAGGAAATTCGATTTTTTGGATCCGGTTGTGGAGTGCCCGAAAAGAAAAGGGAAGTGGAGCTGTACCTGAAAGAAGTGTTTGAATTTGCTGAGATCCATGTGGGAACGGATCTGGATGCTGCCGGTATAGCTCTGTTTGGAAAAAAGTCAGGTTTGGTTGGAATTTTGGGAACCGGATCGAGTGCAGCCTTTTTTGATAACGGTAAAGTTGTGGATCAGATGCCTTCAGTCGGATTCCCGGAAGGTGATGAAGGGAGTGGCAGTTACATAGGTAAGCGGATCATGAGATTGTATGCTTCCGGCGAATTACACCGAGACCTTAGATACTACCTGGACCACCATGTGGAAGAAGACATCGAGAAAATGACGCTTATGTTCAAAAAGAACCGGGAGGCCAAGCTATTTGCCTCAGATATTTGCAAGGTGATGGGGCCAAAAGCACATTATCCCCAGATACAACAGATCATTCATGATGGATTTGAGAGCTACCTGAGTAAAGTGAAAGCATACTTCCCGGATAAGGTCACCGAGTATGAAATGAGTTTTGTGGGATCCGTGGCCTCGATATTTGAATCAGAACTTCGGTCAACCTGTCGACAGATGGGGATAGAGTTGGGATCGGTGGTAAGATCGCCGGTGGAGTATTTGGGGCTTTATTTTAGGTGATTGTGTTTAGTGCTTAGTGTTAAGTGTTTAGTGCTTAGTGCTTAGTGTTTAGTGTTTAGTGTTTAGTTTTGAATGTTGAATATGAGATTTTAAATTTTCTGATAACTGATAACTGATAACTGATAACTGATAACTGATAACTGATAACTGTTCTAAAATGATAGATACGCACTCGCACTTGTACCTGGATAAATTTGATGAGGATCGGGAGGCGGTGAACGAGCGGGCTGTGAAGGCCGGAGTGAGGGGGATCTTTTTACCGGCCATAGACTTTGAGTCTATCCCAAAAATGGAAAAACTGCAGCATCCGGGACTTAACTTTTACAAGATGGCAGGTATTCATCCCTGTGATGTACCTGAAGAATTACCCGGAGATCTCGAAGTACAGCTCATGGAATTCTGTTCCCGGGATGACTTCTACGGGGTTGGTGAAACGGGACTGGATTATTACTGGAGTACGGAACGGGTAGAACAGCAAAAAGACAGTTTCAGGATACACTGTAAGGTAGCTAAAGCAGTTGGGAAACCGGTCATCATTCACAACCGGGAAAGTACCGACGATATGCTGGATCTGATAGAGGCAGAGCAGGATGGAAGCCTTACCGGGATCTGGCACTGCTTTAATGGAACGGTAGAGGAAGGCAGGCGAGCCATTGACATGGGGCTTCATCTGGGAATTGGAGGGGTGGTGACCTTTAAAAACGGAGGGGTGGATAAGACCGTAGCTCAGCTTCCCTTGGACAAGATGATCCTGGAAACCGATGCTCCGTATTTGTCGCCCACGCCCAAGCGAGGCAAACGCAATGAGCCCGCCTTCATGAAATATACGGCTGAAAAGTTAGCCGAGATCTTTGGGCTGAGCCTGGAAGTGATCGATACTAAAACTACCGAAACAGCCAGCCGGCTATTCGGGATCTTATAGAAGTTGAATATAATGGATAAGCTGTTATCTTAGATGAACTTATTTCAGTTGATGTTATGCGAATAACTTAGGCGAACGACGGATCGGATAACATCTCAAAAATCACATTATACGTACAAGAAGCAACAGGAAAGCTTGTAAAGGCGGTTTCAGCTCGTTCGCCCTAATAAAACCCTTGTTCGGATAATATTATGTTATACTGCCTAACTTAAATTTCAAATTTATGGAACTTCTTAAAGTACTTATTTGGCCAATAACAGTCTTAATTATTGCTATTATCTTTTTTGTGATTTTCCATAAACCGCTCATAAAATTAATAGAAAGAATTCAATCAATAAAAAGTGGCAAACTTGACCTTAATACATCTTCATCAGCAGAAAAGCAAACTTTGCAGAAGAATGAAAAAAAGTTAAAACTGCAAGAAATTGAGCAGGAATTAAATCTCTTTAACAAAGAAACAAGGGATTATTTTCAAAATCTTATTAAGGAAGAATCTGAATGGAATAAAGCAGGTGGGTATAAAGAAAAATTTGAAATTATGCTTACTTACAGTGAAGCATTACTTACCATATTTTATTTTGAACGCATATATAACCTCATTTTTGGTAGCCAGATTACAGTTTTAAAGAGTTTAAATTCCGTCGAGGGTTTAAAGAAAAATGAAGTAGAAAAGGCTTATAAGGATACTGTACAAAAAACAAATGATGTACTGAAAAATTACCCCTTTGAACAATACCTAAATTATCTAAAGAATAACGGATTAGTTATTGTTGAGAATGACCTTATTAAAATAACATGGCTTGGCAGAGACTTTTTAAAATACCTAATTGATAAAGGATTAACAGACCAACTTCCCAATTAGCCAGTATCGGCAGTATAACAACCGCATTAACGACGGACGCAGTTGCGGCTTTGGTTAATTTTCTTGCCAATGATTGTTCAAATGAGTAGCCTTTTAAAAAATCATGATCCCTGCGCCGGTTATGCGGTAGGTCGTTACCTATACTTAATTACTAAACAATTAAAGAAGATGTAGATATGAAAAAATTACTTTGCATTTCCGTTTTTGCCTCTTTCATCTTCCTTTCCTGCAATAGTAGCGTGGATTCAATTGGTGATGAAAACCTCAACATTACAACAAAAGAATCGGCCGTAATTCTTACAAACAATTCGGATGAGGTTATCCATTACATCCTACTTGAATATGAAACATCCACACTGGTTGATTTAGCTCTTAATGCTGAATGGCTTACTATTGAAGGAAATTCAAAAGTCTCTATTCCATATAGTGAGATAATGGGCTATCAAGAATCATCAGCTGAAGCATTTATTATGTGGGGAATAGAAAAACGAAGTTCAGGAAATTCACTAAAATTCAAGCTGTAGCCGCACAGCTAACAAGGCGTTACTCTTAGGTAAGAGTCAAGAAGTAATAGAAAATACCAGTCATCAGGCACACCTTCTCCATTAATGGGAGTATTCCATTTTAAAACCTTGAGTAATGGGATGGTATTAGGCTATGTTACCTTCTCTGGATGCTGACCCCAATGATTTATATCGGACGCTGATGAGGTACGATCGAACTTGATTGGCAAGAATTAATTTCTCTACTTCAACTAAATCATAATCCCCGCGCCGTTTAAACGCTGGATCGTTAGCGCTCATTCACATTATCATGCTATTTAGTCCCTTCTTTTTACCCGGTTAATTATTTATGGCCCAATAACTTAAAAACTTTTAAAATATTCAGTCATGAAGTTCATCATCAAATTATTTCCCCTACTATTGTTCAGTATCATCCTTCCGTTTTCAATTTCTCAAGCTCAAGACAACGATAAATCAGACCCTTTGCAAAGTGGTTCTAAAGCCCTTCAATTTCAAATTTCAGATAACTTTAATCTGGACTCCTTTTCAGGAACAACTTTTTCCTATAAACGGCAATTATCTGATGTTCATGCTAAGCGGATAGGATTTAGTTTAAACAACAGGTACAACTGGAGAGATTTTCCTGACAGTAATACGAATCAAGAAGCATCAAATCTGGATTTGAATATGGGCATTGATTATACTTGGATGAATTACACAAATCCGCAATCAAATATTAAATTTTATTACGGCTATGGTCCGGGAATAAACTTAGGGTTTGACAAAGGAGTACAGAAAGAAACAGGATTAAAAAACACGAACCAAGAGACTTTCTTTGGGATTTCTGGCTTGGGATATGCTGGTGTCGAATGGTTTTTCCAATCCTCAATGAGTTTACATGCTGAATATCAGGCTTCGATCCAAGTTAATCACAGGCGTGAAAAGATTACAACTGAATTAAATGGGACTGAAAATGTAAATAGATCCAACAGTACAAGTATAAGCCTCGGTGGAGACGGAGTAAGGTTTGGATTATCAGTATATTTTTAGGACTGAGCACTGACCCACCAATTAAGTGTGATGTGCCTCGCCTGGTCTTGTCAGCTTTTGACCTCGTGACGTAGCTCCGCTGCGTCATGCATAATCGAGGCTCTGCCTCACATTCATTATATGAGGCTTCGGTATTTTCATTAGCAACCTGCCGTATCCATAGTTGGAGGCGGAGCCTCAGTGGGGCATTCCGCAGCAGAGCGGCGGAACGAGACAAAGGGTTCCTCCAAATTACAAGGCGTTTTATTTCGAACGCGGACGGGGTTCGATGGAACTTGATTGGCAGGAATTAATTTCGCTATTTCAGACAACTCATAATCCCCCGCACGTTTTCCTTTAGTCCGAGCCAAATGCTTCATTCAACCACACTACCCTATATTCGTAATTTCAAGAAGAAACAACGAAATACCGCAACCCCGGTTTGTCTGATAGTACTTTTATGGTTCTGTGCAGCTGTGCATCCGGTGGCAGCACAGGAGGTCGAAATGGGAACGCCCACACGGTTAGCCCTCTTCCTCGACTGTGATTTCTGCGATGAGACCTTCATACGGCAGGAGATGCCCTACCTGGACCACGTCCGTGACCGTGAAGTCGCTGATGTTCATGTTCTCGTCACCCGGGAGGGCACAGGATCCGGTGGTGAGGCACAGATCATCGATGTTATCGGCCTGGGTATATTCGAAGGGCTGGATTTCTCGACCGTCTTCAACACACCTGCCAACACCACCGAGGCCGAAGAGCGGAACGGTTTCCTCCGAACCCTCGAAGCCGCACTCGTGCCGTACCTGATCCAAACCCCCATACGAGATCGATTGCGTGTGAACATTGCGCCGTCCGAAGTGGACGCTGTTGATCAGACGCAAATAACGGAAGACCCCTGGAACCACTGGACGATCGAGACCTATGCTGACGGCAGCGCCGACTTCGAGTCCAGTCAGCGCTCTTTCGATACCCGATACGGGGTGTACGTCAGCCGGGTGACTGAGGACTGGAAGCTTCAGTTCCGACCCTTCTTTAACTACAACTACGATCAATTTGAACGTGAGGAAGGAACGATCACCAGCACGGCCCGACGCGATGGATTTACCAGCTATGCCGTACGAAGCACCTCGCCGCACTGGTCGGCCGGTGCATACGGTGATATATTTACCTCGACGTTCTCTAACGTAGACTGGCGCTACCGTTTCATGGGTGCAGTGGAGTGGAACCTCTACCCATACCGCGAAGCGAATCGGAGACAGCTGACGGTTGCCTATCGCCTGGGCGCCTCGCACATCACCTATCGAGACACTACGATCTATAATGAAATCGAACAAGTGCTTCCACAGCACCTACTCAACGCAGGGTACGAAGTTGTTCAGCCATGGGGAGGGATCGAAATTGGCGTTAATGCCTCGCAGTATCTCCACGATCTGTCTCATAACAGTCTTCAATTTGATGCAGAGTTCGAAGTACGTATCACAAGAGGGCTATCTGTCGAGGTTGGTGGCTTCCTTGAACTCATCCACGATCAGATCAACCTCCCAAGGGGTAACGCAGACCTCGAAGATGTGCTCCTGCGACGCAGACAGCTCGAAACCAACTATGAGGCGGGTATCAGCTTTGGATTCCGCTACCGCTTCGGCTCGCTGCTCAACAATGTCGTCAACCCGCGCTTTGGAGGCATTGGTAACCGGGACAGATTTTGACTCACGAATGAGATTTTGGGTTTCAAAGTTGCTGATATTAATTATTTGACGGTTTATTAACTCATAGTCTTCGCATACACTGTGTGCTGGACCGTTAGCCTGGTTCCCAACGTCCTCGTTGGGAATGCGACTCAGGACCTCCCGGTCCGCGTGGAATAAGCTCTGCATGATTAACCTGATCTTATATTACAAGCAGTGGCGTTTTGATATTTTTTGAAACCCAACCCACAACAGGGCGTAAGGGTCTTCCAAGTCAAACCATCATCTAACCCAGCCTATGCGTTCTGTTATTTACATCCTGCTTATTTGGTTCACTCTTTCTGATATTGCTTTCGCACAACAAGACAGTTTTCACAAGATCTCTCCTGAAGAAGCAGGATTCATACCCGACAGCCTGGATGCACTGACAGACTTTCTGCAAACCTCAGGTACCTCATCCATGGTAATGGCATATGATGGGAAGATATTTTTTGAATGGGGCGACATTCATCAAAAGCACACGATCCATTCCATTCGAAAGCCGATGCTAAATTCGTTATATGGTATTTATGTGGAAAAGGGAGTGATCGATACCAGCCTGACCCTTGATGATCTAAACATCGATGATATTGAACCGGGGCTTACAGAAACCGAGAAAAGTGCCCGAATTGCCGATCTTCTTAAGTCACGATCCGGAGTCTATCACAAGGCTGCTGCCGTATCTGAAGGGATGGCGGCTCAAAAGCCTGAAAGAGGAAGTCACAAGCCAAACGAGTCTTATTACTATAACAACTGGGATTTCAATGTGCTTGGATCGATCTTCGAACAGCTAACAGGTAGATCCATTTATCAAGCTTTCTATGAGGATGTTGCCGTGCCTATTGGGATGAAGCAATACACAGGAACCTACGATACATTAAATCTTGAAGATGATATTTCCTCCATACCCGATACTGATGGATTTTATCAGTTTGAAAGAGATAAATCAAAATATCCGGCCTATCATTTTCGAATGTCGGCTCATGATATGGCCCTTTATGGAACGCTTTATTTGAATAATGGCAAATGGGATGGTGAACAGATCATCCCAGAAGATTGGATCGAAGCCAGTACGAGATCATATTCCGTGACGAATGAGTACATGGACTTTGGGTATGGGATGCTATGGAATGTGATCAACCAAAATAAGGAACGGACATCTAAATCGTTTTTCCATACCGGAACCGGGATCCATATGCTGGCCGTGTATCCTGCTTCTAAATTTGTATTAGTTCATCGTGTAAATACCGAAGAAGAGTATAATTTTCCTCTGGAAGATCTCTATAAGGTTATCTCGTTGGTTTTTGCAGCTCAAAAGGATCTGTAATGGTTGGCTATTTCAGAGAAGTCGTTGAGTGATCCATGGTTCAAAGAAAACAGAATCACGATTCATCGATGGACCGATAGATCGAATTGCGAACGAGTGTGAAGTCGAACGCAGGCAGGGTTTTCTGTAAAGCTTGTGGGCAACAAAAATATTCAGTTACTTCAACAAATATGAACACCTTCCTTGCTTAAACGCCGGGTCATAAAGCTAAGCCTATTAATACGCTTTAGGTATAAAATTTATCCCTGAACATTAGAAAGTGGAAGCTATGAAATTTAATACAAAAAAAAGTGCAGCTTACCTGTGGTCTTTGGGATCCTTCCTGTTTTTTGTAGCAATAATATTGTTTGTTTTTGTCTATCAACCATCCTCGGGAACTAATACTGATAAAACTAACCAGATCATAAGTGATTGGGCTTTGGTTTCTACAATTTGGAGAATTGAAACAATTGCTGCGGTACTTTTAGCTGTCTCTTCGTGGTATTTTGCAACCATAAGGCATAGTATCAACTGGATATTTATTGCCTTTGCTCATATAACAATGATAATTATGTATGCCAGTATGCTCGGTTCATATCCGGTAGCGACAGAATTTTATAGTGAGTCTCCTAATTTATTCCCAATGGTCAATGAAACAGCTGTATGGGTTTTTGGCCTTAGTAACTTGTTGTTTCTAACCGGAATGACAGGAATTTACTTCACGAGTGAAATTTTAACTAAGTGGATCAGCTGGATGGGAACTCTATTAAGCTTGATAGGTGCAATAGGTTCATTAGCTTTATTTTTCGATTTGGTGACATTTGAGGATCTAAGTATAGGAGGGCCTTTAATCCTATTACTTTATCTTCTAAATACCTATCTGGGCCTTAAACTTGTCAAAGATTAAAGCCATTGATCTCTTTTTGACCGGCCGCACATTAGTTGAACACGGATGTATTTGAAATACTAATACCAACCAAGGAGGATATATGGAGATCTCCATAGAAACAACTATCGATGCCCCGATAAAACGAGTTTGGGATGCCTGGATAACGCCTGAGGATATAATGAGGTGGAATTTTGCGTCAAACGATTGGTGCTGTCCGCGTGCAAGTATTGATCTCCGGGTCGGCGGAAAATTCAACTATCGCATGGAAGCAAAAGACGGTTCAATGGGATTCGATTTTGAAGGGGCTTTTACGGCCATCAATGAACCTTACAGCATTGAGTTTAAGTTAGATGATGATCGTAAAGTGAAGGTCGACCTCAATGATACAGGACAAGGAATTCGTGTTGTTGAAACCTTCGAAGCAGATGATGAATATTCTGCAGAGCAACAACGAGAGGGGTGGCAAAACATTCTGAACAACTTCAAAAGCCATGTTGAAAATTCGGAAAAACGGAAAGTCTGACAGGATCAATAGCTTAATGATCTTATATCGCTAAACTTGTTCCCAACGGGGACGTTGGGAGTGAGTTCATAATGGATATGTAGGGTGAATTAGGCTTAAATACTATTTTCTACCTCGTTCCCAACCGCCCGGTTGGGAATGCAGTGTAGGACCTCCCGGTCCACATGAAAAAATATTTGTAAGGAATTTTCTTTTCATGGCTCTTACCCATAAAAAAGAATACATGGGGCGCAGCAGGTATAAATTTTACGAAGAGCACTATCCGTATTTTGTCACAAGCACTTTATTGGAAGAATCGCCATTGTTTACAAAGCCGGCACTGGCTCAAATTATGTTGGATCAATTTGAATTTCAGCAACGCGAAAGAAAAGTAACGTTGTATGCCTTTGTGCTTATGTCTAATCACTTTCATTTGGTGGTTGAGGGCGAAGATCTGTCAAATAAGTTAAGACTGGCAAAATCCTATACGGCCAGGCAAATATTAGAAGTGATGGAACGACATGGTCACATCAGATGGCTAAAAAAGTTAAAAAAGAATAAACGCAGCTATAAAAGGGGGACGTACTTATCAGGTTTGGCAGGAAGGACTGCATCCAAAACAGCTGAAATCGGTTAGAATGGTAAATCAAAAAATTGGATATATACACGCTAATCCGGTTAAAAGTGGTTATGTAGATATGGAAACGAGTTGGAGGTACTCTTCTGCGAAAAATTATGCTGGAGAAGAGGGGGCTTATTCAGGTTTCTTTGTTTAGTGGTTAGTTCAGATCTGTGTATTGACTGGGACCGGGAGGTCCCGTGTGGCGTCCCCAACAGGGAGGTTGGGAACGAGGAGGAGGAAGGTAGGAATGAGTCAGAGGGATAGTTGGGGATTGGGTAAGGAGAGGGAAAAATATTTATATTCAACAGGTCTGAGCTCCAATGAGTGAGGTCTGATACCTAAAACTTGAACTTTTTACGCAAGTCATCCACCTGATGTTAAAACATATTCTCTCTCTAATAGTGTTTTCTCTGGCAATGCTATCCTGTAATACAGATACATCCGATCAATTTGATGAAAATGATGCGGCGATCCCTCCACGGGAAGAACTGTACTCATCAGCTGAGCGGGATGAAATTATTTCAGCAGTCCGTGCGATCATCAAAGCTGATCCGGTGGCGGCCTTTGTATCGGTAGATCCATTGGGTCGCCCACGTGTTCGAAGTGTCAATACATCAAGTCCGGACAGTACAATGACCATTTGGGTCGCTACACGGCCGGGAACCCGCAAAGTGGATCAAGTTCGGGGCAATCCCAATGTAACCCTTTACTATAACATGGATCAGCAGGGGAGTTATGTGAGTATCATGGGGCAGGCAGTTCTTCATGAAAACCGCCGGTTCATAGAGGCTAATAATCCATTCAGTGAACAGTGGACCGATCAGTTTTTTCCTGATTTTCCGGAAAATATGGTACTGATCGAAATTAAGCCTGTTTGGATGGAGATTATGGGACAAGGTATTTCCGCTTCAGAGGAGACCTGGAGACCTCAGGCAGTTACATTTTAAGGGTTTGGTGAGTTCGTTTGCTTGTTTAAGATATTTAGGCGTTTATATATGGGCTTCCATGAATAATCCTTACTTAAAGGATGTGGTTCAAAATGAAACAACTTTAACAACACTAAATACATATGAGATCATTTGAAGGGGTACAGATTCTTGTAACAGGTGCTACCGGTTTTGTTGGCTCTCGGTTGACAGAATTACTTTCCACAAATGAAAAGGCAAAAGTTACAGGTACAGGAAGAAACCTGGATCGGGTATCTTATTTAAGTAAACATGGGGTAGATCTTCAGGCTGTCGATCTAATGAATGCGGATGGTCTCAAAGAACTTGTTAAAGGGAAAGAGATCGTTTTTCATACAGCTGCCATTTTAGGCTCTGATCCGGAAGTCGCACAAATAGTGAATGTTGAAGCTACTGAAACATTGGTGAAAATGGCGGGTGAATCCGGTGTGAAGCGCTTTGTACATGTCAGCACGGTCGGAGCTTGCGATATGGCAGGCCTGAATGTGGTGGATGAAACAGCTCCTTTGGCATTGGATCATTCCTCAACCTATCCAAGAACAAAAGCAGAAGCAGAAATACGAGCCACTGAGGTAGCAAAACAATTTGATATGGAATTATCGATCGTCAGGCCCAGTATGATCTATGGACCGGGTCATGGAGTGTGGTCAGAGGACATGTTCAGGAATGTACTTAAAGGGAAACCGGTCATGTTAGGAGATGGGTCTGCTCATTTCAATCCCGTGTATATCGATGATGTGGCTGACGCCCTAATTCTCTGTGCAAAGCATTCTCATGCAGCCGGAGAGGTTTTTAATGTATCGGCTGAGACTACCACCTGGAAAGAATTTATGGGTCATTATTCAGACCTGAGTGGTAAAAACCTTAAAAGTGTACCAATCTTCGTTGCCCGCCTTATGGCATTCGCTAATAAAATACCGGGTATATCCACCCCGATCGATCGGGGCTTTATTGAGATGGCCACCTCTCAAAATGAATTTCCCCATCAAAAAGCGACCGAGCTCATAGGTTGGGAACCAAAGGTGCCATACGAGGAAGGGATGAAAAGAACGGTCAAATGGCTTGAAAAAGAATTTCTCGCTTAATGATCATTGCACTTGTGCAGGCTAAGTCCAATATACTTAGTAAAAGACTGGCATCGTGTAGGTTAGTTGATCGGGGTAGAGCTTTCTTTTGGCGAAACTACAGGGAAAATGTTAATGGTCGTCAATAGAATTGAGGATCGCCGATAGATCAAACTGCGATTTTGATCATTTCCGGTCTCGGTTAAGGACAAAAAGATATCTGAATGTTAATTAGCGCTGCGAATAAATTTCTCTTGCCAATTCTTTGAAAGGGCTTATTTTTAGCAAAATTTTAAATAATGAAAGTCTCAAATGAACACCAAAGCTGATCCTTCCAAACCCTCATTGTTCAACCGGTTCCTAAATGCAATAGAGAAAAGTGGGAATAAACTTCCCGATCCGGCCATACTTTTTCTTTATTTGATGCTATTTGTCTGGGTGTTATCAGCGGTGCTTTCACCTATCGATTTTGGAGAGGTTCACCCACTGACAGGGGAAGAACTTAAGGTTAAAAACCTTTTAACCGGTTCGGCCCTGGCTAATTTTCTTGCTACGATGGTCACCACCTTTACATCCTTTGCTCCTCTGGGTATTGTATTGGTAGCCATGCTGGGGGTAGGGGTTGCTGAAAATTCGGGATGGATCGATGCCGGATTGAAAAAGCTGTTGAATGTCACTCCTAAAATGCTTCTCACACCCATGTTGATCCTTATCTCGATCGTGAGTCACACCGCGGCCGATGCCGGGTATATTCTGGTTATACCGTTGGGTGGGGTGATCTTTTATGCAGCAGGCCGGCACCCGTTGGCGGGTATTGCGGCGGCCTTTGCGGGGGTGTCGGGAGGATTTTCTGCCAACTTTATTCCATCGGCCATTGATCCCCTGATCATGAGCTTTACCCTGGAAGCAGCGAGGATCCTGGATCCTGATATTGTTCTGAATCCGCTTAACAACATTTATTTCACCGGTATTTCTTCAATTTTGATCGTTCTGGTCGGGTGGTTTGTGACGGATAAGATCGTGGAGCCTCGCTTATCGAAAACCAAAGTGGACGGGGACGAAGAAGAAATGCCTCAAATGGAGGAGGTTTCGGGTAGGGAAAGTCGTGCTTTTTGGATGGGATTTTTTGCCATGATCCTGGGTATCATAGGTTTGATCTTGTGGGCCATTCCGGCTGATTCAGCCCTTCGTGGTCCCGATATGGTTGATCCTGAGGTCATGTCACTGACGTCGTTCAATGCCCCTCTGATGCAGGCCATTGTTCCCCTGATCTTTATTTTTCTGCTTATTCCCGGGGTAGTTTATGGTATTGCCTCCGGTAAATATTCCAGTTCCAAGGATATGATCGACAACATGTCCAAATCGATGCAAAGCATGGGTTACTATATTGTGATGGCCTTTTTCTGTGCCCTTTTTATTGATGCTTTCTCTGAGTCTAATATTGGACTATTGGTGGCTTTAGAAGGGGCACAGTTCCTGCAATCCCTGGCTTTACCCGGACAGATAACCATTGTAGGGATCATTATTTTGAGTGCCTTTGTGAACTTGCTGGTGGGATCTGCCTCTGCCAAGTGGGCTCTTATTGCTCCTATTTTTGTCCCCATGCTGATGCAACTGGGGATCTCACCTGACCTGACTCAGGCGGCCTATCGCGTGGGAGATTCCGTATCCAATATCATCACCCCACTGCTGCCGTATTTCCCGCTGGTGGTCGTATTCTGTCAGCGCTATGTGAAGGATACCGGTATTGGAACACTCATATCGATGATGCTTCCGTATTCCATCATCTTTGGCATCTCATGGACCATTTTCCTACTTGTGTATTGGTGGATCGGTATTCCTTTGAGTTTTGAAGCCAGCTATGTGTATCCGTAGCCTAATGGATTTGTAGATGTTAGGTAAATCGAGGACAAAATATTAAACATTTTCCTGCACGACCCCTTCAGGGCCTTCATCTTAACCAACATTGTCATAGAATTAAATGACATCTACAGGAATGGCAGAGGTCATAAAGTAGCAGTCTTTTGTTCAGTGGTTTTGAAGAGCAGGATCTTGACTTCACAGTCACTGAATAAACCGCTAATTCCGGCTTCTTTCAGCGACTAAGTTCTGCGTATCGGTTAACCTGGATCGGATCCATTTGAAAAGTCCGTACACCATCACTGACCACACCACAAGAATTACTTCCAGGACCAAAATATAAGTTGGCCATGCCGGGAGGATGCTGAAGAAGGTGGTGCCCGGCGGTTTGGCCATCAGGTACATATAGTTGCTGTTCAGGATCAGGTTGAGTCCATAGATGATGGCGGCTGCCACGTTCAACCAACCCACTGTGCGAAACAGATCATTGCGCTTGAGGTCCCATTTCCAGATCACAGCCGGATATAAAGCCAATAACACAAGCCCCATATGCACCATCCAGTATCGGATGGCATCATAATGAAATAAAGAAAATTCTACGGATGGGGTTAGGTTCGCCTGTGATACACCCAGTACGATCCAAAAGAACACGGTTCCCCACACTTTTCGGCTGCCGGTGGCATATACCCATATGAGTATAAAAGGGAGAAAATTGCACAAATGAAGAGGGATATCATTTTGCGGGTCAAAGGTTCCGAGATAGAGATTCAAAGGGACCTTTAATAGCTGTGTTGCTGATAACAGGATAGCAAGTCCAAGTAGCGTACGTTGCTGAATTGATTTAGGTCTTGATCTCAATAAACGAAAAAACAGATAGCTGCCGAACAAAAAAGCAGTAAGCAGGAGATAATGCTCCGTATCGTATGCAGCAAATATGTGGGTGGTTTCAAAAAGCGAATTCAAGGGAAAATGCGGTGCTGGTTATTAAGACAAATTGCTAATAACTGAAAATTTGATCCCAAATAAAAGAGGATACGGTTCTAATAATAATTAGCTATATATGTATTTGGAGAATAAACGTAACCGGAAGTTTATTTATCCGTATTCTCGTCAAAACATAGCTGGATGTGATTTATGAAACTGTATGATAGAAAAGAAATTAGCGCGATCCTCAAAAAAGCTACTGAAAATTCTTTAAGAGATGGGCAGGAACCACAATTGGGGTTATCTCTTGATGAATTACGACAAATCGGGTCGGAAGTGGGAATTGATCCAAAACAAATTGAGAAAGCGGTCACAGAAATTGAAATGAACTCCAATAGGAGTGAAACAGGTTTCTGGGGAGGACCATTTTCATACAACAGTCAGGTTTTGATTGATGGTGAAATATCAGTTTCTCAATGGCAAGAGATGTTATTCTCCATCCGTGGCTTTTTTCAGTCGAAAGGAACAGTGTCGACACGGGGTTCCGTTTTTGAGTGGAGCTCACCATGGGGAACCACTAATTCGGCACAAGTCACTGCTTTCAAAGATAAGGGGAAAACCAGGCTCAGTGTGAATTGGAATGGGCCATTGACTGCGATTCCGTTTTATATACCCGTGCCACTCGTTGCTATTGCCTCCATATTCTTTGCATCCGAGTTTTTAGCTATTGGTGCAGTTCCTGGAATGATATTTACTTTACTGGCAACAGGATTTACATTTCTGGCCGGAAGATGGGCACTCCGTAGACATCTTGATAAGGGGTTTGAAAAATTACAAAAAATGGTCTCTGATCTGGAGTTGATAGCTGATAAAAAAACGACGAAGTCAGAATTGGATACGGTTGATATGGTGGGTAAGAATGAGGAAAGCTTGACAAATAACCCATTATTAAACATTGATGAGGCAGAAGGTATCAATAATGGACATATCAAAAAGTCTCCTAAACACCGTGGCAGATCATGATCAGTGATACAAGCATGACGTGTGATATCACCGATATCATCCAAAATAGAAGGGTATATAATTCACTTGAACAGTTATTTGCACATAAATAACCTAACGATGTTGAATGTTGGCAGTCTTGTACCTCTAATGACTGAGTGTCTTAGTTCATGAACCACCCATAATATGATTACGATCTGTCATTATATATATTCAGATTCCCGGTATGCTTTTAGCCGTTCAACTTAAATTTCCGAGATGCAAACATACAGCAAAGTCTTTGAGGTGATATGGGCAAACATGGATCCCAATAACCATATGCGTCATTCAGTATACAACGATCATGCTGCCCAGACACGGGTTGGCATGTTCTCTGAATTTGACCTTCCCATATCTGAGATCGGCCTTTTGGGGTATGGGCCGATACTGTTCAGGGAGGAGACGACCTTCCAGAGAGAGATACATTTAATGGAGATGATAACGGTCACTTGTGCTTTATCAAAAATGCGGCGAGACGGCTCCCGATGGAGCTTCTTGCATGAAATTTTCAAAGGTGATGAGAATGGCATCAAGGCAGCACAGATCATTGTTGATGGAGCCTGGCTGAATCTGGAAAGTCGAAAATTGGGCACCATCCCGGAGTTACCCGGGGTAATGAACCGGTTCCCACGAACACCTGATTTCGAGTGGCTGCCAGACCAGACATAAATGATTCCAGATCGATCATGCTCAAATTTCAAAAGGGTGCATCTGGTGTGTGCGATCTTCCACGTGTATCTATCTCTTATTTAGGCACCCTTCAAAGTCATTGGCAGGATCCATATCCTGATGGGAGTAACAGCCATGATCTGTTTCAAGTAATGAAAGAAGCGATCAATTTTCTCAGATTAAACAATCCTTTACAGTGAAAAAATGTACATTAGGCCAAATATTGGATTTTTTACCACCATAACAACACATTATACCATGAAAAGATCACTGATTGTATTCTTAATAGCTCTTTTTAGTACGGCAGTTTTTGCCCAGGAAAACCCAAAGTGGTTACGTTACCCAAGTATATCACCCGATGGAACCACGATCGCATTTACTTACAAGGGAGACCTTTATTCGGTTCCTGCTTCCGGTGGAAATGCGACCCAGCTTACATTTCACGAGGCACACGATTATATGCCGGTGTGGAGTAAGGACGGGTCAAAACTAGCCTTTGCCTCCGATAGATACGGCAATTTTGATATTTATGTAATGGATGCCATGGGGGGCGAGGCTACACGTCTGACCTATCATTCAAATGACGAAAGTCCCTATACCTTTGGCCAGGGTGATACGGCCGTTTTGTTTGGAGCAGTACGACAGGATCTTGCCAGTCACCGTCAGTATCCAACCGGTTCTCAACCTGAATTATATAGTGTACCGGTATCCGGTGGTCAGGTTGATCAGGTGTTTACCGTGCCGGCTGAGTACGTTCAACTGAGTTCAGACGGAACGACCATGCTCTATCACGATAAAAAGGGGGGAGAAAATGAATGGAGAAAACATCACACATCCTCAATAACACGTGATATATGGACCTATGATACTGAAACCGGTGAGCACACCATGATCACCTCGTTCGAGGGAGAAGATCGTCAGCCAATTTTTACAGAAGATGAACAGGCTATGTATTTCCTGAGTGAACGTGCCGGTAATTTCAATGTCTTTAAGAAAAGCCTGACGAATAATGGTGCAGCAGAACAACTAACCGATTTTGATATACATCCGGTTCGGTTTTTAAGCATGGGTAATGGAACCCTTGCTTTCGGGTACGATGGTGAGCTTTATACCATGAAGGAAGGGACCGATCCGGTTAAAGTTCAGGTTACGGTTCGAACCCAGGCGAAAGCCAATGAGGATAAATTTATTACCATTAACGGGGGTGTGGAAGAAATGGCGATCTCACCTGATGGAAAGGAAATTGCCTTTATAGCCCGCGGAGAGGTGTTTGTAACCTCTGTAGACGGTGCCATGACCAAACGAATTACCGACACTCCGGAAACAGAAGCTCATATAACTTTTGCACCGGACGGTGAAAAAGTGGTATATGCTTCTGAGCGTAACGGAAAGTGGAGTATTTACCAGACCGAGATCGTAAGAGATGAAGAAGAACCCTTCTTCTTTGCTTCCAGTTTGTTGAAAGAAACTGCCCTGATTGAAACTGAAGAGGGTAATTATCTGCCTAGATTTTCGCCTGATGGCAACCAAATTGCGTACGTAGCAGGCAGAAGAACGATCAGGGTGAAAGACCTGGGATCAGGAGAAACGACCGACCTGATGACACCTGAAGAGCTGTTCCATATGAGAGATGGAGATAAATACTATCGCTGGAGTCCGGATAGCAAGTGGTTATTAGTTGAGTGGGGTAAGTTGCTGAATAACAGCGAAGTGTTACTTCTTTCAGCTGATGGTGAGAAACGCTATGACCTGACCCAGAGCGGATATTATGATTATTCACCCAAATGGATGAACGAAGGTAAGCAAATGATCTGGTTCAGCAATGAGGATGGCCTCAAAAGCTATGCTACCAGTGGCAGTTTTCAGAGTGATGTATTTACCATGTTCTTTGAGCAGGAGGCCTGGGATAAATTCAATATGAGTGAAGAAGACTTCAAGCTCATGCAGGAGATAGAGAAGGTCAATAAGGCAGATACTGAAGAGGATGAGGACAAAGAAGATGAAGAAAAAGACAGTGAAGAAGTAGAAGACCTCAGCATTGATTTTGACAGAATGAAGGATTGGACCAAAAAGCTGACCATTCATTCCAGTAATATGTCTGATGCCACATTATCCAAAGAAGGGGACAAACTTTATTACCTGGCCCGTTTTGAAGATAATTACAATTTATGGGAGACGGACCTGAGAACCCGTGAAACCAAGATGGCTATTAAACTGAATACCGGTGGGGGCAGCCTTAACTGGGATAAGGATATGGAAAACCTGTATCTGTTGAGTCGTGGCCGTATCTCCAAGCTGGACCTATCGGAAGGCAGTTCTAAAGGGATCGAAATTGCCGGTGAAATGGATTTTGATGCCACAGAAGAACGACAGACCATGCTGGATCACATCTATATACGTACTAAAAATATATTTTATGAACCCACTTTCCATGGCAATGACTGGGACATGCTTTATGAAGAGTACCAAAAATATGTACCATACATAGGTAATTCCTACGAGTTTGCTGAAATGGTTTCAGAGTTGTTGGGCGAGCTGAATGTATCTCATGCCGGTGCAGGTTACAGCAGCAGTATTGAAAATGCTGATGCTACAGCTTCACTGGGAATATTCATGGATTATGACCACGAAGGTAGTGGGATCAGGATAATGGAAGTGCTGAAGGGTGGTCCACTGGATAAAGCTGACCTCGAGGTTAAACCCGGAGAGATCATTCAAAGTATTGACGGTGAGCTGATCACACAGGACCGTGATGTAGCATCTTATCTCAATCGTAAAGCAGGTAGATATACCTTGTTGGAGATCACCGATGAGGAGGGTAAGAATGCTCGTCAGGTACGGATAAAGCCTATAAGTTTAGGTGAGGAACGTGGATTGCTATACGAACGCTTTGTGAAGATCAATGCTGAAGAAGTCAAAAATAGATCAAATGGAAAACTTGGATATGTTCATATTCCGGGAATGAGTGACGGACCGTACCGTGATATCTACAAAGATATGCTGGGTAAGTATTATGATACTGAAGCAATGATCGTTGATACCCGCTTCAATGGTGGCGGTGACCTGGTAGCCGATCTGGTCATGTTCTTTTCCGGTGAAGATTTCATTACCTATGCCACCGCAAGAAAGGCAGTGGGAGGAGAGCCGACCTCCAGGTGGACCAAGCCAACCCTGACCCTATTCAATGAGTCCAATTATTCTGATGGACACTGTTATGCACAGGGTTATAAGGATATGGAGCTCGGACTTTCAGTGGGTATGCCGGTTCCGGGTACTTGTAGTTTTGCCGGATGGGAGGGGCTTCCCAATGGCAGTTACTGGGGAGTGGTACCGGTGAGTGCCAAGAACAAAGCCGGTGAATGGATGGAAAACAACCAAACCGAACCGGATATCAAGGTGAAAAATCAGCCTGAGGTGATCTCAGCAGGCAGGGATCAACAGCTTGAAAGAGCCATTGAAGAGCTTATGAAGCAGGTGAATGAATAGTAACTGTTTCAGTAGTGTTATTTTAAAAAAGAAAGGCTGCCTGAGATCATTCAGGTAGCCTTTCTTATAAAAGTTAATATTTACCTCATAATGTGGTTCTTGAGTTCAGATAATTGACCTAAATGCGCCGATTTATCGCACATCCGACATTAAAGACGCTGGTGCTAGCCTGGTGATAACTTTGTTATTGACCCCGGATTATCCATATTGCCTTTAATGCTAAACGATGCCGACTCCTGTTGTTTAGATAAACCAAACTAAAAGGAGTTTAGCTTTATTGCCGGAGGGCAGGTGTTAAAATGAAAAATATCATAAAAGTAGCAGCTGCACAGCTTACCCCGGTATTTCTAAACAAGGAGGAAACAGTTGAAAAGGCTTGCAAGGCGATCATTGATGCTGGTGAACATGGTTGTAAGTTGATCGTATTTCCGGAAGTGTTTATTCCAGGATATCCGGATTGGGTATGGTTGGTTCAAAATAGTAATGGACAGGCATTAAGTGATCTGTATATACAACTTGTCGAAAATGCGGTTTCCATTCCGGATAATGCAACTGAGGAACTCTGTAAAGCTGCAAGATCAGCAGGAATAAACGTTGTAATGGGTATGCATGAGCGAAACACTGAAAAAAGCAATGCCAGTTTATACAATTGCCTCTTGTTTATCAGTGATGAGGGCATAGTTATGGGAAAACATCGCAAGCTGATCCCAACAGGTGGAGAACGACTTATATGGGGACATGGAGATGGAACAACACTGAGATCATATGCCACTTCAGCAGGTATAATTGCAGGTTTGATCTGCTGGGAAAACTTTATGCCGTTGGCAAGAAATAAGATCTATGAAGCAGGTACTCAAATCCTGGTTTCACCAACCTGGGATAAAAGTCCGAATTGGCTGCAATCTATGCAGTACATTGCCCGGGAAGGCGGGATGTTTGTCATTAGTAGCTGTATGGCACTTAGAATGAATGATATTCCGGATACCTACGAATTCAAGAAACTCTATCCGGAAGGCAGGGAATGGATAAATGTGGGCAACAGTGCCATTATTGGACCTGATGGCAAGATCTTAGCGGGACCATTGGAAGCAGAAGAAGGCATTATTTATGCAGAAATTGATCTTTCACAGATCATTGCTGCAAAGCGCATGTTTGATGTTGTAGGTCACTACGCCCGTCCAGATGTATTTAGATCTTAAAGCTCATTGCTGGAGTAAAAAAAACAATTACCTGTAAGGAATCATCATACTTTAAGCTACCTGGGGAAAATCTTGTAGATAAGCTAAATTTAAACTTTATTAAAACTTGAACACACTGCCTAACATGAGGTTAAGATCATCTTCCTTAGCTATTAAATAACCCAAAAAGCATATTATCATGAGCAGGAGCAAAAAACAGCTGTCACAAGAACAAAATGACGTTATAATCAGTGCGATCAGAACACGGTTTATGGAAAATATGGGTCGCCATAAAGATTTAGATTGGGAGGAAGTGGTTAAAAGGTTAAAAGAACATCCGGGCAAACTTTGGTCCCTGAATGAGATGGAACTTTCGGGTGGTGAACCGGACGTGGTTGGCAAGGATGAAGAAACCGGTGATATCATCTTTTTTGATTGCTCAGCTGAAAGTCCCAAAGGCCGAAGAAGTGTATGCTACGACCGGGAAGCTTTGGAATCCAGAAAAAAGTATAAACCCGAAAACACGGCCATGGATATGGCCAAAGCAATGGGAGTCGAGCTGTTGACAGAAGAAGAGTATGAGTTCCTTCAGTATTTTGGCCCTTTTGATACCTCAACTTCGAGCTGGCTCAAAACTCCTTCTGATGTAAGAGAACTTGGTGGAGCAATTTTTGGTGATCATCGCTTTGGCCGCACTTTCATTTATCATAACGGGGCTGAATCCTATTATGCTGCCAGGGGATTTCGTAGCAAACTGACTGTTTGAATCTGCTCATATCTTTAATTAGAAAGGTAAGGTTCAGGTACTTGTGAATAATTTGGTAAAATCGTTAACTACCGCCATATTCCTGATCGAGATTCAAAGGTTCAGGATACCTTGCCATATTGCTATTTAAAAAACTCATCACATGATCAAAACAATATTAATTATTCTCTTAGGAGTGTTCTTTCTCATCAACGGGATCAATCACTTTTACAACTCTCATATGATACGTGAGTATGCAGAAAAGAGAGGGCTTATTGAACCAAGGGTCATGGTATTCCTGAGTGGTTTATTGCTCATATTTGGAGGACTTAGCATGATAACCGGTTATTTTATCATTGAAGGAATGATCGGTTTGTGCATATTCATGGCCATTGCAGCATTTTCCATTCATTCATTCTGGAAAGAGGAAGACCGTGAGGATAAGATGATGGAATTCATGAACTTTGTGAAGAACTGGGCCATCATCTTTGAGCTGGTTTACCTTACGACAACGGTAGAAAGCAAATTTGGCTTTCTATCATTTGGATAGTATTTCGTTGAGATATGGGGAATAGCAGCCATAACATATTGAAGGTCATGACCATTTTCTTGCAGGAAAAGAAATATGAACTCTTATTCCTGGGCCTGATGCAACATTTGTTTGTGGGTATCTTTGTCCATGATTTTGAATTTTATGTACGGATTTTGTGGCCTGTCAATATGGTCATATTAGCTATTTTGTCGACCGGCTTGTTTCTTGACACTGATCATTGGCTCAAGCGTTTGAGAATCCCACTCTATCTTGCGGTCATTTTATTTCCGATCGGTTTAACTTTCTTTGGTGACCTGCCCGGTTATATTAATGCGCTGAGTATTGCCTATATACTTTTCTTTCTGGTACTCTTCATTCAGGTATTCAGATATATGATCCGACCCTCATATATCAATATTGATCTTATCACGTCTGCAGTTTGTGGCTTCCTATTGCTGATCGAAATATTTGTGTTTGTTTCTTACCTGATGATCCACCTGGATCCACAAGCCTTCACAAATGTAAACCTGAACGATCAACCTTCCATGTTTACAGATCTGGTTTATTACAGCTCCATTACGCTTACGACCATAGGATATGGTGATATTTCGCCTGTTAGTCACCAGGCAAAACTGGTGTCTGCAGTATTTGGCATTGCAGGACAGCTTTATCAGATCCTTCTTGTTGGGGTTCTGATCAGTAAATTTACCGCTAAAAGTGACAACAGATAAATCGGTAAACGACTTGTTCATTATTGGGGATCGGTATGCGTAAATATCAGGGATATGCAGTATGATATGATTGTAAAAATAGGGGTATCACTTACATAATAAGTAAGTGGAATTACATATTCTAAATGAAGTAGATCTTGAGTCATATAATGTAATTCCTTTGTTATGAAAACAATCAACAGAATACTGCTGCTAACCGACTTTTCTGATGTAGCTGAACACGCGACCTCATATACAAAATTCATTGCAGGAAAGGTGAAAGCTGAAGTTGATATACTTCACATTATAAACACCCCGGTAGATTGGTCTAAACTGCCATTGGATAAGGAAAAACTGTACCCGGAAGTAAAAGCTGAGATCGGAATGAGCCGGGCAAAGCTATCAGAAATGGTTATGGATTTCTCAAAACAGGATATACATGCAGTTGAATCATTAGTATTCAATTTGGGAGTTGAAAATATTCCTCAGCATATTGAGAATGATAAATATGATCTCATAATTATGGGGTCACATGGTACAAAGGGGATCAACCCCTTCTCAATTGGATCAAACGCTCAAAGTGTGATACGAAAGGCCCGAATCCCCGTTTTGGTGGTTAAGAAGGCTCCTGATGAGAATACCATAAAGCGGATCGTAATGGCTACAACTTTTGAAGAAGATCAAAGAGCATATTATAAGCAAATGATGAACTATGCTTCAGACCTAAAGGCTGATGTCGATCTGCTTTATATCAATACTCCTTATAATTTTAGGGAAACAGAGGAGATCGAAAATATGCATGCATTCTTCTGTGAAGGGTATCCGGTGAAAAGCTGTAAAAAACATCATGTTGATGCATATAATGAGGAAAGGGGGATCCTGTATTTTATGGAAAATACCGATGCTGATATATTCGCCATTGCTAAAATGGACAAGTCAAAATTGACCGGTCTTTTTTCACCCAGTTTGAGTGAAGCTGTTGTCAGTCACCTCGATAGTGCAGTATTGGTTTTCCATATCTAAATAAAAAAGAAAGCCCGGATCAATGGGCTTTCTTTCAATAACAGGTTCTTAAAATTATCTCACTTACATTCCCTCTGGCAGTTCTGCTGACCATTGACGTACGTTCGTAAGAATGCCGCTATCGAAAGTGAATTCCTCAAATAATCTGACACGCGAGACGGATCCATCTTTCATGTACATCATCTCACGGGAATCGACCAGGACCTTGACCAGGTCGGTACCAACAACCCTTAGAGGGATTACAGCATCCATTTCCCATGTCACTGAATCAAGGCCTGCGAACATGCCTTCAAAGGCGGCTTGTGTAAGTAATTGAGTAGAGCCATCGATCATTATCATTGATACTGTATCAGCAGAAAATTCCCATATACCTTCCGCATCCATTTGATTGAATCTCTCTACGATGGTCATAAAAGTATCCATTTCAGCACCGGTGGCTATAGCAAATTCACTGCCACTTAGTTCCCCGTTCATGATCATTCCTCCTGTGGCAGGTTCCTGCTGCACAGTAGTTTGCTGAGACTCTGCAGGTTGTTGAGGCTGGCAAGCTACAAGTGCTAGCATACAAATTAATATCCCGGCAGATAGTTTTAAATTTTTCATATGTACCCATTTAATTAATATTTATTTCACTGTTTGTTACAATAATAAAATGAGCTGTGGAATTGAATTAGAATTTAAAATGAGCTGAAATAGGAGGTATTTATTTTTCAGATTCCCTGAATCTTACTACATTGAATTATATGTCAATCTAATCTCTCTATGATCATGACTAAAAAGCTACAACGAAACGATCCATGTCACTGCGGAAGTGGTAAGAAGTACAAGAACTGCTGTATGGAAAAAGACAAGAATAAACTGTCGTCCAAACTTGGGGTTGCGGGGTTGGTCGTGATCGTTTTGCTTGGACTTTGGTTTTGGGGGACTGCGATGTCTAATGAAAGTGCCGGAGTTCCAAATTGTCCTGCCGGAGAGCAGTGGTCAGAGGCTCATCAGCATTGTCATTGATCCAAAGGTTTAAATTGTAACCTATTCTTTTATAAATTTTATAAAATGTAGCACTCATAAACCGATATTATCTCACGGGCTAATCCTAAGAGAAGAAATATAAGTTTATGAATCAGGCCGGTTATCGTTTTGCATTGTTTTTTGTATCCATGATATATGGTATTCTGGTGCCTGACCCGGGCTGGACACAGATTCAGCGATCCTTTAACTATGAGCCGGTTGAGATCGGGGCTGATTTTGCCATCAATGGCCGAATGGACGACCCTGCCTGGGACAGAGCTGAGCCAACTCTGTTATTATATCAGCGGCAGCCTAATGACCAGGAACCCGCACCAGTGGAAACCAGGGTTAAGGTGCTTTACAGTAAAGATCACCTGTATATTGGGTTTGAGAGCGATGATCCTGATCCTTCAAGGATAAGAGCCAATGTAACCGACCGGGATGGTTTTTTTGGGGATGATTATGTTGGTGTGATCCTGGATACTTATAGCAATAATCAACAGGCATACGAATTTGTTGTGAACCCATTGGGAATTCAGATGGATGCCACCAGAACAGCCACCTCAGAGGATTTTAGTTTTGATGCCCTATGGTATTCAGAAGCATCTATCACTGAAACAGGTTTTTCGGCGGTTATGAAGATCCCCTTCAAGAGTTTTAATTTTCCGGACCGAAATATTCAAAACTGGGCTATTCAATTCATAAGAAATTACCCACGGAAGAACCGCTACCAGCTCTCCTGGACCAACGTCAGTATGGACAACCCATGCCTGCTTTGCCAAAGTGGTGAACTGAGTAATATTAAGGATATTGACAAAGCTAAAACGGTTGAGATCCTGCCCTATGCTGCAGCTACTCACCGAGGCGCGCTCGTTGATCCAAATAATGGGGATTCAGGTTTTGATAATGAAAGGATTCATGCCAAGGCGGGGGGAAGTATATCCTATTCACCGACCACAAACAGTTCCTTGGAAGTAGTGGTAAATCCGGATTTTAGTCAGATAGAAACGGATGCTTCACAGATAAGCGTAAATGAAACCTTTGCTCTCTATTTTTCTGAAAAGAGGCCGTTTTTTGTAAAAGGGGCAGATCTCTTTAGTACAAGGGAAAACCTGTATTACTCAAGAACCATCAATAATCCCTTTGCTGCTGCAAAATTTACCCGTGCGACCAATAGTTTTAGTATTGCATTCCTTTCTGCCTACGACCGGGAAGCTCCTTTCATCGTTCCGGGTAGAGAAAGGAGCTCTCAGGTTCAGACCAATATGAATGCATATAATAACATCATCCGGGGAAAGTATAATCTGGGGGAGGAATCACATGTAGGAACTCTGATCACTACACGGAATTATGAAGGAGGTCATAACTATGTTGGAGGTTTGGACTGGGCTCTGGCAGTTGCACCAAATTACTATTTCCGAGGTCAAGCCGGATACTCCAATACGCGTGAACTGGATAATATGGGGCTTTTTTCAGATACCCGATCTTTGGGAAGTTCTTCATATGATGCAGCATTCAATGGTGAACAATTTGGAGGTACTTTATTAAGCACTGAATTCTCACGGGAGTCGAAGTATTACAATTTTTCATTTGATTATGAATCGTATTCACCGACCCTGCAAACACAATCCGGATTCATCAATAATGTCGACCGGCGTCAGATCGGATTCAGCCAGGGCATCTCTTATTATCCGGATAATAATTATCTGTCTCAGGGTTCTTTAAGAGTAAGTGGAAACTGGCGGTACGACTTTGACGGGGAATTTCAGGAGCGGTTTATGTTTGTTCGTTTTGATAATAAACTGGTAGGACAGAACGATCTAAACATTAGATTTTTACCTCTCAATGATGAGCGGTTCAGAGGGCAGATGTTTCGCAACATTTATCGTGGAACCATCAGTTTCAGCTCCAATACCATGGATACCTTTTCTTTTGGAGGAAGTTTTGAATATGGAAGAAATATCAACCGTTCACAGGTTCCAACCGTAGGCATTGGATATAACATCTCTGCAGATGCCACTGTTAAACCAACTCCGCGTTTCAGAATGACACTGAACTATAACTACTCCAAACTATCAGAGGAAGGAGGATCCCAAACATATTACAGCGGTGATATCTACCGGTTAAATACCCGCTATAATTTCACCAAGCGATTGTTTGCCCGCCTCATCACTGAGTATAACTCCTTTAGTGAGGAAGTTCAGATCTACCCGCTTTTATACTATAAGGCTAATGCATTTACAAAGTTCTATATCGGTATGACAAGTTATCACACTGATTTTTATGATAATTCTGCCAACCGATCATATTGGGGATTCAGACAGACACAAAGAGAGTTCTTTGTGAAATTTCAGTACCTGATCCGCAGTTAGAAGCGTTTCATTTATTGGGCTTGAGCTCATACCGTGTTCAGGGTATATTCAGGGAAATAATCCACTGCTAAATGAACCTACTCTTTAAAAAGCCGTTGATCGGGCTAATTATCTCCATTGTTATTGCTGTGTGTCCGTTGATACTTGTCTGGTCAGTAGACTTGATCGCTGATCTAAACGGGTGCAGCCTGAATGAGGGATCGATTCAACCGTGCATCGTTGCAGGTATGGATATTGGCGGTGTACTTTATAGTATTTTCATGTCTGGCTGGTATCTGTTCATCACCTTTCCAATTGGGGCCGTACTCTTTTTTGGTTCCTTGATTTGGCTGGCAAGTTCCATAAACAAAATGATCTCTAATGAATGAGATTACTACTATTCTATTATTTTCCTGGCTAGCTGGAATTACGGCTTTCCTAGGAGGCGTTATTTCTCATTACGAACAAACCATAGAATCGAAGAACAAAGATGAATTTGTTCATGGTGTGATGGCCTTTGGAGGAGGTATATTGGTAGCGGCCGTTGCCTTTTCACTGGCTCCTGAGGCAATGAATACGCTTTCACCAATATTACTTTGCATCACCTTTTTGGGTGGAGGAATGACATTTGGCTTGATCGACCGATACCTTTCCTCCAAAGGTGGCAGTAAGGCGCAATTTCTTGCCATGATCATGGATTTTGTTCCGGAAGCCCTTGCCATGGGGGCTCTATTCTCAAAAGATAGGAAGGCCGCAACTTTGTTGGCAGTTTTCATTGCTGCCCAAAATTTTCCCGAAGGTTTTAATTCCTTCAGAGAAATAACCTCTGATAAAGTAACGCCTAAGAAAACTTTGATCATATTATTGATCATTAGCTTATTGGGCCCGGTTGCAGCAATTCTAGGATATTACCTTCTTGTTGAAGTGCATTACATCACGGCCTCTATCATGAGTTTTGCGGCCGGGGGGATCTTATATCTAGTATTTCAGGATATTGCCCCAAAATCGTCTCTTAAAACACATTTTACTCCATCCATAGGTGCAGTAATTGGATTTTTATTGGGCATGATCGGTCAGCAAATACTCGGTTAATGAAGGCTGCAGCCTGATGGCTCAAACAATCCTTTCAAAATTAAATGCAAGTTGAGTCCAAACTGTTTACGTTCTCAATCATAATTCCGAACCTTTTTTGTAATTACTGTTGTTGTAGGTCGTAACTTGCTACTAAACAGAAGGGAAAAGAGATTGCAGCACAACAAAAAGATATTAGTAACGGGAGTAACAGGGTACATAGGTGGAAGGCTCGTGCCTCAGCTTCTAACCAAAGGATATGAAGTCAGGGTTCTTTCCCGTGATGCTGAACGCCTGGAAGGGCGAAACTGGATCAATGATGTGGAAGTCGTGGAGGGCGATGTATTACAGCCGGATTCTTTAAGCGGTGTCATGCAAGACGTTGATGTGGCTTATTATATGATCCACAGTATGAGTGGTAACAGCGATGCTGACTTCCATGAACGCGATATGCAGGCTGCCCGTAACTTTGGGGAAGCTGCTAAACAAAATGGCGTAGATCGTATCATTTATCTTGGCGGATTAGGCAATCAGGATGATGATCTGTCCGAACACCTTTCATCCAGGCAAAAAACCGGAGAAGTGTTAAGGAGATCAGGAGTAGCTGTTACTGAATTTCGGGCAGCAATCGTTGTAGGTTCAGGGAGCAAGTCATTTGAAATGATACGTTACCTGACAGAAAGGGTGCCCATCATGATCAGTCCTAAGTGGGTATACAGTAAAGTTCAACCCATTGCCATTCGAAATGTGCTACAATATTTGGTTCTTGCCATAGAAAAACCGGAAACAAAAGATCAGATCATTGAAATAGGTGGAAGCAGTATTATTACCTATGCAGATATGATGAAGGTGTATGCGGAGATCAAAGGGCTCAAAAGACTGCTGATACCAGTTCCGTTTCTTTCCCCGGCGCTTTCATCACACTGGGTCCACTGGATGACGCCGGTCCCTGCCTCACTTGCCCGACCATTGATCGAGGGGCTTAAAAATGATGTGCTGGTTCAAAATGATAAAGCAGGAAGATTGTTTCCGGAAGTTCAGCCAATTTCCTATCGAAAAGCGGTTGAATTGGCACTTTCCAGACTTGATACCGATGAAGTGGAAACTACCTGGAATGATGCCCTTATCAGCAGCAAGGGTGATGAACGTCCGGTTATTCTGGAGGCAAAAGAAGGTTTGATCATTGAAAGAAGAATTCGAAAGCTGGATGTTTCACAGAAAAGGATATTTGATGTATTTACGAGCCTTGGCGGTGAAAAAGGATGGCTTACCTTTGAGTGGGCCTGGAAATTGCGTGGTATTCTGGATCGACTCGTGGGCGGGGTTGGGTTTAGAAGGGGACGAAGACATCCCAAAAAACTACGCATCGGGGATGCCTTGGATTTCTGGAGGGTGGAAGCGCTAAAACCGGGAGAGTTACTCAGGCTAAGGGCTGAAATGAAAGTACCCGGTCGGGCATGGCTGGAATTTCAGGCAAACAGTGAGGAAGGATCCGGTAAAACCAAACTTGTTCAAACGGCTTATTTTGCACCAAAAGGACTATTCGGTTTACTGTATTGGTACGCCTTGTATCCGATCCATCTATTCGTCTTTTCTTCAATGATCGATAGCATTGCGAGGGAAGCAGAATCTGGGAAGTGAATTGGTTGGTCTAAACCTATGCCACTTATGGTACTGGTTTTATACCAAGCTTTTTAAGCTCTTTAAACTCATTCAGTAAATCATTCCTAATTTTCAAGAATGAGTATTCATATCTATATGGCCACTCATTTCTCAGATTTTGAAAAAGGATACCCTTATCTGGCCTACCTTTTAGGTCACGCAACGCTGCATCATATCCCATGATGGGGTGGAGTCGGGTGATCAGTTTAGTGAGATCATATTGAATGTGTGCCAGATCTTCTGTCTTTGAAATATTTCTGAGTTCCGGAGCAGATCGGGGCAGGTCAAAGAAATCAGCCAGCTCATCACAGATCATTTTGGTGGCATTGATCTTTGCCTGCTCAGAATAACCGGCAATATGCGGGGTAGCAATGAATGCCTGATCCGCTATTTTAGTATTAAAGTCGGGTTCGCCTTCCCAGACATCCAGTACAAAACTGTCAACCCTAGCCTGTAATTTAGCTTCCAGCAAGGCTTTCTCGTCTACGACGCCACCCCTTGATGCATTGATGACCAACTGGTAATCATGGGCCCTAAGTTTTGATCGATCCAGCCAATGGTAGGTGGGATGCTCACCTTTTCGGTTCAAGGGAACGTGAAAGGTTAGAATGTCGCAGTCGAGGACTTCTTCCAAAGTAGCAGATGAAAAACCTGAATCCCTGATCTCTCTTGGTGGATCATATGCCACACATTCAATATCAAAATCAGAGAGCAGGTCGATCACAGCACTTCCAGCCTTACCAACACCAACCACACCCACCTTTCCGAATGTCTTTTCAGGATTATTTTTTTCTTTCCAAAGCAACAGTGCCGTCATAACATACTCAGCCACAGATCGGGCGTTGCATCCGTTAGCACTGGAAAGTTTTTTAACGCCTTCGGATTTCAGATACTCAATGTCAAGATGATCAGTTCCTGAAGAAGCTGTACCAATAAACTTCAGGGTCGATGGAATGTGAGGAAGCGTCTCCGCATTTATGTGAGTAACTGTGCGAACTAGAAGGGCATCAAGTCCTTGAAGGTCCGGTATTCCTTTAGATGGGTCGTACAGATGAAGGTGTACATTCGGTGGGATCAGTTCTTTAATTTTATAAAGATTTTGATCGGCTGCTGCGTGTATCAAAAAATCTGATTTGAGTGAGAAAATAAGTGTTTGAAAGCCTATACTTGGATAATGGAATCAAAATATAATATAGTTTCGATCATACGCAAAAAACGGGATGGAGAAACCCTCCTGAACGAAGAAATTAAATATCTCATCGATCGGTATACGGCCGATGAAATACCCGATTATCAGATCAGCGCTTTTCTGATGGCTTGTTTCCTCAATGGATTAAATGATGAAGAGTCGGCAGCTCTGACCAAATCGATGCTGCATTCAGGAGAAATAGTGGATCTGTCTGAAATTGAAGGTAAAAAGGTTGATAAACACTCAACCGGAGGTGTGGGAGATAAACTTTCACTGATACTTGCACCTATTGTGGCTTCAGCCGGGGTTCCGGTGCCGATGATCTCGGGCCGGGGTTTGGGGCATACCGGAGGCACGCTTGATAAACTGGAGTCCATTCCCGGATTTACTGTAGACATGGACCTATCCCGCTATAAAGAGATCATAGGAAAACACAATCTTGTACTTGCAGGGCAGACCGCTGAGATCGCACCGGCGGATAAGAGATTGTATGCCCTTCGAGATGTTACTGCCACGGTAGAATCTATCCCACTGATAGCCGGAAGTATCATGAGTAAGAAGCTGGCTGAGGGAATCGATGCCCTGGTGCTGGATGTAAAAGCCGGATCCGGAGCTTTCATGAAAACCAAAGATGATGCCATCAAACTCGGTGAAGCCCTGGTCGGAATTGGGACACAGTTTGAAAAAGAAACGATAGCCTATGTTACAAACATGAATCAGCCATTAGGTTATAAGATCGGTAACTGGCTGGAAGTGGAAGAATGTATTGACTCAATGCATGGAAATGGTCCGGATGATATCATGGAGATCACGCACCTTTTGGCCGGAACCATGATCTATTTGGGTGATAAGGCTGAATCCGTGAAGGAAGGTATTGAGATCAGTAAACAACAGATTCAGAATGGTGAAGCTTTTCAGAAATGGCTGGATATTGTAGAGGAACAGGGTGGCGATACCGAAGTAATCATTTATCCGGGCAAATACCCAAAGGCTCAATATGAATTTGAGATCAAAGCTCATAAGTCCGGTTACCTGTCTGAAATGAATTCCTATGAGATCGGGATGGCTTCAGTTCAAATGGGAGCCGGGAGAAGAAAGAAAGAAGATGATGTGGATCCACAGGCAGGAATCGATCTAAAAAAGAAAATCGGTGACAAAATTGAGAAAGGTGAAACAATTATGGTGGGTTATACGAACAACCCATCAGCTATTGAGGTTGCAAGTGATCAATTGATCGATGCAGTAACGATAGCTGAAACTAAACCCGAAACGGTGAATTTGATCAGTCATATCATTGATAAAGACGGCAGCAGGGCATTTGAGCTTTAACTGCTTGAAAAACACTAATAATCGGTTAATTTAGTTTGTAGATTAACAGGGCATTAAAAAATAAAGGAAAGTATTATGTTTCAACGATTTATCCGCGCAATAAAATCTATGTTCGGTGGCTTGATAAGCTCAATTGAGGATCCAAAACTCATTTTAGAGCAAAATATCCGGGAAATGAACGATCAGATCCCTCAAATGAATGACAACATTGCCACGGTCAAAGCTAACCTTCTGATGCTTCAGAAAGAGCTGAATCGCAATGAAAAGCAGATACAGGATCTTACCAATAAAGTAAGATCAGCTATTCAGGCAGATAGGGATGACATAGCAGAGAATTATGCGCTTCAACTTGAGAAAGCGAAGGAAAGCTTGGTACATACCAAAGAACAATTAGAATTTGCTGAACGTGCTTATGAAAAGGCACTTAAAGTGAAGAAAGTGTTCATGAAAGAAAAAGATCGCAAGATCCAGGAGGCCAAGGAAGCCCTTCGCGCCAGTGAACGTTCAGAATGGCAGGCTAAGATCGCGGATACCCTGGAGCAGTTCGAGGTAGGGGGTATCGATCAGACCCACGATGAAATGATCAATCGTCTGAATGAACGATCAGCCAAAAACGAAGCCCGTATGGAGATCGCATTGGATAGTATCGACACTGAAACGATGGAAATTGAAGCGAATGCTGAGAAACTTCGTGCCAAATCATTGGTGGAGCAATTCAAAATGGAGATGGGTGAGAAGAGTGGTTCCATCAATATAGATGAGGAAGAACCGGCTAAAGAAAAGGACGGTTCCAAAACCATCGGCAACAAAGAGAAATCAGGCTCATAACAACGAAAAGCCATGAGTACCAAAGGAGAACAAGATCGCGAACGCCTCAAACAGGAATACAAAGACCATTATCGGCGTATTAAAGAGGCCAAGGAACGCCTGAAGCGAGCTGAGCAAAAAGGCAAGATCTCAGATGCCGTTCACAAAATGAATGCTGATAATCTGTTGGAGACCATGGATGAGTTTCTTGGCAAGGTTCGCGATAAGGTTACTCATGTTGAAGCCCGCCTTGATGTGGCTTTAGACAGCCTGGAAGACGAATCTTCAGAAGCCGCAAGTAAGATCAAAAAGGAAGAGCTGGATGAGGAAATGAAAAAGCAGCGGGCCAAGCAAACTCTTAAACAGGTTAAAGCCGAAATGGGAATGCTTTACAGTGAGATCGAAAAACATGCAGATGAGATCAAAACTGAGAAAACCATTGGTAGAAAAAGACCGGATACCCCAACTGATACTGAAAAAGATATCGACTCAGAAGCAGATTCAGATAAAACAGATAATTCACCGGATGTGAAGTTATGAGCGAAGAACTAAACATTAACTACACGCGCGAAGCATTCATGAACCCCATAAACCTTGGGGTATTACTGGTGTCTACGCTGACGGCATTTTTCATGAGTGGTTTCGGGGATGTTTCCAGCATTCTTTTAACCACCGTTTTTGGTATTGAGCTGATGTACCTGGGTATTGTACCCAAGTTGCCAAGATTCAGGAAAAAACTTGAGCTTAAAAAGATCAAGGAACGACATGCGGCCAATAATGAGAAGGAATTGTTTCAATCGCTGGATAATAAGTCGCAAAAGCGATTCCTGGTACTGAAACACCTGGCCAAGTTGGTACAGGAAAACTTTGAAAAATTACCGTACAGCTCTCAGGGATTGCTGGATAATATTGGCAAGAAGATAGATGAATTGTTGGGTAACTACCTGACTCTGCTTGACTTGATCAAGCGCTACGAAGTATATTTAAACACCTCATTGGAAAGCAACCTGAAAGAAGAGGTAAAGCGGCAGATCGAGGAGATCAAAGAGCTGGAATCAGAGAAGCTGAAGCGCACAAAAGCTCGGCGCGTAGCAATTATGCAGAAGCGACTTAAGAAATTCAGCGTTGCCAAAGAAAAATATCTGGTTTGTGAAACTCATCTTGAAACCATAGAAGATGCCGTCAGGTATATCTATGAGCAGTCTATGACCATGAGTAATCCTGAAGAGATCGGATTCCAACTGGACAACCTTCTGAACGAAGTTGAAGAAACTTCACAATTGATTGATGACCTAGATCAGGATATTTTACCTGAGTACAATAATGAATGGGAAAATGATATGGATTTTGATTCCATATTGGATGAACTCTCAGACGATGTTGAAACCGAAATCAAACCCACAAGGAAAGTTAAAGAATAAACATGGATCAGTCCTACGAAACGTTGCTTCTAGATGTTGATGAATCCGGAATTTGTACTCTAACCATAAATCGCCCCGATAAACTTAACGCACTCAATAATAAGGTGCTGGATGAACTGGATACCGCTGTTGATGCGATCAAAGATAATTATAAGATCAACGCATTGATCATTACCGGGGCTGGTGAAAAGGCCTTTGTAGCAGGAGCAGACATAAAGGAGCTGAGTTCACTCGATCCAGTTTCAGGAAAAAAAGTTTCAGAAAAAGGACAGCGTATCTTTCAAAAAATTGAAGACCTGACTATTCCAGTGATCGCTGCAGTGAACGGTTATGCTCTTGGTGGCGGATGTGAATTGGCTATGGCATGTCACTTAAGGATTGCATCTGAAAGTGCAGCGCTTGGTCTGCCCGAGGTTTCTCTAGGGTTGATACCCGGATATGGGGGAACCCAGCGGCTATCTGAATTGGCAGGTCGCGCCAAAGCCCTTGAATATATTATGACCGGGCGACAGGTTAAGGCAGATGAGGCCTTTGAGGTTGGCCTGGTAAATCAGGTTACCGAGACGGATCCTGTTGAAGAAGCCAAAGCTATGCTGGGTAAGATCTTAAAACAAGGCCCTGTAGCAATTAAAAATGCTATTCTGGCCGTAAAAGAAGCCAATTCCGATAATGGCTACGAAGCGGAAGCCCGTCTGTTTGGAGAATTATGTGGTACTGCTGATTTTAAAGAAGGTACCGGCGCATTTCTCGAAAAAAGAAAGCCAAATTTCTCCGGTAAATAAGAACGAATTATTTCTGAATGAAAGACGAACCTCCATCGGGTAGTTATAACACTTTTAAACGTTCATCAGCAGATTCAGGGGGATTACTATGACCGAATTTCTCCTGATCGTTGTAACCATCATTTTGAGCGGATTTTTTTCGGGTTCCGAAATTGCCTTTGTTACAGCCAACAAGCTAAAACTGGAAGTTGCCTCCCGGAAGAATAACTTTCTGGGTAACTCCATCGAGTTCTTTACCCGTAAGCCGGAAACCTTCCTAACAACGACACTGGTTGGAAATAACATAGTGAATGTACTGTATGCCACCTTTATGGCTATATTTTTAGTGGAACCCATACAAAGGTACAGTGAGGTCTGGTTCGGTATCATCCCAACTGACCTTGAGACCCTTTTGGTGCAAACTATTCTTGCCTCTGTGGTCATAATGCTGTTTGGTGAGATACTGCCCAAAGCCATTTTCCGGGCTTTGGCTGATAATATGATCACAGCGATCTCAGTCCCGCTTCGTATAGCCTATTATCTGTTCAGGCCACTGATCGAGATATCGAGAGGATCCTCAAATATTCTGATCAGGTTATTGGTTAAAGATGCTGAAGTTCCTGAAAACTATTATCGTCGACAGGATGTGGAGATGATATTCAAAGAACTGCGTGATGGCGGCGGCAGTGTAGATATTGATGAAGAAGATTCTGAGATCCTTCATAATGTACTGGAGCTATCCAATAAAAGGGTTAAAGACTCCATGATCCCCCGTATAGAGATCGAGGCGGTGGAAAAAGATACTTCTATTGATAACGTGCTTGATATGTTTATTCAAACAGGCCATTCAAAACTGCCGGTATATAAAGATTCTATTGATGATGTGATAGGAGTGGTATTTGCCCACGATTTCTTTCACGAACCCAAAAGCCTACATGAGATCATCAGGCCGGTAAAGCTGGTGCCTTCAAGCAAGAAATCGAATGACCTGCTTACAGAATTCAGGCAATCCAACATGTCTGTGGCTATTGTATTGGATGAATATGGAGGAACAGCAGGTATGGTCACAATCGAAGACCTTCTTGAAGAAGTAGTAGGTGATATTCAGGATGAGTATGATGTGGAAGATGAGATCATGAAGCAGCTGTCAGATAACAGTTTTGTGATAAGTGGTAATGTCGAGATCGCTGAACTTTGTGAAAAGTTTGAAATTATTGATCTTCCTGTGGAACCTTCTGAGTATGATACCGTAGCAGGCTACATCATAAATCATTTAGGGCGCATACCAAAGGTAAATGAGGAAGTGGTTATTGACGGAAATAAGTTCATTATCAGCAAAGCCACACCAAGTCGTATTGAAACGGTGAAGCTCGTATTAATCGATTGACAAAGTTACAAAGCGTCAAAGAATTTCATCACTTTGTAACATTGTCACTCAATCACTTTGTAACTCTGTAACTCAAATAACATGTTTGAACACTATCCGAAATGGTCGCAGGAATTTGCCAGGAAATACCTTAGCAGGACTATTAACCAGTTTATTATTCATGGGAATGTTCATGATCTGGTTCCGCTGAAAACTGAGGAAGGTACCAAGTTCAACAGGCTTAAGTCTTTTTTATCTGATGAATTCTTTGGAGCTCGCGACTTTGTGATCTTTTACGACCGGGCTTCCGGTATCTATTTCCGAGATAAGGAATCTCAGGCTGATTTCAATCAGGCGCTTGCAGGAAGAGACAGCCTGGTTGGTACTGACTTCGCGAATAAAATGCCTAAGGATCCTGTGAGAGTGATGTCGCTGCTGGAACAATATTTCCGTCTCCGACTCGACCAGAAGAAGAGTATTGGGTTGATCATTGATTATGCTGAGACCATAGTGCCAATGAGTGATGCGGCATCGATAGGTAATGAAGACCGGACTTCCATGGTTTACCTTTCAAGATGGGCACATGACCCTATGTTTCTGGCTTCTGACTTTACAACGGTTTTGATCACTGAAAACCTGGCTGATCTGAACAAGACTTTGGTACAGAATCCTTATACAAGTGATATAAAGATCAATATACCGGGAGATAAGGATCGTCTTGATTTCATCAAGTATGAAGCTGAAAATGATGAATGGAAAAATATTTCAAATGTGAAGCCTGAGATCGTGGCTCAGCAAACAGCCGGTCTGAACTTTGTGAATATTCGGAGTGTAATATCTCATGCCAGGGAAAATAAGGAAAAGATCACCTTTGAAGGATTATCTGAGTCCAAAAAAGAGCTCATAGAGGCAGAAGCATACGGGCTCCTGGAGTTTGTTGAAACACCTTACTCTCTGGATAACGTGGCCGGGCATACTCATGTAAAGAAACATCTTCGTCAGGCTGTTCAAGCCCTAAAAGCAGGGCGGCAGGATGTAATGCCAATGGGATATCTGGTGTGTGGGCCTGTTGGGACCGGTAAGACCTTTTTGGTTACCTGTTTTGCCAGTGAAGTTGGGATACCCATGGTTAAACTCAAGAACTTTCGAAGTCAATGGCAGGGAGTAACCGAAGGTAACCTGGAAAAGATTCTTTCTCTGCTTAAGGCAATGGCCCCTGTGGCTGTCATGATCGATGAAGCGGATGCTTACCTTGGTGATCGCGATGCAAGCGGTGACAGCGGCGTTTCAAGCCGGGTATTTTCGCAGATCGCAACCTTCATGAGTGATACGGCTAACAGAGGTCGCATCGTTTGGTTCTTAATGACTGCGAGGCCTGATCTCATGCCGGTCGACCTTAAGCGACAAGGCAGGGCTGAGGAACACCTTGCTTTATTCCCACCTCATACCAAGGAAGAAAGGGTTGAGTTATTTGAAGCAATGGCCAGAAAAACCGGCCTCAAGATGACAGAAAAATATATTCCTAAAGTTATTGAAAAGGGTGATAAGACTTTTTCGGGAGCTGATATGGAAGCGGCATTGACCAGGGCCAAGTTTCGAGCAGCCGCTGAGGGTCATGTTAAAGTTTCTCCTGAAACCCTGGATCTTGCCCTTGAAGATTTTCTCCCACCAACCTATCCGGAAGAGATAGAGCTGCAAACTCTAAGTGCGGTCATTGAATGTACGTCCAGGGAACTACTTCCGGAACGTTACAGGGATATGGACCGGGATGAGATCCTGTCTACTATTGATGAGCTTAGGTTCAGGGTAGGATAAGTTCATACTGCATGGCATTCTTTTAATAAGCCTGTATTCCATTTCTGAGAATTACATCGGCTATATCATCAATAAGAGTGAATACAGGCTTTAAAGCCGATAATTGATTTTATCGGATAAATAGCCTATAATTTAACATGATCAGTGTAATAACCGGTGATATCATCAATTCAAGAAAGGCGAAAGCTGAAAAGTGGCTGAAACCGCTTAAAGAAGCTCTCGATGAGATCGGTTCTTCCCCGAAAAGCTGGGAGATCTACCGGGGTGACAGTTTTCAAGCCGAGATCACCGATCCGAAACACGCCCTTCAACATGTTATTGATATCAAGGCGTCGGTAAAACAAGTGAAGGGGGTAGACGTACGTTTAAGCATTGGTATTGGTAACAAAACATTTGATGCTCCAAATATTACTGAATCGAATGGGGATGCTTTTGTTCGTTCTGGTGAAGCCTATGAACTCTTATTGACCGGTAAACAGAATATCATCGTGAAAACCCCTGATGCCGCCTTTGATGATGAAATAAATCTTTATTTGCGTTTGTTGCTTATTGCCATGGATAACTGGACCCCAAAATCGGCAGAATATGTGCGTATGAATTTGACAGGAGATCTGAAGCAAGAAGATATCGCCAAGAAATTGGGCATCACGCAGTCTTCGGTGAGTGAGCGACATAAGCGTGCATACATGGATGAAGTAAGAGCGGTGGAAGATCGATATCGGGAAATGCTAAGAAACCGGGAGTTTTGATATGACCGTTCTGCTTAAACTTATATTGGCTCATCTGGTCGGTGATTTTGGTCTTCAGTTCAAAAAATGGGTGGACCATAAGCACGAATATGGCATGAGATCAGTCTATTTGTATGTTCACGTAGTTATTCATGCTTTAATCACTTTACTTTTGTTGTGGCCGGAGATCAGTAAAGACCCAATGTATCTATGGATTCCCATGATCATTCTCATCACCCATTTTATAATTGATGCCGTCAAGCTTATGCTGTGGAAGAATACGGTACAGCAAAGCTATGAACAGAATACCAAAAATGAGCAGGTCCTCTTTTTTACGGATCAGTTTTTTCATCTGCTGGTGATATTCGGTATCTGGTTCTGGATCGATGAAGAGTCTTTTGGATTAATTACAATGCTTTTCAAACAGCAAAATCTGGTGCTACTTCTCTGTCTTTTTATGTTGACCCAACCATCTGCTATCATCATAAAGATGCTGATCGCAGGATGGCTCCCCGAAAACGAAAGCAAGGAGAAGAAAACTCTGGCCAATGCAGGAAAATTGATCGGGATATTGGAAAGACTCTTCGTCTTCGGATTTGTAGTAAGTGGAAATTGGTCGGGTATTGGTTTTTTATTAGCCGCTAAATCTGTTTTCCGTTTTGGTGATCTGAAGGAAAAAGAGGGGATAAAGCTTACAGAATATATCCTTATCGGTACCCTTTTAAGTTTCGGTTTGGCAATGCTGGTAAGTTTACTTTATCTAAAACTTATCGGTTTGTTAGGCTGACAAACTTAATCCCCGAAACTGATGCCTACACCTTTTGCGGTGTTCACCAGAAAACTATCAGGATCTACAAGGTTTTGCCCTTTTGTAGCTGTTTTTAGTGATACAGAAGTGATCTCATTATCAAGGAAAGAGACCATCTTACCAAAATCACCTGTCATTGCCATTTCCATCGCTTTAACCCCAAATTGGGTGGCTAGCACCCGGTCAAAAGCAATGGGGGTCCCACCACGCTGTAAGTGCCCAAGTACTACTTCACGAATGTCATGCTTGAAACCGGCTTTTCTTATTTCTTCAGATAACTGGTAAGCTACACCTCCGAGCCTTGGGTTTGTATATCCTGCCTCTTCACTTTTACGTGAAATAACCGTTCCATCTTTTGCCTTTGCACCTTCTGCAATGACGACAATGGCAAAACCCTTGCCTTCTTTATACCTTTCATTCAAATGATCAACAACTTTATTCACGTCATAAGGAATTTCAGGGATAAGGCAGACTTCAGAGCCACCTGCAACGGCAGCGTGTAAAGCGATCCAACCGGCTCCGCGGCCCATAACCTCAAGTATCATGAGTCTGTGATGGCTTTCAGCAGTAGTAACTAATTTATCCACGGCATCCGTGGCGATATCTACAGCAGTTTGAAACCCAAAAGTATAGTCAGTACAGGAAAGGTCATTATCAATGGTTTTTGGGACCCCAATTATGTTAACCCCTTTTTCGTATAAGGCCTGACTGATCCTTTGAGAACCGTCACCGCCAATATTGATCACGGCATCATAACCTTCGTCATTAAGGAATTTTACCAGCTCATCAGAGCGATCAACCGATTCCCAACTGCCATCTTTATTTTGAACCGGCCAGTTAAAAGGGCCTCCTTTGTTTGTGGTCTTTAGGATAGTACCTCCCTTGGCATGAATGCCACCTACATTTTCATCATTTAGTTTGATGATCTCTTTTGGTTCTCTGAGTACCCCGTTGAAAGCTTCAATACTACCATGTACTTCCCAGTTTCCGGCAACTTCTGCGCGTTTCACAATAGCCCTGATGACGGCATTTAAACCGGGGCAGTCTCCGCCCCCGGTAGCTACTAATATTTTTTTCATAGATCTGAGGTGTAATTTGAATATTGAACAAATACTTAAAGGTTGTCCAAGTATAAAGAATCTATCATAACCTGATAAGAATAATCGAATCGTCTTTTATAATAGTTGAAACGAAGCTGACCTAAGTTCTTTTGTAGGTTATTACAAATCGATATTGAATAAAATATATAAATATGAAGATCTTGATAATTGGTGCAAATGGGCAAATCGGAACACGAATTGCCCATAAACTTAAAGACAGCGATCATACACCTATCGCAATGGTCCGAAAAGAAGAGCAGATCCAAAACTTTAAAGATCAGGGTATAAAAGCAGTATTAGCTGATCTTGAGAAAGATATTTCCCACGCTTTCGATAATATTGATGGAGTTGTATTTACAGCCGGATCCGGGGCAGACACTCCCAGGTCACAGACAAAGGTGATCGATGAGAATGGTGCCAAAAAAGCGATTGATCAGGCAGTGGAAAAGGGGGTAGACAGGTTTGTAATGGTCAGTGCATTGATGGCAAACAGAGATCCAAAGCGATGGCCAACCTCTATGCAGCACTACTATGAGGCAAAAGCAGCGCAGACAGTTATCTCAGGGAGTCTGGATTAAATTATACCATATTAATGCCAGGTCGCCTGACCAATCAGGAGGGGACCGGAAAAGTAGAATTAAGCGAGCGTATTGAAGAAATAGGGGATAGAAGTGTCACCCGAGATGACGTAGCTGAAGTTATTTTATACCTGTTGAACGCGGATAATACCTATGGCAGTAGCCTGGATCTTTTACAAGGGTCTAGAGATATAGAGAAGGCTGTACACGAAGTATCCTGAAAATAAAAAACCCCGGAGATGGTCAAATTTCCGGGGTTATGGGTATAAATAAGTAGTTTAGATGTGCAACTAACTACTCTCCTATTCAACAATAAATTTTCCTTTCATCATGGCATAGTGACCTGGGAAGCTACAGATGAAATCATAGGTGCCTTTTGCAGGAGCAGTGAATTCGATGGTTACTTCTTCTCCGCCGCCCAGCATTTTGGTGTTAGCAATTACTTTGTCAGTACCTTCAGGGATGTAATCGTTACCTGCAGCTTTAGCAGCAGCGGCTCCGAATTCCTGAATATTGGTTCCTTGTTTGAGTAGAACCCAATTATGGCCCATTGCAGCTTTTGGAAGTTTACCCACGTGCTTAAGCGTAAGTTTTACGGTTTGACCTTCCTTAACTTTGATCTCGTTAAGGTTATATTTCATTTGGTCGTTACCTTCAATAGTGATCTCGACCGTATCCTGTGCCATTACAGCGGTTGAAAATGCCAGTGTAATGATCGTTAAAATAGATAGTAAATATCTCATGGTGATGAATTGATTATTTTGGGTTAAAGCGTGTCCGACCTCTATTTCAGATGCGCATGTCTTTTATTCGCTTCAAAGGTCGTTAGCTAATGTGAATTTTTTGTGAAGCTGTTGTTAAAACGTTTTGAATATGCAAAAAATTCTGTTTTTGTTGTTATTACAACCTGACTTCAGCTATTTTAAAGGGGATTTAATCAACTAAAAATGAATTATGTCAGAAAAGATCAAATGGGGCGTTCTTAGTACAGCTAATATTGGTGTTAAGCACGTGATACCGGCCATGCAAAAAGGAGAATTGACGGATATGATCGCCATTGCTTCAAGAGATGCAGAAAAGGCAGAAGAAGTGGCTGAAAAACTGGGCATCCGAAAAGCCTTTGGATCATATGAGGAGTTGTTGGCAGACGAAGAGATCGATGCCATATACAACCCGTTACCCAATCATTTACATGTACCATGGACCATCAAAGCTATGGAAGTAGGTAAGCATGTGTTGTGTGAGAAACCTATCGCCATGGATGTTTCTGAAGCCAAAACCTTATTGGAGCACTCAAAAAAATATCCTGAAATCAGAGTAATGGAAGCTTTTATGTATCGCTTTCATCCACAGTGGGACATTGTGAAATCATGGCTGAGTGTAGGCATGATTGGCACGGTAAATTCCATTCAATCAGCATTTTGTTACTTTAATAAAAACGAGGATGATTACCGCAATCACCCCGAAATGGGAGGGGGCGGACTGCTGGACGTTGGGAGCTACTGCATTTCTTCAGCTCGTTATATCTTTGAAAGCGAGCCCGAAAGTATTCATAGTATCGTCGACATAGATCCTGATTTTGGGGTGGATCGTCATGTTTCTGCTTTGTTGAAGTTTCCTCATGGTACCGCGTCAATATATTGTTCCACCCAATCGGATCGCTATCAGAACATGACCATATATGGGACTGAGGGTATCATTGAATTTGAAATTCCCTTCAATCCACTGGAAAAAGAAGTCAAAGTGTCTTTGATCAAGGGTGAAAAGATCATTGAACAAAAAAAGGTTCAGGCTAATCACTACACGCTTCAGGGAGATGCATTTTCAGAAGCCATTATTGAAAATGGTCCGGTTCCAACACCATTGGAAGATGCCGTTGCAAATATGAGGGTGATCGAGCAGATCCTGAAAAAAGGTTAATAGATACAAAACCGGACCTTTTATCAGGGAAGTAAAGTCGGAATATGGACGGTCACAGAAGTTCCTGCATCCGGCTCTGATTCGATAAACAGATCCCCATTCAGGGATGCTATCAAATGACGAGCCAATTGAAAGCCATATCCAAATCCTCTTTCTGCCTTAGTTCCAGCCGTTGATTCTGGTTTGCCTGATAGTATTTCATTGATCCTTTTTGGGCTCATACCCTGACCATTATCTGTGATCTTAAATTTCAGAATGGTTTCATCTGTTTCAACAAGAGCAAGGTCGATATCAATAATGCCCCTGGACTGAGTGAACTTTATGGCGTTTGTTATAAGGTTTCCAAAGATCTGCATAAGTTTGTGCTTTGGGAAATATCGCTCAGGTTCCTCAGCTGTAACCGTAATATTCAGTTCTAAAGATTTAGATAATGCTTGAGGTTTATAGAGAGTTCGGAGTTTGGTTTGTAGCTCTTTGATATTGGTTTGATACCTGTATTCTTCCACATGCTCACTGAGTCTGAAATCGTTTGACAGGATCTCATCTGCCAGATCTAGTACAGATTGCCCGCCACTTTTAATCAACTCCAGAAAACGCCGGTATTCATCAAGATCCGGATCTTCCAGTTCACCTTCCATGATCTCAGCTATACCTATAATTCCACCGACCGGTCCTCTGATGTCGTGAGTTACTTTCTGCTGAACCAGTTTCAGGTTGTCTATTGCCTCCTGCATCATCTTCATTTTGTGATGATTCTGAATGCATGCCATAGCCTGATCAGCGATGACATCTAACATTTCTTTCTGTGCATCGGTTAGATCTTTAGGTTTGGTGTCCATCACACATAATGCACCAATTCGATTCCCATCCCCGTTTGAAAGAGGTATCCCATAGTAATACCGAAGGTGAGGAGACTCGATCACATACTGTTTATCTTTGAACCGATCGTCTTCAGGCATGCTTGCAATTTCAAGCGGTTCATCGGTTTGGATCACATACTGGCAAACGGTATCCTCACGCGGTGTGTGCCTGATGTCCAGGCCATAATTTGAAACGGTCCACTGCGTATTTGCCTCCAATAAATTGATCAGGGAGATAGTGGTTCCGGTGATATATGCTGCCAGTTTGGTGAGGTCATCCAGTTTTTGGTCAACCGTAGAAAAATCAACATCCAGTTCTGCCAGTTTAAGAAGTCGTTGGAACTCAGTATTAGAACGCTTTGATGCGGAATCCGCCATAATTATGACCTAATTTAGCGCCCAGATCTCAACTTTATCCAGGGCTATGTAGGGAACCGCTATGTGGTTCAGATCGGTGTTAATGCCAATATCAGCAGGTCTGCCGGTGGTAAGTATCAATATCATTTCATGCATGGGACGGTATACCCGAATTGAAGAATCACGCTGACTCGCCGAGAGTAAATTCTCACCCATGAATTCAATACCATCAAAATTTCCGCCTTCAAGCGTTGCGAATTCCTCTAATTCGCCTGAGTTATCAAAAGAGTAGAACACCTGATCACCACCCCAGGGTGCCAGCAGGAATTTACCACTGTTTGGATCCAAAGTGATCCCATTGGGGGCACTTGGCAGGTTGGTCAGAAAGATAGATGGTTCTCCATTTTTGATCTGATAAACGACTGAGGTTCCGGTATCGGTTACATATAGCACACCGTTTTCGTCTGCTGAGATATCATTAAGGAACCCGATCTCAAATTGAGTGAAATCGATAAAATCGGTTTGTTCTCCGGTTGTTCTATTGAATCCATGAACCCCTAAAACATCGGCTACCCAAAGAGTTTCATTTACTATATACATACCTCTTGGAGCGTGAAGAGGAGCTTCATCGGTCCCGGTCATGAACTTTAGTTCCAGGATATTTCCTTCGGCATCTGCTTTTGTGATGAACCCTGTAGAGTCCTGATCGTTTCCGCCACCGGTGAAATTAGCGATGAAATATACTTTTTGTCCCGGATCATACCGAACCGCTTCAGGACCATCGAGTCCTGTGATAGTGTAAGCGATATCCGTTGAATCCTGTACGGTATTAAGTTTTAGGGATGATTGTTCTTCGGAAGATTGACACCCGATCATTCCAAACAGGATGATCGAAAATAGCGCAATGGTATTAACTCTATACATAGGATTGGATTTAAGATTATTTGTTAAACCAGGAAATATCGCGAAGGTCGAATTGATCTTCCTTGTCCCAATCGGTGTTGAGGATCACTCCGCCAACTAAAAGTAAAGGGCTACTACCAAGGTTTTCGATCCCTGAACCAATGATATCAGTGAGTTCTCGCTTTATCTGATCATAGGCCACTTCGGTGGTTTCAATCACTTCATTTTCAGCTTTAATGATCGTTTCATGATTTTCTGTTAACACTTTGTTGACCTGCCCCTGCTGATAATCATTATGTTCAACCTCTAAAACGGCTCCTTTTTTCACAGCATTCAACCCTGCAATAAGGGACCCACAGCTTGAACTTGGTTGTTCTTGTCCTTCTCTCAGCACCTTTCCAAAAGAGCCATCTCCGGTAACACCAATATGTGGGCCATAGAGGATCATAGCTGCTCCATCATCCGGAATATGACTTGCAAAGGCTCCAAATCCTGTTTTTCCGGTGAATGGTAAGCCAGAAATACCCCCGAAGAAAAACGGTCCGGGTGCTTTGAAGAGCTCACCTAAGGTTAAAAAGGTATTGTTGATCTCATCGCTGCAAATTGAAGTTCCCCAAATAGAGTTGGATATTGGAACTTCGTTGGTATCAAATTCTTTTATAATGGTTTCTTTAAGATCAGTGAGCGAAACGGCTTTGTTGTAATAGTCAGAAATATGTTTCATAGCAGTTAATTGAAATGTTTGGTTATCATATCAAATGTACTAAACCCAATTTAGGGAAAATAAATCCCGGTTGTTAAAATTGATATGAATATAAAAGCTGAATTTATAAATCTTTTTAGTTGCTGTAATGATCTGAAATTAATTTTCACCTCAAATTCATAACAGAAGTTTTTTATCCGTATCTTTAAGGCTTATTGAAAATTTGTGAGTTCGCGATAAGACTGGAATCCTATACTTTTCAGGTTTATAGAACCTTGCTGGCCTTTGTAAATCAAGCAGTCGCGCTTGCCTCTTGTCCATAGCTCACCCCATTTAACATTCCGGACAAGAAGCAGTACAGCACCAATTTCTGAACGGGATAAAAACGACTTAAAATTACTATATGTCAACGTTCAAAGAACTGGGCCTGTCGCCCGAAATATGTAAAGCCGTAGAAGATCTCGGTTTTCAAAACCCCACTGAAGTTCAGGAAAGAGCTATTCCAACCATTTTAGCTTCACAAAGAGACCTGGTTGCCCTTGCCCAAACAGGTACCGGTAAGACCGGTGCATTTGGTATGCCTGTGTTGCAACAAGTGGATGCCAATTCAAACAATGTTCAGGTTCTGGTGCTTTCACCTACCCGTGAACTGGCCATACAGATCGAAAAAGATCTTAAAGCTTTTGCTAAGTATCAGAAGGGAATCAGCACAGTTGCCGTTTACGGTGGTGCAAACATTTCTACTCAGATCCGCGCTCTCAACAGAGGGACTCAGGTTGTGATCGGAACACCGGGACGAATGTTGGATCTCATTAGGAGAGGAAAACTGGATGTAACAAATGTTCGCTCATTGATCCTTGATGAAGCCGATGAAATGCTGAATATGGGTTTTCAGGATGATCTGGATGCCATTCTTCATGATACTCCTAAAGAAAAGCAAACACTTCTGTTTTCGGCAACCATGCCAAAACAAATCTCAAAAATGGCGCGTAAGTACATGAATGACCCTGAAGAGATTCAGGTCAATGCCCGTAACTCAGGCGCCCTGAATGTGGAGCACCATTTCTACATGGTGAACGCCAAAGATCGTTATGATGCTCTCAAGCGTATTGCAGATGTTAACCCGGATATCTATGGGATCATCTTCTGCAGAACCCGCCGTGAAACGGCTGATATTGCCTCAAAACTTTCTAAGGAAGGATATAATGCCGACCTGCTGAATGGAGACCTTTCGCAGAACCAACGTGATGAAGTTATGAACCGATTCCGTTCCGGAGAACTTCAGCTATTGGTAGCGACAGATGTTGCTGCCCGTGGACTGGATGTAGACAGCCTCACACATGTGATCAACTACAACCTGCCTGACGATCTGGAAGTGTACATTCACAGAAGTGGGCGTACCGGTCGTGCAGGTAACAGTGGGATCTCTGTTTCCATCATTCACACTCGTGAAATGAATAAGATCAGAGCACTGGAAAAAATGTCCGGTAAGAATTTCATAAAACAGGACGTGCCGAAAGGTGAAGAAGTTTGTGGTGTCCGCATGATGGACATGGTTGAGAAACTCAGAACCACAGAAGTCAACGAAAAGCAGATCGAAAAGTATTTGCCGGAAGTCTATGAGCGACTTTCTGATCTTGGATGGCAGGAACTCATTCAGCATTTTGTTTCCATGGAATTCAATCAGATCCTGGAATACTACGAGCAGGCCGGTGATATCAACGCATCTGCAGGCAGATCCAATAAAAAGAATAACAAGCGAAATTCTTCAAACAAGGGAGAACGCAATTCAGGCGGCCGCAGCAATAATCGTGTGGCTGAGGAAGGATATACCCGTTACTTCCTGAATGTTGGTCAGCGAGACGGATTGAATCCTGCACGACTCATGGGCGTTGTCAATGAGCAAATGCACGGTAAGAAGCCTGATTTCGGTAAGATCGATATTCAAACAAATTTCTCATTCTTTGAGGTTGAGGAAGGATTTGATTCAAAACTGTTTGATGCCATGAATGGAACACAGTTTGAAGGCCGTGATATCAGTGTTGAACTGGCCAAGCCGGATAAAAATGGTTCATCCTCTGGAAATAGCGGAAGATCTAACAAGGGAAAGAGAAACTCCGGTGGCTCCAAAAAAGCCAAAGGCGGACGTATCAAGAAGAAAAGAAGTCCTGAGGTTTATGCATAATTATGGGGCTCCGGTGCAGAGCGCTTGGAGCCAGTTTTTGAGCTTTTACATGCTCATAGTGCATTACGATCAATCAGGTGAGTTCTGAAGCTTTACTGAGCCTCAGAATATGAATTAAGAACCTACAATACAGACTCGATCTGACGCTCTGCGTCGGAGCGTAAAGTATGTAAGCCCTGTTCCAGCAATGGTTCAGGGCTTTTTTGTTGGTTACCATTAAATTCTTGAGGCAAAAGGAGTCGGATCCTGTCAGTGGCATTTCGGAGCAGAGCTCCGAAAAGAGTTAGCTTAGTTAAGCTATTGGTTCCAACGCAGAACTTTCAGAACCAAACTTAAAAGTGGATGAAAGGATAATAGGGTAGTATAAAAAAACCATAGGGGCAATTCATGAATTGCCCCTACGGTTAGTAATTTAACTGAAAGTTTATAGCAGCTGAGCTATTCTACTACAGCTTGGTTGGGTTCGGCGCATCTCCATAGACCTCTTTGGGGTCGAAGACTTTTTCGTCTTCCTCGAAATTCAATTCGCCGTCTTTTTTCTCAAATTCCTCACCGGTTGGGACACTGCGGTAGAAACAAGAACGATATCCCACATGGCAGCTGGCACCGTTACCCTGTACTTCAACCCGAAGCCATACACAGTCCTGATCATCATCAATACGCATTTCCTTAACAGTTTGAACAAGACCGCTGGTGGCACCTTTATGCCAGAGTGTTTCTCGGCTGCGGCTGTAATAAACGGCTTCACCGATCTCAATGGTCTTTTTCAGAGCTTCCTCATTCATGTAACCATGCATCAGCAACTCACCGGATTCATAATCGGTAGTAACAACCGGGATCAGTCCATCATCCTGAAATTTAGGAGCCAGGTCATTGCCTTCTTCTACTTGTTCTACGGTAATACGATTTTTGAATTTAATGTCACTCATTTACTTCGATATTCGTTGTTCAATGTTCATTTTCGTTATTCTTTTTTGGAACCGGATCATAGCCTTCACCGCCCCAGGGGTGGCAACTTCCGATTCGCTTTATACCCAGCCAAAAGCCTTTCATCGGGCCCCACTCATTTACTGCCTCGATCATATATTGAGAACAAGTAGGGGTGTACCGGCAGCTTTTACCCAGCCAGGGGGAAATGGCCAACTGATAGAAGCGAACTGATCCAACGATCAGTTTGCTGAATATGAGCTTCAGCCATTTCATTACTCGATTTCGAAGGATGTTCCTTCTTTTCCGTCCATTAGCTGAACCCCTAATTCTTTGAGGTCATCACGGATCTTATCTGAAAGTTCGAAATTCTTGTTGCTTCGTGCATCTTTACGGATCTCAATAAGCAATTCGATCAAACCCTTGGTTAGTTCTTCATTGCTTCCGCCTTCCTGTGGCCAGATCCCTAACACACCATCCACAAAATCATGAAGAAAGGTTTTGATCTCTTCAAGATTGGACGGTGATTTTTTATCGGTGATCAGCTTTCGGATCTCTTTTAATTGCTCAAAAAGAATCGCAATGGCCTGAGCAGAATTGAAGTCGTCATTCATGACACCTTCTACAGAATTCTTTAAACCATCAAGATCAAAAGCTGCATCGTTGCCGGGTTCAGCATTCTCAATAGAATTGATCATGGAATGCAGATTCTTAAGTCCTGTTTCAGCTCCACCCAAAGCTTCTTCAGAAAAATCAGTGGTACTGCGGTAATGAGACTGAAGCAGGAAGAAACGAATGACCTCCGGTGGCCATGCTCTGGTCAGGAGCTTATGGTCTCCGGTAAAAAATTCATGCAGGTTGATCGCATTTCCCAGCGATTTACCCATTTTCTGACCCTCAAGGGTCACCATATTGTTATGCAACCAGTATTTTACAAATTGTTTGTCGTGGGCACATTCAGCCTGGGCGATCTCACATTCGTGATGAGGAAACTGATTTTCAAGTCCACCCCCGTGAATATCAAAACTTTCGCCCAGATACTTGGTACTCATAGCCGAACACTCAACGTGCCAACCTGGATAGCCAACCCCCCAGGGGGAGTCCCATTTCATTATGTGTCCATCATCTGCTTTCTTCCAAAGGGCAAAGTCTTCGGGACTTCGTTTATCAGATGCTGTTTCAACGCGGGTACCTGATTCAGCATCTTCAGTTTTACGTCCACTTAGTTTACCATATTCCGGATCGGAAGAAACATCAAAATAAACGTTGCCGTTAACCTCGTAGGCATGGCCGTTTTCGATCAATTTCTTGACCATGGCGATCTGCTCAGGGATATGGCCCGTTGCCCTGGGTGCTATATCCGGCCTGAGTACATTCAGGGCATCCATATCGCGGAAGTAGGTATATGTGTACTTCTCTGCGATCTCCATAGGTTGCACCTTTTCTATACGGGCCTGTTTGCTGAGCTTATCTTCACCTTCTTCAGCATCATCAACCAGGTGACCTACGTCCGTGATATTTTGCACATAACGGACCTTATATTCAAGATATCGGAGGTATCGGAGTATCACATCAAAAGAAACATAACTCTTGGCATGGCCAAGATGGGCATCACCATATACAGTAGGACCGCATACATACATACCCACATGAGGTGGGTTTAAAGGTTCAAACGGTTCTTTTTGTCGTGAAAGAGTATTGTAAACCTGAAGGTTCTTTGCTTTTTCAGCCACAGTATTAGTCTATCTGCGTGTTGGTTCTGATGTAATCTATGAATTTCTGCTGGGTGTCTTCATTCTTAAAAGCACCGCGGTATTCAGCTGTGATCGTGGTACTGCTGTGATCTTTGATACCGCGCGTTGACACACATAAATGTTTGCTGTCAATAAAAACAGCAACGTCTTCGGTCTCAAGAGCTGCTTGTAATTCGTCAGCGATCTGCAGTGTCAGGCGCTCTTGTACCTGAGGTCGACGCGAATAATAATCCACGATACGATTGATCTTGGAAAGTCCGATCACCTTTTTTCCGGAGGGAATATAGGCTACGTGTGCTTTGCCAATAAATGGCAGAAAATGATGCTCACAAAAGGAGGTAACCTGAATATTCTTTTCGATCAGCATACCATTATATTCATAACTGTTGCTGAATTGGCGGGCGATTGGCTTATTCTTAGGGTTTAGCCCTTCAAATATCTCTTTGACATACATCTTTGCCACGCGATATGGAGTTCCTTTCAGACTGTCATCCTCAAGATCCAATCCCAGAGTCTTCATGATCTCAGCAAAATGTTCCTGAATGGTATCGATCTTTTCTGAATCGCTCATTTCAAAGGCATCCTCTCTAAGTGGAGTTTGTGCTGAGGTACTTACGTGGTCTTCGCCGATCTCCTCGGCCGTGATCTTATCTAAATCCAATGTTTTCAAAATTTCGGGTTGTGTTTGTGTAGATAACAGGTAGTTACTTTCGCCTGTTAAACAGAACCACAAAGTTAAGGGTTCCAAGCATTAATTGACAGCAGTAGAATATCGAACATTGAACAAGGAACATTGAATTTTGAAGTATACTATTTTGGGAATTGAGATAGTAAATAAGATATTTACTTGAACGAATAATGAATAACGAATAACGAAATGATCAAGCATATCGTAATGTGGAAGCTGAAGGACGTAGCAGAGGGTAAGACCAAGGCAGAAAATGCTGAAACCATGAAGAAATTACTGGAAGATCTTCCCTCAAAAATTAAAGAATTGAAGTCAGCTGAGGTAGGCCTTAATATTTTAAAAGGTGACAGTGAAGCCATTTGTGATGTGGTTTTGACAGTGAGCTGCGAAACCAAAGAAGACCTTCAGACATATGCAGACCACCCGGATCACCAAAAAGTGGTTTCATTCATCAAAAAAGTAGTCAGTGAACGTCGGGTTACAGACTATGTTCAGTGAACCATGGATAACTATCAGTTAATTGTAGCCAGGAGGTCATAATGTCTGAACTGGAGCCGGTAGAATTACCGATCGATGGTAGTTTGGATCTGCATCATTTTAAGCCGGAAGATCTGGGAGACCTGATCCCTGATTATATTGATGAGTGTTTGAAGAATGAGATCTATTCAGTTCGGATCATTCATGGAAAGGGGAAGGGTGTAATCAGGCGAACTGTTCACAGCCTGTTAGACCGGAATCCAAATGTTGAATCATACAGTTTGGCCAGCGACAGAAGTGGCTGGGGTGCCACTATCGCAGAACTAAAGTCTGCTAATTCAGAATGAAGGTCAGAGGCTCATTCACACGCATAGCCCAATACTGCTCTTTGTGGTCGTGACCTTCGAATTTTTTAGTCACCCAGTTCAGGCCTTCTTCATACCCCTTGTTCCTCATCATCTGATCTACCTGATCCTGATAGACCTCATATTTGGCATCCAGCCCTCGAGTACCAAAGTCAAAATAGATCTTATGAGTTTCTGGATCCGGCAGGGCTTCCGGTATATAACTCAGAAAGTCGCTATCACCATTGTCTGCCACCGGCCAGTGGGTTGACAGACAGGCTGCAGCTCCAAAAATATCCGGGTACTCCATAATGGCATATAAGGAGATGAGTCCCCCCATGCTGGAACCCATGATAGATGTAAACTCAGGTTGTGCCTTCGTCCGATAATTGGTGTCTATAAAGGGTTTCAATTCCTGAACCAGAAACTTCAGGTATTCATCCGAGATCACCTCGTCATAGCCCAATGAGGGCTGTTTTGCCGGTTTAATGGGCATGTATTCCGCAAATCGTGTTTCGCCAGTGTTCCAGGAAGCTACCACTATGGTCTTTTGTACTTTGTTTTCCCTGATCAGATTGGTAAGCACCTCGTCCACCATCCAGTCATTTCCATTATAGGAGGTTTGTGGATTGAAAACATTCTGCCCATCATGCATATACAACACCTGGTAGGATGAGTCTTCATCTGAATAATTGGGAGGAAGCCAAACCTCAACATTTCTCGGTGCTACAAAATCTGATTCGAAATCTTCATGATATTCCACGGTACCTGTAACACCCTTGTAAGGATTCTGAGGTTCTTTGTCAGCCTCGGGGGTACATGCGGATATGAGTAACAATGTGATCAATACAGCAAGATTTAAGGATCCGGACATAGGGCGTTTGTTTGTAAGTTTGGAAATTAATTCAGGGACAACTGTATAAGCATCGATCTTAAATAAAAAATGATTAAATGTCACTCAAAGATCCCCGTTGAGTTTAAATATAATTGAAGACTGTCTACTAAGTTCAATTATGCCTATCCTTAAATTCGCGACCATTTTATAATCAACTATTCCATGAGTAAGCATCCAAAACAGAAATTACGAGATCAGTTCAATCAGCAGATCGATAAACTGGAAAGATTGATCATTGAACTGGAGAACGCAAGCACCCGCTTTTCTTATATCAGAGGGGGTTATTTTGTGATTTCTGTGATCGCTTTATATGCTGTAGCACAAACCGGAAGTGACGGCACCTTTTTTACCTCTTTACTGGCATTGACAGGTGGATTCATTTATCTCATTTCACGCCATAAAAAGATCACGGATCACAGGGATCAACTCTCTTTTTTGAAGGAGGTAAAGGAGCAACAGATCGGACGAATGGACCTGCAATGGGATAAATTACCCGAATATACGTTCAGCAGAGACCTGAATGATCATGCTTTCTCAAATGATCTTCATATAACAGGTGAATTCTCTATTCATCATTTAATGGATACCTCTATATATGAAGGCAGCTCGGAACGGTTAGCCGATTGGTTATTAAATGAAGTGCCTGATACAAAGCAGGTCATCAAAAGACATCAGTTGGTGAAGGAACTTATGCCATTGAACAGTTTCAGGGACAGGCTTCAGGTTCAGGCTTTTATTTCCCGTCAGGAAGAATCAGACAAAGACTGGAGCCTGGACAGATTACTTAGCTGGATGCGTGAGCCCCGTAATGTGAAATTTGGATTAACCCTGGCAATTTTAAGTCTGTTATCCATATCAAACATCATTTTATTGATCACAGCTATCTCAGGACTCACCGGACCTTGGGTGCTGATCACGTTTCTGACGTATTTAGGGTACTATAATTTCAACAGCCATAAGATCGCCGGTTTATTTGATGCCGGATATCAGATCGATAAACAGATGGATCGGTTTGGAAAGATATTACTATACATTGAACAATATCAGTTTTCAGATGGGTCTAAGCTTGCTGATTTTCTCTCAAATTTTCAGAAGGAGGGAGACGCTCCTTCAAATTATTTAAAAAAGGCTTCCAGAATGGCCGGTGCCGCATCTTTACAAACTAATCAGGTGCTTTGGCCATTGGTTAATATGGTGATACCCTGGGATATGTATTTTTCTATGAAAATGGAAGACCTGAAAAGGGAACTTGAACCAAAACTGACGGAATGGCTGGATGATTTCTATGAATTGGAAGTACTCAACTCCATAGCCAACTTTGGGTACCTGAATCCATCTTATAGTTTCCCTGATTTTGAATCAGAAGGTGAGACCCATTTGGAAGCCAGTGATCTCGGGCACCCATTGATCCATTATTCTGAAAGGGTTACAAACGATTTTACTGTAAAGCAAGGAAATGACCTGTTTTTGATCACCGGTTCCAATATGGCCGGGAAGAGCACCTTTTTACGGACTGTAGGAGTGAATCTGGTACTAGCCTTTGCCGGGGCTCCGGTTAATGCATCAGACTTTTATACCAGAGAATTCAGGGTTTTCACCAGTATCAATGTGAAGGATTCATTGGAGGGTGGACTTTCGCACTTCTATGCTGAAGTGAGAAGATTACGGAGATTATTGGATGAACTGGAAGGGGATCATTCTGTACCTTTATTCTTTTTTGTGGATGAGATCTTCAAGGGGACAAATAACCGGGAGCGGTTTCAGGGCAGTACGGCCTTTTTGAAGAACGTGGCCGGCAAAAATGGTATAGGGATGGTATCTACGCATGATCTGGAGCTGGCATCCCTGGAGGAAGAGATATCAGGTATAAGCAACTGGCATTTTGCAGAAACCATAGAAAATGGTAAAATGAGTTTCGAGTACAAGATCAAGGAAGGGCCTTGTCCTACAACCAATGCCCTTAAGATCATGCAGATGGAAGGCCTGCCGGTAGAATGATCTGAAGAATTAATTAATGAGGTTTCGGAAACTATCTTCAGTGTTAAATCAATAATCCATGGGTTTTAATATTTATGAGGGAACAAAATGCAATGTGGCCACACCTTACATATCAGCCTGTTATAACAACTTCATCGAATCTTCACATAAAGCTTGAAATTCCGTTGATGTAAGTTTTTATTACCTAATGGTTTGAGAGAATAAAAAAATAAAATTGTCTCTTCATTTTTTCTTCATTTTGAGAGGAGATATTGGTAACGAATTCAAATACAACAATTCAAAATAAACCAATGAGGTCAACATGTTAAGAATTCTAATCACATTAATGTTTGCGTTCAGTAGTATGCTTGCTTTTGCACAGAACTACAGCATAGATGTTGAAAACAGTAAAGTGGTCATTGACGGGACGTCTAATGTACACGACTGGGAATCTGAAGCTGAACAATTCTCAGGAAATGCAACCATCGGAATTGAAGAGGACTCACTTATATCCGTTACAGATCTGCAATTTAATGTTGTGGTGGATGGAATAAAAAGTGGTAAAGGCGGAATGGATAGTAAAACTTATGACGCCCTTAACAAGAAAAAGTACCCAAATATTACATTCGTACTTTCAGAAGTCACTTCAATAAACGACAGTTCACTAACAGCAACTGGTGACCTGACCATATCCGGAGTTACAAAATCTATTCAAATGGAAGTTGAATATGAGATCCTTCCGGACGGCTCAGTACTATTCAATGGTACACAAAATATAAATATGAAGGATTATGACGTAGATCCGCCAAAAGCCATGTTCGGAGCCATCAAAGCCGGCGAAGAAGTGGATGTGATCTTTGACGCCAAATTCATTCAGTAACAACCCAACTCAATTTAACTAACCAACAACTAACTAAACCTTTAAGGTCATGAAACTACTAAATAGATCTATCACAATGTTACTTGCTGCGGTTGTTATGGGAGCATTCTCATTCTCCTCGCAAGCACAGGAACGCAATAACATTCAATATTACACACCACCTACCAAGGCAGGATTGAATGTATTTGAAGCCCCATTTACAACCGACAAAGAATTTGACGGTGTTTATGTAAGAATTGGTGGTTCTAACACACTACAATTTCAGGGACTAAGTCACGAAAATGACGCTAATAATCTTTCTGATTTACAATCTAACTTTAACCTGGCTACTTCCAACCTCGATTTTGATGTTGCTTTAGCACCCGGTATGAGAATGCACCTTCGTACTTATCTGTCTTCTCAGCACCATTCTGAGGCGTGGGTAAAAGGTGGTTATCTCCAAATTGACAGTTTCGACTTCATTGAAGAAGGATTCCTGTCAAGTCTGTCTGATAATATCCGAATAAAAGTAGGTCACATGGAAAATAACTATGGTGACACACACTTCAGAAGATCAGATAACGGTGCAGCTATTCTTAATCCTTTCGTAGGTAACTACATTATGGATTCCTTTACCACAGAAGTTGGTGGTGAAGTATATGTTTACTCTGGAGATATCTTTGGTATGGTTGGTTTAACTAATGGTAAACTAAATCAAAGTACTAACGAAGAAACGATCAAAACCAAGCCTTCTTTCCTAACTAAAATTGGTTATGACAGTCAGGTTAATGATGATCTAAGACTTCGATTGACCGGTTCTTTGTTCAGAGTATCTCAAAGTTCTTCTATCTACCTATACTCAGGCGACCGTGCCGGTACTCGTTACTACAACGTTATTGAGCCAGGAAACTTCCGCGCCGGTAGATTTTCTCCTACCTATACTGTATCCAGTAGAGCTCCAGGTGGCCCAATTGCTGGTGAAATGACAGCCATCATGATAAATCCATTCGTAAAATTCCAGGGTCTTGAGTTCTTTGGAGTATTTGAAACTGTAACTGGTCAAATCGACACAGAAGCAGACAGCCGTTCTTTCACACAGTTAGGTGCGGAGCTGCTTTACAGATTTGGAATGGATGAAGACTTCTATCTAGGTACTCGTTACAATACCGTATCTGGTGAAGATGTAAATAACGTTGATGTAGATATAACAAGACTAAATATTGGCGGTGGCTGGTTCATGACCGACAATGTGATGACCAAACTAGAGTATGTGAAACAATCATACGATAACTTCGGCGGCGATTATGCCGGAGCTGAATTTAGCGGAATCATGTTAGAAGCAGTTATTAGCTTCTAATATACCGACCTCATAGGAAAAGGGCGCGCTGTGAAAGGCTCGCCCTTTTTATGTTCGGTATTCGCTAAAGCCGAATGGTACAGGATCTCAGATCCGGCCGTTCGGCTTTTTTGTTTGCGGGAATCCAAACCCTTTAAAATGTATTAACAGCCTTCTCGTAGAGACACGATGCATCGTGTCTCTACGAGAAGGCTGGTTTTTAATATGAACTGATGGACAAAATAAATGTACCGTGATCCTATTGGTGTATTATTTATATTTGATCGGATTGGTTTAAATCACATCTATAATCTTTTTTATGCGCCTTATTGCACCTTCTTCAGCAGGCAAAATAGCCTGCCTTATGTTTCTAGTCTTTATAGCGATCTCCTGTAACGGTGAAAAGAGTGTTAAAAAATCAATTTCGGATGATCCGGACATGATGGCGATCAGCGGTATGGATATGATCAGCGACAGTTCTTTTCTGGCTGTATATGACCTGAAAAGTTTTGAGGAAGGGTATAGGGTGGGGGTGATCAGGCTATCGGAAAATAAGGGGATAAATGTTTACCCAGTTCCGATTGCTAACTGGCAGCACGCGGATGGGAAAGGCAGTGATCTTGAATCCGTATGCAGTTTGCCCGGTCAGAAGAATGAATTTCTGATCGCGGAATCAGGTAAATGGGATGGACGGTTTGGCCGTATGTTTCATATCCGGCTGTATGCTGCAGCCACGAATTTTAAAGCTGAGGTACTGGGTTTATTCGATATTCCGGAATTTGATTCTAAAGGTCCGGATGACGATGCGGGTGATGAGATAGAAGGAATAGCATGTTTGCTGACTGATTCTAATGACATCATGGTGTTGTTTGGAGAAAGAGGAGGATCCAATGCTTATAAAAATGGTTTGATCAGGTGGGCACAGGCTGACCTGGATACCTATGAATTGAAATGGACACCTAAGGGTAAAGTAGGAGTTGAAATAAACGCCCCCGGGCACTGGACAAATGATAGCTTGAACAGAGATATTTCCGGACTACATTTAGATGAGGATAACGGACTTTGGGCGGTTGCTTCTGAGGAATTAGGTGAAAATGGCCCCTTTAACTCCATTGTTTTCAGGATAGGCAGGGTTCAGGGAAGTAGCGTAGATCCCATTGAACTTTCTGATCCAATGGTTGTCTATAAAAGAATAGATGGGTATAAAGTTGAAGGGATATCGGCAGGAACCGGTTTGATTCCGGGCAGTGTATTCACAATAGGAACAGAGGATGAACAGCTAGGAGGAAGCTGGAGGGTTCTCAATTAGAAAAAGAGATCAGGTGCCGAAAGGATCTCGAACGATCACCAGGTCGAATTGTATATCGAGCTCATCCTCAACCTTGATAAGGCCAAACATAGGAGATGGGGGTTCAAGGCCAAAATCAGTCATTCTGAGTATTTTGTTACCACCAACTGTAAAACTTTCTTCACTGCTGGAAAATGAATTGAGTGGTACGGTATAATGACGTTCCACTCCGGCGATCCGGATGGTCACTTTTGCTTCTTTAGGGATCAGGCTGGTTGAATCTGAGACTACCAGTTCATTTAATATGATCTGAATGAAAGGAAATTCCTTGTACTTTAAAGTACTTTTGAAATCCCGGTTAATGGCTCTTTTACCGCAATCAAACTGATCGATCTCAAGATTTAAGTTAACCCCACTTACCTGTACAGTATCACCACTGACAGTGTAAGCATAATCCAGTGAATCTTTTTGAAGCTCGTGCTCAGATTCGCAGGTAAATTCATTTACATTTGATTTTCCTTTAATGCTTAACTTACTGCTGTCTCTTAACTGAACCTGTCCATCCTGAGCAAGTGTTAAGACAGGCAGTAACCCAAATGTGACAACCAACAACGTTGACAGTGTTTTAATCATACTCATAGTTTTGGCAGGATATTAAAGATCTATTTTAAATTTTATATGAACATACGAAGTTAATGACAAAAGAATTATTGGACTCAGCCATCGAAATTGCACGAATCGGTGGAACACATACCCTTAAATATTTCAAGAAAGACATAACCATAATTTCAAAAGAGGATGATTCTCCTGTAACAGTTGCTGATCGTGAAACGGAACAGATCATACGCAATGAAATAATTAAACGTTTCCCCGAGCATGGTATTATTGGGGAAGAGTATGGTCAAACCAATGAAGGCAGTAACATTACCTGGGTACTTGATCCAATAGATGGAACCAAATCGTTTATTCATGGGATTCCTTTTTACACCACACTCATTGGAATATTGATCGATAATGAGCCGGTAGTTGGTATAATTTATGCACCGGCACTTGACGAACTTTGTGCTGCCGGTATCGGATTGGGAGCTACATTCAATGGTGAACCCTGCCGTGTCAGCGAAACTAAAGACCTGAGAGACGCTACCTTTCTGGTGACTGAGATCGACCGGTTCCGGCAAATGGGGCAACAGGAGTTGTTTCAGGAACTTTTGGATCAAACTAAGCTTCACAGAACATGGGGAGATGCCTATGGACATATGATGGTAGCCACAGGTCGCGCAGACCTGATGTATGATCCTGAACTGAATATTTGGGATGCCGCTGCGTTATTACCGGTAGTTAAGGAAGCCGGAGGAATTTTCTGCGATGTATATGGTAAACAAACCATACATTCAGGAAACGGATATTCCACGAATGAATTTTTATCTCCTGAATTAAAGAAAATCTTTGAAAAATACTTTTCAGAATGAAGAAATCGATTGCAACCTTACTATTTCTGTTTGTTTTTACCGGTCAGCTTTTTGCACAAAATGAGGGCACGATATGGCAGTATGCTGCTTACCCTGACTTGCCCTTTACCATAGAAAAACTGGATCTTGAGATGAGTATCGATCCTCAACAACCGATGATGATCTCAGAGGGCACTTATACGATCATGTCCAGAAATCCTGAATTATCAGAAATTGTATTCAATACATCTGAATCTCAGATCGAGGATATTCTCATTAACGGTGAGCAGGCCAACTTTAAGGTCTCATCAGATTCTTTGATCATTACCTTAGCAGAGGCTATCAGCACCGGTAACCGCATGGAACTAACGATCAAATGGACCTCTAATTCCCGGTATGGTATCAATAAGGATGTGTATGGTAATCTTTGGTCCTCGCTTAATCCTAAAAGCAGGCGATATTGGATCCCATTGCCGGATCATCCTGAAGTAAGCTTTATTTTAAATACCACTTTTACCATTCCGACAGAGTTATCGGTAATAACTCATGGCACCAAAGTTTCTGACGATCTAACTTCAGTGGATCAAAAAACGGTTCAATGGAATTCAGAGGAAAAAATACCGGTCAGTGGTCTGACCTTTGCATTGGGTAGTTATGAGACCATAAGTGCCCGATCAGGTGTCAAACAGGTTTCACTGTTTGCCAACGAGAATGCGTTGCTTCCGGAAGTCAGAGAGGGGTTACTGGATATAGCTGTATCCACATTAAAAGATTATGAACAAAAAGTATCTTTTGAATTCCCTTATCGATCGCTGAATGTGGTAGTTCTTCCTGATCATCATTGGGAAGAGATACAGTCAGGAGCCGGTGTCATATATCTTTACCAAAATATGGGTTCTCTGGCTACACAATTAAGACGCGGAATTGCCGGGCAGTGGTTTGGAAACTATCACCGTTATCTGAATACCACCGACCACAGGTATGAATTCCTGAAAGTCCTTATGGCAAATACAGATAATACGGATCAGTTAAACAATGATGGGAACCTTCAATCAGTTCATCGTTGGAATATCTGGGAGAAAGGCATAGACACTATAAATGAAAACTACCTCAAAGAGGTGATCAAAGGATCCTTTGGTAACATGATGCAACAGTTTGATGGTGTGACCGGTTGGGATGACTATGCGGATCTGTGGTATGATAAAGTGGGTTTATACTGGGATTCGTTGCCTGAGCCACAGGTTACTGAATCTCAGGAGCGTACCGAATCAACAAATGAGCCCGTTTACAATGTGGAGTACATCTATGATGAGTTAAACGGCAGCCTGTTGCTGGCTTTTGAGTCAGAAGGAGATCCCATTGAAACCTTGGTTTCCGTTGAAGCTACAGCCTATAGCTTTACCGATACCACAAAAACAGAACTTACGTTTACCGGGGCCGAAGATACGGTGGGGGTCAATCTTTCTTCAGGAATTGATTACCTGACTATCAACATACCGGAGTACCCGGATCTCATCCTGAATGAATCAAAACCATTCATGTTCTGGATCGGTCAGTTAAGAGATCAGGATCCTGAAAACAGAATTCAGGCAGCTGAGTCGCTAAGAGCATTCAGTGATAATCCCGACCTTCAGCTGGCACTGAGAGATGTAATGGGGCAGGAGCAGAATGAGAAGGTAAGAGCTGCCATGCTTGAGACTTTATCCTCCATAACCAAAGATGCCACCGGAACTGAAGAGACATTTATCAGTTACGTTAACTCTGATAACATAGCTACACAGCTTTCAGGATTGAAGGCGCTTGTTAATTATGAAGGAAATGAGTCTGCTGCGTACACGGTTCGTAATAAACTGATCAGAACTGAAGAAGATACTGTCTTTAATACAGGTCTTCGTACGTATATAAAAATAGCTCCGGTCAGTGATTTGATAAGCTTAGCCGAGAGATTCGAGGGAAGTGATAATAATGATCATAAAGCCCTGAAAACTCTGAAGGCTGTCATCGAAACCGATACGACCGGTTCAGCTCTGCAGTTAGCTGATCGATATGCCCTTGGTAATTACCCTTACGAGGTCAGAAAAGAAGCATTGCAAATGTTGATCGACAACAACACGAGTGCTGGATACTGGGATGAGACACTGAATGCGTTGAAGGAAGACCGTGATGCGCGCATCAGATATCATGCATTGGAGGCTGTAAAGCATTTGGGCCCGGATCAAAGGGATGAGCTATTATCATCTATGCTTAATGAAGAACTTGATCCAAGGGTGATCCGAAGGATAGAGTCTCTGATGAATTGATTTAGTTTTTGGTTTTTTACTTCTGACAGAGCAGGAAGTTATTTCGCTGTTAGAGAGCAAAATTAAATAGGTGTTTGGGTTCAACCGTCAAGTCAAAAAGGTGTATAAGATTTCTACATATAAGGGAATGACTTGAATCCTAATCACTAATTCGAATCGAGTTATTTGGAAAAGAAATACAAATCTTAAAAAGGAAAAGGGTAAGATGTATGTCTTACCCTTTTTAGGATCAGTATATATTTTTGTGTATCACTGCCTGATCCATTTAGCCAGATCTTTGAAACTCGGTTTTTTACCATACATCAGAATTCCTACTCGGTAGATACGGGCGGCCAGCCACATGATCCCCAGGAAAGTAAGTATCATGAGTAAAATAGATACAATGATCTGCCAGGCCGGAACTGAGGTTGAGGCAATTCTGGATATCATGTTGATCGGAGAGGTCAGTGGGAAAATGGAAACAAAGGTTGATAGCGATGAATCTGGTGCCTGCATCACCTTTGTATTGAGAAAGTATGCAATGAATATAGGCATACCGACAATGGGCATGAATTGCTGTGTATCCTGCTCGTTGTCAACGGCTGCGCCAATGGCTGCAAACAGAGCGCTGTAGATCAGGAAACCAAGGAAAAAGAACAGCAGGAAATAAATAAAGATCGATGGATCGATCACAAGGTTATCCAGCATTGCCGGGTCAAAGGCCTCACTGGCGGCTTCCTGGGGGAGGGAATCCATCTGTGCATCCACGATCATGGCTGCCACAGGTGCAGCTGCAATAGAAAGCCCGGTGTAAAATAGGATCCAGATTCCAAATTGAGTGAGGGCGATCGATAGGACCCCAAATAATTTACCGAACATAAGTTCAATTGGTTTTACTGAAGAGGCTATCACTTCCAGTACGCGGTTGGTCTTTTCCTCGATCACGCTCCGCATAAGTAAGGCACCGTAGAAAAAGATCCCGAAGAAGATAAGCAGGCCTAATATAAAGCCAAGTGCCGAGGCAAATACAGTGTTGTCTTCAGATTCACCCTCCTCTGTAAGTTTCACGGCTTCCAATCCTGTTCGGGTTTCGAAGATATCCCGGATCTCATCAGATACATTTTGCCGTGTCAAGCGCTCTTCACGAACAGCTTCCCTGAGATCCGAACGAACAGCAGAAAGAAAGCTAAGGCCACCGCTTCCACCGTGCACAAGAGTTGGAGATTTGGAATGTTCGATCACAGAGTCAGACAATACGATGTATCCATCCAGATCACCAGCCATGACCTCATCTCTAAGTTGATCAATTTCACGGTCACTGACATCAAAATACCGGGTTTCATTTAGTTCGATCAGTCGTTCAACCAGAACATTGGTCTCATCCAGTATACCGATCCTTTTTTCAACTTCGGTTTCAGAAATACTGATGTAAACGATGATCCCCATAAAAGCCACAAAGGCGAGGGGAGTCAATGCAGTAATAATGATGAAGGATTTACTTTTTACCCGTGTCAAATATTCTCTTTTCAGTACCAGCCAGATCTTATGTAAACTCATCTTATTGGATCTCCTCTTTTTTGATATTGTCTTCTCCTACAGTGGAAATGAAAATGTCGGTCAGTGATGGTTGTATGCGCTCAAATTTGTGGATCTCTGAATGATCCATAGCCAGCTTCAGGATGTCTTGCATATTCTGGTCATTCAGTACTCGGATCTCAGCAAAATTTGTTGAGCGATTGTTGATACGAACCTCCTCAAGTTTATCGAGGAATGAACCATCACCGTCAAATTCCAGATTAATGGTGTTTTCGCCAAAGGAAGCTTTGATCTCCCTCAGTTTTCCGGTTAGCACAGCTTTACCATTGTTGAACAGGCAAATATCATCACACATTTGTTCCACCTGTTCCATGCGGTGAGTGGAGAATAAAATGGTCTTTCCATTGTCCTTTAATTCAATGATGATCTCTTTGAGGGTCTCACTATTGATGGGATCCAGCCCACTGAAAGGCTCATCAAATATGTAGATATCGGGATCGTGAGCAATAGTGGCAATAAACTGTATTTTCTGAGACATTCCCTTAGATAATTCACTGATCTCCTTCTTTTTCCATTCGGAAGCATCAAAACGATCAAGCCAGTAGTCAATGGCTTTTTTGGCAGCCTGACTGTTCATTCCTTTTAGTTGGGTCAGGTACATGAGTTGGTCAAAGACCTTCATTTTTTTATATAATCCTCTTTCTTCCGGCATATACCCGATCATTTTCTGTGTCTCCGGGCTCGCTTCGATCCCGTTGATTCCGATCGATCCGGTATCCGGTGTGAGGATATAGTTGATCATCCGGATCGTTGTGGTTTTACCTGCTCCGTTTGGTCCAAGTAGCCCAAAAATACGCCCCTTATGTACTTCGAAACTGACATCGTTCACAGCCTTTGTTTTACCAAACGATTTACTGATGCCGTCTACATTAATTATAGCCATGTTTTATTGGTGATTTTGATTGAATTAAATTGGTGCAAATGATAAACAAAATGCGGGAACATGCAGAAACAAAAATAATATCGAACTTATTATTCTGCTCATTATCAAATCATAAAATTTTGCCCAATAAGCCCTTATTTATTTTGGAAGATGCCCAAAGATTGCTTATTTCCTGATATAAACAAGTAAACGAACAATTAGGAAGAAGGTTACACTAAAATGCACATTGTTCATCTGAGTGCAGAATGTTATCCTGCGGCCAAAGCCGGCGGGCTCGCAGATGTAGTTGGCTCACTGCCAAAATATTTGAATCAATCAGGCCACTACTGTGATGTTGTCATCCCAAAGTATCATAATACCTGGATAGGGAAGCAGAAGTTCGATGTCGTTCATGAAGGTACCTTTGTAATGGGATCAGAAGAGGTCTCCTTTTCGGTACAGAGACACAAAGACGATGCGTTGGGGTTTCCTTTTTATGTCATCGATATACCGGGTAGGTTCGATCGGCCCGGAATCTATATAGATCCATGGTCGGGGCACGGATATTGGGACGAACTGGAGCGTTTTGTGAGTTTTCAGATCGCCTCATTGGAATGGTTGAAGTTGCGCGACAGGCAACCTGATATCATTCATTGTCACGACCACCATACCGGATTGGTTCCTTTCATGACCTCTCAGTGCAACCGATATCGGGATATGAGTGATATACCGACCGCGATCACCGTACATAATGCCGAATATCATGGTGTGCAAGACATAGAAAAATACCATTTGTTGCCGGCCTTTAATATTGACAAGCTTGGTTTATTGGATTGGGATGGTCAGCTCAATTCACTGGCTTCCGGTCTGAAATGTGCCTGGAAGATCACGACCGTGTCTAAAAACTATATGAGTGAACTTTCTGATAATAGTAATGGATTAGAAATGCTGTTTCAGCATGAACGTCAGAAATCAACGGGTATCATCAATGGAATAGATACGGAAGTCTGGGATCCTGCAACAGATGAATTGGTGGAGCATAACTTCAGTCACCGCAACCGAAAGAAGGGAAAAAGCCTTAACAAAAAGTACTTATGTGAGCACTTTGACCTAAACCCGGATCATCCAACGGTGGCATTTATAGGTCGTTTGGTTCGAGAGAAAGGAGCGGATCTTCTTCCGGACCTCTTCAGGCAGGTCATGTACTCAGATCAGAAAGTTAATTTCATTTTACTGGGAACCGGTGATCCACAGCTGCATCAGATCTTTACGCAGATGGAAGGAAATCATATGGGTTATTTTGATGCAACACTTGAATACAATGAAAAGCTTGCTCATCAGATCTATGCCGGTTCTGATTTTATTATCATGCCGTCAAGGGTTGAACCGTGCGGATTGAACCAAATGTTTGCCATGCGTTATGGAACGGTGCCAATTGTGAGATCCGTTGGGGGGTTAAAGGATACGGTTAAAGATGTTTCGGAAGAAGGCGGCTACGGGATCACTTTTGAAGACTTTAGTTTAGAGGCGGCATCCGAGGCCATCAGTCGTGCTGTCGACCTTTACAAAGATTCTAAGAAATATTCCGAAGTTTTAAGTAGAATTATGAAGCTGGATTTTTCCTGGAAGCGTTCGGCACGGGAATACGAAGAAATGTATAAGTCACTATTAAAGGATTAAACAGGGTATTATGAAAAGTTCATCAGTCATATCAGTCATTCTAGGAGGGGGAAGAGGAACACGCTTATTCCCATTAACAGACCATCGGTCAAAACCCGCGGTTCCGGTTGGAGGTAAGTACCGATTGGTGGATATCCCGATCTCTAACTGTCTGAATTCAAATATCAGACGGATCTATGTGCTGACACAGTTTAATTCCGCATCGCTGAACCGCCACATTAAGAACACCTATAATTTTGATGTATTCAGCAGTGGGTTTGTGGATATCCTGGCAGCTGAGCAAACCCCGGATAACACCGGTTGGTTTCAGGGAACGGCTGATGCTGTTCGTCAGTCTCTTCATCATATGGCAAACCATGAACATGACCATGTGCTGATCCTTTCAGGCGATCAGCTCTATCAAATGGACTACCGTAAGATGCTGGAACGCCATAAGGAAAATAATGCTGACCTGACCGTGGCCACTATTCCTGTGAATGCAGAAGATGCCACCGGTTTTGGGATCATGAAGACCAATAAGGATGGTGTGATCGAAGATTTTATTGAGAAGCCCTCAACGGATGAACTGGGTGATTGGAAATCTGATGTGCCTGAAGTTTACAGCTCTCAAGGTAAGGATTACCTCGCATCGATGGGAATTTATATCTTCAATCGTGAGGTGCTGAATAAACTCTTTAATGACAATCCTGATGCGGTCGACTTCGGTAAAGAACTCATTCCCAAATGTGTCCATGGCGACCAAAAAGTTTGCAGCTATGAATTTGGGGGCTATTGGACCGATATTGGAACTATCAAGTCATTCTTTGATGCGAATCTTTCGCTGGCAGATACCATACCGGAATTCAATTTATATGACAATGAGAACTTTATCTACACAAGGGCTCGTTTGCTGCCACCATCAAAGCTGAGGGGCACCACGCTTGAACATGCATTGGTGGCTGAAGGATGTATCATTGAAGCAAGCCGCATTGAGCGGTCAGTGATCGGGATCCGGTCACGGATTGGAAAAGGGACCTCCATCGAGAACTCCATAGTAATGGGTAATGATATATTCCAGGCCAGAGAAGATATTGATAATGCCTCACCAGAAAAGCCAGCAATGGGAATTGGTCAACGCTGTTATCTGAGTAACTGTATCATAGACCGAAATGCCAGGATCGGGAATGATGTACGGATAGTGGGGGGCGACCACCTTGAGGATGGAGATCATAAGTATCATTATGTAAGAGATGGCATAGTGATCGTGAAAAAGAAAACCACGATCCCGGATGGGACTACTATTTGAGAAACGGAATAGCTGGTTTAAAATAAACCTGTTCGCCTCTTTTTATCTTTAGGGTATTGAACACGATGATACCAATGTTATACGATATTGCTAAACCGGCAAATAGCCAAAAGCTGATCATGCTGTTTTGATAAGCAGTAAAATATTGTTCAATATCCCTAAAAATTATACTGCTTACATAAAGGAAATAGGTAATCAATCCTGCAAAAATTGTGATAGACCAGGTAATCTGAAAATTCAGGATCTTTTTACCGATATCATCAACTTTTGAAATTGTTTTTCTTTTAAGTATCCATAGCAATAAAGGTATAAGAACGCTTAAAAGTGGGAAAATAATAAATGTGAACTGAGTCAGGCTTAAGACCATTAGATAAGAGGTGTCTTCTTCCTTGTTCCATTCCAGTATCTCTTCCGGAGAAACTTTAAAAGCACTGGCAATCTTATTAAGGGTGTCACCTCTGGGTTCGGTTTCATTATTTTCAACACGCTGAATGGTTCGTAAACTTAGTCCGGTTTCCTCGGCTAGATTTTCCTGTGATAATCCAAACTTCTTCCTAAATGACTTTACATTATTTGCAACTGACATATTCAATTCTACTATTCGTTAATATTTGGTTGTATGATCTGCGCAAAATGTAAATGGTAAAGAATTCAATTTGTACGACTTGTTAACGTCATTTTTACGACACTACTGACAAGTGTAGTGAAAACATAATAAAAAAGCCTCAACCCGAAAGGGAAGAGGCTTTAAGTTTCTTAGGCTAACTGAAGAGTTTAGGCAGTTTCCAGCATTTTCTTCAGTGTCACTCCGATCTCAGCAGGACTGTCAACTACAGTAATACCTGCAGCAGCCAGTGATTTTTTCTTCTCCTGCGCGGTTCCTTTACCGCCTGAGATGATAGCTCCAGCGTGCCCCATTCGTCGGCCCGGAGGTGCTGTTGATCCTGCAATGAAAGCCACTACAGGCTTCTTGCAATTTTCTTTGATCCATTCACCGGCTTCTTCTTCAGCCGTACCACCGATCTCACCGATCAGTACGATGGCTTCCGTATCAGGATCGTCATTTAGTAATTTAACAGCATCAAGGTGGGTGGTTCCGATAACCGGGTCACCGCCGATACCGATGGCTGTACTTTGTCCCAATCCTTCTTTGGTGAGCTGGTCAACAGCTTCATAAGTGAGCGTTCCGGAACGGGAGATCAATCCAACCTTACCGGGAGTAAAGATATTTCCGGGCATGATACCAACTTTGGCTTCGCCTGGAGTAATAACACCCGGGCAATTAGGGCCGATCAATGTAGCACCGTGACTCTTCACGATCTGCTTGGCTACGATCATATCCTTAACCGGGATACCTTCGGTAATACAAATTATGGTTTTGATGCCTGCAAATGCTGCCTCGGTGATAGCATCACCAGCAAAGGCAGGGGGCACAAAAATTATGGATGTGTTGGCATCTGCCTCTTTAACGGCATCAGCAACAGTGTTAAAAACAGGTCGGTCTAAATGGGTTTGTCCGCCTTTTCCGGGAGTTACACCACCAACTACATTGGTGCCATACTCGATCATTTGCTCCGCATGAAAGCTACCTTCACTACCGGTAATTCCTTGTACGATCAGGCGGGTATCATTTCCAACTAATACGCTCATCTTGTCTTTTTTGAGGTTCAAATTTGGGGTTGGGAATATAGCATCATTAAGAGCGAATTGAAATGCTTATTTGTAAATGAACGTATCGAATTGCTTTGTGTGTACATGATCCTGAGTAAATAACAGGTCTTCAGGCAATACATTAGCTTTAGCTTCAAATGAACTACATAAATCTATGTTATGTTATTGGTATAGAGTTTAGAAAACCAAGGACAAGGAGTATTATGAGTCTCAAGAATAAAACCAGAAAAGAACTGGAAGCAAAAATTGAAGAGATAGAGAACCTGATACACAAGAGAGGAATTGGGGCAGATTATCTATCTCGCGCTGAGCGTATTCAACGGGATGTTAACCTGGCACTCATACTCGGTGGTACCGCCGCTATTCTCGGGGTAACAGCATGGAGTATCTATAAATTGAGGGGAGAATAAGTCTCAATTGGATGAGTGCCGAAGCATTTAATGTTTCGCTCTTTTTGTAAGGTTTTAAGAATTTTTAAAACCTTGTAGGCAATGTTTGCTCTCTTTTTATTGTTTTTTGATAGGTTGAATGTATCTTTAGCCCGTTAGATCTAGATTATCAAAGAACAAATACATTTTCCTATGAGACGATATTCACACATAATTCCGCTACTGCTTTTTACTTTTTTATTCTTTCCATTACATGCACAAACTACAGCCGATGGAGAAGCTGAACCGATGCAAGGTTTTGCTCGTGCGGTAGATGTGTCTGATGGAATAGTGTTTATTGGTGAACCTGCCAACTATCACCAAGCGGGCATCGTCTATCTATATGCAAAAAATGGGGGAGATTGGGTGGAGCAGGTCCAGTTGCAAGCATCAGATGGTGAGATCGGCAATAACTTTGGTTCTGTACTATCTGCTGACTCTGAACAACTCCTGATCGGTGCTCCCGGAGCAATGGACGGCAATGGTACTGTATATTACTATAAGGCAGAAGCCGGAGAATGGAATGAACAGGCTATTCTAACTTTGAATACAGAAGGAACGTCATTTGGATCAAGTGTTTTGCTGAAAGGTGATCATGCATTTATTGGGGCACCGGGTCATGCAGATGGCACCGGAGCTGTTGTGGTCTACCGAAACCGTAACGGAAACTGGAATGAAACTGCCACTATCGTTAATCCTGATACCAGTGGTTCAGGGTTTGGATCAACCCTGGCAATGGACGGGATGAACCTGGTAGTAGGTGCTCCTCAACGTTCTGGTGGTAATGCATATGTGTTTGAAAATGCAGGCTCGAGTTGGAATTTAACAGCTACCCTAAACAGTGATCAGGCTGACGAACGAAGCCTTTTTGGTTCCGCAGTTAATATAAAAGGTGAACAGATCTTTGTTGCTGCACCCCGTCAAAATGGAGCTGCCGGCGCTGTATTTGTCTTTTCAAAAGACGCAGAAAGTGGTGAATGGACAGAGGACGGCCGTTTAGTGGCATTTGATGCCCAAAACTGGTACATGTTTGGGGCCGCTATCGAATATTCCGGTAACAGTGTATGGATAGGGGCTCCGAATGCAGACGGAGGGAATGGAGCTATCTACGAATTTAATTCGGATGACTCAGGTAATTGGATCAGTGCTCAGAAAATGAGATCGGATCAGGAAGAAGGAGCCAATTTTGCCGGAACCCTGGCTCTTGAAGGAGATATTGCTGTTGTGGGTCTTACCGGTGCTGATTATGGAGCCGGTTCGGCTGCGATCATGGAACAAAATGATGCGGGCAGTTGGGCAACTCAGAAAATTTTGATGGGAAAAGGCGATGATGTTCTGGAGCCGATCACAGGTGGTCGCGTGGATTGTGAGGACGGAATGGCCGGAATTTATGGTTGTGATAACGTTGACCTGATCTCATTCCTTCCCATCAGTGCCATTGGTGGCGACCGTGGAGTTCGTCTCAATGACATGTGGGGTTGGGCCGACGATGAGACGGGTAAGAATTATGCGATCGTAGGGCGTAATGAAGGAACCTCATTTGTGGATGTGACCGATCCATTGAATCCCATCTATGTGGGCAATTTACCGATGACCGAAGGCTCCCGTGCCAATGTTTGGCGAGACATGAAAGTGTACAAGAACCATGTATTTGTGGTTGCCGATAATGCAGGAGAACATGGCATGCAGGTTCTGGACCTGACCAAACTGCGAGAATTTGACGGTGAACCGATACTGTTTGAAGAAGATGCGATCTATCGCAATATAAACAGTGCCCATAATATCGTGATCAACGAAAGCACGGGCTTTGCATTTGCAGTAGGTAGCAGCGGCGGAGGCGAAACCTGTGGCGGTGGACTTCACATGATCAATATTCAGGATCCCAAGAATCCTACATTTGCCGGTTGCTTTGCAGATCCATCTACAGGGCGATCCGGAACCGGATATTCACATGATGCGCAGTGCGTGATCTATGAAGGACCTGATGAAGATCATCAGGGAAGTGAAGTTTGCTTTGGCTCGAATGAAACGGCCGTCAGCATTGCGGATGTAACAGATAAAGACAACCCAATTGCTCTTTCAACAGCTTCATATCCGGATCATGCTTACATCCACCAGGGATGGTTATCAGAAGATCAGCGTTACTTCTTCCAGAACGATGAACTGGATGAGCTTTCAGGAAATGTGGACCAAACACGTACCTTGGTTTGGGACGTAAGTGATCTGGATGATCCGCAGTTTGTGACGGAATTCTTCGTTCCAAATCCATCATCTGACCACAACCTGTATATCGAGGGTAATACCATGTATCAATCCAATTATTCAAGCGGATTACAGGTGATCGATATTTCCAACCCTGCGGAACCTCAGCGTGTCGGTTATTTTGATTCACATCCATTCGAAGAAGACGGTCCCGGCTTTCCCGGAACCTGGAGTAATTATCCATATTTCGATGACATCGTATTAATGACAAGCTCTAACGAAGGGTTGTTCATTTTAGATGCCAACCGGGACGATTAAAGGCACACTAAAATAATTTGGCAACTTCGGAGTTTTCGGTTTGAAGGCTTTTGAAGTTGCCATTTTTTATTCATTAAAGATGAGATCTATGAATGTGTTATCAAGATTTATAATGGTCACCACACTGATACTTGTATTGTCAGTTGACCTGTTTGCTCAGTCGAATGATCTTCCTCAGTATATTTATGTGTGTAATCAAGGGTCTGCAACGGTCACCGTAATCGATGTTTCAACCAATGAAATAGCTGAAACGGTTGACTTACAGGAATTAGGTTTTTCAGCCAATGCCAAGCCACATTATGCCATTGCGGAGTCAGATGGTTCATACTGGTATCTCACTTTGATCGGTGAAAACCGAGTATTGAAATTTAACCGTGAAAATGAACTGATCGCAACTGTTGAACTGGAAGTTCCGGGATTAATGGCTATGCACCCAACAAAAGATATTTTGTATGTAGGCCGGTCCATGAGTGCGGTCAACCCACCTCAGAGTTTTGGAGTGGTGAATCGATCGGATATGGAAGTCATAGATGAAGTCGGATTGTTTTTTGCCCGTCCACATGCCATTGTCAGTGCTCCTGAAGGCGACTGGATGTATATAGGCAGCCTTAGTGAGAACCAGATATATACAACCAATATTGAGTCAGAAGAATCCAATTTGATCAATGTACCGGGACCCACCCATACATTTGTGAATTTTGCCATTACTCCGGATGGCAAAACCATGATCGCAACCGGACAGGTATCCGGGCAGTTGCTATTTTTTGATGTATCAGATCCGATGACTCCCCAATTGACGGGAAGTGTAGCAGTTGGCGCACAACCATGGCACCCTGTGATCTCAGCAGATGGGAAATATGCGTATTTTGCCAACAAACAAGACCACAGTGTATCCGTTGTTAATCTGCAGTCTAAAACGGTAGAAGATACCATAAAGGGAATGGGTTTGGCGCAACCCCATGGTGCTGCTCTATCCGGGGATGGTAAGTATCTATACATCACAAATAATAACCTGGATGGAACCTATAACCCCGACGGAGCAGAGGGTGAGCAGGATCTGCCGGGAACTGTTGTTATAATCGACACAGAAACGCATAGTATTGTAAAAGTGATCGAAGTTGGACACTACCCATCAGGCATTGGTACCAATATCCGGTAATCTGATTATAAAATGATCTTCAAAATGCTTCGTAAATTATTTCCCATACTGCTGTCACTGACCTTACTTAACGCTTGCAGTCCCTCAAAAACGGTTGTTAACACGGATTACAGGCTCACGGAAGCGTATCAGCAATATGTGGAACCATTCCCATTTTTTGATCAAAATGGCGAAGCGATCGATTTCCCATTTCTTGGTGGGTTCAACGCTCCCCGTCCCCAGTTTGTGGATATTGATGCTGATGGTGACCCTGACCTTTTTGTGCAGGAAAATACCGGAGATCTAAAATATTTTGAGTACACAAGTATAGAAAATGGATTTCCATTAATCTGGAAAACAGATAAATATAAAACCCTGGATATCGGGGAGTGGTTCCGGTTTGTGGACCTGGATCAGGATGGCGACCTGGATCTGCTCACAGAACAACCTTATAGCTACATCAGGGTATATAGGAATGCGGGCAATGAAAGCAGTCCGAAATTTGAGCTCGCCGTTGATTCTTTAAGGGATACAAATGGGGAACCGATCTTCTCCGATCGCCAAAATATTCCAAACGTCACAGATATTGATAATGACGGGTATCTTGATCTGTTCATAGGACGTTTGGATGGTACACTGATGCGGTATGAGTCAGTTGGGAGAGACAAAAACGAAATTCCACAGTTTAAGCTGGTGACCCAACGGTTCGAAAATATTGAGATCGTAAAACAGTTCGGTACCATGCACGGTGCCAACACCATGGCATTTATGGATATTGATGCAGACGGTGACCAGGATATATTCTGGGGTGATTTCTTTGAACCAAGCGTGCTTTTACTGGAAAACCGGGGGACTCCAACCAATCCTGAGTTTCAGGGTGAACCGCGTCCTTTTCCATACGGAGATCCGGTTCAAACCAGTGGATATAATGCTCCCACGCTCACTGATTGGGGGAATGACGGAGACGTGGATCTGTTCCTTGGAGTGTTGGGTGGTGCCTATAATGCTAACCAGACACTGGCTGAAAATTTTCTGTTTTACGAACAGCTATCATCGGGAGAATTCAGTTTGCAAACCAAACAATTCCTCAGAAATCTGGATGTTGGTAATGAAAGCATTCCTGCCACCGGCGACATCGACGGAGATGGGGACCTGGATCTGATGCTGGCTAATAAGATCGACCCGTTTAACAGAAACTCCTCGATCGTATATCTGTATGAAAACCTTGGAACTAAAACCGCTCCTGAATACCATCAAAATGGTACCCTGAACCTGCCTGATGCCTATCATTATGCTCCCATTTTAGGAGACCTGAATCGGGATGGTCTCGATGACTTGCTCCTTGGCAGATGGAGAGGCGGAGTGGCTTATTATGAGAATCAAGGTGGCACTTTTGAATTAGTCGAAGAGACTATTTTCGAACTGCCTCGTGGGAGTAATGCGGTACCGGCCATGGCAGACCTGGATGGAGATGGGGACCTGGATGTGATGGTAGGAGCATCCGGAGGAAGTGTAGCTTATTTTGAAAATATCGGAACGCCCGACGAACCTGAATTCCAGCTTGTTGAAGATGCTTTCACCAATGTGGAAGTCCGCCATAGAAGTGCACCTGCCTTTTATGATGTGGACGGTGATGGAGATATGGACTTGTTTCTCGGTTCAAAAGTGGAAGGCATCAGGTTTTATAGAAATACCGGTAATGCACAGGGGGCGCAATTCAGTGAAGAAGATCTTCCGGTCAATATCAGGGTAACCCAATTCAGTACTCCACATTTTGCAGACTTGGATGGGGACGGGATTCTAGAATTTTTGTCGGGGAATAAAGAAGGTGGGATTATATATTACAGCCGATAATATCTTCAGGTCTTGAGTAAAACTCTGAGTTGATGTTAAATTCCTATTGCTTAAACCACTCAGGATTCTTTTCTATAAAAGACCGGATCCAGTCCTTCACAAAGAAGCTTTTTTCCCTTTTTAGGTAACCATAGCCGGCAAAAGTAATAAGGAAAGCCCCAAGCGCATTCACGATGATATCCCACATAGTATCAGTTAGCCCGGAGGGGTCGCCCAGCATTTCTTTCTGCATGTTCATCCCGAATAGCTGATCCATTCCAAACTCGAAGATCTCCCAAACAGAACCAATGGCCAGGGCGAAGGTAAAGGAAAAAAAGGCAATGAATCCCGGGGTCAGGTTTACATGTACGCGTTTACTTTCATTTAATACATATACAAGGATGAAACCGAGGATCCCCATCAGCAGTCCGGCTGAGGTGTGAAGGGCCATATCCCACCACCATAATCGATGGTAGAAATCTTGAATTTCTCCAAGGTAAAAAGAAGCGAATACGAATATAACAGCCGTAAAATGAAGTTCTGCAGGGATCTCCATTTGTAATTGTCTTCGAAAAAGAATGGGAGAGAACACCGTAATAATGATGAGTGTGACCAGGAAAAGAGACAGCCAGCTTTGATCTACCAAAAGAAGCAGCCATTCAACAAAGAGAAGCGCCAACAAGATCCTTATGAATATGCGGTGGATCCTAAACTCACGGTTCTGGAGATCTGAGAAGGGGTTTTTCATATCCTTAACATAGTGACTGTTGAAGATTTTAGAAAGGATCAATGTATCGTTACCATTTCCGATATCAATTCCTCCTCTCCCAATACAAATTGTATCTGAACTAATGTTTCAAAAAGACCCTAGAATCAGTATTTCCCCTACATACTATATGGTATTAAACTGCTTAGGATATACAAAACTAAATCAATGTATTAAGGGAGTTTAAATGAGAGATAATATTTATTTACTGGTTCTTTTAACTCTGGTCATCGGCGGTTGCTCAAATTCCGGGGCTTTTTTATCAGCAAATCAGACCATAGTAAATCTGGAGGAGGGTAATTATACCATTGCAGCCACTAATGTGATGGGTGAATCTGAATCAGCCTACATCATTGGGTTGAGTTATTCCACCGGACTTACAGCTGCGACATTTGCGATCGCAAGGGTAGATGGAACTGGGATGATGTATGCTGAGGCTCTGGAAAATCTTTGGGAGAACTTTGAGGTGACGGGTGAAGATGTAAAGGACCAAAAGCTCGCACTGGTAAATGTAAGATATGATACCGACATCATAAATCTATTTGTCTATACTAAAGTACGGGTGACTGTAAGAGCCGATATAGTTAGGTTTGATTGATAAACTAGCATAAAGCTACTAAGGATTGAAAATAATTAGTGCGTTAATACTGCTTCCATTTTTTATGATAATGGGGTTCCTGAAGTTTGGCCATGATGATGGCAACTTAGGTGGGAATAATATTCAACAGCTTGACCAACAAATTCCGCGTTGGATGAGTAAATATGAAGTTCCCGGGGTCATAATTGCTGTTATAGAGGAAGGAATGGTAAGTTGGTCAAATGCTTACGGTGTAGCCGATCTGGAAGAACATGCACCTATGACCACTGAAACTGTATGCAGGGTAGAATCGATCTCGAAATCAGTAACGGCAAGGGCTATCATGAAGCTTGTGGAAGAAGGTCTGATAAACCTTGAGGATCCTTTGGTAAAGTACATTCATAGCTGGCAATTTCCTCCTTCAGAACCTGATGTGCAAAACATTACGATAAGACAATTACTCAGCCATAGTTCCGGCCTAACCTTGGGTACACTTGGCTTGGAATATGCTCCTAATGCTATTAAGCAAACCTTGAGGGAAAGTCTTTCGAAAGAAGTTAAGATGGTTCACAAACCTGGAATGGCATTCAACTATTCAAATGTAGGCTATCATCTTCTTGAATTGCTGATAGAAGATGTTACAGGACAAGTCTATTCAGAATATATGCAGGAAGAGATCCTGGATCCCCTTGGGATGACAGATTCCGGTTTTGAATGGAGAAAAGATTTTATCACACCGGTCCCAAACGGCTATGAGCAGAACGGAAGACCAGTTCCTGTTTATGTTTACTCTGAAAAAGCAGCCGGAGGGCTTTTTGCAAACGTTGGGGATCTGGCTCAATTTGTGATCTCGGGTATGGTGAACGAGTTCTATTTTCCGGAGAACGTGCTTTCCGAAAAGAGTTTACAAGAACTGTATGAGCCTGTAATTGAAACCGCCGGAATTTACAGCCTGGTTTCGGATACATATGGTTTGGGGCATTTCATTGAAGCATTACCGGGAGGCGAAAAGGCTGTTTTTGGTGGAGGACAGGGGCATGGATGGATGACACATTTTCATATGTTACCGGAAAAAGGAGAGGGTATTGTGATCCTGACAAACAGTTCAAGAAGCTGGCCACTGATATCACAAATACTAGGTGCCTGGACAGAAGGAATCGGAATAAAGTCAGTTGGAATGAAACTGATCTCCAATGCGATAACAATCCTTTGGGTATTGAACATTCTGATACTGGTGATAGTTCTGCTTATTGCAGCCAGGATCTTAATTGATCTGCAAAAGGCAGTAGAAGATTCAATATGAGATTCAGGACCTTTGCCTTCTTGCAATACATAGATCTGTTTCTATTTGTCATACTGATCTCCCTGCTGATATGGTTACAAGCTCAGGATTATATCTTTTTGACCTCAGTTTTTCCGGGAGTGGGTGATAATACTATTCTACTGCTTTGGGGGCTTTCATTCGTTTTGCTTCTAATGGTATTTTTCCCAAAACGAGAGAGCCATCCTAAGTACATTCAAGAATAAATGGGTTATTTGTGATGTTGGAAAAAGCAGAACCTCTCATCTGTTACTTTGAGGGAGGATACCAACATATCCTGGAATCCAGAAGATCGATCAGGTAAACCGATAGTTTTTATTTTTTTAGATTTATTCTATTTCTCAGGAATGGGCAACCCATGCTGTCTCAGGAAACTGAGTTTATCCCAGTACCCTCGCTGAAATTGTATTTTCCCACCAATAATATGAAAGAAGCCACACCCTCTGAGTCCCTGTGGGTCTTTCCATTCCAGGATAGCCCACTCGCCATCTTCAAATATATTTTCAATGATGCAGGTCATATCAGCAGTGCTGAATTCTTTTTCAAACCTTTCGCGAATGGCGGGCCTGCCTTCTACCGGATCTTCGGCAACCTGATGGTTTACGGCATCCTCCGCGTAAAATTCGGATAAGGCTTTTGCATCACCTTGATTGAAGACATCCACCCATTGTTTGATCAATGTTCCTGGCCTAAGATTTGCCATTTTTTCTCCGTTTTTTGTCACCAGTTCTTTTTTTAGAAACCTTGAGATGAAATTTAGCCTGAAAACAGGTCAACCTTCCGGTTCTTCGGAAAAAACGGTTTTCTCTGAACCATCAGCACTAAAAACCAGTTTCAGCGGAACAGCATTTGAAAGATCGAGGCATTCTGCCATTATTTGTTTAAACTCAATATCGACAGGAAGTGATGATTCTTCAAAAGCACGACCTGCAGACACAAGATCTTTTGAACGTGAATATAGGTAGAGGTAACTCATTTCGCCTTCATTCAAAAGAAATACGGCTTCGTCTCTGATTCCTTCTGATCGCAAGGCTTCGATCACTTCATTTTCCCGATCCGACAAGCCTGCGATCCAGGACTCAATTTGTTTGATCTTACCCTTTTGAACCGGGATTTTTAAACATTGACATTGAAGTTGATCAGACATCGCTTATTTCCTCCTGTATGTTCTTAAACCTTATTTTTAGATGGATGGACTGTTCTAATAAACGGCTAAAAAATTGAGACAAGCAAATATAGTAAGGTTAATGAAGATCAATATTAAAGGGGTAATTAAGCCATTTAATGCAGGCATAATTACATTACTTGTGGTGGTGGGTCAGGAATGCTTTAACTTACTACTGTATCGAAAATGAGACAGTAAATGCAGCGCCGTTTTTCGGTTGAGAAGAGTATGAGAATTTACCGTCAAGCTGATCAGTAAGAGCCTGAATGATATTGAAACCTATAGAGGTGTTATCTGAAGATAATTCGTCAGGTAACCCGACACCATCATCCCTGAACTCGATCATCAGCTTTTCTTCTATTTGTTCAGCCGTAATTTGAATATGTCCCTCATTTCTGTTTACAAAAGCATGCTTATAGGCATTCACCAGTAACTCCGAGATAATTAAACCCAGCGGCACAGCCTGAATCAGGGGAATAGTGATACTTTCACAGTTTATATCGATATTTATATTCTTACCGGGCATTAAAATGACATTGTCTACGCTTTCAGCCATTTCATGAAGGTAAGCACACAAGGAAATGTTGGCATCCATTTCAGCATCCTTATAAAGTTGCTCATGTACCTGCGCAATCGACTGTAAGCGGCAATATGATGTCTTGAGGCTTTCAACTACATTCTCATTAACTGAAGACTCGATCTGCATGTAAAGCAGTCCGGCAATGATGGCCAGGTTGTTTTTTACACGGTGGTGCATCTCTGCCAATAGGATGGAGCGCTCTTTTTTATGGCTTTGAAGCTGCCTCTCTGTTTCTTTTTTATCAGTGATATCCCTTATAACGCTGACCACTCCTTTTTCCCAGCCTTCCTCTTTTCGCAGTGCGCTCACGGTATTATAGGTATCAATGATCCTCCCATCTCTCCGTTGCATCTGAAATTCCCCTTCATAGATACCGCTTTCGTCCAGCATGGCTTCAGATTCTTCACCAAATTTCTCGAAGTGTTCCTGGCTTACATGTAAGATGGATGTTTTTTGTCCGATCAACTCATCTTTACTATAACCGAACAATTCTTCAGTGACCGTATTGCAATTTCTGATAATTCGCCCGTCGGGGTCAACGAGTATCACTGCTTCGCCAATGCTATTCAGAATAGCACTGTTCATTTCTTCCTGAGTGATCGAATTTATCATTGATTTTTATTTCAGTTGTCAGAATTGCATCTCAGTGTCTATTGATCGCTGCATTAAAGCTTATAATGTTGTGTATCTGAGATGATTTTCCAAATAATTATTCAATTATCTGATACTTTTGTTTTCTAAGATTACGTACCTGCTTGGGCTTCATGATATTATAGTAACGGCATCATTAGATAAAAAAAGAGAATGAATTAATTATAAAGACGTGGTATCATATGTTCAGTAATTTGTAATAAAGAATATGGCTTGTAAATGTGATCAACAGTCTAGGAGTGTCAGAGTGATGAAAAACCCCGGTTCAAAAAGGAATAAACAACCCTGGCCAACAAAAGATGCCATGGAGCAAGTGTACGAACTGAACCTGTGGGGTGGAAGTGGAACTGATTTTTATTCAGGATCAGGGTCCCATCATGCTGATATCGTAGATCCATACATTGAGACGGTCAGTACTTTTTTTCGATCATTTGAAAAGCCCCCGGTGGTATGTGACCTGGGGTGCGGTGATTTCAACATTGGCCGGCAACTGATTCAGTTTACAAAACAGTATATAGCTGTAGATATAGTAGAGGATCTCATTGATCGTAATAAGAAGAAATTCAAATCAGGGAACCTGGAATTCAGTTGTCTGGATATGGCTTATGATGAGTTGCCGGAAGGAGACTGTGCTTTGGTAAGACAGGTACTGCAGCATTTATCGAATGCAGAGATAGAACGCATTGTGCCCAAGCTGAGCAAATATCCATACCTTATTGTTACTGAGCATACCCCCGAAGGAGATTTCAAACCCAATCTGGATATCATTTCAGGTCAGGGGATCAGGTTGAAGAAGAAGAGCGGGGTAGATCTGTTAGCGACTCCTTTCTGCCTTAAAGTTAAGGAAGCAAAGCAGCTGTTGGCGGTACCCTATAAAGAGGGTAAAGGGATTCTTGTTACGACTCTGTATAAAACTAACTGAGGCGGAGCCACAGAAGGGCATTACGGAGCAGAGCTCCGAAATGAGAATAATGGGAAGTTGGTGCTACGTGACGATTCTAAAGAGCTAAAATGGATCTGGATATAAGGTACAGTATTAACCAAACCATAATGCCGATAACCTGAAACCTCAGCCGGGATCTGGCAGAGATCAATGTTTCTCTCAATGGTGACTCATACTCCTCAAAGGATTCTTTTTTCCAGAGTTTTTTAAGAAAAGAGATATTACCAAATGCATCATAGGTTTCTTTGAATTGAAACCCCATAACCGAAACGTTGTTCTTGCCGGTTTCATCGACCAGGGCTTTGAAAGGCTTGATCATCCGGATGGCTGTAAAAGCCAGTATTACCGAACCATAATTTAGTATGTAGTGATCCATTTGCTAAACAACAGTGTTAACATTAACTAATTTAAAAAGTAGCCTAAAAGTACCATTCATTCTGATCTATTATCAGATAGTCCACCATTGAAACGCAAATCAAACCATTCCACACCAGTTAGGCTGGTTGGCAGCGAGATCACGGCTGAGGTAAAGTAAGTGATCAGGTCAATGAACGAGACTTACTTCTGGTGTCCTGATTCCAATATTTGAGCTAATTCCTGTATAGTGGCTGTGAATCCTTCCTTGAAACCCATTTCCAAAATAGTTTCCAGATCAGCCAGGTTTTCATGCCGTATATTTATATTAACAGTCGTCAAGCCATCTGATTCTGTAAACTCAATATTCCAGTTCGATCTTGGCATTTCCTGGTTAATATTTCCATCACTATCACAAAATCCATCCTTGAATTTGATATTATTTTTTGGTGAAATAGATATAAAATCAGCAAAAGACCAATGTTTTTCTCCTTCCGGACTCACCATGGCGTAAAGTCGTCTGCCACCTTCTTTGAAATTCATTGTTTTGGTTTCAGACTTCCAGGGTTTTGGGGCCCACCATTGGTCAAGAAGATCAGGTTCTGTCCAGGCTGCCCAAACATGTTTTAAAGGTGCCTTAAAATCCCTTTTCACATTTACAGTTTTGTTCTTTTTGTCAACAGAGAAGTTTGTCATTAATTCATTCTTCATTGTCTTGGTTTTTTAAATTAGTGAGTACCTGATCAAGGTGGTTGAAACGGTCTACCCAAAGTTGCCTGAATTGCTCAAGCCATTCGTCTATCTCTTTTATTTTTTGTGGATGAATGTAGCAAAACCGTTGCCTTCCTTTCTTTTGTATAACTACCAGGCCGCTTTCATCCAGTATTTTGATATGCTGAGATATAGCGGGGCGACTCATGTCAAAGTTTTCTGCAATTGAATTCAGGTTTAGCGGTTCTTTGGCGATTAGGGATAAGATATCCCGCCTTGTTGGATCTGCTACAGCCTGAAAGACATCTCTTCTTTTTTCCATGGGAAGTTAATGCGTAAGTGTTTGCTTACGTGAATATATATGTAAGCAATTACTTACGCAAATAGTTTTTATTGTACTCGTTGCTAAGATTTGGCTTATCAACGTATTCTCTGAAGCTCCAAACTCTTGATTGCCAGAGTATGAGACAAGTAGTGATCGATCACCCCTTATTTACTTCCGAAAACAAAATGATCAAGGAACGTCCGGGCAAATACAGATTTTTCAACGGCTGCTTTATCCAGTGGGTTTCCCCACCACATGCCTTCACTGTTTGCGAGAAGAATCAACGTCAGATCACGTTCCGGAATTTTAAGGTAAAGGGCAGTAAACCCGGCTTCTTCATCCCAGCCTGAATGCCATATCAGTTTCTCACCACGATACTCCTGCACGTACCAGCCAAAAGCATAAGGGAGTGCTGTGCCATCAGGTGACTTCGCAGGAGTAAAGAGTTTCTTATTGACTGCCTCTGATGCCAGGAGACCGGTATCTATGGCAATATCGTATTTTGCAAGGTCATTGACTGATGATACAATACCGGCACCGCCCGCAAGGTGCCGTTCAATATGTCTTTTACGGTGATAGCTGCCATCTTTGTATTCAAATCCCTGAGCCATATCAAAGAATACGAGGGCTTTTTCACGTTGCCACATACTTGACATGGTGTTATTCATGCCGGCAGGGGCGAGAATATTTTCCTGTATCAGTTGAGCCATCGTATTATGGCGGCCTTCTACAGCACTGATAGGTTTGCCATACACATATTCGATATACCGGGAGAGGCGGGAATACATGATAGGATTATACATAAACCTGGTTCCTGGTTCTCCGTTGACCGTATGATTAAGAACGTTTTGGATTGATATCGATGCCTTACAGCGAAGGTCGTTACCAAATACAATTCCTGATCCGGCCAGCCAGCTGCAAAAATTATCCCAGCCCGGCATATCGTTGATGTGAGATTCAAAATCAACTTTTCCCTGCTCCTCAAGTTGAAGGAATAGAAGGCCCAAAAAGGTTTTTGTGACAGAGGCGATCCAGAAAGGAGTATCCGGAGTTACATCCTTGAATGAAGCTCCATCACCGGTATCAAAATGTGAGCTTCCGAATCCTTCAGACCAGACCAATTCCTGATCCTTTACAATGGCGGCAGCCAGTCCGGGTATGTGGTTTGCCGTTCTTAGGGAATCCAGCTCGGTTGAAAAATCAGAGACAAGTTGGTCATTCCAGGGTAATTGCGTTGCAGATTGTGAATGGGCTAATACCGGAATAAAACAGATCCCCATAAAAATGGAAAGAATTCTAGAAAGCAAAGGACAGTTATTTAATTGATAATTTGGATCATACCTACGGTAAAAGTCCCTATGTGTTACGAAGTATTGCGAAGCACATTAACAATACGTTCATAGACGATCTCTGATAAACTCCAGGTGTAACCGTCAAAATTCGTTGTATTAACAAATTGAATGACCACCGTGTCAATGTCGCGATGGTATTTGGCAATACTTTGATAACCGGGGATCAAACCGGTGTGGTCAAATTTGTAAATTGAAGCATAGATCTCCTGTTCCTCTTCATTTAACAAAGACCCATCGTTCAGAGCCCGCAAGAAATTGCCCACATCTTCTGCAGTCGCCACCATGGATGCATAATCCGTTGTTTTGATGTCCTCTTCGACACCCACATAATAGCCACTCATCAGGTCGTCCATGTCAATCTCATGAATGGAGCTGAAGGTGTTTTTGAGGCCTAAAGGGGTCAGGATCTCTTTTCTAATGAATTGGGAGTGCTCCATTCCGGATATCTTCTCCACAAGGAGGTTGATCAACAGGTAGTTGGTATTTGAATACTCATAGCTTGATCCCGGTTCAAAGCTGGCCGGTAGATCCAGCACCCGTTCAAGAGCTTCTTCACTGCTTTTTTGGGGATCGATCCAGAAATTGGGGGTATCCGTTAAATTTGGGATCCCACTTCGATGCTGCACCATCATTTTCAGTGTGATCTGATCAGCGTACTCAATTCTTCCTTCCAGTTCAGGAAAGTACTCGGCCAGAGTCTTATCCAGTGACAAACGTCCGTTTGCTACCAATTTTGTGATCGAGACCGCATCATATAGTTTTCCAATACTGGCGATCTTGAATAAGGCATGAGGATCGGCCGGTATCCGTTCCGCTCTGTTTTTCCAGCCTGCAGTGTAAAAAGTGGGTTCCTTCCCGCCTTGATCAACATACACGATGATCCCATCAAACCCATGACCGATCGCATTATCAACTTCTTCCTGCACGGTGTCAGATAAGGGGGGTATCCATGCTTTAAGCAGAGCCCATGGCACAAAATACAGGGAGATGATGGTCCCAATAAGCAGGGCGGCTCTGGCTATAGACTTTTTTTGTTTTTTGGTCATGTTCTTTAATTAAATAGAAACACAATTTACTGAAATTTGAAGATGCTTTACGCGTGAATGTTACCCGGGTTACAATATGCTTTGCGACTTGTACGAATCATTGCGAAGCTCGAGTTACATGACGAGCATGAAGGCTAAGTTCTGTCTGAATACAAATCGTCCATCGAAAATCGGTCGTTCGGTGAATCGGTCATTCAATACTGATCAAGCTAAATTTGTACTTAATATCAATCTCCGAAAAAAGATCATATCCAAAAGCCCGACCCGGTCATTCCCACGAAAGCGGGAATCTAATGAGTGCCGGTGCTTCAGTAGTCATAATCAGTATCAACTCATTAGATTTCGGGTCTGTCTTCCGGCAAAGGAGGGCTATCGCCGAGAAATGACCACATACTATTTAATGCTCTCAGCGCAAAGCCTGCCAGCCCTGCCGTAACAACGCCATCCCTGAAACTCCAGCTTCAAATTCAGTGCGAATGAGGAATAAAAAAGTCCAATTCCCAATACTATATTTCATTGAAGTCAGTTTTTTAGTATGCTTGGCAAGCACTTATCTTATACATAACCATAACATGAATGGCAGCCTGATGCTGCATAATGTGATCCTGTGACCCGAATTCTTTCCGCATGTTTCTTACTTCTATTAGTTTCCGGTACGTATCTGGCCTGTACCGATCTCAAATCTGAGCCAAAGGAAGCTCCAAAAGCTGACAAAGACAGCACATGGGTAATGGATGATTCCCTGGCTAATTACCTGGATGACTTTGAACGTGATTTTGAAGAGGGATTGAACCAAAAACGCATTCCCGGAGGAGCAGTTGTGATCGTTAAAGATGGCCGTGTGGTCTTTCAAAAGGGTTTTGGAGTGAAAGAGAATGGCAAGCCTGAAGAAGTAAATGAACATACGGTATTCAGGCTTGGAAGTGTCTCTAAAGGTTTTGCCTCGGTGCTGACAGGCGTTTTTGTGGAGCAAGGAGTTGTAAGCTGGGATGAGCCGGTATCCCGTTACCTGAATAATTTTCAGCTTAACGATCCGGAACAATCGGAACGGATTAAAGTGAAGCATTTATTATCGCACACTTCAGGATTACCCAGACATGCCTATACGAATCTAGTCGAAGACGGACTGTCATTGGATCGCATCATTCCCCGGCTGGAACAGGTCCCACTGATCGCAAGGGAAGGAGAGCAAATTGCCTATCAGAATGCGGCTTATTCGGTGATCGAAAAAGTGCTGGAAGTGCAGGCTGATACCGGCTTCAATGCCCTGCTTCATGAAAAGCTCTTCAAGCCCTTAGATATGGATCATGCCTCGGCCAGTTTTGAAAGTATTAGAAACGCCGCTAACAAAGCATCTCCTCACGTGTATCATTCCAGGTCGCATGGACGCGTTCCCATCCCTATTTCCCGAAAGTACTATAATGCGGTTTCATCAGGTGGGATCAATGCGTCTGCTTCCGATATGGGAAAATGGCTGCTGCTGTTAACCGGACATTATCCGGAAGTGATCTCCAAAGAAACCCTAAGCACGATCTATGAACCTTTGGCTACCATCAATAACCGACGGTTCAGCAGGCATTGGAACGGGGTGAATAGATCACATTATGGAATGGGGTGGAGGACGCTGGATAATAACGGTCAGAAGGTCGTGTACCATGGGGGATACGTAAACGGATACCGCAGTGAGATCGCTTTTGCTCCTGATGAGGGACTTGGGATCTGTGTGCTTATCAATTCGAATTCAAGCTATCCGCTGACGGTTATTCCGGATCTTTTTGAACAATTCCGAGCTGGCGCTGATGGAGGACCGAAGGCGGTGGACCGGGGACCGGAGTAGGGAATTTCAATATCCAATATCCAACAAGGAATATCCAAGGTTGAAGGGGTAGTAATGATCATTCACTCCATACCGGTCATTCCCGCGAAGGCGGGAATCCAATAGCCTCCAGTGCTTCAATGGCATAATCTTAATCAACCTATTAGATTTCGGGCATTCGCCGCGAAATGACCATATAGTATTGAATTTACTGGTAGGAAAGTTTGAATTTCCTCACACATACTCGTTACTAAGCTCCTGCTTAGTAACGCAGTCCCGGAAGCTCCGGCTTCCTATTATGTGCCAGCTGAACAAGACCAGATAGGAAGGCAGAGCCTCAAAGGGGCATTCCGGAGCAGAACACAGGAACGAGGGATTAAGTGATTCATTTCTGTGTGTAAGATACAGTCTCAAAGTTCTTGCTTGATCAGCGCTTCCTTTTCCTGCCTCAAAAACTGCTTGATCTCGTATTCCCTCTTGCAGGCGGTGGATTGATCGGTGACTTCTTCAACATACACCATTCTTTCCGGTGGATGGGCCCGCAGGTACCGGGCTCCGGTTCCCTGACGGTGCTGATGCCATCGCCTTATGAGATGATTGGTGCATCCGGTATACAGGCTGCCATCGGTGCAACGGATGATGTATACAAACCAGGTATTCATGGAGAGATTATTGTGAAATTAGCGCGTCTTATTATGATAGAGGGATGATATAACCTATGGAATATCGAATATCCAACACGGAATATCCAATGTTCAAGTTGTCTCTTATCTCAACATTGGAGGTTGATGTGGACTTTGGTGTGAGACTGATGACCGACGACCGGGGACGGAGGACCGTGGACCGGAGTAAGAATATTCAACATCCAACAAGGAACATCCAAAGTTCAGGTGTTGGTAATGGACTATCTACCGAAGCCCGGTCATTCCCGCGAAGGCGGGAATCTAGTGAGTGCCATTGCTTCAACGTATTAATTTGTACCGAACTATAAGATCTCGTGCCTGCCTGACGGTATAGGCAGGCATTCGCTAAGAAATGACTACTTACTCAAATTGATGCTAAGCTCCGGAGTTAGGAAATAAGGGACTTATCTACATGGTTTTCAGGGGTGAGTGATGTTCGTGAACGATTTTCCATTCTCCCTTTTCATTTTTTACAAATACCAGGCTGATCTGATCATTCACAATAGAGGTGTCTTCCTCAAACTTTAAATGAAAATCAGAATGAAAGGTGACCACGGCTACGTTTCCGTGATAAACCGCTACTTTCATGTCATTAGCATCCATTTTCACAACTTCTGTCACGTTTCCGAAAACTTCCCGTTCAAAGGCTTCGTTTTCTTCACCGCCATTGCGAGGTGCCCCTTGTTTAAACTCAGTAAAATTTGGTCCATATGCATGAAATGAGATCAACTTGTCTATGTCACCCATTTTGATGCTTTCAGTAATTGCACCCATTGTTTCCATTACTTCGGCTTTTTCCTTCGAATATTCTTTCGTGGCCACATTTTCTGATTGTGCCTGAAGAAGCGCAAATCCACAAATGGTAAGAAGTGTACTTAAAAAAGGTGTTTTGAAAAAACTATTCATGATAGTCCCCGTTTGAAAGATTAGAAATTTAGAAATCACTGAAAACTGAAAATATTTTTTATTCACAGAATTGCCTTTAAATTCAGGTTCCATGCATTATTTCAGTGATGTAATAGCTTTCAGCATATTAAAATATTGCACCAATCTACTGTACAAATCGGACAATCTTATAACATTTTCGGGGCATCAAGAAAGTTTTGGCAGAGAGGGTTGATATCCTGAATAAACTCTGAGGGGGGGAGTGCAACTTTGGTCCTGAAGTCGCGTGCCAAATGAGCTACATCATAATAACCGGCCTTAAAAGCGATTTCGCCCAAACGGGCATTGGGGTTCCGCTGAATGAGTTCCATAGCGTATTGGATCTGCCAGATCTTAGCATATCGTTTTGGTGAAAGACCTACTTTTAGTTTAAACTGGCGGTTCAATGTACGTCGACTCATGAAACATAGTTTGGCCAGTTTGTCGACTGTGATCAAACCTCTTGTATGAATGATGTTATTTACTGCGTGGTATATAGGGTCATTTTGGTATACAGTTTTTGGGGGAAGAGTTTTTTCAAAAAATTCATTTATATACGGATCATCAAATGAGTTAATTTGATGACTCATTTCAGTTTTTTCCAGAAACCGGTCTTTCAGATCAATAATATGGCATATTCGTACCTGCCGGTTTAACAGTTCAGACATAGGGATCTTCAATAGGTGGTAACCAATTACCGGATGAACTTTCATTGCATATACGGCTCCGTTTCCCTTATGACTAACATCTAATGAACTCCTGGAAAATAAACCGGAAATGTATAAATGATTAGGCTGTGTCACAGATCTTTCATAGTTCAAGAACCGGGTTGTTATGTCTTTTCCAACAAACATATTGAATATCAAGAAACCGGTACGCGGGAACATTGTATTGAACGTTCGGGGAATAGAAAATCCGACGTATGAGTAAGTAAAACGGTAATCTTTTAATAGTTTTGAACCTTTGCCAAACTTCATATGCACTTTTGCCCCGGGAACAGTGAGGGTTTGTAAATCCATAATATTTTTCGCTTAGATGGAAGACAAAAGTAATACCCGTCTGATATCCTAAAATGGAAAGATTAGTCATAAAGTCAATACTTTGGGTAGGAATACTGATATTAGTTGAAAATTGCAGGAGGAGGAAGGCTTAAGAATACTAATGTCCAACACGGAACATCCAGTGATTTTTGGGGCATATTTTGATTTGCGAATGACCGATGGACTGAGGACGGAAGACCGGGGACCGAAGTATAAATGGATACAGGTCAAACATCACAGGCCGGTCATTCCCGCGAAGGCGGGAATCTAATAGGTGCCAGTGCTTCAACGTATTAATTTGTATCGAACTATTTGATCTCGGGCATTCGTCGTGAAATGACCCAACAATATTTTGATGTGCTGATAGTTAGGTTCCGGCTTCAATAACAGAGCTAGGGTAGGTGATTTACGAATGAACGATGGACCGAACGACCGATCTATGAGGGGTAACCATCATTTTGCTGGTTGAAAACTTTAACTTCCTCACATAAAAGAACACATCGGAGGCGGAGCCTCGCCGGGGCATTCCGGAGCAGAGCTCCGAAACTAGGACAAACGAGAACAAGGAGATTAAACCTAACTACCAGGCATATGCCATGGGAGCTTCGCCACCGGGACCCGGGAAGATCTCATCCAGTTTTTCGAGTGTTTCATCGTCCAGTTGAATACTGGCAGCGCGGACGGCACTTTCTAGCTGTTCAACGGTTCTTGGGCCAATAATGGGGGCAGTCACAATTGGATTGTGAAGCAACCAGGCTAATGCTACTTCTGCTGGCGGATGCCCAATTTTTTTACATAAAGCTTCATATTTTTTAAGCTGATCGCGTTTCTTTTCAATCTCTTTCACAGATTCCTCATCGGCGCGTCGTCCTTCATTCTGTTTTTGGAGTGCACCCCCCAGTAAACCGCCTGCTAAAGGGCTCCATGGAATTAAACCAAGTCCGTAATGTCTGCATGCGGGAATAACTTCTAATTCGAGCATTCTATTATCAAGATTGTAAATGCTTTGCTCACTAACCAAACCTAACATTCCGCGTTTGGATGCTTCCTGACAAGCTGTTGCAATATCCCATCCCGCAAAATTACTTGACCCAACGTATACAACTTTACCCTGTTTAATTAATGTATCAAAGCTTTGCCATGTTTCATCCCAGGGGCATTTATGATCAATATGGTGCATCTGGTACAGATCAATTCTATCTGTCTGTAACCGTTTGAGGCTACCTTCACAATGTTTCCGGATCTTATAAGCACTCAGGCTACGTCCGTCACTGTTTACTTCAGGTAAATTTTCTTTTCGATCAACCGGGTTATACACTTTGGTTGAGAGCACAATAGCATCTCTTCTTCCACCGCCTTGGGCAATCCACCGGCCTATTATTTCTTCTGTATATCCATGCTGTTCCGTCCATCCATACACATCAGCGGTATCAAAGAAATTGATGCCTAACTCCAGTGCCCGATCCATGATCTTGAAACTGTCTTCTTCATTCGTTTTCCAGCCAAAATTCATCGTTCCCAGGCAAATATTGCTAACGAGTACACCGTGTCTCCCAAGTCTTTTGTGTTCTACACTCATGATCTTCAGTTTTTTAATTAATTAGTTCATTTATGGTATTCAGAATGAAAGAAGGATATAGGGTCTTCTATGAAAAAAAGTCTTCTTTGAAATAAAACTTCTCAATTTTTAATTAAAGAGTTTACAAATGTATTATGAAGGCGTTATAAAGCAATTAGAAGGATGAACATCCAACACAGTATATTCAACGATGAATGGGTGTGCTTTGATTTGCGTACCACACCGGTAGTCTCCGACGTCTGTGATTGCGATCAGAAACGCTTATGTGAATTGATGAACCACCGAAGGCCGGTCATTCCCGCGAAGGCGGGAATCTAAAAGTTGCCATTGCTTCAACGTATTATTTTGTCTCGAACTATTAGATTTCGGGCATTCGCCGCGAAATGACCACTTCCGGCATATTGCAAGGCACATGCACTCGTTGCTAAGCCCCGGCTTAGCAACGTTTTCCCTGAAGCTCCTGCTTCCTATTTTGTGCAACTGTGCAAGACTAGATAAGAGGCAGAGCCTCAATTGAGCATTCCAGAGCAGAGCACCGGAACGAGAACAAATGACCACGTAGTATTTATTGTGTTGGTCGCTAAGTTTGAGCTTACTCCTTTATTAGAGAACACCGGAGACAAAGTCTCTTTAGTATAATCCGGAGCTGAGCTCCGAAACGAGGAGAATTAATTGCCTGACTTCAAATGTTATTTTCCTTTACATAAATTGTTCACTTCTATTGTTTGATCGTAGTGTTTTTCAACAAGCTTTGAAAAATGCTGATACTCCTCCAATAAATTGGTTTGTATTCGCAGAAGCTCTCGAATTACAGCCTGCTCACCTGCCGGAGTCTTTGCTTGTCCTTGTTCCATCTGTTTTTCTTGAAGTATAACGGTAAACAAAGCGGTAACATAGGATTTCGAAATTGAACGATGATCGCTTTGATTGGCATAAATTTTTTCAATATTTGCCACAATTTCATAATCAAGATGGGGAGCCGCACCAATCGTTTTTGCAGCATCCCATGATTGATTGCGAAGTAACCCGATCTGTATACCTCCGGGTTGGCGATCTCCATTTGCAACGGCCTGATGATATGATTGAACGTTGTTAATTCGTGTGCAGTTACTCTGAACTTCCTGAACTATCCCTCGCAAAGCTCTTTCTGCTAATTGCTCTTGCGACTGAGATTGACGCCAACTGTTGAGTCCAAGAGCCAGCAATACACTGAAGACCACCAGAGCTGCCTCAATACTTAGTAATTTCCATGGAAGCTTATTCAAATTATTTTTGATACTAAACATATGTAAAGGCTTACTCTGTTAAATATTACGGTGTAGATCAAATTATGTACTTGTGTCGTGCAAATTAGGATAGATGGTATTGCAATTTGTACTATGGGAACTAAGCAGATCGAATGTGGAAACCGAGGGAATGGTACGTCCCTGCGAACTGGCTAATCTTATTACTCAATATTAATTTCCCTCAATCACAATGCCTCGTTCAGGGGTATATATAATGTCGTGTTCTTTTAAAATGGAACCGATCTTTTGAGGGGCTTTAAGTACGCGCTCATTGTACCAAATAAAGCTTTTTTCAACCGCTGAATAAGGTTCACTTACCTTTTCTTGTACTTTGTCTTTTATAATTTGACTTGCTTTCTGTTTGCCTACCAGTTCTATCATCGCATCAAACTCGACCCAGGCCACTACCATGTGATTATAGGTAGCCAACCTATCCCCAGCAGGGTTATTGTTATTCTCGGGTACTCCCGGTATCTCAGGATATAACTCCCTTAAACTTTCGATCGCGGCCTTTCGTTTTGCCCATGGAATCCAATGTGCCTGTTCATGTACGAAAATGGAAAGTTGGGTCTGGTCATCGTCCAGATAATCTGTATTGAGTGTGAGGATCGGTCTGCTGTGTGGATCAACCCCTGCTTTGATCTGAACTTCTTGCGTAATGATCCAGGGATCGAGTGGATATTCAGATAATATTCGCTGGATCTGTAGGCGGGCTTCCTCAATTTTCTGCTCTGTAAATGTGACCTGTGTCTCTGTACCACTCTGTGCATAGGATTTCTTAATATTCCAACAAATACAAACAAAAAATAGAAGAATAATTCGACTTAAATATGAAGGAAATTTCATGAAATTATTTTGATTGAGGTTATGAATGAAAATGAAGAAATATGGTAACTGTGGACAGGGTTACCGCTGTAGATGATTTTGGTCGACCGTCGCTTCTGGATAAACTAAATTAAGCCATTTGAACCGTGTGGCCCTGGCATGCGTTTCCAACCGGGGGTTGGGATTGAGTTTAACCGCCTATAATAGTACGATTTGTTATTTACGATATTTGTTGAAAATATATTTCCCAAGTGAATCTAAATCTCTGAAAATTGAATGCTCGTTAATTCCACAACTTTCAAGTGTTTTCAGGATTGAATCTGAACAACCGTCTTTGATTATAACTTTATTTAATCTCGTTTCATCTTGATAATCAATATCTGCTCTTTGATAAAAACCATCTCCATGATATGAGTGTAAACTAAACCAACCCAATTGTGATGTAACCCGAGAGATGATAGTAGCTGGCTTGAATAGCTTAAGATTATTTTGTTCAAATACTGGGATCTTCGAATCATTTATAATCATCTCGCTTCCTCTTTCAACACTTAAAATCCATACAACAGCTGAATCATCTTTATTAGGATTTTTATTTACAGCAAAAAATAATGCTGCAAGTGCATTTTCTGTCCAATCTAAAAGTCTTGTGGGAAGTCCGTGATGTTGAGCAATTGTAAGTTTTTCTAAATCATTATTTGGATAGTAGCTTAAATATTGAATACTGTGAACGTTGAATTCGTCCAGCATTCGTTTTTCATCAACATTCCTACTTTTGGCGAAATAATGCCTGGCAATTTTTGGTATTAAAGCTCGATCTGTGTTTTGTCCACGGAAAAGAGTAATTCGGTTATCTTCAACAATTCTAGATTCAAGCTGACTAATAAAATCTGAAACACTTGAGATAGTAATACTTGGAATATCAGTCATGATAAAAATGCTATAAAATAATATTATGCGATTTGTAATCTCGATGAGACTTTCAGATTAGACTCGAAAAACTTATCCCCTAAAATACCATCTTTGGAAGTAAAGTCAATTTAAGTGGTTAAGCGATATGAATATCCAATATCCAACACGGAACATCCAATGATGAAGTTGGTGTTTTGATCTGCGAATGATCGATCAGCGATGGACCGATCTGTGAAGTGGGTGTGGTTATTTTGCAGGTTTATTTCGGCTGAGGAGATACAATCCGGTGCCGATGGCGATAAAGAGAGCCGTCAACCAGATGGAACTGAAGCTGACCTGAAACATGAGCCAGATACAGGCGAGGATGCCAAGGACCGGGATGAGGTATCCGCCTTTGAGGATAAATGGGCTTTGGTCCTTGAAACGGGGACGCAGCTTGGGAATGGCGCCACAGCTGATAATGAAGAGGAACAGTCGGGAAAGTACCGTCATAGCGGCCAGGTAGGTAAAGGAACCCAGTGCGGCGAAGATAAAGGCCAGCACGCCAAAGAAGATCACGGAGTTGGTGGGCGTCAGGAATTTGGGATGTACCCTGCCAAACCATTCGGGCAGGGAGCCTTCAATGGATAAGGCATAGGTAAGCCGGGGCGTGGAAAACATAGTGCTTACCAGGTTGCCGGTTACCGAAGCCACCACGCCGATCATCAGGATGATGGCACCAATGGGACCAAAGAGTACGCCCGAGGCATCGAGCAGCGGGGAAGTGGTATCACCCAGGTTAGGGACGGCTGCCTGTGCTACCAGCTGTATGAACATGTATAGGATCACCACGGAACCGAGTCCTAAAAGCAAGGCCAGGGGCATGTCGCGCTCGGGATTCTTTGATTCACCGGCCGGCACCACAGCGCCTTCAAAGCCCACGAAGGCATAGATCAGCAGCAGGGCCGCAGCTCCAAGATCGGATACCGGTGGAATAGGGCCTTCAAAGGTGGGAGCGAATTCGCTGCCAAGAACGGTCAGTCCTCCAAAGACGAGAAACAGCAGGATGGAAAATTTAAGTACGGTAAAGATGGCCAGTGAGCGGATCGACTCCACGGCTCCCAGCACATTCACAAGGGTCAGCCCACCGATGATGACGGCCAGGGTGATGAGGCGTCCGGTTCCACCCGTGGCAAAATCAAAGAAATACCCGATACTGTCGGTTAGCAGTACGGAGTTGGCAGCAAAGGAAATGAGTCGGGCCACATAGAACAGCCAGCCGGCCTGAAAACCGATAAAGGGACCAAAGGCTTCAGTGCCATATCTGATGGGGCCGCCGGTACCGCGGAAATAACTGCCCAGTTCAGCAAAACTCAGGATCACGGGCAGCATAAGCAGGGCACAGGCCACATAAATATATATGCTGTATTCCCCGGCCAGATCATAGGCTCCGCTTGGCAAGCCAAAGATCCCGGCTCCAACAAAACCATTCACCACCAGCATCCACAAACCCCATAGGCCTATTTTGCGGGGCAGTTTTTCCTGATCATCGGAAGCGGAAACGAGGTGGTTCATGTGTTAATGCTAAAAAAAGATATGTTTTTAATATCGAATATTGAACAAGGAATAATGAATAACGAAATGTCTATGTAGTACCTTCAATATTGGATATTCCTTGTTCGATATTTATTATTCCCCTCGTTTATTCCACCATGATGTCGCCGTAGGAGATCATCTGGCTGTTTCCGTCAAATATGAAGATGCGTTTGAGTCCGCGTGAAGCCTCGGGGGAACCATCGATTCCCAGTTCAAGAGGATTGATAAAGACGGGAGTGATTCCGGGATTCAGGGTTTCAAAATTCTGATAAAGGGTACCGAAGCTGTTGTCCGGATACCGAACCAGGACTTCGAGCCCATTCACTGAATTTACACCGGTCAGTTCCACATCGATCTGCACAGATTGGTTGGTGGCCACAGGGTTCGGTATGGCAGGTACAATATTGATCAATCCCTGAAACAGCGGAGAGGTTCTCCAGTCGTCCTCATCCAGGGAAATGATCTCAGCCTGGGCATTGGTTTCCGTATAACCGGCAGGTTCGGTATAGGCATCCTGCTCAAAATCGCGCTGGGCGTTATTACGGGTACAGGAGGCTGTGAGCAGCAGAATACAGAGAAATACAGGGATCGAAAAAAACTTCTTCATAAAAAGGCACGAACTTAGGGTTCAATACGTTCGAATTTGCGAGAACAAACCGTATCTTTAAGCATCAAAAATACAAAAATCTTTTACTTAATAATATCATGCTTCACATAGTGGGAATTAACAACTGCAACAAGATCCGTGACACTAAAAAATGGATGGATGCGCACGATGTTGAATACGAATTCATCGATATTAAGAAAGCTCCCCTCACCAAAGAAGAACTGAAAGAACTGGAGTTCAAAGTAGGTCTGGATGTGTTGGTTAATAAAAGAGGGCGCAAATGGAGAGACCTCGGGCTGGCCAAAAAGGACCTGTCTGATGAGGAACTGTTTGAGCAGTTGCTGGAACATCAGGTGATGATCAAGCGGCCGGTGCTTATAAAAGACGAAGCCGTTCTGGTGGGGTATGATGAGGATTCCTTCGAGACCTTTGTGGCGGAACCTGAGGAAGAAAAATGAAAGCATTTAAAAAAGTCATCCTGTTAACTGTCCTGTTAGTCTTTGCGGGTGTTGGTGGTTCGCTTGCGGCTCAGGATCTTTACCCGTCTGATAAGGAAACACCCCCCGACATGGAGGTTTTCTTTTCAGTGAAGGAAACCTTTCGCTACGAGGTGAAATACGGTTTCCTGAAACTCGGTTGGGTAAATGTGGAACTGCTGAGTGATACCCTGTATCAGGATCAGGAGCGCAAGCATATCCTGACGGAGATCGAATCCAATTCAAAGATCCCTTTTGTAGGTAAAGAGCTGGACCGATTGCATAGTATCTTTCATGTGAATGAGGATGGCTGGCCGGTGGAAAACAAGTACTGGAAGGATAACATCGACGAAAATGAGATGAACGAAATTCAGTATTGGTTCGACCGCGACCTGGACAAGGTCTACTACAAAGAGGAAGACGGCAGCCGTGATACCCTGGACCTGGAAGATCCTGCCACCTCCGGTCACCTGATCTTTTACGTCTCCCGGATGCATGCCGGCACTCAGCAGGGATTTGCCCTGCCGGTATATGTGACCAAGAAAAAAGGCTATATCTTTGGCCGGAATTCCACAGAACTTGAAGAACGAAGGTATGAAGCTTTTGATGAGCCGGTTCAGGCGTATCTGCTGCAGGGACGGACAGAGAATATTGAAGGACCATTCGGCTTCAGTGGCGATTTCAGAGCCTGGTTCATGAATGATGACCTCAGGATACCACTCGAAGCCCGGGTAAAAGTGCTTTGGGGCAATGTTAAAGTAAAGCTTATAGAATACACGCGCGAAGACCTATGAATAAAGTATTGATCAAAAAACTGGATCACGGAAAAGATCTGCCACTGCCTAGTTATGAAACCATTGCTTCGGCCGGAATGGATATTCGTGCGGCCCTGGAAGCACCCATCATTTTAAAGCCCGGGGAAAGGAAACTGATCCCCACCGGTTTACAAATGGCCCTGCCTGAAGGCTATGAGGCACAGATACGTCCCCGCAGCGGGCTGGCCATACGTAATGGCATCACCATGCTGAATGCTCCCGGTACCATCGATGCCGATTACAGGGGAGAGGTGAAGGTGATCGCCATTAATCATGGGGAAGAGGAATTTGAGATCAGTCATGGCGATCGTATCGCACAAATGGTGATCGCTCCGGTCACGCAGTTTCCTGTGGTTGAAGTAGATGAGTTGGATGAAACGGATCGCGGTGATGGCGGGTTTGGAAGCACCGGCGTGAAGTGATTGTTGAACACTCAACATTCAACTCTGAACTGGAAACGGGTCATGCTGATCCGCCAGCCGGCGGAGAAGCCTTGTCACAGTTCAAAGCGTGTTCGAATATGTGCAGATCCTTCGGAAGTATCCGCAGGATGACCTACAAATAAATTATAAAATCTTTTCAAATAGCTGAAAGCCCGGTGCTGACGGCTGCTTTTTATGTTTGACAATCTTCGTCCGTATTATTCCCTAATTAAAGAAAACCACGATTTTCGTCGCCTTTGGTTGTCCCAGTCGGTGTCAAATTTCGGGGATTGGTTCGGCTTACTGGCACTGTATGCCATCATAGCCCGCTATTCAGATTCTGAATTCCTGCTTGGACTCATCATTGTGGTGAAGATGCTGAGTCTGGCTTTCTTCTCACCCTTTGCCGGATACCTGGCCGACCGATTCAACCGCCGCAAGCTTATGATCTGGTGCGACCTCCTGAGAGGGGTGGCGGTTTTGGGCATTATACTGGTCAGGTCCCCTGAAACCCTTTGGATCGCCTATGTGCTTACTGCCATACAAATGATGTTATCAGCGGTCTTTGAACCGGCAAAAACATCCTCTATTCCCAATGTGACCTCAGAGGAAAACCTGACCAACGCCAACATTATTTCAACGGCTACCTGGAGTATCATTTTTACGACCGGAATGGCCATAGGTGGTTTTGCTACCGATCTTCTGGGAACCGACATGGTGCTGATCCTGGATTCCCTGACCTACGTACTTTCTGCCTGGTTCGTTTTCCGGGCGGTGATCCCTCAGAAGCGTTTGTCAAAGGAGGAGATGTACCGTACCAGAAATCCTTTCAAAGGCATCCGGGAAGGACTCAGGTACCTCTTTGATAACCGGCATATTCTGAGACCTTCACTGGCCAAAGGAACCTCGACGGTCTTTCTGGGAGGATTGGTTTACCTGCTCATTATTGTGAGTGAAGAAGTTTTGATGATGGGAAGTATCGGCCTGGGTTTATTGTATGCGGCAAGAGGCATAGGAACCGGAATTGGTCCTGTGATCGGGCGGAGACTGTTCAGCGATGAAAAGGACTGGGTAATGGTGATGGGGCTTGCGATCACCTTTTGCGGGCTGATGTATATGATCGTGGGTATAGTGAACAGTCTTGTACTGATGCTGATCTTTGTGCTGATGGCTCATGCCGCCTCAGGGGCTAACTGGGTGACCAGTACGGTACTGCTTCAGAAACGCACCCGGGATACCTTTCGGGGCAGGATCTTTAGTACTGAATGGCTTTTGTTTACGATCGGGAGTTCTATTTCAACGACCATCGCTTCCCTGATCCTTGAATTTGATATCATGGGTGTAAAGCCATTGATCCTGGTCTATGGAGGAATTATGGCCATGGGCGGCATTCTCTGGAGCTTCACGATCACTAAGAACGAGCGACTCTGGCAAGAAGCCGGTTGAACATTGACATTCAATATTTAATATCCAATGCAGAACCTTCAAGCGTCCGTAGGTCCTTGAAGCGTTCGGATTTTTGGTAAATATTCTACTTTGAAACCCCTATTAATACAACAATGGATATTTTCAGTCTTTAGCCAAGCGGAGACTGAAAATTGAATATTCGGGAAGTCTCCGACTTCCAATACGGTAAATAACGTGATTTATGCATGTCTGAATTATGGTCTCTTAAGTTATCGCTCGGCAGGATTATTCCTAATTTAAGCTATAATGACT